>NZ_NFHZ01000009.1 GCF_002161555.1 Barnesiella sp. An55 | reverse complement strand
ACCACATGTGAAGACCCACAGAAAAAGCATTTTTTGTGCCATATTTATAATAATCTTCACAAAGATATTAAAATCAATGCTTTACTGAGGTTTCATCCTGAATTTTGTCGACTAGGCCTTGCTTTGCAAGCTATATCACATGAGGTAGAGGTGGGTAAAATGGGAGGAGATAGTAACAAAAAAAGAGCTTTTTCGCAAAAGCTCTTTCTTTATAGGTTTTCAATAGGTATTAATTTTTTTAAGGTAAAAAAGATTGTTTTAGGTTATTGACACAAAGGACAACTTTTTTTTGCAGATAAACAAACAAAAAAATATGTTTTATAATATACTTTTTTAAGTACTTTTTGTGTTGTATGGGCTGTAAATGATTGTTAAATAAGCTATTGGGGTGACTTTTAATCTGTAACTGCGAATGTGTAAAAAATATTAAAATTGGATTTTTGCTCTCTATTTTACCATTATTCTTCGATATAATCATATAAAATGATACCTGTTTCATCGGCTACGGCATAGGATGGATTTTTAATCCAGTCGCCCAGGATGATGATGCGGCTTTTTTGGGGGAGAGCCAGGTCGAGCAGGATATGTCGGTGCCCGAAGATGAAGCAGTCGATGGGATGTTCCTTGCGGTATTCCTTGGCAAAGCAGACCAGATGCTCGTTTTTCTCGCCCTGGTATTGGGCATAGTCGTCGCCGGTTTTGCGACTGTGGGCCGACCACCGCAGGGCAAAGGCGACGGTCCACCGCGGGTGTATGGCGGCATAGAGCCGTTGGCAGAACCGGTTGCGGAAGATGCTGCGAAGCAGACGGAACGAGCGGTCGCGCTGCCCCACATTGTCGCCGTGTGAGAGGTAGAATCGTTTGCCGCCTATCTCGGTGACGAGGCTGCCGTCGTGTATGGTGATGCCCAGTTCGTGGGGCAGGTAGTCGAATATCCAGATGTCGTGGTTGCCGATGAACCAGTGAATGTCGATGCCGCTGTCGCTCAACTCGGCCAGCTTGCCAAAGAAGCGGGTAAATCCCCGGGGCACCACATAGCGGTACTCATACCAGTAATCGAGGATATCGCCCAGCAGGTAGAGGGTGCCGGCATCGGCCTTGATGCTGTCTAGCCAACGCACAATGCGGCGTTCGTATTCCAGCGGGTTCTCGATGTATCGGGCTCCCAAATGGAAGTCTGATGCGAAATAGGTCTTTGTTCCGGGCATAGGCGATATGGATTACAGTAGTCCAAGTTCGAGCTTGGCCTCTTCGCTCATCATGTCTTTATCCCATTCGGGCTCGAATACGAGCTGGATATCAACACTCTTTACATTCTCGATACTCTCGACTTTCATGCGCACATCCTCGATGATAAAGTCGGCCGCGGGGCAGTTGGGGGCCGTGAGAGTCATCTCTATTTTCACGGCACCGTCATCGACTTCAATATTATAGACGAGGCCGAGGTCGTATATGTTGACCGGAATTTCGGGGTCATACACGGTCTTCAGCATCTTGACGATCTCTTCTTCGATAGTAGGTTTATTGTCGGTTATGTCCATAAGCGAGTGTATTGTTTTTTTCGATTGTCGAAGATACGCTATTTTTTTTGATAGCCGATAAGAGCCTGTAAATTTTTGTATTTCTTGTCGATTTCTCGTTCGATTTTGTGATTTTAATATATTTTATCTTATCTTTGTGCAAAGAGGTGTCGCGAAATGGGTTATAGAAATAGTCTGTTCTGCGACTAAAAATTAGAAATACAAATAAAAAGAGATTTATGAAAAAGACAGTTTTTTGTGTAGCTCTCATTGCTGCCTTGTTTTTGGCGATTCCGGCCAATGCACAGTTTAAGTTTGGACCCAAGCTTGGTGTGAACATCTCGTCTCTCTCTCTGGGTGGAAACTTGTCTGAGAATTTGAAATCGAACAATATCACGAGTTTTACGGGTGGTATCATGGCCGAGTTTATGGTGCCCGTTATCGGGGTGGGCCTCGATGCTAGTGTGATGTACTCTCGCAAAGGATCTACCTTGAAAGAGGTTACTTCCAACCTGACAGAGACGCATCACACCGATTATATAGAGATACCTATCAACCTGAAGTATAAATTCTCGTTGCCGGTGGTAGGGTCGTTTATGTCGCCCTTTGTCTATACCGGTCCCAGTTTTGCCTTCCGGGTAGGCGACAACTTGGCCGATCAGTACAAGAACAAGAGTTTCGAGACGGCCATCAATGTGGGCCTGGGTCTTGAGTTCTTCAGCCATTTGCAGATTGCAGCCCAGTATGGTTGGGGCTTGGGCAAGACCATGGAGCTCGATGACAATCTGATCAATGCAACCTTGAACGGTAAGAGCCGGGCATGGACCGTAACGGCAGCCTATCTGTTCTAATCCAACATAAGATAAGGAATAAATACCATACGGCGGGGCTGGGAGTATGACTCCCGGCCCCGCTCTTTTTTGTATTGCGCCGGTTTGTCCCTACACTCATTTTGTGCTATCTTTGTACGAGATAGAGCCGGGCCCCTCCCGGGAAGAAGCGTTTTGAGTTATGAACACATTTGCCGACGTCGTATTGCCTTTACCGCTTTACAAGTATTTTACCTATCGGATTCCTGCCGACTGGCAAGCCTCGCTGCAACCCGGCAGCCGGGTGGTGGTACCTTTTGGCCGCAAGAAATACTACACGGCTATCGTGGTACGTTTGCACGACGTCATGCCCCAGGGATACGAAGTGAAAGAGATTCTCTCGATACTCGACGACCGGCCCATCTTGCGGCGTCCGCAACTGCAATTCTGGGAGTGGATTGCCGACTATTATCTTTGCTCGGTGGGCGATGTCTATAAGGCCGCCTTGCCTTCGGGGCTGAAACTCGAGAGCGAGACGACCGTTACACTCAATGCCGACTTCGAGGAGCCCGACGATGACCGGCTGAAGGAGCGGGAATGGATGCTGCTGGCCGCCCTCGGGAAAAAGTCGCGCATGACCGTGCAGGAACTCGAGAAGGAGAGTGGCATGCGCAACATATTGCCCACGCTTCGCCTGTTGCTGGAGCGTGAAGCCGTGTTTGTTTCGGAGCAGATCAAGGCGCACTACCGGCCCAAGACCGAGACCTACATCCGCCTCACCTTTGCTCCCGGCGATGATACCGCCTTGCGCAGCGCTTTCGAACGGGTGAAACAGGCCAAGAAGCAGGAGGTGATGCTCCTGTCGTTTCTCGATTTGTCGCTCTTCATGCAGCGGGGCAAGTTGCGAGAGGTATCGCGCAAGGCACTGCTCGACCGCTCGGGTGTATCGTCGGCCGTGTTGGGGGCAATGGTCGAGAAGGGAATATTCGAAGTCTATAAAAAAGAGATAAGTCGTTTCGATGCGGCAACCCTTCCAGTGGGAGAGATTGCTCCCCTGAGCGAGGTGCAGCAGACGGCCTACCGGCAGATACTCGATTCGTTCAAGGAGCACGCGGTGACTCTGTTGCACGGTGTCACTTCGAGTGGTAAGACCGAGATTTATGCCCACCTCATTCAACGGGTGTTGGACGAGGGGAGGCAGGTGCTCTATCTGGTCCCCGAGATTGCCTTGACTACCCAGTTGACCAACCGCCTGCGCAAGATGTTTGGCGATAAGCTGGTGATTTATCACTCCAAATTCTCGGACAACGAGCGGGTCGAAATCTGGAACACCCTGCTCGACAGTCGTTTGCCTCGACTTGTGTTGGGGGTACGCTCGTCCATCTTCCTGCCTTTTGCCGACCTGGGGCTGGTCATTGTCGATGAGGAACACGAGACCTCCTACAAGCAATACGATCCGGCCCCTCGCTATCATGCCCGCAATGCGGCTATTGTGTTGGCCTCGATGCACGGGGCGAAAACGCTGTTGGGCACGGCCACGCCGGCTATCGAGACCTACTTCAACGCCCGCCAGGGCAAATATGGACTGGTGGAGTTGAAGCGTCGGTTCAACGACGTGGAGTTGCCCGAGATTATTCCGGTCGATGTGAAGGAGATGCGCAGGAAAAACCGCATGCGGGGAAACTTCTCGCCTGAGTTGCTCAACCGCATGCAGACGGCCTTGCATGAGGGCGAACAGGTAATTCTTTTCCAAAACCGCCGGGGATTTGCCCCCATGGTCGAGTGCAAGCAGTGTGTCTGGGTGCCCAAGTGCGAGCATTGCGATGTGAGCCTTACCTACCATAAGCGCTACAACCAACTCACCTGTCACTATTGTGGTTATACCTACGAAATACCCAAGGTGTGTCCCGCCTGCGGGCAGCCCACCATTGGGGTGATGGGTTTCGGGACCGAGCGCATCGAAGAGGATATCGCCCAACATTTCCCGGGAGTCCCCGTGTCGCGCATGGACTTGGATACAACCCGTTCGCGCAACGCCTATGAGCAGATTATCGACGACTTTTCCAAAGGGAAAAACAAGATTCTCATCGGTACTCAGATGATTACCAAGGGACTGGATTTCGACCAGGTGAGTGTGGTGGGTATCTTGAGTGCCGACCAGATGATGAACTTTCCCGATTTCAGGGCTCACGAACGGGCCTTCCAGATGATGGAACAGGTGTCGGGTCGAGCCGGGCGCAAGAGCAAAAAGGGGGTGGTGGTGTTGCAGACCTCCGATCCCTCGGCACCCCTTATCCGCCAGGTGATGGCCCACGACTACGAGGGAATGTATGCCATGCAGTTGGCCGAGCGCAAGTCCTTCTCCTATCCGCCTTATACCCGATTGATATATATCTATCTGAAGCATCGCGACGAAACCCTCCTGCAGGAACTTGCGGTGCGTTATACCTCGGCTCTGCGCGAGGTCTTTGGCAGCCGGGTACTGGGGCCCGACAATCCGCCGGTAGCCCGTATTCAGTCGCTCTACATCCGCAAGGTGGTGCTGAAGATGGAGCTGGCCGCGTCGATGTCGCGCGTGAAGGAGATTTTGCGGCAGGTATATGAGAATATGCTGGTCGATGACCGGTTCAAATCGCTGCTACTCTATTACGATGTCGATCCTCTTTAATGAAGACTCATCATGTAAAACATAAATTATAATGAACCATGAAACGTGGAATTTTATTCATTGCATTGTGCTGTTTGATGCCGCTCTTAGTATGGCCGGCAAACAAGAATTTGAAGTATGTCGAGGCTTCGAGCCTCACCCTGGTTGGGAAGGCGATGCCTACTCCCGCGAATGTCTATCACCGGGTCGATGTGGAAAAGTATAGCGATATGCCTAAACATGTGAAAAACCTGTTTACCTATTCGGCTGGTTTGGCTGTCAGTTTCAAAACCAACAGTCCTACCGTGGTGGCTCGCTGGACTACCGAAGGCAAGCGTGTGATGGGCAATATGACTCCTATTGCCCAACGGGGGCTCGATCTTTACATGTATAGTGACGACGGTTGGATGCCGGTTGGTGTAGGTACTCCTACGGCCGGGAAGACAGAACACGAGTGTTGCCTGGTCAAGAACTTGAAGTCGGGCGAGCATCGTTTTCTGTTGTATCTCCCCCTGTTCGACGAGATTACTTCGCTCGAGATTGGGGTCGATTCGGCTGCCGTCATTACGGCAGAGCCGTCGCCTTTCCGCCATACGATACTGATTTATGGGTCGAGTATTCTGCACGGGGCTTCTGCCAGCCGTGCCGGGTTGGCCTATCCGGCTCGTATGGCTCGTAACACGGGCTTCAATTTTGTCAATTTTGGATTGAGCGGTAGCGGTAAGATGGAGCCTGCCGTAGCCAACATGTTGAAAGATGTCAGGGCCGATGCCTTTGTGCTCGATTGCATGCCTAACCCCTTGCCCGAGGAGATTACCGAGCGCACCCAGTATTTGGTAAAGACGATACGTGAGCATCACCCCGGAGTCCCTATTATCCTGGTCGAGACTTTTATGCGTGAGGATGGGTATAGCGACCAACAGATGCACGAGCGTTGTATCCGTCAGAGCGAGGCATTTATCGAACAGTATGAACTGTTGAAAAAGGAGGGAGTAAAAGACATTTACCTCATTCGCGATAACCACGCTATCGGTACCGATCACGAGGGATCTATCGATGGTACTCACCCCAACGATCTGGGCTTCGACCGATTGGTGCGACAATACCAACCCCAGATTATGAAGATATTGAAACGATACGGCATCCGATAGTTGCAGGGTTTCGTATCGAGAGACAGAAGTGTCCGACCGCAAAGCGTTTTCTGTGTCCGGCCGCTTCAGGTTAAGACAGAAAGAGGGACCATGTCGGCGATTTCTACGACGCGGTCCCTCTCTTGTTTTTTGTCGGGGTTGGGCTATCGGGCCAAAGCCTTTTCGATAGCCTCTACCGCCAGAGGCTCTATGATCTTGTACCCGTCGAGGGTGGGGTGTACACCATCGTTGCCATAGGCCGGGTTCAGCCCCATCTGGTCATCGACGAGGGGCGTATAGAAATCGGCATAGGTCAGGTGGTTCTCCTCGGCATAGGCTTTAATCTGCCGGTTCAGCTCGACGATCGTCTCGGCCGGTTTTACCTCGGGGGCCCAGCGGTAGCGGTTGGCGGGAAGTACCGAGCAGAGCACCACCTCGATGCCGTTGGCCCGGGCCAGCTGTGCCATCGACACGATATTGTCCATAATCATTTTAATGTTCGAGGGGCCGGTGTTGCCGGCAATGTCGTTGGTGCCGGCCAAAATGACTACTGCCTTGGGCGCGAGGTCGATGACATCCTGACGAAACCGCAGCAGCATTTGCGGCGAAGTCTGCCCGCTGATACCCCGGCCTATGTAGTTGTGGGTGGTGAAGAAGTCGGGATCCATCTTGGCCCAGTTTTGGGTGATGGAGTTGCCCATAAATACCACCCATTTTTTTTGCGCTTCGGCCGGGTCGTTGCGGCGGGCCTCCATGAGTGCCTGGTTGTCGTCGCGGTAACGGTTCAGGGCGGGCCAGTCCTGGGCGGCGCACTCGACAGCCGAGGCTCCGGTCAGCAGCAGGGCCGACAGCAGTAATTTTGCTTTTGTTTTCATAAGACTGCGATTATAAAGTGAGAGGGGTATTCTTCCAAAATCGGAGGCTCCTTTTTTATTTTACTTGGTTGGCTCGTTGGCGAGAGCCTGTTCGATGCCTTTGACTACCAATGGCTCGATGAGCTTGTATCCCTCGAGCGAGGGGTGGGCGGTATCGATGCGGTAGGCCGGGTTCAATCCCTTCTCGTCATCGACCAGGGCCGAGTAGTAATCGACAAAGGGAATTTGGTTGGCATCGGCATAAGCCTTGATTTGCCGGTTCAGCTCGATGAGCAGGTCGGCCGGTTTGAGTTCGGGAATCCAGTAGAAGTGGTTGGAGGGGAGGGTCGAGCAGAGCACCACTTTGATGCCGTTGGCCTGGGCCAGCTGGACCATCGACACGATATTGTCCATAATCATTTTAATGCTCGAGGGACCGGTGTTGCCGGCAATATCATTGGCTCCACCCAGAATCGCCACGACCTGGGGTTTGAGGTCGATGACATCCTGACGGAATCGCAACAGCATCTGCGGGGTTGTCTGTCCGTTGATGCCCCGGCCTATGTAGTTGTGACTGGTAAAAAATTCGGGATCTTTCTCGGCCCATCCTTGGGTGCCCGAGTCGCCCATAAAGACCACCCACGTTTTTTGTGAGTCGTTGGGGTCGTTGTGGCGAGCCTCCATGAGCGATTGGTTGGCTTCGCGGTAACAGTTGAGGTTGGGCCAGTCTTGAGCTGCACATTCGGGCACGAAGGCTCCGGTCAGCAGCAGGGCCGCAAGGAACAGTTTAGCACTTGTTTTCATGGAATAGTCGTTTATGCTGTAAATGAAAAGTACACTCCCGCAACGGGGGAGTGTACTTATGTGAATGAATTGTCGATACGGTCGATGCGTTAATAGGCAAAGATGGGATAGTCCTTCATCATGCTGTTCACCTTCTCGCGCACGGCTTTGATAACCGACTCGTTTTCGGGGTTGGAGAGCACAGTGTCGATGAGCTCGACAATCTCGAGCATCATATCCTCTTTGGCTCCACGAGTGGTGATGGCCGGTGTACCTACACGGATACCCGAGGTCTGGAACGGCGAGCGGCTGTCAAACGGAACCATGTTTTTGTTGACCGTGATGTCGGCCTGAACCAGAGCCTTCTCGGCCACTTTACCCGTGAGTTCGGGGAACTTGGTGCGCAGGTCGATGAGCATGCAGTGGTTGTCGGTACCGTTTGAAATAATCTTGTAGCCTTTGTCCATGAAGGCCTGGGCCATGGTAGCGGCATTTTTCTTCACCTGAGTCTGGTAGTCGATGTACTCGGGTTGCAGGGCCTCGCCGAACGACACGGCTTTGGCGGCAATCACATGCTCGAGCGGGCCGCCCTGTACGCCGGGGAATACGGCCGAGTCGAGCAGAGCCGACATCTTCTTGATTTCGCCTTTGGGAGTCTTTTTGCCCCAGGGGTTGTCGAAGTCTTTGCCCATGAGGATGATACCGCCGCGGGGACCACGCAGGGTCTTGTGGGTTGTCGAGGTGACGATGTGGGCATATTTGAGCGGGTTGTCGAGCAGACCGGCAGCGATGAGTCCGGCCGGGTGAGCCATATCGACCATGAAGATGGCCCCGATCTCGTCGGCAATCTTGCGCATGCGGGCATAGTCCCATTCGCGCGAGTAGGCCGAGGCACCGCCGATAATCAGTTTGGGACGCTCGCGCAGAGCCACCTCTTCCATCATATCATAATCGACATAACCGGTATCTTCTCTCACGCTGTACTCGAGCGGGTGGAACATCAGGCCCGAGAAGTTCACGGGGCTCCCGTGCGAGAGGTGACCGCCGTGCGAGAGGTTCAGCCCCAGGAATTTGTCGCCGGGATTGAGCACGGCCATAAATACGGCCATGTTGGCTTGTGCCCCCGAGTGAGGTTGCACGTTGGCCCATTCGGCGTTGAACAGTTTCTTGATGCGGTCGATGGCGATTTGCTCGCTTTGATCGACTACCTCGCAGCCACCATAGTAGCGTTTCCCGGGATAGCCCTCGGCATACTTGTTGGTCAGGCAGGAGCCCATGGCTTGCATCACTTGTTCGCTGACAAAGTTTTCAGAGGCAATCAATTCGATTCCTTTACGTTGTCGTTGGTTCTCTTTTTCGATAATGTCGAAAATGACGTTGTCTCTTTTCATGTTGTTTTGTGTATTAAAGTAGTCTTACCATAAATATCCTATTGAAATGCTCAACTCGTTGACGGCGCGCGAGAGCTTCACTTGCCCTACCTGAGTGTCGTCGTTGCCGAGTCGAAACGATTGGTCTTTCGAGTTCTTTATGCAGTAGGCATACCGGAAATCGATATAGAGGTGACCGATGGTGGTGCTCAGTCCACCCACCGCATAGAACGAGAAGCTGTTGGGCTTGTCGTCATACACCAGGTTGCGCGACGTGGTGCTGGAGGTGTTGATGCGACTGGTCTCGTTGCAGATGTAGGAGACGCGAGGCCCGGCAAACAGGTTCATCAAGAAGGGTCCATGCTTGGTGATGTTGTATCCGTAGAGCACGGGGACATCGACGGCATAGGACGAGGTGTTGATCTTGTTCAACCCGTAGTCGGGGTTATAGAGTCGTGTGTGCGACTGGTGCATGCCCACCTCGAGCTGAATGTAGTGTCGCTTGATGTTGTACCGGCCGATGAAGGAGCCCGACAGACCCAGACTCGACTCGGAGTCCGACTCGTCGATCTTGTTCCCGTCGAGAGTCATGTGCCGTATATCGACCAGCGGTGCATTCACACCCACGCGAATACCCCAGTTGAACCGTTTGTTCACGTTCAACTCCTTGACCTTGATCTGAGCCTCGGCGGCGAGGGTAAGCGAGAGTGCAAGGCAGATGACGGTGGCCAGTCTCTTCATGCGCGTTACTTGTTTTTCTTCTGGACCGACCAGCCGAACTTGCCTATCTCCCGGCCCATCTCGTAGTAGTGACCGTGCGAATAGACCAGCAGGTTGGCCTTTTGCATATCGAACGCTCCGGTCTCGGGGTCGATGTATTTGTCGTCGGCCAGCAGGTTGACGACATCGGCGATGAACATGTCGTGCGAGCCCAGGCGCACGATTTCGCGGGCTTTACACTCGATGCAGAGGGGCGACTCCTCGACGTATGGAGCTTGCACGATTTGTGCTTTATGGGGCGTGAGGCCGGTCTTCTCGAACTTGTTGCAGTTCTTCCCCGAGGTGACACCGCACCAGTCGGTTTCACGCGCCATCTCGACCGTCGTGAGGTTGATGACAAACTCCATGTTCTTACGCAGAATCTCGTAGGAGTAGCGCTCGGGGCGTATCGAGACGTAGCACATGGGCGGATTGGTACAGATGGTACCCACCCAGCTTACGGTGAGCAGGTTGTACTCTTCGGGAGAGCTGCCGCAACTCACCAGTACGGCCGGCAGCGGGTAGATGGTAGTCCCGGGTTTCCAGCTTTGTTTCATATCGGGGGGGTATGGGTTAGCAGATTTCTATTTCGTCTTTCGATACCGAGCGTTCGCAGTAGTGGCACTTTACCTGAATGTTTACCTTGTCGGTCACGTGGAAGATGGTCTCCATGGGTTCGTTGTTGGTAATGCATTTGGGGTTGTTGCAGCGGATGATGCCGTGCACCACGTCGGGGAGCGACACTTTGCGTTTCTCGGTCACCTGGTAGTCGCGGATGATGTTGATTTGTGCTTCGGGGGCTACCAGGGCAATCTTGTTCAGGTCGTCTTCCTTGAAGAATCGGTCGGCTACCTTGATGATGCCTTTTCGTCCTATTTTCTTACTGGCCAGGTTGTTGCCGATGGTTATGCTGTTGGGGCACTTTTCGAGACCCAGGATAGAGACCACCTTGAAAAGCTGGTTTGAGGGAATGTGGTCGATCACCGTTCCGTTTTCGAGGGCTGCTACTTTTAGTTCTTTCTTTTCGACGTTCATGATTTTCGAAATGGTGGGGTTAAACTTCAATTCCTAATACTTTGCAGATGATGGCTTGCCGGGCATACAGACCGTTCTTGGCCTGTTGGAAGTAGTAAGCCTTGGGGTTGCTGTCCACGTCGTAGGAGATTTCGTTGACACGGGGCAGCGGGTGGAGTATCCGCAGGTTCTCTTTGCTGTGGTCGAGCATGCTGTTGTGCAGGGTATATACGTTCTTTACTTTTTCATACTCCATGAGGTCGGTGAAGCGTTCGCGTTGCACGCGGGTCATGTACAGGATATCGGCCTGGTTGATGACCTCCTCGGAAAATTCGGAGTGCTCGAAGTAGGGGATGTGGTGCTGCTCGCAGAATATCTTGTACTCGATGGGCATCTTCAGTTCGTCGGGGGCGACGAAGTGGAAGGTGGGGTTGAAGTGCGACATGGCCATGAGCAGGGAGTGCACGGTGCGTCCGTATTTCAAATCGCCTACCATCGTGATGTTCAGGTTGGAGAGCGTACCTTGCGTCTTGTAGATCGAGTAGAGGTCGAGCATCGTTTGCGAGGGGTGCTGATTGGCACCGTCGCCGGCGTTGATGACGGGTACCGATGCAATCTCCGAGGCGTAGCGGGCAGCCCCCTCGAGGTGGTGCCGCATGATGATGAGATCGACATAGTTGCTCACCATCATGATGGTGTCCTTCAGGGTCTCGCCTTTCGACGAGCTGGTGGTACTGGCGTCGGAGAAGCCGATGATTCTTCCGCCCAGGCGGTTGACGGCGGTCTCGAAACTGAGTCGGGTGCGGGTAGAGGGCTCGAAGAAGAGCGTGGCCACGACTTTGCCTTCGAGTATTTTTTGGTTGGGGTTGGCCTCGAATCGACTCGCTTTTTGAAGCAGGTCCAGAATTTCTTCTTTTGAGAAATCGGTAATAGATACTAAACTCTCACGTTTCATCGTCGGTATGATTTGTTTATAGGTTACAAATACGGTTGTCAATGAAAAAGCCAACACGACAATGAATGTCACGCTGGCTTGCAATTCGGTTTATTTTGGAGAGAATATATTCCTTGGCTTTTGTAAAAATGCCTTTGCTGTAATGGATTATATGTCTGTTCCCGCCAATTCATTTCGATAAGCAAAGATAGTAAAAAAAGGGCGAAAGCCAAATTGTTTAGGCATAAAAAATATTCTTTATAAATCTGCAATATGCCGTGGAATGAAATATATTTGCTACCTTTGCTTTAACAATTGGCTTTAAAGGGATCGCCGGGTGTGGCCCCGGGGGTCGAAAAATCGTAGATTGCAGGAAAAACAATGAAAGTGGATAGAATTAAAAGAGCTTTTGGAGACACTTCTCGGGTTATTAAATATATGTGGATTGCCTTTGGCTCCCTGGTGCTTCTCGCCGTCATCGCGTTTGCCATGATTTCGTGGGGGTGGATTGGCTATATGCCGCCTATCGAGGATATGGAGAATCCCAAGGACAAGTTTGCCTCGGAGATTTACTCCTCCGACATGCAGGTATTGGGTCGCTTCTACCAGAGCAAGAGCAACCGGGTGTATGTGCACTACAACGAAATATCGCCCTACCTGGTCAATGCCCTCATTGCTACCGAGGATATTCGGTTCAAAGAGCACTCGGGTATCGATGTGAAGGCTCTCTTCAGAGCCTTTATCAAGCGGGGACTTCTGTTTCAGAAGAGCGCCGGTGGGGGTAGTACCATTACCCAGCAGCTGGCCAAACTGCTCTATTCGCCCAATGCCGACAACATTGTGGAGCGCCTTTTCCAGAAACCGCAGGAGTGGGTTATTGCCGTGAAGCTCGAGCGGTTCTATACCAAGGAGGAGATTGTGAACATGTATCTCAACCACTTCGATTTCCTCAACAACGCAGTGGGTATCCAGTCGGCAGCCTATATCTATTTCCACACCACCCCCGACAAACTCAAGATCGAGGAGGCCGCTACGCTGGTGGGTATGTGTAAGAACCCCTCGTATTACAACCCCCGTCGTTACAACGAGCGCACGCGCGGGCGCCGCAACACGGTGCTGAATCAAATGTACAAGGCCAAATACATTACCAAGGCCGAACTCGACTCGTTGCAGGCTCTGCCCTTGGTATTGCACTATACGCGGGTCGATCACAAAGAGGGGTTGGCTCCCTACTTCAGAGAACAGCTGCGTCTGATGATGACGGCCAAGAAGCCCGAGCGGGCCGACTATCGCGGCTGGGAGGCTCAGAAGTTTATCGACGACTCCATTGCCTGGGCTACCAATCCCCTGTATGGCTGGTGCGAGAAGAATCGCAAGGCCGACGGCTCGAAATATGATATCTATACCGACGGGCTGAAAATCTATACGACCATCGACTCGCGCATGCAGCGCTATGCCGAAGAGGCGGTCGAGGAGCACCTGGGCCACTACCTGCAACCCCGCTTCTTCGCCGAGAAGAAGGGGCGCAGCTATGCACCCTTCTCGCGAAGCATCTCGCAAGAGGAGCGCGAGGCCATTCTCGACCGGGCCATGAAACAGTCCGACCGCTATCGCTCCATGAAACAAGACGGTGTGAGCGAGGCCAAAATCAAGGAGGCATTTCTCACACCTGTCGAGATGCAGGTATTCTCATACGACGGCATGATCGACACGATTATGTCGCCCATGGATTCGATTCGTTACCAGAAGTCGTTCCTGCGCACGGGTTTCATGACGATGGATCCCCATACGGGTCATGTGAAGGCCTATGTGGGTGGTCCCGACTTTGCCCACTTCCAATACAACATGGTGTCGGTAGGTCGCCGGCAAATCGGTTCGACCGTGAAACCGTTCCTCTATACGCTGGCCATGGAAGAGGGCTTCACCCCTTGCGATATGTTCCTGAACGAACAGCCCACGCTCATTACCGAGAGCGGGCAGGCCTGGTCGCCCCGCAACTCGTCGAAGGCGAGGGTAGGCGAGATGGTGACTCTGCGTTGGGGTTTGGCCAACTCGAACAACTGGATTTCGGCCCGGCTCATGGACAAACTCTCGCCTTCGTCGCTGGCCCGTTTGATGCACTCGTTTGGCATCAAGAACAAGATCGACGAGGTGGTGTCGCTCTGTCTGGGACCGGTCGATGTTTCGGTTGAGGAGATGGTGACTGCCTATACGGCCTTCTCGAACAAAGGAGTGCGGGTCGATCCGCTCTATGTTACCCGTATCGAGGATAATCTGGGAAATGTGATTTCGGAGTTTACCCCCACGATGACCGAGGTCTTCAGCGAACAGGCCTATTACCGCATTCTGCCCATGTTGCGCGACGTAATCGACCATGGCACGGGCGGCCGCATCCGTTTCCGCTATGGCATCACGGCCCCCATGGGAGGCAAGACGGGTACGACCAACAACAACTCCGACGGTTGGTTCATGGGCTTTACCCCCGACCTGGTTTCGGGCGTGTGGGTCGGTGGCGAGGACCGTTCGATACACTTCGACGGCATGGCCGACGGGCAGGGTGCCAGCATGGCCCTGCCTATCTATGGACTCTACATGCAGAAAGTCTATGGCGATCCCACGCTGGGATATTCGCAGACCAGCAACTTCGAGATACCGCCCGAATATGCTGATCCCTGCAGTGGCGGCTCTTATGTCGAGGAACCGACTTCGGATGCCCCGGTAGAGAGTATCGAGGGTATTTTCGATTGAGGTGTTACACGATAGAAAACAGACAGGGGCGGAGTTTTTCTCCGCCCCTGTCTGTTCCTTTTTGTGTGGATCGGTTTTACAGCGAATCGTTTTGGGGGTGAATCTCCCGCATGTGTTTGGCAAAATCTTTCCCGGTGAGGTAATTGCTCAGGTGCAGCAGGTGGTTGCTGTTGTGCAGATCGCTACCCAGGTAATCGATCATGTGTTGCGAAGCCAGCCATTCGGCCACTTCGCGCGACCGCCGGTTGTAATAGCCGGCCAGGGAGAGCAGGTTTACCTGAAATTCACAGCCCTGGTTGTGCAGCTCCTGGTAAATCTTTTTGTCGTCGTAGTAATAGGCATACCGTTCGGGGTGGGCCAAGATGGGTGAGAAACCCTTGAGCTGCAGCTCGAAAACAAGCTCTTTGATATTCCAGAACGGTTGTAGGAAAGAGTTCTCGATGAGTACATGGTTGCCTGGCATGGGCATGATTTCGTTCCGTTGAAAGATGCCCAGAAAGTTATCGTCCATGCGATATTCGGCCGAGTAGCAGAGCTGTATGCCTATCTCGCCAAACTCAGGCTCGCGGCACAAGCGTTCGTAGGCATCGCCCACCGTTTGCGGTGTATTCTCAAAAGTAGCTTCGGTCACGTGAGGGGTAGCAATCACCTTTTCAATGCCCCACTGCCGCAGTTGGCGCAGCAGTGGCAAGGAGTGTTCTACGTCGGGCGAACCATCGTCGATACCCGGCAATATATGGCAGTGAACCTCTGTCGTATAGGGAAATAGAGGTTCTGGAGCAGGCTTTTTATGAAAGAAATTGAACATACAAAAAGATTATCAAGATTCATTTACAATACAAAAGTACGCTTTTTCTTTTGATAATAAGTTAAATAATATTATATTTGTAAGCTTAATTCATGTAATGTGAAAAGATGTAACACCTATTAAATCAGATTGCTATGCCAAGAAAATTGAAAATTCGAGATCTTACCCTTCGTGATGGGCAACAATCCTTGTTCGCAACTCGTCTTACCCAGGAGCAGATAGATCGGGTATTACCTTATTATAAGGATGCCGGCTTCTTTGCTATGGAGGTTTGGGGTGGTGCAGTACCCGACTCGGTTATGCGCTATTTGAACGAGAGCCCGTGGACTCGCCTCAAAACCATTAGCGATGCTATTGGCGGTGCTTCGTATTTGACCGCTCTCTCTCGGGGACGCAATTTGTTTGGATATGCACCTTATCCCGATACGGTTCTCGATGGCTTCTACCGCGAGGCTGTAGCCAACGGATTGGGTATCATGCGTATATTCGACGCCCTCAACGACTTGAACAACGTGAAGTCGTCGGTCGAAAAGATAAATGCCGTGGGAGCCATCTCCGATGGTGCCGTGTGCTACACGGTCGATCCCCACTATACCATCACCTTTATGGATCGGGTGAAAGCCCTCTTCGGCAAGAAGTTGCCCAAACCCATCTTTACCGATGAGTATTTTGTAGAAAAAGCCCTCGGCTTTGAAAAACTGGGTGCCAAGATGGTGACCCTGAAAGATATGGCCGGTCTGGTAAATCCTTCGCGGGTAGCTTCGCTGATGCCTAAACTCAAACAGGCTCTGAAGGTTCCCGTTGACTTCCATACCCACTGTACCCCCGGCTACGGTCTGGCCTCTTCGCTGATGGCCGTTATCCACGGTGTAGATATCCTCGATACCAACATCTGGTATTTCGGTGGCGGTTCGGCAGCTCCAGCTATCGAGTTGCTCTACATCTTCTGCCAGAAACTGGGCGTGGAGATGGAGGTAAACATGACGGCTGTGAGCAAGATACGGGCCGAGTTGCTGGGTATCCGTCGCGAGCTCGCCGCTTACGACTTGAAGAAAGATGCCTTCCCCATCGCCTTCGACCCGCTCATCGACAAGTTGCCCGACAATATCGACAAGCTCTTCGACACGGCTATCGATGCTGCCAAGCGTAACGACGAGGCCGCTCTGCTCGACGCTTGCCACGCCATCGAAGACTACTTCGGATTCCCCAAACCCAACGAACTGGTGAAAGAGGCCGAGGTCCCCGGCGGTATGTACTCCAACATGGTGGCTCAGCTCAAGCAGCTCAAAGCCGAGCATGTGCTCGATGATGCCATGAAGCTGATTCCGAAGGTTCGTTCCGATGCCGGTCTGGTGCCTCTGGTTACGCCTACCAGCCAAATTGTGGGTAGCCAAGCTGTGAGCTGCGCCCTCGACCGCTTGAAAGGCAATCCCGAATACACGACCGTATCGAATCAGTTCAAGGCCTTGGTAAAAGGTGAGTACGGAAAGACTCCGGTTCCCGTAGATCCCAAGTTCCGCGAAAAGATCACAGGCAGCCCGATCGAGACTCC
This sequence comes from Barnesiella sp. An55, assembly GCF_002161555.1. Classification (GTDB taxonomy): domain Bacteria; phylum Bacteroidota; class Bacteroidia; order Bacteroidales; family Barnesiellaceae; genus Barnesiella; species Barnesiella merdipullorum. The sequence continues at coordinate 114,952 of NZ_NFHZ01000009.1, read as the reverse complement.
CTACGATACCAACTCCTACAAGGCTCCCGAGAATCCCGTTCTGCCCGAGTTCGGTGGCGTGAAACTGGCCGAGAACGAGCAGGAATACCTGTTGCTCGAGCTCTTCCCCAACGTGGCTACGACCTACCTGAAGGGTGTGCGTGCCGCTGAGTATGAGGCCAAGAAACCGGCTGTTGAGGAGAAGAAGGAAGAGGCTCAGGAGGCTGCTCCAGTAGAACCCATTACCGGTCCTACAATCGATGCTCCCATGGGTGGCAAGGTTGTAGAAATCAAGGTAAAAGCCGGTGACCAGGTGAAGAAGGACGATGTATTGCTCGTGTATGAGGCCATGAAGATGGAAAACGATATCCTCTCGACCATGAACGGTACCGTGAAACGGGTTCTTGTCAAAGAGAACGACGTGGTAGGTACCAATGATCCGCTGATCGAGTTTGAATAAATTGATAAATGAGACAGGGTCCGGCCGGTGCATTTCGCTCCGGCCGGACTTTTTTTGAGAAAAAGTAGAGCAAATATTTTTCTAAGTCGAAACTTATCCCTACATTTGCAAGCCATTACGAAAAAATCACGCTACCAACGTGAACATTTGATAATATTAAAAAGACGATATAACAATGAAAAAAGGAATCCATCCTGATAACTACCGTCCCGTAGTTTTCAAAGACATGTCGAACGAAGAAATCTTTATCACCCGTTCAACTGTAGCTGCCAAAGAGACAATCGAAATTGATGGCGTTACCTATCCTTTGGTAAAGCTGGAAATCACCAGTTCTTCACACCCCTTCTTCACCGGTAAACAGAAACTCGTGGATACCGCAGGTCGTGTGGACAAGTTCATGAGCCGTTATGGCAATCGCAAGAAATAATTGACGTTTCAATTATATTGTTGTGCTGTGCCCCGGTTGTAAAACCGGGGCACATTGTTTTTAGGCGAGAGCAGGGACTCTCGCTTTTTTGCGGAGAGCTGTCGGCCGGTATAGCATGCGGGGTCGGCGTGTATCCTTTCGACGTTGGGGTATCTTGCTATTCGTTGCCAAAAGATGTATCTTTGCTCCCAAAGAGAAAAAGCCCATGGAAAAGAAAAGATTCAGTTTTGCCGATCGGGCCCGCAGTTTCAAATATGCGGGGCGGGGAATAGCCCGCTTGATAAGCCGCGAACACAACGCTTGGATACACTGTTTTGTGGCGGTGTGTGTGGTGGTGGCCGGGGCTCTGTTGGGGCTCTCGTCGCTCGAGTGGGTAGCTGTGATTCTCTGCATTGGTGCCGTGTTGGCCGCCGAGGGCATCAATTCGGCCATCGAGGCCTTGTGCGATCGGGTCTCTACGGAGTATGACGAGGCCATCAAGCATGCCAAAGATCTGGCTGCCGGAGCCGTGCTCATCCTGGCCGTCATGTCGGTAGCCGTGGGCTTGTTGATATTTATTCCTAAGATTGTAGCGCTGTGGGTGTGACGAAAGATAGAATCGTGTGTGCGGTGCTTTCGTTGCTTGTCGCCTGGATGCCTCTGCGGGCCGAAGGGTTGAGCAAGTCTCGTGAGGCTGTGAAGATATCGAGCGACGTGCTGCTGGTAGCCATGCCGGTGGCTACGGCTACAACCATGCTGGTGATGAAAGACTGGACGGGCTTCAAACAGGCGGCCTTTACCGGGCTCACTACGCTGGGGACAACCTATCTGCTCAAGTTTGCTGTCCGCAAGGAACGTCCCGACCATAGCAACAACTTGTCGTTCCCTTCGGGACACACCTCGATAACCTTTGCCAACGCCGCCTTTGTGCAGCGGCGCTATGGATGGGCATGGGGCGCTCCGGCCTATGCCTTGGCCACTTATGTGGGTTGGGCCCGAACCTATGCCCGGCGTCACGATTGGTGGGATGTGGCCGCCGGTGCGCTCATCGGAGCCGGCAGTGCCTATATCTATACCCGCCCCTTTGCCCGTGACAATAAGCTGGTCATTTCGCCCGTCTCCGACGGAACCTCCTTCTGGGTATATGCCTCGCTTGTTTTCTGAACCTTTTTTGGAGGCCTCTCCTGCCGTTTTTATGTTTGCCTGATACTGACCCTTGCGGACTCCTTTGACTCTTGCCAAGTGGGCAAAAAAAGCCCGCCGAGGCACTCTTGACGAGTATCCCGGCGGGTGATGATTTTGTTTGAGGGGGCTATGGATTAGCCTCCGAAGTTGTCGTACATGAGGTTCTCTTCGGGAACGCCCAAATTCCACAGCATCTTCTCCACGGCTTTCGACATGGGACCGGGACCGCACATGTAGTACTCGATATCCTCGGGAGCCTCGTGATCCTTCAGGTAGGTGTTGTAGATAACCTGGTGAACAAATCCCGGGGTATATTTCACACCGGCAGCATCGGCAGCCGGGTCGGGGCGGTCGAGGGCCAGGTGGAACGAGAAGTTGGGGAACTCCTTTTCCAGCTCGAGGAAGTCGTTCAGATAGAATACCTCGTTGAGGGCACGTGCGCCGTAGAAGTAGGACATCTTGCGGTCGGTCGTGTGAAGGGTTTTGGTCATGTGCATGATTTGCGAACGCAGGGGCGCCATACCGGCACCACCGCCAATCCACATCATCTCGCGTTTCGAGTTGAATATGGGGTGGAAGTCACCGTAAGGGCCGCTCATGATTACCTTGTCGCCCGGTTTCAGGGTGAAGATATACGACGAGGCGATACCCGGCATCACATCCTGGAATCCCACTTGAGGTTTCGGTTTGAAGGGCGGGGTGGCAATACGCACCGTGAGCATGAAGCGATCGCCCTCGGCCGGATAGTTGGCCATGGAGTAGGCCCGGATGGTAGGTTCGGTATTCTTGCACTTGAGGCTGAAGAGTCCGAACTTCTCCCACGAAGGCAGGTATTCGTCGCCGATGAGGCTCTTGTCGATATCTTTGTCGTAATCCATCTCGTAGGGCGGAATCTTTATCTGGGCATAGGAGCCGGGGATAAAGTTCATGTGTTCGCCGGGAGGCAGAGCCACGATAAACTCTTTGATGAAGGTGGCCACGTTCTTGTTCGAGATAACCTCACATTCCCACTCTTTCACACCCAGAACCGATTCGGGAACAACGATTTTCATGTCGTTCTTCACCTTCACCTGGCAGCCCAGCCGCCAGTGGTTCATCTGTTGCTTGCGCGAGAAGTGCACCTGTTCGGTGGGCAGAATCTCACCGCCGCCTTCCAGAACCTGGCAGCGGCACTGACCGCACGAACCGCCTCCACCGCAAGCCGAGGGGAGGAATATTTTCTCGTTGGCCAAGGTACTCAGCAGACTGCCGCCGGTATCGACCTCGACCTTTTTGTCGTCGTTGATGGTGATAACCGCTTTGCCCGACGGTACCAAGTATTTCTTGGCGATGAGCAGAATCACTACCAGTAGGAGCGATACGCCCAGGAATAAAACAATGCTCGATATGATTGTCGTTGACATGGAACTTATTGCTAATAACATCGTGACTCTCCTTTTAAAGTTTGATTCCTAAAAAGCTCATGAAGGCGATACCCATCAGGCCGGTGATGATAAACGTGATGCCTATGCCCCGCAGCGGTGCCGGTATGTTGGAGTAGCTGAGCTTCTCGCGAATGGCTGCCAGACACACGATGGCAAGCAACCAGCCCAGTCCCGAGCCTATGCCATATACGGTGGCACTGGTGACCGAGGGGAAGTTGCGTTGCTGCATGAAGAGCGAGCCGCCCAATATGGCACAGTTCACGGCGATGAGCGGCAGGAATATACCCAGCGAAGCGTAGAGCGAGGGGGAGTATTTCTCGACGAACATCTCGACCAGTTGCACCATCGAGGCGATGATGGCGATAAACATGATGAGGCTCAGGAAACTCAAGTCGAGTTGGGCATATTCGGGGCCCAGCCATTTGAGAGCGCCGGCCTTCAGCACGTAGGTCTCCAGCAGGTAGTTGACCGGCAGGGTGATGGCCAGCACGAAGGTGACGGCGATACCCAGACCGAATGCCGTTTTTACGTTCTTCGATACGGCCAGGTAGGAGCACATACCGAGGAAGTAGGCAAATATCATGTTGTCTATGAATATAGACTTGACGAACAAATTTAGATTTTCCATATATCAAGTAGCTTATCTCGGTTTCTTATTGTTGCAAATCTTTGTTGCGGGAACGGTGTACCCAAATGATGCAGGCCACGGTGATGAGGGCCATGGGCGGGAGTATCATCAACCCGTTGTTCTGGTAACCCCAGTCATACATCTGCTGGGGAATAACTTGGTATCCAAACAGGGTACCCGAGCCCAACAGCTCTCTGAAGAAGGCGACGATGACCAGGATGATACCGTAGCCTACGCCGTTGCCCACACCGTCGAGAAACGACTCCCAGGGCTTGTGGCTCAAGGCAAAGGCCTCGAGGCGTCCCATGAGGATACAGTTGGTGATGATGAGCCCCACGAATACCGAGAGCTGCTTGCTTACCTGGTACATATAGGCTTTGAGCACTTGATCGACAATGATTACCAGTGCCGCTACCACTACCAGTTGCACAATGATGCGTATGCTGTTGGGTATCGTGTTGCGCAGCAGCGAGATAATGACATTGGCGAAAGCGACGACGGCAGTCACCGATACGGCCATGACGAGTGCCGGTTCGAGTTTGGCCGTTACGGCCAGAGCCGAGCAGATACCCAGTATCTGCACGATTACCGGGTTGTTCTTGGAGAGCGGCCCCAGAAGTATCTCTTTATTCTTTTTTGACAACATGGCTTATATATTCTTTGAATTGAGCGATTCTAAAAATTGTGCATAGGGTTTCACGCAGTTCTGCAACATGTTTTGTACCCCTTTGCTCGTGATGGTACCTCCCGATACGGCATCGACATAGTCGGCTCCGTTTTGCGGTTTCTGGCCAGCCTTCTGTACGGCAATCGAGGTGAAGGCACCGTCGATGAAGAAGTGCTTGCCTTGGAACTGTTTCTGGAACTGAGGCTTCTCGATTTCGGCACCCAGACCCGGAGTCTCACCCTGGTGGGCAAAGAAGGCGCCATAAACCGTGTTGCCGTCGTTCTCGATCGAGATGTATCCCCAGATGGGGCCCCACAGACCGCTTCCCGACAGGGGGATGATGTACTTGGGCGAACCCGAGTCGTCGGTGCAGATGAATATGGGCAGCGTGCGTTGGTTCTCGGGCAGTTTCAGTTGGTCGGCGATGTTCATCGAGAACGATTCGCCCTTGACCAGCTGGCCGTTGGCATCGACCACAAACGAGTCGTCGATGTATTTGTTGTACAGCTCCTGAGCATCCTCGGGAGTCGATGTGATATTTACCGAGTTGAGTATCTGGCTCATCTTGTCGATAGCGATGTTCTTCTCCTGGGCCGGTTTGAGGCCGATGGCGGCAAAGGCCAGGATGAAGGCTACGACGATAACCATCACCGCGGTGTAGATGAGTGTGTATGTATTACCTTGTTTGTTCATAGCTGTAATTCTATTTTGTCAAGTTTTTGGCTCGTTTGAGACGGTGGCGTATATTGGCCTCGACCACGAAGTAGTCGATGAGCGGAGCAAAAGCGTTCATGAGCAGCACGGCCAGCATGGCACCTTCGGGGTATCCGCTGTTGAACACCCGGATGAGGATGGCCAGTACACCTACCAGAAAACCGAATATGTATTTACCCGTATTGGTGCGTGCACCGGTTACCGGGTCGGTAGCCATGAATACGGCAGCGAAGGCAAATCCGCCCAGGCATATCTGAGTGATGGGCGAGAGTTGTGCGGCCGGATAGATGCCGGGGTTGGCAAACCAGTTGCAGATGAGACTCATGACAATGCCTCCGGCGAATACCGAGAGCATGACCCGCCAACTGGCAATGCCTGTTGCCAGCAGAATGACGGCGCCGATGAGGATGGCCAATGTCGAGGTCTCGCCAATGGAGCCGGGGATGAACCCGAAGAACATGTCGTGCAGCGAGAGCGGGTTGCCCAGGATATCGGTGAGTTGCAAGGCTCCGCCGCCGGCATGGGTGGCAGCCTGTCCCAGCGGGGTAGCACCCGAGAAGCCTTCGACAAGCTGCCCGGCGCCCAGCCCGAAGGTGTCGCCCGTGCGAACGAATACCTCGTCGCCCGACATCTTGGAGGGGTAGGCAAAGAAGAGGAAGGCCCGTGTTACCAGGGCAATGTTGAAGATGTTCATACCCGTACCGCCAAATACCTCTTTGGCAAAGATGACGGCAAATGCCGTAGCCACGGCAATCATCCACAAGGGGGTATCGACCGGCACAATCATGGGGATGAGCATACCCGATACGAGGAATCCCTCCTGGATTTCGTGATGGCGGAGTTGAGCTGCGGTGAACTCGATGCCCAAACCTACCACATACGATACCACGATTTTGGGCAGCACGGCCAGGAAGCCGAAGAGGAAGACCGACCAGAACGAGGTCTGTGCCAGCTCGCCAATGGCCAGGTAGTGCTGGTAGCCCACATTGTACATGCCGAAGAGCAGGGCCGGCAGCAGGGCGACGATAACGACCGTCATCGTGCGCTTGGAGTCTATGCTGTCGTGAATGTGTACTCCCGAACGCGATGTGGTGTTAGGTACAAAGAGGAATGATTCAAACCCTTCGAATACCGATTGGAACATAGACAATTTCCCGCCCGGTTCGAAGTGGGGTTTGATTTTGTCTATATAATTCTTTAAAGCTTTCAAAGTCGTTTTGTATTAAGTTGGTTATTGTTTCTTAGTTCATCTCTTTCATAAGCCGGTCGAGGCCGTTGCGCACGATCTTTTGCAGCTCGAGTTTCGAGGTATCGACAAACTCGCAGAGGGCAAAATCCTCGGGGGCTACCTCGTAGATGCCCAGATTCTCCATCTTGTCGATGTCGAATGCCAGGATGGCCTTGATGAGATATTCGGGATAGATGTCCATGGGGAATACCCGGTCATACTCGTCGGACATGATGATGGCCCGTTCGCCGCCTCTCACCCGGGCATCGATGGCATAGCGCCGTTTCTTGCCCAGCAGCCACGAGAAGTAGGAGTGGCTCATGCTGTATTTGTGGGGATTGAGCGATGCCCAGCCCATGAACTCGTTGCAGTTGTTGCCTTCGGGGATTACCGTCACTTGGGCCTGCTTGGCTCCCAGATATCCGTCGGCACCCGCGTTCACACCCGTAAGCACGTTGCCGCTGATGTATCGGCGCTCATAGTCGGCCGGTTTGATCAGCCCCTGGGTAATCGAGGCAATGGAGGCTCCGGCACAAGTGCGCACATAATGGGGTTTGGTTACCTCCGAGCCGGTGACAGCCACCAGCCGTGAGAAATCGACATGTCCCTTCTCGAGCAACCGCCCGATGAACACGAGGTCGAGGGCATTGATGGTCCACACGATCTCTCCTTTGTTAATGGGTGCGATGTGGTTGATCTGTACCCCCACGTTGCCGGCCGGGTGAGGCCCGTCGAAGACGACGACTTCGCCATGCTTGACCGGCACTGGCGACCGTTTCGATACCCCTACATAGACTTTGCCCGGGGTGAGTTTGGACAAAGCTTTCAATCCGGTCTCGAGATAGGTCATCTCGTCTTTGAGCACAAATGCATAGTCGGGAGCCAAGGGAGCCGAGTCGAATGCCGTGACGAAGATGTCGCGCGGAGTCGTGTCGGGGTTGGCAATGATGTCGTAGGGACGTTGCTTGATAAATGCAAACGTGCCCGACTTCAGCAGCAGCGCTTTCAAGTCGCTGGCCTGCATCGTATCGGGCTCGGCTTTTCCAAACTCAACAAACTCTTGCTTGGCATCGGGACGGATGGTTATCTTCATTACCTTGCGCCGTTCGCCGCGTTCTACGGCGACGACTTCGCCGCTTACCGGCGAGGTCACTACAACGTCGGTGAGAGTCTTGTCGTGCATGACGGGCGATCCGGCCAGGACCTTGTCGCCCGGTTTTACATCGACTTTGGGCGTGAGGTCCGTAAAATCATCGGGGATGATGGCGTATAGTTGACTCTCTGTCGCGTTGGATATTTCAAGGGCAGGAGCGCCTTCCAGCTGAATGTCGAGCCCTTTCTTGATTTTGACTACATGATCCATATTGATGTAGAAAATGAATTTTGCCGCAAAATTACAATTCTTTTTCGGTATTCGATAGAATGTTACCCCCATTTTTTAAAGAGGTGACGCCGGTTTTTTGCCTTCTGATGGGGGTGAATCATAAAAGAGAGCCCGATGAGGACCTGTCTCTTTCCTGGAAAAACTGTTTTTAGAGAAGATCGACCTGCCTTTCTCCCGGATAAAATGGGACGAGTTTTTTTAGAAAACCGCCAATCGTTCGATTGCTGTGCCCGGGTTGAAAAGAGCAAGGAAAAAACGTGAAAAAAAACGTCGATTCGGCTTTGCAGTATGAGCTGGAGAGAAATATATGATACAGAAAAAAAAAAGGAATTATTTTTTTGTCTGAAAATAATGTGCTACATTTGACGCACGAATGTGGAGAAGGGAGCAAAGTGAGCGTAGGTAGGAGGTTTCGCCGGTTTGCGACAATTCTGCCATATAATAAATTTGGGAGTAAATACGTTTTATAAGAATGAGACCCGGTTGCAACAAGGCGAAAGTCTTGATTGCATCAAGTATGGAGGGTGAAATAGAAAGGATAGAACTGAATTAAAAAACACTAATACAAACACTTAGATTTTATTTAATTATGGAAGCTAAAAAAGCTAAAAAGAACAAAGTGCGCGGTATAAAAAACGCATTTATTGTAATCATTATCTGTTTTATCATCGCTTTGGTGGTATTCACCCAAGTACTTGGTTCTCCTGCAAACTTTGAGGGTAACGATCCCGAGGGGGGACACCCTCTGAATCTGCTGGGTACAATCTATAAAGGTGGTTTCATCGTACCTATTCTGCAAACTTTGCTGTTGACGGTAATCGTTCTGTCGGTAGAGCGTTTCATCGCTATGTTGAGTGTGAAAGGTAAAGGTAGTGTCAACAAATTCGTTGCCGCTGTAAAAGCTGCTTTGGAAAAAGGCGATATCGCCGGTGCTCAAGCTCTCTGCGAAAAACAACGTGGTACGGTAGCCAGCGTAGTTGCTTCGGCTCTCATCCGCTACGGCGAAGTTGAAAACGACGAGACCATGTCGAAAGAACAAAAAATCGAAGCTATCCAAAAACAACTCGAAGAGGCTGCTGCTCTCGAAATGCCTGCCATGCAACAGAACTTGCCTATCGTAGCAACCATGACGACGCTGGGTACTCTGGTCGGACTTCTCGGTACTGTGTTGGGTATGATCAAATCGTTCCAGGCTCTGGCTACTGCCGGTGCTCCTGACTCGGTTGCCCTGTCAACTGGTATTTCTGAGGCCCTTGTAAACACGGCCTTCGGTATCGCAACTGGTGCACTCGCTGTAATTTCGTATAACTATTTCTCTAACAGAATCGATAACATTACCTACGCTATTGACGAGGTAGGTTTCTGCATTGTTAACACATTCGCTGCTACTCACAAGTAATCGGCATAAAATCGAAAGGACCATTATATGGCTAAAGTAAAAGTAAAAAAGAAGAGTACGCTCATCGATATGACCGCGATGAGTGACGTTACCGTGCTTCTGCTTACTTTCTTCATGCTGACATCGACCTTCGTTCAGAAAGAGCCTGTACAAGTGAGTACCCCCTCTTCGGTATCCGAAATCAAAATCCCCGAAATCAACGTTTTGCAGGTTTTGGTTGAACCGTCCGGGAAAATCTTTATCAGTCTCGACAAACAAGAGGATAGGGTGAATGTATTGAATGCAATGAGTAGTATGTACGGAGTCAAGTTTACTCCCGAGCAAATAAATAAGTTCAGATTGGCAAACTCGTTTGGTGTACCTATCAAACAGATGCCGGGTTTCCTCGATTTGAAATCCGATATCCAGGATCAAACCCTCAAAAACTACGGTATCCCCTGCGACAGTACCAACAACGAGTTTAAGGAATGGGTGCGCGCTGCACGCAAAACAAATCCCGATTTGAAGATTGCCATCAAGGCCGACCAATCGACCCCCTATGACAAGATTAAAAACGTGATGAGTTCGCTGCAGGACATCAAGGAAAACCGTTACAATCTGCTTACTTCATTGAAGAGTTTACCCGCAGAAGAAGAAAATAACTAAAGTCATGAAAGGAATTGAATTATGGCAGAAGTAGAAGTAAAAGACTCGGGTAAAGGCGGGAAGAAAGGACAACAGAAAAAAATGAAAATCCATGTGGACTTTACTCCCATGGTTGATATGAACATGCTTTTGATCACCTTCTTCATGTTCTGTACGACGTTGAGCAAACCCCAGACAATGGAGATCAGTATGCCTACCAACGACAAGGTGCCTGAAGAAGAGCAAAATAAGGTGAAGGAATCAGAGGCTATAACCATCCTGCTGGGCGACAACGACCGGGTATTCTACTACCTGGGACAACCCAAGTACGAAGATTATACCTCGCTGGTTGAATCGTCTTATGGAGCAGATGGTTTGAGAGCCCTCCTCCTTGAGCGCAACAAAACAGTTGTCAACAAGGTGAAAGACTTGAAGGAACGTAAAAAGAGAAAAGAAATCGACGAAGTAGCCTACGACTCGCTGGTATCCGAAGCCAAGAAAACCAAAGGTTCGCCTGTGGTCATGATCAAGGCTAAACTGGCCGACGAGAACGGTAAAAACGGCGCTTCGTACCGCAACCTTATCGATGCCCTCGACGAAATGATTATTTGCGATATTGGCCGTTATGCTATCGTCGATATGACCGAGGGTGACCTGTTCCTGATGGAGAATTACGAGAAGAAAGGTGCTCTTTCCGATCAGATAGACACCGCATTGAAGAACTAATAGTACACATTAAAGGAGAAGAAAAATGTCAAAGAATGTAGATTTAACTTCGAAAGAATGGTGCGACTTAGTTTTTGTCGGGAAAAACAAAGCATTCGGCGCTTACCGTTTACGGGTAAACTCGCCCAAACGTTACACATGGTCCACCGTGGGTGTAATCTGTGTAGTAGCTTTTGCCTTTGCTCTTCCCCGTATTGTGGATTCTTTCAAGATGGGAGAAGCTGAAGAAGAGATCTCTACCGTAGTAGAAATGTCGCAACTGCCCGAGGCCGAGGTCGAGAAACAAGAGGTTCAACCCCTGGTAGAAACGCCTCCTCCCCCTCCCTTGAAGAGTTCTATCAAATTCACCGCACCTGTAATTAAGAAAGACGAAGAGGTGTCTGACGAAGAAGAGTTGAAGTCGCAAGACGAGTTGACTCAGTCGAAGGTAAACATCTCTATCGCCGACGTAAAAGGTAATGACGAAGAACACGGTATCGATATCGCCGAATTCCAGGAAGTAATCGCCGAGCCCGTCGTAGAGGAAGAGAAACCCTACGAAGCAGTAGAGCAGATGCCTACCTTCCCCGGTGGTGAAGCCGAGCTGATGAAGTTCATTCGCGATAACCTCAAATACCCGGTTATTGCTCAGGAGAATGGTATTCAGGGTCGTGTAATCTTGCGATTCGTAGTATCGAAAACCGGTGCCATCGACAACGTAACCGTGTTGCGTAGCTTGGACCCCACTTGCGACAAAGAGGCTATTCGCGTTGTGAAGAGCATGCCCAAGTGGATTCCCGGTAAACAAAACGGTAACAACGTGCCGGTTTACTTCACATTGCCCGTTGTATTTAAACTTTTGTAATCTCTCGATTGTTTAACCAAGAGATTCGTGAATATTAATACTCGCAGCCTATTATCTCCACGATTTTAGGTTGCGGGTATTTTATAAAAATATCAAGTTTATGAAAGAGAAATACGGCCGTTACGACGAAGAAGAGGATGCCGGGACAAAACGCCGCCCACTGGGTATGAATGTAGTGCTGGGCATGATTATGATAGCTATCTATCTGGGCATGTCTTATTTGCTGCTTTTTACCACCTTCTTTTCCAATCTGCACGACATTGTGCGCTATATTATGGGTGTCGTGTTTGCCGTATATGGAGTTTTCAGAGGTTACAGATTGTTCATGGGAATGAAATAGAAAGGTTGGGATTATGAATAAGTTGCTGTCATTTTCATTTATTGTTTTCATTGTTGCGCTTGTTTCGTCGTGCTCGTCATGCCAAAATCAGAATGAAACCGGCGAACGCAAGGTGAAAGAGACCATCACATCGGGTGTGATCGACATCAGCTGTGATGAGAGTTTCGAGCCCATCATGGAGCAAGAGATCATGGTCTTTGAGGCGGCTTATCCCAAAGCCTCGATTATACCCTATTATGTGAGTGAGGCCGAAGCCTTGAACATGTTGTTGAAAGACAGTGTGCGCCTGGCCATAGCTACCCGTAAACTCACCCCTCAGGAGGAGGCTTCGTTCAAGTCGCGCCAGTTGCGGGTGCGCACGGTGCAGATAGCTCTCGATGCTATAGCCTTCATCGTGAACAAGTCGAACAAAAACAGCGTTATCTCGGTCGATCAATTGCACAAGATTGTGACGGGCGAGGTCACCGACTGGAATCAACTCTATCCCGGTTCGTCGTTGGGCAAGATCAACTTCGTGTTCGACAACCAAGGGTCCAGCTCCATGCGCTTTGCCATAGACTCACTCTGCCAGGGCAAACCTCTTTATACGGGACTGTTTGCCCAAAAATCCAATCAAGCCGTTATCGACTATGTGGCACAAACCCCCAATGCGATAGGCGTGATAGGTGCCAGCTGGATTGGCAATGAGGCTGACTCGACCAATACCTCGTTTACCGACGTAGTCAAGGTGATGGCTGTGCGCAAGGCACCGGGCTTCGATCCCTACAAGCCTTACCAGTACTACATAGCTACGGGCGATTATCCGCTCACCCGACCCATTTATATGATTACGACCGATCCCCGCAATGGGCTACCCACGGGATTCACCAAATTTGTCTCCTCACAGAGAGGACAATTAATAATTTTTAAGACCGGTATTGTACCATGGAATGCCAATATCGCGTTAAAAAGAGATGTAAGTATCACCGATACTTTTTAAGTAAGAAGAAAATTATCCACTTAAATAAATATCAATGAAATCAAGTCTTAAATTCGTATTTTCACTGTTCCTTGCTGCCGGCACGTTGACTGCTTTTGCTGCCAGCTACACCGATGGAATAGAGTATTTCAAAGCAGGCCAGCCCGATCGGGCAAAAATCCTGTTGGAGCGTACACTCGATGACGCAGGAACCAATAAGGCAGAGTCGTATTACTACCTGGGCGAAATCGCTTTTGGAAACAAGGACTATACCGCTGCCGCCGAATATTACAAAAAAGGTTTAGCCGCCGATCCCCTCTATGCCTACAACATCGTGGGCCAAGGTAAGCTCGCTTTGACCGGTACCGACAAAGAGGCTGCCGAGAAAGAGGCCGAGAAATATTTCAAAGAGGCCCTCAAAGGTAAAAACAAAAAAGATGCCGGCCTCAATCTGGCTATTGCCAAGGCTTACTACGAAACCGGTACGCCCGGCTACGAAGAGTACATGAAAAAATCGTACAAAGCCGACAAGAAATACCCCGACTACTTCATGTTCGAAGGTGATATCCTGGTGAACCAACAAAAATATGGCGATGCTTGCGGTCGCTATGAGAACGCCATCTACTTCGATCCCAACTGCATCGAGGCTTATGTAAAATACTCGCACATCTACTTCGATATCAACCCCACGCTGGCCATCCAGAAACTCGAGGAGTTGCAGAATATAGCACCCAACTCGGCCATCGCACAGCGCGAGATTGCCGAGGCTTACTACAAGAACTCGCAGTATTCCAAGGCTGCAGCCGCTTATGAGAAGTATATGCAGAACCCCAACCACTTCCAGACAGACCGTCCCCGGTTGGCCACCCTGTTGTTCTATGGCAAACGCTATGAAGAGTCGTTGGCCGAGGCTCAAGACATCTTGACCCGTGACCCCAACAACTTTGTAATCCGTCGTATCGTGATGTACAACAACTTCGAGTTGGGCAATATGGAAGCTGCCGAACAAGCTGCCGTTGAGTTCCTGGGTATGGATCCCGGCGACAATGTATTCAACGTGCGTGACTACATGACCTATGGCGATATCTTGTTGAAAGAGAAAAAATATGCCGAGGCTATTGTTCAATACGAGAAAGCCTATGACCTGGACAACACTCGCACCGATATTCTCAAACTTTTGAGCGACGCCTACGAGCGTAACAAAGATTATGCAAAGGCTATCGATGTATATGAAAAATACATGGCCGCCGATAGCGCAGAGAATCAACGGGTAATGGACTTTTATATGCTGGGCCAGATTTGCTACAGCGCCGGACAGTCTGCTGCCGACAGTGTAGCGTTGCGCGATCAGTATCTGATCAAGGCCGACTCGATGTTCCAGGTGGTTGTGGAGCGTTCTCCGACGGACTACCGCGGTTATTTGTGGCGTGCCCGTACGGCAGCCGTGCGTGACCCCGAGTTGAAGGAAGGTTTGGCAGAACCCCTCTATGAAGAGACCCTGACTGTCCTCGACCAAGATCCCGCCAACAAAGAGAAAACGGGTACGAAACGCGCCTACATCGAGGCTTATAAATATCTGGGTTATTACAACTATCTGCAAACGACAAATCCTGCTAAGAAAAACCAGGCTCTTGCCGCCACCAAAGACTATTGGAACAAGATGCTTGAGTTGGATCCGCAGAACACCGAAATTATCGAAGCTCTTAAAGCTCTCGAAACTCTCTAAGTTAAATCGTTTTTTACGATATATATTACCGAGCGACAGCTTGTGCTGCCGCTCGGTTTTTTTTGCTGGCTTGTTCCAAATCCCGGATAATTTGGCGCTAAATACAGATAAAAATAAAAAAGAACAAACCCTTGGCCGTTTGTTGGAAATAAAATTTGTATATTTGTGCGACGAAAATTTTCGAGGGATAATAGGCTCTGAAACGACGACCTTCTTGGAGGATAATACGACGAGAAGGCAGAGGTTAACCGAAGTCTTAACATCCTGATTAAAAGTAAATTGAAACTGTATGTTCGACGCTAAGTGGAATAAGGTATTGGATTGCACAATCGTTTGTATGGCAGAACGATGCCGTATTTCTATTTCAGGAGTCTATGTATAGTTGATAAACGTGGCCTTGTATTGCGAGCGAGTCAATACGGGGCTTTGTTGTTGTTTGGAAAGGAAAAATAAAAAATAAATACAAACTAATTTAACGTATGAATTCTGCACTATTTGTAGTTGTATTGATTACCGGATTGGCGCTGGTAGGAGCGGCTCTGTTGATAGCCGGCCTTATTTCGCCACGCTCGTTCAATCCGCAAAAGGGAGAGGCCTATGAGTGTGGTATCCCCTCGCGAGGAGAATCGTGGATGCAGTTCAAGGTAGGCTATTATCTGTTTGCCATCCTGTATCTGATGTTCGACGTCGAAACGGTATTCTTGTTCCCCTGGGCGGTTATATTGAAAGATTTAGGTGTAGCCGGATTATTTAATATTTTATTTTTCATGGTAGTACTTATCCTGGGATTGGTATATGCCTGGAAGAAAGGAGCACTCGAATGGAAGTGAAAATCAAATCGATGAAGTATGAAGACTTCAAAGACAATGAATATATTGAACAGCTTATCAATGAGCTCAAAGCATCGCACACCAATGTGGTGGTGGGTTGCCTTGACGAGGTTATCAACTGGGGCCGCTCCAATTCGCTGTGGCCTCTTACCTTTGCGACAAGTTGCTGCGGTATCGAGTTTATGTCGCTCGGCGCAGCGCGGTACGATATGGCCCGTTTTGGGTTTGAAGTAGCGCGTGCCAGTCCGCGTCAGGCCGACTTTGTGATGGTAGCCGGTACGATTGTACACCGCATGGCACCGGTATTGCGCCGGTTGTACGACCAGCTGGCCGAGCCCAAGTATGTAGTAGCCGTGGGTGGTTGCGCCGTATCGGGAGGGCCGTTCAAGAAATCGTATCATGTATTGAAAGGGGTTGACGAAATCCTCCCGGTCGATGTCTATATCCCGGGGTGTCCTCCGCGTCCCGAAGCCATGTTCTACGGCTTGATGCAATTGCAACGCAAGGTGAAAGTAGAGAAATTCTTCGGTGGTGTAAATCGTCAGGAAAAACGAGAGAAAGTATTAGGAAAATAATATAAGTTACCTATATGGCAAACATACAGCAAGAAATAAGCAGTTTTCTGCCTGAGGCTACCTTTGTAGAAGGAACCATTCTGGAAGTGTCGGTTCCCGATGCCAAGTGGCACGATTTGGCTCTTTATTTGCACGACAAACTGCACTTCGACTATTTGGTTTCTATTGTAGGCATGGACTGGGGCGAGACCATGGGCTGTGTCTATTATTTCACATGTACGGCCGACAATTCGCAAGTTTCGGTAAAAGTCGAAACGGCCGACCGCGAAAACCCGTTGCTCCACTCGGTTACCGACCTTTGGAAATCGGCCTATCTGTATGAGCGTGAGGTCTATGATTTCTATGGCATCCGCTTCATCAACCACCCCGACATGCGTCGGTTGTTCCTGCGCAACGACTGGGTAGGATATCCCCTGCGCAAGGACTATAATGCCGATCCCGAGGTAAACCCCATTCGTCTCGAACACGAGGCTGTCGATGACACCACGCATGCCATTGTCGAGACTCCCGACGGTAAACTCGAAGAACGCACCAACACAATATTCGCTCCCGAAGAGTTTGTCGTAAACATAGGCCCTCAACACCCGGCCACTCACGGTGTATTGCGTTTGCGCACCTCGCTCGATGGCGAGATTGTAAAGAAAATCGATGTCTATTGCGGTTATGTACACCGGGGCATCGAGAAGCTGTGCGAGTCGCTCACCTATCCGCAAACCCTTCACTTCGCCGACCGTCTCGACTACATGTCGGCCCAGCAAAACCGTCACGCCGTGTGCCTCTGTATCGAGGATGCCCTGCGACTCGAGATTCCGGCTCGTGCACAGTATGTGCGTACCATCATGGACGAGTTGATGCGTATCTCGTCGCACTTGTTGTTCTATGCCACCTTCTGCATGGACTTGGGTGCAACGACGGCTTTCTTCTACGGATTCCGTGACCGTGAAAAAATACTTGATATCTTTGAAGAGACTTGCGGTGCCCGCATGACCTTCAACTACTATACGATTGGCGGTCTTATGGCCGACATTCACCCCGACTTCCAACGCAAGGTGAAAGAGTTCTGTGCCTATCTGCCCGGTATGTTGAAAGACTATCACACCCTCTTCACGGGCAACGTGATAGCTCAGCAACGTATGAAAGGCGTGGGTCTGCTCTCGCGCGAGGATGCCATTTCGTATGGCATTGCCGGCCCGTCGGGTCGTGCTTCAGGTTGGGCCTGCGACGTGCGCAAGAATCACCCGTATGCCCTGTATGACCAGGTAGAATTCAAAGAGATTGTTCGCACCGAGGGCGATGTATTTGCCCGGTACATGGTGCGTATGGATGAAATCCTGGAGTCGATCCACATCATCGAGCAACTCATCGACAATATCCCCGAGGGCGATTATGCACTGAAGATGAAACCCATCATCAAGTTGCCCGAAGGCCGCTACTTCCGTCAAGTCGAAGCCAGTCGTGGCCCGTTGGGAATCTTTATCGAGAGTCATGGGGACAAGTATCCTTATCGATTGAAAATCAACTCGGCTTGCTTGCCGTTGGTTGGCGGCCTCGACCCGATGTGCCGCGGCGGAAAAATTGCCGACCTCATTGCCATCGGCGGTTCGCTCGACTATGTAATCCCCGATATGGACAGATAATTAGTAATCAAAAATAAATTAAAGAATAAGTTATGTTGTTCGACTTTTCGATAGTTACCCACTGGATAGACAATTTGTTGAGGAGTGTAATGCCCGGCTGGGGAGCTTTGCTTGTTGAATTTGTACTGGTAGGCGTGGCGCTGCTGCTGCTGTATGCCGTATTGGCCCTGTTCTACATATATTTCGAACGTAAGGTGTGCGCCTTCTTCCAATGCCGTCTGGGCCCCAATCGAGTAGGCCCCTACGGTATATTCCAGAGCGTGGCCGATATGTTCAAGATTTTGATCAAAGAGCTGATCTCGTTGAACCACATCGATAAGTTCCTGTTCAATCTGGCTCCTTATCTGGTTATCGTGGCTTCGATGTTGGCCTTTGGCTGCTTGCCCTTCGGTAAAGGATTGCAGGTAATCGATTTCAATATCGGTGTATTCTTCCTCATTGCCGTGTCGTCGATAGGCGTGTTGGGTATCCTGCTGGCCGGTTGGTCAAGCCACAATAAATTCACCCTCATCGGAGCCATCCGAAGCGGTGCCCAAATGGTAAGTTACGAACTCTCCATCGGGTTGTCGGTATTGACAATGGTTGTTTTTGCCGGCACGATGTCGATTACCGGTATCGTCGAGGCCCAAAACAACGGCTGGTTCATCTTCACGGGACACATTCCCGCCATTGTGGCCTTCCTCATCTATCTGGTAGCCGGTACGGCCGAGACCAACCGTGGCCCGTTCGACTTGCCCGAGGCCGAGAGTGAGTTGACCGCCGGATACCACACCGAGTACTCGGGTATCCACTTTGGTTTCTTCTACCTGGCCGAGTATCTGAACCTGTTTATCGTTTCGGGCGTAGCCTCGCTGCTCTTCCTGGGCGGTTGGATGCCGTTGCATATTCCCGGTTGGGAAGGCTTCAACTATGTGATGGATTGCATCCCGTCGGTTCTCTGGTTCTTTGGCAAGGCCATTGTGATTTCGTTTATAATCATCTGGTTCAAGTGGTCATTCCCCCGATTGAGAATCGACCAGCTGTTGCGTCTGGAGTGGAAATACTTGTTACCGCTGAACTTGATCAATCTCTTTGTAATGGTGCTCATCGTTATTTACGGGCTGCACTTTTAATAGATAAAACATAATACTGATAATAGAGGTAAAGCTATGGCAGATAAATTTGGATATATCACGCAGGTCATCGGGCCGGTTGTCGATGTCACCTTCGAAGGCGAAGGCAATGACGTACCGCCCATTTATGCCGCATTGAAAATCGAGCGTGAAAACGGCTCCGACCTGATTGTCGAAGTAGAGCAACATATCGGTGAGAACACGGTACGTTGCGTGGCAATGGATTCTACCGACGGTCTCACGCGCGGTATGAAAGCAATCGACTTGCAACGAACCTTGTCGATGCCTACGGGCGCACAGGTAAAAGGGCGTTTGATGAATGTGTTGGGCGAGACCATCGACCACCTTCCTGCTCTGGATTATACCGAATTGAAATCGATACATCAAGAGGCTCCGGCTTTTGACGACCTCTCTATCAGTACCGAGATGCTTTACACGGGAATCAAGGTAATCGATTTGCTCGAGCCCTATTCCAAGGGTGGTAAGATTGGTCTCTTCGGTGGTGCCGGTGTAGGTAAGACCGTGCTGATCATGGAGCTTATCAACAACATTGCCAAAGGCCACAACGGATTCTCGGTATTTACCGGTGTAGGTGAGCGCACCCGTGAAGGTAACGACCTGTTGCGCGAGATGCTCGAGTCGGGCGTTATGTCGTATGGCAAGAAGTTCGAAGAGGGTATGGAACGCGGCGAATGGAATATCCAGGATGTCGATATGGGAAAGGTGAACCAGTCGCAAGCCACGCTGGTGTTTGGCCAGATGAATGAGCCGCCGGGAGCCCGTCTGCGGGTAGCCCTGTCGGGACTGACGGTTGCCGAGCAATTCCGCGACTCCGACGGTGGTGGTAAAGAGATTCTGCTCTTCATCGACAATATCTTCCGTTTCACCCAAGCCGGATCAGAGGTGTCGGCACTTCTGGGTCGTATGCCCTCGGCCGTAGGTTATCAACCGACACTGGCCTCTGAGATGGGTAAACTGCAAGAGCGTATTACATCGACCAAGCAGGGATCTATCACCTCGGTACAGGCCATCTATGTGCCGGCCGACGACTTGACCGACCCCGCTCCGGCAACCACCTTCAGTTTCTTGGATGCTACCACGGTGTTGAGCCGTAAAATATCGGAGTTGGGTATCTATCCCGCTGTGGACCCGCTGGAATCGACCTCGCGTATTCTCGACCCCAATATTGTGGGCGAGGAGCACTATCAGGTAGCCCAGGCCGTAAAACAGCTGTTGCAACACTATAACGAGTTGCAGGATATCATCGCCATCTTGGGTGTCGATGAGTTGTCTGACGAGGATAAACTGGTCGTAAGCCGGGCCCGTCGTGCACAGCGGTTCCTCTCGCAGCCCTTCCACGTGGCCGAGCAGTTTACCGGTCTGCCCGGTGTGATGGTTCCGCTCGAAGAGACGATTCGCGGTTTCAAGATGATTCTCAACGGCGAGATGGACGAATATCCCGAGCAAGCCTTCTTGAACGTAGGTACGATTGACGAGGCTATTGCCAAGGGTAAGAAGTTGTTGGAGCAGGCCAAAGCGGCTCACTAAAAAAGAGAAATAAGTTATGGTACTTGAAATTATATCTTCAGAACAAATCCTTTTCCAGGGAGAGGTCGAATCGGTCACCTTGCCGGGTGCCCAAGGTTCGTTTACCGTTCTTGAAAATCATGCATCGCTGGTCTCGACGCTCGATGCCGGTACCATTGAATATGTGACGGCAGGCGAACGCCATTCGGTACCCGTGAGTGGTGGGTTTGTCGATGTGGATAACAATCGTGTGGCAGTGTGCATACGGTAATTGGTGGAGTAAAAAGAGATGAGAAAACAAATCGCATACATAGTCGCTTTTTTGTTGATGGCCTTTTCGTTCAACCTGTCGGCTCAAGAGATGAGCGGCACGGAGGAGGAACAAGCCTTTAACCCGAAGGAGACGATATTTAAGCATCTGCTCGATGAATATAGTTGGGAGTTGCCTTTCTCGCACGAACACAAGATTTCGCTCCCGGTTATTGTGAGAGACTACACGGGCGACTGGCATGTGTTCTGGTCGCATCGTATCGACCACGGGCAGCAGTACGAGGGCTTCTACATCGCACAAGACGGCCCCAACAAAGGCAAGGTCGAGAGTATCGACGACCAGGGCAATCGTTATCGGCCGCTCGATTTGTCGATTACGAAAAACGTGCTGGCTTTGATTATCGCCGCCCTGTTGTGCCTCTGGTGTGTGCTCTCTGTGGCCCGCTGGTACAAGAAAAAGCATTACAAGGCACCACGCAAAGGAGTGGGAGCCATCGAATTCCTCATCGAATTTATCTATACGGGAGTTATCAAGAGTACGCTGGGCGACAAGGCACCCCGTTTTGCCCCCTACCTGCTCACGATATTCTTCTTCATTCTGTTGATGAACCTGCTGGGCCTGATTGTCATCTTCCCCGGTGGAGCCAACTTGACAGGCAATATTGCCGTCACCATGGTACTGGCCCTGTGTACCTTTATCGTGGTGAACGTGAAAGGTACCAAAGAGTACTGGAAAGAGACCTTCTGGCCCGATGTACCCATGTGGCTGAAGTTTCCTCTGCCCATCATGCCCCTCATTGAGGTCTTTGGCATCTTCACCAAACCGGCGGCCCTTATGGTCCGTCTCTTTGCCAACATGATGGGAGGTCACATGATTATCCTGTCGCTCATTTCGCTCATCTTCATCTTCGGCGCCTTTGGAGCCGTGGTAGTGGGAGGCATAACCGTCATATCGGTGCTCTTCTCGCTGTTCATGCTGATGATCGACACGCTGGTATCGTTTATCCAGGCCTATGTATTTACGATGCTTTCGACGCTGTTCATTTCGTTGGCACAAGCCGAGGGGCATCATGAAGGAAAAGTAGAAAAAGTAAAAAAATAGAATAAATGTATAATCTCTAAACAACAAACATTATGTTAGGAATGATTTTATTACAAGCAGCAGCCGGTGCAAGTCTGGCTAAATTGGGTGCATGTATTGGTGCTGGTATCGCAGCTATCGGAGCCGGTGTAGGTATCGGTAAGATTGGTTCGTCGGCAATGGATGCCATTGCTCGTCAGCCCGAAGCCAGTGGTGATATTCGAAGCAACATGATTGTGATTGCAGCCCTTGTCGAAGGTGTTGCCCTGTTTGCTGTAATCGTTTGCGTGCTGTCGTTGTTCATCTAATCATAGGATATGGAACTGTTCACGCCCGAAATAGGCTTGGTATTTTGGATGTTCGTTGTCTTCGTCATCCTGTTTGTCATACTCGCCAAGTTTGGCTGGCCCTACATTTTGCGCAGCCTCGACGAACGAGCCGAGTTTATTGACAAAGGGGTCGAGTATGCCCAAGAGGCCAAATCGCACCTGGACAACGCACAAGCCGAAGCCAAAGCTCTTTTGGTCGAAGCGCAGAAACAACAAATGGAGATTCTGCACGAAGCTGCCCAGATGAAGACTCAAATCATCGAAGAAGCTCGTCAGGCAGCCTCGGTAGAAGCTAAGAAAGTAATGGACGCTGCGGCCGTGTCGATCGAGCAGGCCCGCAAAGAGTCGGAACTCCAGTTCCGCCGCGAAGTGAGCCAGTTTGCCCTGCAAATAGCCGAGAAGATGATGCGCAAGCAACTCTCCGACGACAAGACTCAGGTCGAAATGATCGACAAACTGTTGAATGAAATTGAGAATCAAAACTAATAGAACATGAACGAGGGGTTAATACCGAATCGATATGCGAAAGCGCTTTATAAATATGCCCAGGAACATGGTGTGGCTGAGCCGATTTATGAAGAGATGAAACGCTTTGATGATGCCTTTAAGGCCCATCCAGAGATTTCCAAGGTATTGGGTAACCCGGCTCTTTCTCCATCGGACAAGGTACGGGTATTGTCATCGGCTTTCGGTGAAAAGCCCGACGACCATCTGCTCCGTTTTGCTCAGTTAGTTATCAAGAACCGTCGCGAAACGTTTGTAAGGTCCATCGGGTTGGCCTACCAGGATATCTACCGCAAGGCCAATCGCATTGCCCGGGTAACGATAACCACGGCAGCCGCTTTACCCAAAGAGGTGCTGGATCGCATCGGCGACCTTATGAAAAAGCAAACGGACAAGACGCTGGAATTTGTTTATGAAATAGATCCCACCCTCATCGGCGGATTTATTTTGCGCGTAGATTCGATGCAATTAGATGCTTCGGTCAATAGTGAATTAAAAAAATTGCGTTTGAAATTGCTAAACAGCAAGTGATATGATAAAACCCAGTGAAATATCAGATATATTAAAGAAACAACTCGACGAGGTCGATTCCAAAGTCAATTTCGAAGAAATAGGTACAGTTCTCGAAGTAGGTGATGGAGTGGCCCACGTGTACGGGCTCGACAATGTGCGCTCCAGCGAACTGATCGAGTTTGAGAATGGTGTGCACGGTGTGGCCATGAACCTGGAGGAGAGTAATGTGGGTGTCATTTTGCTCGATAATGTCGATAAGGTTACCGAGAACATGACCGCTCGCCGTACCGGCGAAATTGCTTCTCTGCCCGTAGGCGAAGGCCTGCTCGGCCGGGTTATCAACACGTTGGGTGAACCTATCGACGGTGCAGGTCCCATCCAGGGCGATCTCATCCGGTTACCCCTCGAGCGTAAGGCTCCGGGTGTAATCTTCCGTCAGCCTGTGAACCAGCCTTTGCAGACTGGTATCAAGGCCATCGACTCGATGGTGCCCATAGGTCGCGGACAGCGTGAGCTGATTATCGGCGACCGTCAGATCGGTAAGACGGCAATTGCCATCGATACGATCATCAACCAGCGAGAGAATTACAAAAACGGGAATCCCCTCTATTGTATCTATGTCGCTATCGGCCAAAAGGCCTCGTCGGTAGCCGCATTGGTCAATACCCTGCGGGAGCACGGCGCCCTCGACTATACGGTGGTGTTGGCCGCCAATGCCTCCGACTCGGCTGCCATGCGTTACTATGCACCGTTTGCCGGTGCCGCCATTGGCGAATACTTCAGAGACCGGGGTTGCCACGCACTGGTTATCTACGACGACCTTTCGAAACAGGCTGTGGCCTATCGTGAGATTTCGTTGATTCTGCGTCGTCCCTCGGGTCGTGAAGCCTACCCGGGCGATATCTTCTACCTGCACTCTCGTCTGCTCGAGCGTGCCGCCAAGATTATCGACAACGACGAGGTAGCCTCGTCGATGAACGACCTGCCCGAGGTATTGAAACCGATGGTAAAAGGTGGAGGTTCGTTGACGGCCCTGCCTATTATCGAGACACAGGCTGGTGACGTTTCGGCCTATATCCCTACCAACGTAATTTCGATTACCGACGGTCAGATATTCCTGGAGACGGCCCTCTTCAACCAAGGTGTGCGCCCTGCTATCAACGTGGGTATTTCGGTATCGCGTGTGGGTGGTAACGCCCAGGTAAAGGCCATGAAGAAGATTGCCGGTACGCTGAAGATCGACCAGGCCCAGTTCCGTGAGCTCGAGTCGTTCACCAAATTCGGTGGCGATGTCGATCCCGTAACGGCCATGACCATCGACAAGGGCCGCAAGAACGAGCGAATCCTCATTCAGCCCCAGTACTCGCCGGTACCCGTCGAGGAGGAGATTGCCATCATCTATTGCGGTACACAAGGCCTGTTGCACAATGTACCTCTCGACAAAGTAGCCGAATTTGAGAAATTGTATTTGCAGATATTGAAATCAAAATATAGCCACGAGGTTTTGGACGAACTGCGTGTAGGACATCTCGACGACAAGATTGCCGCCCTCATGACCGAAGTCGCTACCGAGGTGGCTAACCGATTTAAGGCATAAACTATGGCATCAATGCGCGACTTGAAAGGAAGAATCGGCTCGGTCGCTTCTTCCGAAAAAATAACCGGTGCGATGAAGATGATTTCGTCGGCCAAGATGCACAAGGCCGATTTGGCTTTGCGTCGTGTGCGGCCGTTCAGAGATCAGATTCAACGTACCATCAATCATCTTATTTCTGCCGATGCAGAATACAGTTCTCCGCTCACCGAGGCACGCCCTGTGAAGCGGCGGGCCGTAGTCGTGCTCAGCTCGGACGAGGGATTGTGTGGCGCATTCAACATGAATCTGTTTAAACACACGCTCGAGCTTATCAACCGGGGGCGTGAAGAGGCCGGTAATTCCGTGATGTTTGTTGTTTATCCGGTAGGAAAGAAAGCCTCTCACTTTGCCCATAAACTGGCAGGCAAGGACGTGGAGATTGCCGTAACCGATTATATGACGGCCAAGAGCTCGGGAGAAGAGATAGCCCGTTTCACGAGCGAACTTACCCGCGATTTCCTGGCCGGCAAGATTGACGAAATAGAGGTTGTATATACCCATTATAAGAGTGCCAGTAAACAGTCGTTGGCTACGCGCAAGCTGTTGCCTATCTCGGCCGACGATTTGGCTACCGGCGAGAAAGCCGAGCGCAACAAGCCCTACTTGTTTGAGCCCGATGTGAATACCATCTATAATGAGGTATTGCCGCTTTATGTCTTGGCCAATATGCAGGAAGCCATCAGTTCCAACCGCGTCTCTGAACAGGCGGCCCGGGTGATGGCCATGCAGTCGGCAAACGATAATGCCAAAGAGTTGTTGGACGACTTGCAGCTGGAGTACAACAAGTTGCGCCAGCAAAGCATCACGTCCGAGTTGTTGGATATTGCAGGAGGACAAGTAGATTGATATATCGACAGAGAGCCTGGCTCTCTTGAGGCACGAAATAAACCATAGTGTTAACAAATAAAATAAGAGTTCTATAAAGAGATTTATGGGAAGTTTAAAAAATTACATTACATCTTTCTGGAAAGGACTGCTGAGTCTCCTTCAAGGAATGGGAGTTACCGGTAAGTATTTTCTCAGCCGGAAAGTTACCGAGCAGTACCCCGAAAACCGGGCGACCTTGAAAATCCCCGAGCGTTTCAGAGGTACGTTGACCTTGATTTACGATGAAAACGGACAGCACAAGTGTGTAGCTTGCGGTATCTGTCAGATGAATTGTCCCAACGACACCATCAAAATCGAGGCTTCGAAGATTACCACCGAAGATGGTAAGACCAAACGTGTGTTAGATAAATATGTGTATGACTTGGGCAGTTGCACCTTTTGCCAAATGTGTGTGACTACGTGTCCTCACCATGCCATCAAGTTCACCAACGAATTTGAGCACGCTGTTTTCCGGCGCGAGAAACTGGTGAAGATTCTCAATCATACCGATAACCCAACCGAAAAATAATAGATTAACATTATGGAACAAATAGCAAATCAAGTTATCTTCGGCTTGCTTGCACTGGTCATCGTGGTATGTTCGATTCTGACGGTCACCACACGGCGCATTTTGCGGGCAGCTACATACCTCCTGTTCGTTCTGTTTGCGACAGCCGGTATCTATTTCCAGCTTGACTTTACCTTCTTGGGGGCAGTACAATTGGCCGTCTATGCCGGCGGTATTGTAGTGCTGTTTGTCTTCTCGATCTTGTTGACGAGTCATCCCGGCGACAAGGCTCAGTTGCTCACCCCGAAGAAACGAGTGGTCGGGCTCATCGCTTCGATTTTTGGTGCTATCGTGTGCGGCTATACGCTGCTCACCTATCCGTTCTTCACCAAACCGCTCACCAGCGTCATCACCGGCGAGATCGACATGAAGGAGATAGGCCATGCACTCATGGGTATGGAGAAGTTCCAGTACCTGTTGCCCTTCGAAGCTATCAGTGTGTTGTTATTGGCTTGTATCATCGGTGGCATTATGATTGCCCGTAAAAGATAAGAACTATGGAAATACCAATGATTGCCTATTTGGTGGTAAGTACCATCATGTTTTTTGCCGGGGTTTACGGGTTCGTCACACGTAAGAATATGCTGGCGATGCTCATTTCGCTCGAATTGATGCTCAATGCGGCCGACATCAACTTTGTGGTGTTCAACCGTTATCTGTATCCCGAGGCTTTGGAGGGTTTCTTCTTCACCCTCTTTGCAATAGGTATTGCCGCTGCCGAGACAGCGCTTGCCATTGCGATCATTATCAACATCTTCCGCCACATACGGAATGTTGACGTGCATAACCTTGATAAAATGAAATATTGATCGATATGGAATATTCAGCTATAATACTTTTACTCCCGCTTTGCATGTTCCTCTTTCTGGGACTTGTGGGGCATAAGTTGAGCGAGCGTGTAGCCGGTATCTTGGGAACCCTCGGGCTGACCGTAACTGCCGTGCTGGCCTATATGGTAGCGTTCAACTATTTTACTATGCCGCGCAATGCCGAAGGCGTATTTAAAACTTTGCAGCCGGTCAATTTCGAATGGTTGCGTTTTACCGAGCATCTGCATATCGATCTGGGTATTTTGCTCGACCCCATTTCGGTGATGATGCTGGTTGTAATCACGACAGTCTCGCTCATGGTTCATATTTACAGTATGGGCTATATGCACGGCGAGAAGGGCTTCCAACGCTACTATGCGTTCCTGTCGCTCTTCAGCTTCTCGATGCTGGGCCTGGTTGTGGCTACTAATATTTTCCAGATGTATATCTTCTGGGAGCTGGTGGGTGTTTCGTCCTACCTGCTTATCGGATTCTACTATACCAAACCGGCTGCGGTATCGGCTTCGAAAAAGGCCTTTATCGTAACGCGTTTTGCCGACTTGGGCTTCCTCATCGGTATCCTCATCCTCTCGTTCTTTACCGAGACGTTCGACTTCCAAACGTTGATGTCGAACCCCACGTCGCTGGTGAGCGAGACGGCCGGCATGACCTTCATGGGTTGCTCGGTAGCCGCCTGGGCCATGGCCCTTATCTTTATGGGTGGTGCCGGTAAGTCGGCCATGTTCCCGTTGCACATTTGGTTGCCCGATGCCATGGAGGGTCCTACTCCGGTATCGGCCCTGATCCACGCCGCCACCATGGTGGTTGCCGGTGTTTACCTGGTAGCCCGGCTCTTCCCCATGTACTGTGCCGTGCCAGAGGTGCTCGACCTCATTACCTGGGTGGGTGCCATCACGGCGCTCTATGCCGCTGTCGTAGCTTGTGTGCAAACCGATATCAAACGGGTGCTCGCCTTCTCGACCATCTCGCAGATTGCCTTCATGATGGTAGCTTTGGGTGTAGCGTTCAATAGCGACCTGCATGCCGGTCTCGGCTACATGGCCTCTATGTTCCACCTCTTCACGCACGCCATGTTCAAGGCTCTGCTCTTCCTCGGTGCCGGTTGTATTATCCACGCCGTTCACTCCAACGAGATGTCGGCCATGGGTAACCTGCGCAAGTATATGCCGGTGACTCACATCACCTTCCTGATAGCCTGCTTGGCTATCGCCGGTATTCCTCCCTTCTCGGGCTTCTTCAGTAAGGACGAGATTCTCACGGCTGCCTTTGAGAAGAGTGCCTTCTGGGGCATCTGGATGACAGCCGTTGCCGGTCTCACCGCCTTCTATATGTTCCGGTTGTACTACCGCATCTTCTGGTGGAGCAAACCCGACTATGGACACCACACGCCGCACGAGGCTCCCAAGACCATGTATCTGCCGCTGGTATTCCTGGCATTGGTTACCTGCGTAGCCGGTTTCATTCCCTTCGGCGAATTCGTATCGGTTAACGGGCAGGAGTATCACATCCACCTCGACTGGTCGGTAGCCACGACAAGTATCATTGTAGCCGTAGCCGCTATCGCCCTGGCTACTTGGATGTATCTCTCGGAGAACACCAAGCCCAAAGCCTTGGCCGACAAGTTCCGCGCACTGCACACGGCAGCTTACCACCGCTTCTACATGGACGAGCTCTATATGTGGGTTACCCACAAAGTAATCTTCCAGCATATCTGCCGCCCCATTGCCTGGTTCGACCGTCATATCGTCGATGGTACGATGAATATGTTGGCAACCGTGACCAACGGAGTTTCCTACGGCATCCGCAAGTTGCAGTCGGGCTACATCCAATGGTATGTATGGGTATTCATTATGGGCGCTTTGTTAATCGCCGTACTGGCCATGTGCTTTTAACTGATGGTTGAACGATAAAAAATTAAAGAAACATATGAATTTTCTATCATTATTTGTGCTTATCCCTCTCTTGATGATGCTGGGTCTCTGGATCGCAAGAGATATGAAACAGATACGAACGGTAGCGGTTATTGGTTCAACCTTATTGTTGGCTCTGTCCGTTTACACTCTCGTTGAGTTTCTGGCCGAACGCGCTGCTGGAAATACAGCGACGATGTTGTTTACCGACAGCCGCATGTGGTATGCTCCGCTGAATATCCACTACGCCGTGGGCGTGGACGGTGTGTCGGTAGCTATGTTGCTGCTCTCGTCTATTATTGTATTTGCCGGAGTTTTCGCTTCGTGGAAAATCAACCCGCTGCCCAAGGAGTTCTTCTTGTGGTTCATGCTGCTCTCGACCGGTGTATTCGGCTTCTTTATCTCGGTCGATCTCTTCACGATGTTCATGTTCTACGAGGTGGCTCTTATCCCCATGTACCTGCTGATTGGCGTTTGGGGTAGCGGCCGCAAGAACTACTCGGCCATGAAGCTAACGCTGATGTTGATGGGTGGTTCGGCCCTGCTGATGATCGGTATCCTGGGTATCTACTATCAATCGGGTCTGCACTCGATGAACGTAGTCGAGATTGCCGAGCACGGCAACATTCCCATGAACTGGCAATACTTCCTCTTCCCCATGACCTTTGTGGGATTTGGCGTGCTGGGAGCCATGTTCCCGTTCCACACATGGTCGCCCGATGGTCACGCTTCGGCGCCTACGGCCGTGTCGATGTTGCACGCCGGTGTGCTGATGAAGCTGGGAGGTTATGGTTGCTTCCGTGTAGCCATCTACCTCATGCCTCAGGCCGCTAACGAGCTGGCTTGGATATTCTTGATCCTGACAGGTATCAGTGTCGTTTACGGAGCCTTCAGCGCTTGCGTTCAAACCGACTTGAAATACATCAACGCTTACTCTTCGGTAAGCCACTGCGGCTTGGTATTGTTTGCCATCCTCATGCTCAACACCACGGCCATGACCGGTGCTGTGATGCAGATGCTCTCGCACGGTTTGATGACGGCCCTCTTCTTTGCCCTCATCGGTATGATTTACGGTCGTACCCACACCCGCGACATTCGCGAGATGGGTGGCTTGATGCAGATTATGCCGTTCCTCTCGGTAGGATATGTGATTGCCGGTTTGGCCTCGCTGGGTCTGCCGGGCTTGAGCGGATTCGTAGCCGAGATGACCATCTTCGTCGGTTCGTTTGAACATACCGATACCTTCCACCGAGTACTTACTATTGTAGCTTGTACTTCGATTGTGATTACTGCGGTTTATATTTTGCGAGTGGTCGGAAAACTGCTCTACGGTGCCGTTCAGAACGAGCACCATCGCGAGTTGAAGGATGCCGAATGGTGGGAGCGCCTCTCGGTTATTACCCTCATCGTGTGTGTGGTTGCCATCGGTAGCTTCCCGCACTGGATTTCCGATCTCATTCGTGAAGGTGTAGAACCTATTACTAATTTGTTGTCTCAAGCTCTTTAATAATACAGTATATGGATTATTCACAGTTTTTAGTTATGCGCTCGGAAATATCGCTGCTGGTTGTATTCTTGCTGATATTTCTGATAGACACCTTTGGAGGGCAAAAGAGCCTCAAAGGATTATCGATTACAGCGTGTGTCTTGTTTGCCTTGCATACGGTCTGGAACATTATACCGGTCGAGTCGGCTTCGGCATTCGGCGGCATGTATCACACATCGCCTATGGCCTCGATGGTAAAGACCGTGCTTAATATAGGTACCTTTATTGTGTTGCTGCAATCTATCTCGTGGAGCGCCACTCCCGATGTGAAACTGCGTCGGGGCGAATTCTACGAATTGTTGCTGGTGACCCTCTTCGGTATGTACCTGATGGTTTCGTCGGGACACTTCCTGCTCTTCTTCATCGGGCTCGAGACGGCTTCGCTGCCTATGGCTGCACTTATCGCCATCACCAAGAAAGACTCCGAGTCGTATGAGGCCGGTGCCAAATACCTCTTTACGGCAGTCTTCTCGTCGGCCCTCTTCCTGTTGGGCCTCTCGTTTCTGTATGGTGTTGCAGGTTCGCTCTATTTCGACGACATTGCCACTTCTGTTGCTGCCAACAGCACGCCGCTGTTTATTGCCACGCTCGTCTTTGTACTGGCCGGCATGGGATTCAAGTTGTCGTTGGTTCCCTTCCACTTGTGGACGGCCGACGTATATGAAGGAGCCCCCACGCAGGTAACCTCTTACCTGTCGGTTATCTCGAAAGGTTCGGCAGCCTTTGCACTCATGCTCGTTCTTTACAAGGTATTTGCCTTTGAGCCGGCTGTATGGCAAGGCATCATGTGGGCATTGATTGTACTCACCATTACCGTGGGTAACTTGTTTGCCATCCGTCAGAAGAACCTGAAACGCTTTCTGGCCTTCTCGTCAATCTCGCAAGCCGGTTACATCATGTTGGGTATCGTTGCCGATTCCATTCAAGGAACAACGGCTTTGGTTTACTATGTATTGGTTTACATCTTCTCCAACCTGGCTGCCTTCGGGGTTATCTCGTCGATCGAGCACAACACCGGCAAGGTGAGCATGGACGACTACAACGGCTTGTACAAGACCAATCCCAAGCTGAGTGTGATCATGATGCTGGCCATGTTCTCGTTGGCCGGTATCCCGCCGTTCGCCGGGTTCTTCAGCAAGTTCTTCATCTTTGCTTCGGCCATTCACTCGGGCTTCTATATCTTGGTGCTCATTGCCTTGTTGAACACGATTATCTCGCTCTACTACTATCTGCTGGTAGTAAAGGCCATGTTTATCAACACCGAAAACGAGTGTGTGATTGCCCCCTTCCGTAGCGACAACGGTTCGCGCGTGAGCCTGGTGGTTTGCGTAGCCGGTATCCTGTTGCTGGGTATCGCCAGCTGTGTATATGGCTACTTTGCCGACCTCAGCGTGCTGGGTATCTGATCGGACGAAAATCTTATTCCATAATAGGCCAACGGCCGAGGAGCAGATTGCTCTTCGGCCGTTGCTTTTTTTGCGGGGGTATGGTTGGGGAGTGTCAGGCATAGCTGTGCATGCCGCCCAGCAGGAAGTTGACCCCGAAGTAGGTGATGAGTACGCAGAAGAAGGCTGCCACGCAGAAGGTGTGAAAGAAGAGGGGGCGCCTGAAGCGGGGGAGCGAATCGGGGTGCAGGGCCAGGGCATAGACGAGCCAGGTAATGAGGGCCCATACCTCTTTGGGGTCCCAACCCCAGTAGCGGCCCCACGAGATATTGGCCCAGACGGCCCCCACGAAGATTCCGGCTGCCAGGACGAAGACGGCGGGGTAGAGCAGAATGCGCCCGACGGTCTGCAGTTGCTCGCTTGACCGGCGGTGGTTCCGGTAGAGTACGAGTCCGGCCAAGCCGTTGAACATGACAAAGGCCAGCAGCGTGTAGGCCAGCATGACCAGTACCACATGCACCGAGAGCAGGGGCGAGGTGAGTACCGGCATGAGCGGGGTAATCTGGGGATTCGATTCGCCCATCATCGCTACCAGCATGGCCAACCCGCTCACCAGGTAGCCGAACGGCATAATCAGGATGAATTGCCGGTGGCTCAGCAGCGTCACACCCAGGGCACACCAGGCCATGAACTGCATGGTCTCGAAGCCGTTGGCGAGGGGCCAGTGGCCGGCGATATAGCCGCGCAGCGACAGCGTGGCCGACAGGTAGACAAAGCCGAGGAGTATCCCGACCCACAACATCCGCCGAATCGAGGTCGACCCTGCACGCCCGCGGGTGATGCACCGGCAGGCGTAGACAAAGGCGGCCGCTCCTGCCACGATGAGCAGAATAGCCACTACCAGTGAGTGGCCCAGCCGGTTGTAGAGCAGCTCGGCCTGCAGCCGGGTGGCCGAGGGGTAAGCCTCGCCGCAGCACTTCTGCTGGTATTGCCCTATCTTTGCGAGTACCTGCGACAATGTTGTGTAGTCGCGCTGGGCCACCAGTTCGTTCACATAGTTCATCGATTGCCCGATGAACAGAGCCTGTTCATAAGGCAGCTCGCGGGGCAGCACGTCGACCTGCGAGACCCAGTGCAGCGTGTCGTTGAGACGGTAGGGGTAGATTTGCAACAGGGAGCCGGTGCAGAGCATGGCCACGAGGTTGAACTTTTCGTTGGCCTCGTTCACGCCCCGGTCGTCGGTCTGTCCGGGTCGATAGTCCCGCAGAGCCCGGTTGAAGTCGGTGAGCCGGGCATATCGCCCCTCTATGCCGAGCAGCCGCCGTGCCTCGCGGCTTTTTATCTTGATCATGGGCTCCTGTTTCCATTCGTCGTAGTAGAAGAGCCACCCGGAGAGCACCTGTTCGGGGGTGAGCCCTCGGTAACTGCTTTTGCCGCAGAGTTTCACCGTGAAGTCGCGGGCCAGC
This sequence comes from Barnesiella sp. An55, assembly GCF_002161555.1. Lineage (GTDB taxonomy): Bacteria > Bacteroidota > Bacteroidia > Bacteroidales > Barnesiellaceae > Barnesiella > Barnesiella merdipullorum. The sequence continues at coordinate 81,674 of NZ_NFHZ01000009.1, read as the reverse complement.
GTGGAGAGAGGGCAGATGCGCTGGTTGTAGTAGATGCAGAGCTCTCCCAGTCGGGAGGCATGTTCCCGGGGCAGGGTGGGTGGAGCCGGTTCGGCCGCTTGTGCCGGGAGTACGGTTGCCAGTCCCGCGACGATGCCGAGACCGATGCCCCGCAGGGCCCGGCTGTGCAGCAGGCGGCGGAAGGTGCCTTGCCGGTCGATGAGTTGGGCCGCCATGGCCACGAGCAGCAACAGGTAGCCGGTGTAGGTGATGGCGATGCCCCAGGGGTCGTGAGCCACCGAGAGGCGCGTGCCCGCCCCGTCGCTGTCGTAGGACGACTGGTAGAAGCGGTAGCCTCGGTAGCGGGCAATGCGGTTCATGGCGATGGTCTCGCTGCGGCTCTGCTCCTCGTCGGCGAGGGTGACACAACTCACAAAGTCGAGGGGAGCCCGGGTGCCGGGGTAGTATTCGATGTAGAACCGTTCGAGCGCGACCGTGAAGGGGAGGGGCTGTTCCTGCCCGTCGCTGTCGAGGTAGACGGCGGCGGGGGCTTCGCCCAGACGCAGATGCAGGGTGCCCTGTCGGCCGGTGAGCCAGGTGACGAATGCTCCGCCCAGAATAACCAGCAGGGCCAGATGCAGCAACCAGGTGGCCGGACGCAGTGCGCGGTGGCGCAGCAGATAGGCGGCGGCCAGCAGGGCCAGGACAAACCAGAGAGCCACGAAAGCAGGCGACTGGTAGATGTGACGGGCGACAAACGGTGTGCCCAGTTCCTTCTCGACGATGGTCGCTGCGGTCAATACACACAGCACGGCGGCCAGCAGGGCGAATGTAGTTCGTTTGAGTAGTTTCATTGTTAGAGGAGTAGGGGTTTCTTGATACCTCAAAATGCCGACGCGTGAGGCGCCGGCATTTCATAAGTCTTTGTAAAGTAAGTTTACGTAGGGCGACGATTAAATCGCATCGATGAATTTTACTACCGCCTCGCGGTCTTCCCGGCTTAGGGCACGGAATTTTTCGACCGACTGCCGGGCATCGCTCTCGGGGGCTCCGTGCCACATGATGGCTTCAATCACGTTGCGGGCACGGCAGTCATGCAGCCGGTCGCTTTCGAACGAGCCGGTACATTTCTGATGCAGCCCTCTGCCCCACAGAGGAGTGGTGCGGCACCAGCCGGTGCGAATATCGTTCTGCATGTGCAGGCGGTGTTGTACCAGGTCGGTGTAAGGCCATATTTTTTGGTGAGGATAGCGGGGCAGTTCGGTGCCGCGGGTGAAGAATCCGCTGGGATCGGTATAGCGGTCTTCACCGGTTGTCCAGGTGGGGCGATGGCAATAGCTGCACCCCATCTCGGTAAACAGTTGCTTGCCCCGTTGTATCGTGGGGTCGTCGAGATTGCGTGCTGCCGGTACAGCCAGTCCCCGGTGCCATACCATCAGGTCGGTGTAGTATTCGTCGCTCATCTCGACCGGCAGGTCGGTCGCCATCAGATAGTTGTAGATGTCTTGTTCGACTCCGGCCTCGGTTTTCCGTTCGGGGAAATAGTCGTAGAAGCGAGCCTGAACCTCGGGGTCTTTCGACGCCTTCTCGGCATAGGCCTGAGTCATGTAATGATAGCGGCGGTTCGAACGGGTCACGTTGGTGATGTTCCAGATGGCGTTGGAGCCGGCGGCATCCTGCAAGGGGCCGCGGCTGAGGGCATAGGTGAACCGATAGGGGTGCTTCTCGCCCGTACCTCCGTCGCCGGGGCGGTTGTTGCTGTACTGGCTTACCCACTCGCCGTTTTGGAAGATTTTGGGGTTCAATGCGAAATAGTTGTCTTTCTCCTGTTTGGCATATTCGGCTTTCAAGTCCTCGTCGTCGATGGCATCAAGCAGTCCCGTGCCGTAGATGCCGATGGTCGATTCGAGCCGGATATTTACCTGGTCGGGCGAAAGGGTGCGGCCGTCGGTGGTGATGAGATCGACATAGTAGGCGTCGGCGGGAATCGTCACTTCGGGGTAGACCAATTCATAGGTGGTACCGTCGGCAAAGGTATTTCCCCAGCTGTCGGTATACGGTTTCCAGGAAATCTTGATTTTCGCAGGGTCTATCGGAGCCTTGAAAGGCTCGACGGCAAAGAGTTGCGGCATGCCTGTGAGCGAGGCGATGTAGTTGTCGTTGTCGTCATAGATGACCAGCAGGTATCCGTTGCCTATCTCGGTGGCATTGAAGGTCCCTTCCTGACGTTTGCCGTGGCCGTAACCCGGGTGGCAGTGCATGCAGGAGGTGCGGATATAGAGCGGTCCCAGTCCGCCGCGAACCGAACCGTCGGAGGCCGGGGTGAAAATCTTTTCGAACAGGGCTTCACCGTTCTTGAACGAGGTGCTCATGCCGGCATTCTCGACGGCGGCCGACGGTTGTTCGAAGGCCGATGAGGTGGTGTTGAAGGCGGTACCCAGCTGGCCGCCCGTGTAATACTCTTCCGACAACTGCGGTGTAACGGGACGGGGTGTGTCGTCGGGGTTGTCATCTGTGCAACCGGCGACGCACAGCGCCGCCGTTGCAAAAGCCAGTAAAAAGGGATAAGATTTCATAGCTTTTGAAATTATGTGTTGTTTATTGTCCTATGGCCGATTGTGCTTCGTCGAGAGCCTTTTTCAAGTCGTTGCAAGCCGTCGTGGCCTTTTTCCACAGCTCGTTGTGCGAGCCGGCGTAGTTGACAAAGGGGGCTGGAGCTGCATCGATGGCGTTCAATGCCGCCTCGATGGCATTGCGTACGGCTGTGTCGGCCGTGGGGTTGATGCTGGCCAGGTAGTTGCTCACCGACGGGTCGCCCACGTTCATGCCCAGATAGGCGTTCTTGATGCTGACGATGTTGTCGTAGAAATCGACTTTGGAGTTTTTGGCATAGGGCGATTCGATGTAGCTGAGGTCTTCCGAAGCTCCGGCCGCGGCCTCGTTGGGGCGGCCTATCTTCTGGTTGCCCACTTCGTCGGCTATGTCCGAGCAGCCTTGGATAATTTCCTGGGCAGCTTCGAGGTAGCTTTTGTATTTGCTGCCGCCTTTACCGGCGTTTTTCATGCTTTCGCCGTAGTTGAAGGTCGGTTCGAGTTCGGCTTCGGTCAGCAAGGTTTGTTTTTGGCTCGATACGTTGGCCAGTCCTTTCCATGAAGCTTCGAGCCGCACGCATTGGTTGGCCAGGTCGCCTGCCACGGCTGTGAGGTAGACCAGTTCTTCCTTGCGGCTGAAAGCTCCGGAGCGTGCCTTGCCTGTGGTCGAAGAGGCATCGATCTGGTGGTCGAACAGCATGTATTCGATGGCGTGGAATCCCAGCAGGCCGTAGCCCAGACCGGCGGCATACTCGGCGTCCATCATGCCCATGCGCACCGGGTCGTCGAGCAGGGCTTGCAGGTCGGTAGCGTTGAGCGGCCACGAGTCGATATGGGGGTCGATGTTGTAGTCGCCGGCGGCTCCGTAGAGGAATGCTTCGCTCAGCTCCCACTGCTTGCGGGCTTCATACCATTTGGCACAAGCCTGTTCGACTATCGTTTTTGTCTCGGTGCTTAATGAGCCCGAGGCAGCGATGTCGGTCGAGGCATTGGCTTGGGCCGAGGTTTCGATTTGGGAACAGAGGTCGGCCAGTTCGAGGCAGGCATCGGCCAGCGAAGTGTAGGTAGGTATGACCGTTTTTTCGACGAATGCGGTTGCTGCCGATTGCAATGCCGTTTCGCGCTGTTCTTCCCAAGAGAAATCTTTCTCTTCTTCCGTGCAGGACACACCGCCGAGCAGCAGGGCCGACAAAGCAAATAGTTGTAACGAATTTCTGAAAACTCTTTTCATTGTAATAAATGGTTTTATGATTGAAACAATACGGTTTGATTATCTCGTGAACAGCCCCGAGTAGGCGATGCCTATCGATATGGCGGGCTCGTTGTTGTAGTGGCCTGTGCAGGTGGCTCCGCTGGAGTCGGTATAGGTGTAGGAGTTGGCATTGAGCAACCCGATGCTGTATTCGGCCTTGATGACAATCGATTTCATGGGGTAGTAGTTGATACCGGCGGCGATGCGTTGGCGTCCGCACCATTTGTAGTGCTGCACGCGGGCGGGCGTCTTGAACATCGAGTCGTAGTAGTCGTATCGGCCGAAGAGGTAGAGGCGTTGGTTGCGGTCGTGCAGTTTGGGCGAGAATGAGAAGAAATCATATCCGGCCTCGATGCCGGTGGCGATGGCATCAGATGCAACGGCTTGCTTCGACGATACCGACGAGGCCGACATGCTTCCATTGAAGGCGGTAATCATATCGGCGTCGGAGAGGTGGCCGTAATCGAAATGTCCCCGTACAATCCAGTTATGGGCGTCGTAGGCAAAGTCGAAAGCTCCGATGAGCACGGTACCCTTTACACCTCGGTAGCGGCTGTTGGTTTGCGGATAGAGCGTATTCTTGAAACTGTTGCCACCGTATCCGCTCACACTCAGGCGCAGGCCGGGAACCGAGAAATTGTCGACCCGAAAGGCCCCGGCATAGGTGTTTCCTATCTTGAACTCGTAGGGGCTACCGGCACCGTCGTGTATCCAGCCTTTGCTGTTGAAGCGGTCGGAGTCGAGTCCCGGCAGAAACATCACCTCATAGCGCCATTGGTTGCCCAGCATGCCCCACAGACTGATGCCCGTTTCGTGCCACGTACAGGGCAGTATCGTGTTCTCCCCTTCGGGACGGTATACACCGAAGAACTCGGTGGGGGTGTGGTGCATGTTGGTGGCGCCTACCGGCACGATGATGTGGCCCAAGCGCAGATTGAGGGCTCGGGAGAAGCTCTTTTGAATCCAAAATTGTTCGAGTGCGACTTCTCCGCCTCGTTCGATTTCCGATTCATATTCTCCGGCTTCCTCCTCTTCGATTTCGACGGCACTTTCGGTGCCGCCGTGTTCAAACTCGATTTCGGTACCCATGCTCCAACCGCGGCCAAAGTCATAGCCGAGGAAGATGACCACATGGGGCAGGTCGAAACGGCCGTGGCTCTCGCCCTTATGCAGATGGGCATCCTGGTATTTTTTATAATCGTCGCTGAAAAAATTGCGAGAGGCAACGGCTTCGCCATATCCGCCGATGGTGAGGCGGGGTTTGCGCGGTTCGGCCACCGCAGCTTCGACGGGAGGCTCCTGGCGGAGTTCTTCCAGAATCTCGGCTTTCAGTTCTGCTTTTAACTGTTCTCTTTTCGTGGCCGGGAGCGAGGTGGCCCCCGATACGGCATCGACTGTTGTTTCATCGCCTTGCGCTGCTGCCGGCAGGGCAAGTGACAGGCCCAGCGCAAGCCATAGGAATTTTCGTTGCATAGGTTCTCTTTTTTGGATTTCCGATGCAAAGGTATAGGGGGGCTTTCGGGGGGTCAATACCTATAATTTAGTAAAAAAAGGTTAGGTTTGGTATATTTTAGGTAAAACGATAGCGTTGCGGTCGAATGGGACAGACCGTTTTAAGAAGGATGGATGAGAATAAATATGTATTGATAGCCAAATGATTATGACGGTTTTAGAACTTGTTACGAATCTTGATAGGCCGACGGGGAGCAGCCTACCGCCTTTTTGAAGTAGCTGCCGAAGAACGACTGGTTGGCGAAGTTGAGCAGGTCGCTCACCTGTTGCACGTTGTATTTCCCGCTTTTCAACAGCGCCTTGGCCTCGAGTATGACATAGTCGCGAATCCAGTCACCGGCGTGGCGATTGCTGATGTCGAAAATCACCTGCGAAAGATATTTGGGGGTGATGCACAACTGGTTGGCATAGAAACCGATGCTTCGCTCCTGGGTGTAATGTTGCCTGAGCAGCTCGATGAACTGGTCGAAAATCTGTTTTTTGCGCGAGACATACTGGGTGTCTTGCTGTTCGACGTAGGGGCTCATCAACTGGCAGATGTTGTAATAGAATATTTGTGTGTAATTGTTGAGAATTTCATGGGTGAAAAGCTCCTCGGGTCGAAGTATCTTCTGGCGCATGTGGTGATAAAGCTCCATCATCTCGTCCATCTCTCGGTCGGAGAGTTGCAACATGGCGTTGTTGATGAGGAACTTACGCATGATGAGTGCGCTTTGGGTATTGTTTTCGGGAATGTTGTTGACCGTGTCAAATGCAATAATGGCCATGCGGCTGTCGGGAGTGATCTCTACACATTGTGCAATGGCCCCGGGAGTGACTATCTGGATGCAATTGCGTTGCAATTCATATTCATTCAGGTTCAGATTGACCCGCATGTGGCCGTTGAGGCAGAGAATCATCATGGCAAACTGTATCTTGAACGGGTAGGGCGATGTGATGAATGTGAGCACCTCGGGGTTATCCAGCAGGTTTGAGGTGATGTTTGAATCGTCGAAGTTGTCGGACAAGAAAAGTTCGTTGTGATATACACATGCCCGCTCGTTGAAGGGCAGCATGTGCAAATTCAGGGTGCTGAGTGTCGGATTTTGCTCCATGATTCATTGTCGATTTACAGGGGCGAATATACCTATTTGAATAAGAAATAGCTCAAATTTCTTGTTAAATAGAGTTCTGTATCGACTTTTTGAACAATATGCAGGACGACCGCAACAAACTGCTGTCATCGAAAAGGTGGAAATTTGCAGCTGTGAAATCAACTAAAAAACAAGATACGATGAAGAAAAATGTGTCTATTGTGGCAGCCGTTCTGTTGCTGTGTGCCTGTACTGGCGGAGACCGGGAGGGCTCTCGCGAGCGGAGTGTCTATCTTACTCGTCCCGTAGCTTTGAGCGAGGAGACGGTGAAATACTATTCGGGTATCGTGAAAGAGGCTCACGAGATAAGCCTTGGGTTCAAAACCGCGGGGCAGATTGCCCGTATTCATGTGAGCGAGGGCGACCGGGTGCATCGCGGCCAGTTGTTGGCCGAGCTTGACGATGCCGACTACCGGCTGGCGGTCGAGGCATTGCAGGTGCAGTATGACCAGGTGCGAGACGAAGTGAAGCGTACTGAGCGGCTGTTGGCACAGAAAAGTGTATCGGCCAACGACTACGAAAAGGCTTCGGCCGGATTGAAGCAGCTCGAGGTGCAGTTGCAGGCCAACAAGAATAAATTGAGTTATACGAAACTCTATGCCCCGACCGATGGCTATATACAGGCGGTCAATTTCTCGCCGGCCGAGATGGTCGATGCCGGTACCGCTCTGTTTACCCTGCTGGATGTGTCGCAAATGGAAGTCTCGGCCGATATCCCGGGCAGTGTGTACCGGCAGCGGGAAGAGTTCGAACGCTTCTTTTGTCGGGCCTCGGGCATTGACGGGGATATGCCTCTTACGCTCATGAGCCTCACCCCCAAGGCCGACGGCAATCAGTTGTATCGGTTGCAACTGGCTTTTGAAGGGCGTCCCGACCGTAACCTGACGGCTGGTAGGAATGTCGAGGTGGGAATCGTTCTGGGCGATTCGGCTTCGGCCCGTGGATTTGCCGTGCCGTTGCAGAGTCTTTTTGAGGAGGGCGACTCCTCGTGCGTGTGGGTATTCGGCCCCGACTCTACGGTGACCCGTCGCCGGGTGGTACTCGACGGAGTCGATGCCGACGGTCGTGCCGTTGTGATTGACGGGCTCACCGGCAATGAACAATTGGTGCGGGCCGGTGTGCGCCTGTTGCAAGAGGGAGATAAGGTGCGTGTAATCGAGGCACCCAGTAACACGAATGTAGGAGGATTGCTGTGATGAAGATAACTCGGTTTTTCATGCAATGCCCCATCCTCTTCTGGTCGTTGATGGTGGCGATTCTCATTGCCGGGGTGTTGTCGTTTGTGCAGATGCCCAAACTCGAAGACCCGGCCGTATCGGCCAAGCAGGCCATGGTTGTGGTATCGTGGCCGGGGGCCAGTGCCCACGAGATGGAGCTGAAGGTGGCCCAACTCATGGAGGATGAGTTGCGGGCACTCCCCAATGTCAAGAAGGTAAAGAGCGAGTGCCAGAACAGTGTGGCCATGTTTACCGTCGAGTTTCAGATGACGGTATTGAACCGCGACCTCGAACAGCACTTCGACCTGTTGCGGCGCAAGGTCAACGATGCGGCTGCCCGCTTGCCGCAGGGCTGTTACGAGCCTATCGTTATCGACGACATGATGGATGTCTATGGTATTTTTTATGCGCTCACGGCCGACGGATACGACTACCCCGAGATGTATCGCTATGCCCGCTATCTGCAACGCGAGTTGCTCGATGTTAAGGGAGTGAAGCGTATCAATATCGTGGGTAACCGCGACGAGGTAATCAATATTATCCTCTCGAAAGAGCAGATAGCCCGTAACGGTATTATTCCTACCCAAATCATGAGTACCCTGCAAAGTGCCGGAAAGACGGTCAATGCCGGCCGCTATGGCAGCGACGGCGAACGCATTGCTCTCTATGTCGATGGGGCGGTCAAGAACGAGGAGGATATACGCAACCTCCAGATACAGACTCTCGATGGCAATACGCTGCGCATTGGCGATATTGCTCGGGTAGAGCGGGGCTATGCAACCCCGCAACGCAACGGCTTCTTTGTCGATGGAAAACCGGCCCTGGCCATCTGCATTGCCATGGAGTCGTCGGCCATTGTGCCCGATGTGGGGCGTGCCGTTGATGCCCGGCTGGCCGAGGCCATGAAGAACATGCCGGCCGGCTTCTCTACCGAGAAGATATTTTTCCAGCCCGACAAGGTCGATGAGGCCATCTCGTCGTTCATGTGGAATCTGGTCGAGTCGGTGGTCATTGTTATCCTGGTACTCATCTTTACGATGGGTTGGCGCAGTGGACTCATTATCGGATTCGGACTGGTACTCACAGTGTGCGTCTCGTTCCCCATCCTGCTCATGTGCGGCACCACGTTGCAGCGCATCTCGCTGGGAGCTTTTATCGTGGCGATGGGTATGCTGGTCGATAATGCCGTGGTGATTATGGACGGTATCTTGATTGACAAAAAGCGAGGATTGCCCCCCGATACCTATCTCTACCGCATCGGGCGCAACACGGCCATGCCTCTGTTGGGTGCGACGATTATTGCCGCCTCAACGTTCCTGTGTGTCTATCTCTCGCCCGACTCGGCCGGCGAATATGCCGGCGACCTCTTTCTGGTGTTGTGTGTGAGTCTGTTGGCCAGTTGGGTGCTGGCTCTTATCCAGGTGCCCGTTTGTGCCCACTCGTGGTTGCCTCGTCGTGAGAAGAGCGGTACCGAGGCTTCGGGTGCAGTGATGAACTCGCCAGTGCATCGTTTCGTGCGCAAAGTCATATCGGTTCTTATCGGCTACAAGCGGGTTACCATCATCGGTGCGGTGGTGTTGCTGGTGCTGTGTCTGCTGGGGGCAAAGCAGGTGAAGAATCTCTTCTTCCCCGACTTTGACTACAAGCAGTTTGTGGTCGAGTGCTTCTTCCCCTCGGCCGCCAATGCCGACACGGTATGTGCCCGGTTGCTCGAGATGAGCGACAAGGTATCGCAGAACCCCAATATCGAGCGGGTGGCAGTGAGTCAGGGCAGCGCTCCGGCACACTACTGTCTGGTGCGGCCCATGACCTCGGGCGGCGATTGCTATGGCGAGTTGATTGTCGATTGCAAGGATTATCGCACGGTGGTCGAGCAGATACCGGTAGTGCGGGAGCAGTTGCGTCGGGAGTACCCCGACGCCTATATCCGCACGCGCAAATACAACTTCTCGATTTCTACCTCGCACACGGTCGAGGTGGAGTTCTCGGGACCCGACCCGGCCGTGTTGCGCCGGTTGAGCGCCCAGGCCGAGGAGATTATGCGCCGCTCGCCCTATGTCGATGCCTACTCGGTGCAGAATAACTGGAAACCCCGGGGAAAAGCTCTCGTGGCCGAGTTTGACCAGCAGGATGCCTTGCGCTCGGGTATCGGGCGCAGCGATGTGGCCAATGCCTTGTTGGCCGCTACCGACGGTATGCCGGTGGGTGTGCTCAATGATCAGAATCGTCAGATACTGCTCAATCTTGAGGTACGCAACGACGATGGTTCGCATATTCGCAATCTCGAAGATATACCGGTGTGGAGCATGCTTAACTTCCACTTGTCGAACGAGGCGTTGCAGAGTGCCTTGGCTGGCGGACAGAGCATGAGTGATTTGCAGGACCAACTCTTCAGGGCCACACCCTTGAGCAATGTGGCCCACCACATACGACTCGACTGGGACGAGGATGTAGTGTTGCGCATGAACGGCCGGCGGGTTATTGAGGCCGAGTGCGATCCCAACCCCTATTGCGACGAGGCTACTCCGGCCAAAGTGGTGGAGTCAATTAAAGACGAAATCGAGGCCATAGACCTGCCCGAGGGGTATCGCATGCGTTGGGTAGGCGAGGGTGAGCTGCAGGGCGAGGCCATAGGCAACCTGATGAAGTTTGTACCGCTCACGATATTTATTATTCTGGCCATTCTGCTGCTCCTCTTCAACAGCTGGCGCAAGGTGATACTGATTCTCCTCTGCATCCCCTTTGTCTTCTGTGGTATTACACCGGTGCTGCTGGTAAGTGGTCAGCCCTTCACTTTCATGGCCATCATTGGTATGATGGGTTTGATAGGCATGATGGTCAAGAATGCCATTGTGCTGGTCGATGAGATTAACCGGTTGCAGACTGAGGAGAAGCAGTCGCCCTATACGGCGGTAATCGAGGCTACGGTATCGCGTGTGCGCCCTGTGCTGATGGCTTCGTTGACCACCATCGTGGGCATGATTCCGCTCGTGACCGACCCCATGTACAGCTCGATGGCTATCACCATCATGGGTGGTCTCACCGTGGGTACAATCATTACGCTCGTGCTTTTGCCGCTCTTCTACGCGGCGATGTTCCGAATCAAGAAACCTGTTAACGTATAAAATAGAGAGACAATGAAATTCAACAGAATATATGCGATGGGCTTGGCCCTTTGCGTGGCCGGGTCGAACCTGGCTACAGCCCAGCCGTTGTTGCTTTCGCACGCTCAGTGCCGCGAGATGGCGCTGTCGCACAGCGAGGAGCTCGAACAGGCCGATATACGGCTGCGCCAAGCCGAACTCGACAACCGCATCGCCACAACGGCCTATCTGCCCAAATTCGAGGGGTCGGCCACCGGAGCCTATGTATTCCCCGATATCGACATGATGGGGATGGATCTGCGCATGCGGGGTATGTATATGGCCGGTATTACCCTCACCCAGCCTATCTATACGGGCGGGAAAATTATGGCCGGCAAACGCATGGCTCGCATTGGCGAGGCTGCCGCCGGGGAGCAGTTGCGCATGACCCGCATGGATGTCCTGGTCGATGCCGACAATGCCTATTGGACCTGTATCGCCGTCGATCGCAAGGTGCGTATGCTCGAAAGCTATTGTGCCCAGATGGATACCCTGTATGACCAGATGAGCGGTTCGCTCTCGGCCGGCATGATTATCGAGAACGACTTGTTGCGTATCAAGGCCAAGCAGAGCGAGATACACTATCAATTGCAAAAGGCTCGCAACGGTGCCGACTTGTGCCGCTTGTCGTTGTGCCGGTTGATTGGGGTGGACGATACCACGGCAATCGTGCCTACCGACACGACTTGGGTAGTTGCCGACCCCGGTCTGCTCACCGCCTCGATCGACAATCGTCCCGAACTCACGCTGCTCAAGCAGCAGGTCGAGGTGGGCAGGCAGCAAATAAAGAGTACACGGGCCGAGATGCTCCCTACGGTGGGACTGTCGGCCGGATATACTTATTATGGCAATATCAAGCTCAATAGTCTGGTCGATGTGGGCAACGGCACCATGATGCCCTATTCGCAAGAGTTTCGCGATGGCATAGGCATGGTGATGCTGGCGGTGAAGGTGCCGCTGTTTCACTGGGGCGAGGTGCATAAGAAGGTGCGCAAGGCTCGTTATGAGTTGCGTAGTGCCGAACTTGAATTGCAAAAGAATACCCGGTTGCTCAACCTCGAGGTGCAGCAGGCCATCCGCAATGTACAGGATGGTTACCGTCTTGTCGGTACGGCCGAGACAGGGGTGGAGCAGGCTCTCGAAAATCTGCGGGTCATGCGCAACCGTTACGAGTCGTCGATGGCTACGCTCACCGATTTGCTCGATGCTCAGTCGCAGTGGCAACAGGCCGAGAGCAATCTCATCGAGGCGCACACGCAATACAAGATTTACGAGACCCAATACTTGCGGGCTACGGGTCAACTTGAGTAATCCGGAATCATTTCCTTTTTTTCTTCTTTCATAGGAAAAGAGCCCTGCCGCAGCCCGTAACGGGCGAGCGGCAGGGCTCTTGTTTATGGCTCGAACGGCAGGCGGTTGAGCGGGAATCGTTCTACCGGCCTGTGTGTCGGTGACAGAATTTATTTCTTCAGGTTGTCGAGCACGGCTTTCGTGTCGGAGGCAATCATGTACTCCTCGTCGGTGGGGATTACAACCACCTTCACTTTCGAAGCCGGGGTGCTGATGAGGCTTTCGGTACCACGAATCGTCTTGTTCAGCTCGGCATCGATTTCTACGCCCATGAAGGCCAGCGGTTTGCACACGGCTTCGCGGGTTTGGGTCTGGTTCTCACCCACACCACCCGTGAACACAATGATATCGACACCTCCCAAGATGGCGGCATAGGCACCTATGTATTTGGTGATGCGGTATTCATACATTTGCAGGGCCAGGATGGCGCGTTCGTTACCGGCAGCTACACCAGCTTCGATGTCGCGCATGTCGGACGAAAGGCCCGAGATACCGGCCACACCGCTCTTCTTGTTCACCAGGTTGGCAATACCGGCCGAGTCGAGGTGCTCTTTGTCCATGAGGTAGGTGAGCACACCGGCATCGACATCGCCCGAGCGGGTACCCATCATCAATCCCTCGACAGGGGTCATACCCATGGAGGTGTCGATCGATTTGCCATCCTTGATGGCCGTGATGGAACCGCCGTTGCCAATGTGGCAGGTGATGATGCGTTGTTGTTCATAGGGTACGCCCAGGAATTCGCAGGCCCGGCGCGATACATAGCGGTGGCTGGTGCCGTGGAATCCGTAGCGGCGTATGCCATACTTGGTGTACAGGTCGTAGGGCAGGGCATACATGTAGGCATGTGCCGGCATGGTCTGGTGGAAGGCGGTGTCGAATACGCCTACCTGGGGAACCGAAGGCATCAGTTTCGAGATGGCATCGATGCCGGCCATGTTTACGGGGTTGTGCAACGGAGCTATGTCGTAGCACTCTTTTATCTTTTCGATTACCTCGTCGGTGATGAGTACACTGGTGTTGAACTTTTCACCGCCGTGAACGACACGGTGGCCTACGGCGTCGATTTCGTCGAACGATTTGATACATCCATACTCTTTGCTGGTGAGCACGTTGAGTATGTTTTGTATGGCAGCGTGGTGCTCGGGCATGGGGCTCTTGAGTATCACCTTCTCGCCGCTGGGCAAGGTGAGTTTCAGGAACGAGTCTTCCAGACCTATTTTTTCGGCACCGCCTTGGGCCAATACGGTTTTGGAGTCGATGTCGAACAGTTTGTATTTAACCGACGAACTACCGCAATTTAATACTAAGATCTTCATAAAGTATGTGGTATTAAGGTTATTTTTTCAAGCTGATGGCCTGGTTGCAGGTGATAGTAATCATCTTATAGATATCATCGACCGAGCAGCCGCGGGAGAGGTCGTTGACCGGTGCGGCAATACCTTGCAGGATAGGACCTACGGCTTCGGCGTGAGCCAGGCGTTGTACCAGTTTATAGGTGATGTTGCCCACTTCGAGCGAGGGGAATACCAGCACGTTGGCATGACCGGCGATTTCGCTGCCGGGAGCTTTGCTGGCCCCAACGGCGGGAACGATGGCGGCATCGGCCTGCAACTCGCCGTCGATTTTCAAGGTGGGCTCCATTTCGCGGGCCAGGCGGGTGGCTTCTACTACCTTATCGACCATCTCGTGGCTGGCACTGCCTTTCGACGAGAAGCTGAGCATGGCGATGCGGGGATCTATGCCGGCAATGTCGCGGGCGGTTTTGGCAGTCGATACGGCAATTTGAGCGAGCTCTTCGGCCGTGGGGTCGGGCAGCACGGCACAGTCGGCAAAGACCATGAGGCCGTTTTCGCCATACGACGTGTCGGGGATGAACATCAGGAAGGCCCCCGATACGACCTTCACGCCGGGAACGGTTTTGATAATCTGGAAGGCCGAACGCAATACGTTGCCTGTCGTGTTGCGGGCTCCGGCCACTTCGCCGTCGGCATCGCCGTTCTTGATCATGAGGCAGCCCAGATACAAGGGGTCTTCGACCAGTTGTTGAGCCTTTTCGAGGGTCATTCCCTTGGCTTTTCTCAACTCATAGAGCAGTTGGGTATAGGTCTCTTTCTTGTCGTGGTTGGCCGGGTTTACCAGCGTGGCCTTGTCGATGTGGGTCAAGTGATATTGATTGGCAAGCGCCCTTATTTCGTCGGGGTTGCCGATGAGGACTACGTCGGCTATGTTGTCGGCCAGGATTCGGTCGGCAGCCTGCAGAGTACGATCTTCTGTTCCTTCCGGTAAAACAATACGTTGTTTGTTTGCTCGGGCTTGTTCTACCATTCGTTCCATTAAATTCATAGTCGGATTGGTTTTATGTGGTTTTTACTACCTGCAAATGTAGCAATAAAATGTAATATCCAGTTTGCAATTCGAGGTAAATATTATATAAAATAGAGTGAAATTTCTTTTTCGTTCCATTTTTTCAAATTTTACTGCAAAAGATAGGAATAATATCTCTATATTCGCCGTCGGAAATAGGAACCCTTCCATCTGCCTGAAGGGGGAAATGCTATAATATTGAGAGGTTTATGAATAAAGAGAAGTTTGTGATAGAGTATGAGCTAAAAAGTGTTTCTCCTGCTTTGCTTTGGCCCTATATAGGAACCAAAAACGGGTTGTCGGATTGGTTTGCCGATGAGGTGCAGAGCGACGGAAAGTTGTTTACCTTCTTTTGGAACAAGACATCACAACAGGCACACCAGGTTGTCATGCGCACCGGCCTCTATATTCGTTTCCACTGGTTGGACGACGAGGAGAGCCGGAGCTATTTCGAGCTTCGCATCACGACTTCGGAGTTGACGGGTGCCACCATGCTGGCGGTTACCGATTTTGCCTACCCCGACGAGTTGGACGACAGCCGCGACTTGTGGGATCATCAGGTTGAGACCCTCCGCCGCAAATTGGGGGTGTAGCTCGGTATTTGACGGTGGCACCGTTTTTGGCGAATCTTCCCAATAAACGTTATAGCCTCTTCGGAAATTCATTTTTTTGCGTTACTTTTGCATCCTGATAATCGGCAAAAGAATGTTCTATATCAAACGTCTATACAGGTTTATCTTAAAGAGCTTCTTACCCCTGTTTCTGATGACATTCTTCATCTGCCTGTTCATCGTACTCATGCAATTCCTGTGGCGGTATGTCGATGAGATGGTGGGGAAGGGTCTCGAAATGTCGGTTTTGGCCGAACTGTTTTTCTATGCCGCCGTGACCATGGTGCCCATGGCGTTGCCGCTGGCTATCTTGCTGGCTTCGCTCATGACTTTTGGCAATTTGGGCGAGCGGCTGGAGCTGTTGGCTATCAAGGCTGCCGGTATCTCGCTGTTGCAAATCATGCGGCCATTGGTCATTTTCTTGATATTTGTGGCCATTGGCGCATTCTTTTTCCAGAACAATGTATTGCCCAAGTCGCAGGTAAAGATGTGGACCCTGCTCTATTCCATGCGGCAAAAGTCGCCCGAGCTCGATATTCCCGAGGGGGTATTCTATGACCAGATAAGCGGTTATAACCTGTATGTAAAGCAGAAGAACCACAAGACCGGTATGCTCTACGATGTGATGATTTATGACATGTCGGCCGGTTTTGACAATGCCATGATTATCCTGGCCGACTCGGGCAAGCTGAAGATGACCGATGACAAGCAGCACCTGTTTCTCACGCTCTACAACGGTGAGTCGTTTGAGAACCTGCGCGACCAGCGCACCAGTGCTTCCAACATTCCCTACCGCCGGGAGACCTTTTCGCTCAAAGAGATTATGATTGCCTTCGATGCCAACTTCAACCGTATGGACGACGGCATCATGCAGAACCAGTATATCGGTAAAGACCTCAAGGCGTTGCAGACTTCGATCGATTCGATGACTACCCGGGTGGACAGTATCGGCAACAACTATGCCCGCAGCCTCAAGACGTCGGGCTATTTTTCGCTCTACAATCGGCCGGGAGTTCGGGTCTCGCCCAACGACTCGGTGAGGGAGCAGAAGGCAATAGCCGAGGCTGCCACGCTCAATCTCGACAGTGTATTTGGCGGTGGCAGTCTCCAGCGCAAGCAGCTGTACCTCGACCGGGCAGTGGCTCGCGCCGAACGGTATTACTCGGACTACGAGTTCCGCAGCTACACGATGAAAGAGGAGAACAAGGTTATCAGGCGCCACCAAATCGAGATGTACAAGAAGTTTACCCTCTCGTTTGCCTGTATCATCTTTTTCTTCATAGGGGCACCGCTGGGTGCCATTATCCGCAAGGGCGGACTGGGCATGCCGGTCGTGGTGTCGGTGTTCATGTTCATCTTTTACTACATCATCGACAATACCGGGTACAAGTTGGCCCGCGATGGTCGTTGGGAGGTATGGGAAGGCATGTGGCTCAGTTCGGCGGTGCTTCTGCCTCTGGGCATCTTCCTCACCTACAAGGCGGTGAAAGACTCGGCTGTGTTCAACCCCGATGTCTATATCAACTTCTTCAGGAAACTCATCGGGCGTCAGGAGTTGCGTAAGGTGGTCTTGAAAGAGGTGGTGATGGACGATATGATTCCCCAGGTGGCTATCGAAAAGGCCGAGCAGTTGTCGGTCGCCTGCAACCGGTATCTCGACAAGGTGGGGCGCAAGCGGCAGTCCTATTGGAAATATTGCCTGTATGGATATGCCAAGGCCGATATTATGGAACTGGAGGAGCAGATTGACGATTTGGTAAACTATACATCGAACAGCCGCAGTCAATTGGTAATTGGTAAACTGATGGACTATCCCGTGTTGCGCAATCTGTGGGTATATCGCCCGGCTCCCACGGTGAAATGGGGCTATGTGCTGGCCGTTCTTTTCCCTGTGGGGCTGTTGCTCTACTGGGTAGGCTCGTACCAGCAACGGTTGTTGCGAAACGAGGTAGAGGGCGTGATTCGAACCAACGGCGATTTGCGCATCCTGTTGGAGAAGGAAGAGAAAGAGCGAATGTATGAAGAAGATAAAACCATATAAGCTATGAATAAAGAGACGATTTTGAGTTCGATAGACGAGGCCGTCGAGGATTTTCGACAAGGCAAGTTTTTGATTGTCGTGGACGATGAGGATCGCGAGAACGAGGGCGATTTTATCATTGCCGCCGAGGCTATCACCCCCGAGAAGGTGAACTTCATGCTCACCAACGGACGGGGCGTTTTGTGTGCCCCTATCACGCAGCAGCGTTGCGAAGAGCTCAAGCTCTATCGACAGGTGAATCACAACACGTCGATGTTGGGGACTCCCTTTACCGTAACCATCGACAAGCTGGAGGGCTGTACCACCGGCGTGTCGAGTCACGACCGGGCTGCCACGATACGGGCTTTGGCCGATCCGGCTTCGACCCCCGAGACCTTTGGTCGCCCCGGTCACATCAATCCCCTCTATGCCCAGGACAAAGGGGTGTTGAAACGTGCCGGTCACACCGAAGCCGCTGTCGATTTGGCACGTCTGGCCGGGTTGTATCCGGCTGCCGCGCTCATCGAGATTCTCAACGAAGACGGTACGATGGCCCGGTTGCCGCAGTTGACCCAGGTGGCTCAGAAGTTTGGCATCAAGATTATCGCCATACGCGACCTGATTGCCTATCGCTTGAAACAGGAGTCGCTGATTGAGAGAGGGGTCGAGGTGGATATGCCTACCGAGTATGGCCACTTCCGGCTGATTCCCTTCCGCCAGAAAAGCAACGGGCTGGAGCATATTGCCTTGATCAAAGGTTCGTTTGAAAAGGATGAGCCGGTATTGGTGCGGGTACATTCGTCCTGTGCCACGGGCGACATATTCGGGTCCATGCGTTGCGATTGCGGGGAGCAACTGCACAAAGCCATGCAACTGATCGAGAAAGAGGGGAAAGGTGCTGTTATCTACCTGAATCAGGAAGGCCGTGGAATAGGACTGATGGAAAAGATGAAGGCCTATAAACTTCAGGAGGAGGGTATGGATACGGTCGATGCCAATCTGTGTCTGGGACACCAGGCCGACGAGCGCGACTATGGTGTGGGAGCCAGCATCCTGCGCGATATAGGTGTGCACAAGCTGCGCCTGATGACCAACAATCCGGTGAAGCGTATCGGCCTCGAGGCTTACGGTCTGGAGATTGTCGAGAATGTACCCATCGAGGTGACTCCCAATCCCTATAATCGTCGCTATCTGCTCACCAAAGAGAAACGCATGGGGCATACGCTGCATGTCGATGAAGAGTAGAACCGAGTGGCGTCCGGGTCCACGAATGAAAACCGGGAACCGACGACATGAGAATCGATAAAATAATCCCCGCAAAAACTTGGTAAAAGAGTTTTTGCGGGGATTATTGTTTATGGCGTGTTGCATACCCCGGATTGCGGCTATACCGGCCGACAGGGTTATAACGGTTTCGACTCAGTGCGTGTCGTAAAGTCGTCGTTGATGATGTTGCCCTCCCACATGCCCTCGATGGTGATGGGGGTGTTGCTGGTTGTTTCGGTGAGCCAGGCGGTGTAGGCTATGTGGTAGTAGCTGATGCTGTACTGGCCATAGACGTAAGTTTCGGTATGAGGGGGAACGCATATCTCGTCGATAGTCCGGTCGATTTCGGCCAGGGTCAGTTCTGCCGAGAAGGATTGAAAACTATATAGCGAATCGCCCAATACGATGCGGTTGTCGTCATCGACATAACAAGGGGTTCTCACCCGCAGGGTGTCGGTGTAGATTTGGGCCAGCAAGGGGTCTTCGCTGGAGAAATAGGAGTAGTTGTAGAGCGGGTCTTGTGGGGGCGAGGGGGTATCGTGCCATTCTTTGTCGAGTGAGTTTGAGATGATGACGACACAGGTCTCGTCGGCCAGTTGGGTGTTTTTGCTGCTCCAATAGTCGAAGTAGTATCGGATACTGTCAACGACAAAGCGTCGGTCGCGAGCCGGGGGCAGCACGGGCCGCTCGGGGTTGTGAGGCAGGGGCGACTCTTTCTCGAAGAAACTGTCGCACGACGAGACGAGCAGCAGGAGTATCACTAAAATGGCAGTATAGCGGTTCATACACTCAAGCAGGGTTTAGGTGTGTAGCAGAGAGAGAAACAGACGAGGCTGGAGATGCCGTCTCCAGCCTCGCTCCAAATGGGGTGAATGGTCGGTTATTTAAGCTCTACCACCAGGTAGCGGCTCAAGCTCCAGAAGTTCTCGGGGTTGGTGATTACCAGTGTGAGGTACCCCTCGTTGTCTTTTTGCAGTTCATAAGAGCCTTCGGGATGCTTGGTGAGGAACTTGGCCTTTTTGCTGTCGAAGGGGATTTCGTGCAGTTTGCGCATGTCGGCCGTGGTGAAGTAGTCTTTGTTGAAGTCGCTTTCCATCACCTTTTTCGACGAGAAGAGACCGCCACCCTCGACAATCTTCTGTTCCTTCAATTCTTTGTTGGTGCCCAAGGCATAATAAACGGTATTGAGCGCTTCGTCCTGGCTTTGGAGTACCTCTTTTTGCTGCTGGTTCTCGGTAGCCAGGTTCTCTACTTGACCGATGAGGTTGTTCACGGCATCATCGAGCTCGGCAATGCGCACATCGCGTTTGGCGAGCGACTCTTGCAGCGAGGTAATCAGTTCGGTCTTTTCGGTAATTTCTGCTTGCAGGCGCTCGATGGTCTTTTGCAGAGATGCCGACTGGTTCTTGCTCTGCTTGAGTTGTTGTTGCAGTTTGTCCAGTCGCTCTTTGTTTTTCTGCAGAGTCTCGGCGACCAGTGTCATATCGTTTTTGATTTGTTCCCGGGTGGTAAGCGAAACTTCTCCGTTGGCATCTTTTTGGGTGACCAGATAATTCTCGGCCTCTTTCATTTGACGGAATCCCTCTTCTACGTCGTTGATGAGTTGAATCATTTCGTTGAAGTCGGCAGTCGTCTGTGCATTGACTTGGAGCAACGAGTCGTTCTCGGCTTGCAGTCTCTTCACTTCGGTCGATTGATTGGTACAGCCAATCATCAGAACAGATGCTGCGATGGCAGCGGTAATAGCCTTTTTCATAATGGTTAAAAATTAAATTTATAGTTGTGTATCGCTTTTGGCGTATTTGTCTCTTTTTTTCTCTTTGGGTTTTTCGGGGGCACCGGCCACGACAATGACGATTTCGCCTTTGGGCTCGTGCTCGGTAAAGTGGGCGATGAGTTCGTCGAGGGTGCCTCGCACCGTCTCTTCGTGAATCTTGGAGATCTCGCGGCTCACCGAGGCTTCGCGCTCGCCGCCAAAGGTCTCTTTGAACTGTACCAGGGTTTTGAGCAGGCGGAAGGGCGACTCGTAGAAGATGATCGTGCGGGGTTCGTCGGCCAGTTGGGCCAGCCGGGTGGCACGTCCTTTCTTCTGGGGGAGGAATCCTTCGAAACAGAACTTCTCGTTGGGCAGTCCCGAGGCGACCAGCGCCGGCACGAAAGCGGTGGCTCCGGGCAGACACTCGACGGGGATGCCTCTGCGGCGGCACTCCCGCACCAGGAGGAATCCCGGGTCGGAGATGGCCGGTGTACCGGCGTCGGAGATGAGGGCTATCGTTTCACCACCCTCGATGCGGGCGACGATGCCTTCGACCGTTTGGTGCTCGTTGAACTTGTGGTGCGACTGCATGCGGGTGTGTATGTCGTAGTGCTTGAGCAGGACGCTGCTGGTGCGGGTATCTTCGGCCAGGATGCAATCGACCTCCCGCAGCACGGCAATGGCCCTGAAGGTCATATCTTCGAGATTGCCTACCGGTGTAGGGACTACATAGAGCTTCGACATGGTGCTGCGCGGTTATAGAAAGTGTTTCTGTACGATTTTCATAAACTCGGCGACTTCGGGATTGTCCATGTCCCAGTTGAGGTCGTTGAGGATGTAGTCCTCGGCCTCTTCGTAGGAGTTCATGGCGTCGATGAGAGCCAGGGTTTCGTTCATGCGGATATCGCTGTTACCGAAAAGTTCGCGACGGAACCGGAATCGGTCGTTCAGACTCAATGCCTTGCGCAACTCTTTGGCCTGTTGGCGTTGCAGGGCCTCTTCGAGGGTGACCGGTGCCGAGGTGTCGTCGGCCGGCAGGTCGGCTGTGGGAGTATCCTCGTAGTCGGCCTCGTCGTAGTCGGTGTCATCGGTATCGTCGTCGTAGTCGTTGTGGTCGTCTTGGGCGGCCGACAGCTCTTCGTCGCTCATCTGTTCCCAGGGGTAGAGGGGCTCCTCTTTCTCGACAGGAGTTTCGGCCGAGGGGGCTGCCGGTGTATCGAGCGGAGTCTCTTCGTGAACCGAGGGCGCAGGTTGAACTTCGTGCTCCTTGGCATGAGGTGCAGGTTCGGGTGTAGGTTCGGCCTCCTCTTCGATTGTGGTGGCCAGGACGGGCTCTTCGATTTCTACCTCTTGAGTCGGGGTTACGGGCATATTCCACGGTTCGTCGAAAGAGTCTTCGAAGGAGCTATCATTCACCTCTTCGGCGGGATGCGATTCGTGGTGCTCCTCGGTCTCGGCAGTAATATAATCGGCAGGCGTGTCGGTGTCGTCATTGGGCGCTTCGCTCTTTTGGGGCGCAACGCTGTCAAAAGGATCGTGCTTTTGCAATTCGGCCCAGAACTGTGACGACCGCAACTCTCGGGTAGAGCGGTCGATAGATTCGGCTTTTTCACGGGCCAACTTCAGTAGAATACCGGGGGCATCTTGGCCGGCCTGCTCGATGACGAGCAGGAGCTCACGCAGTTCGCCCAACTGGTTGATAATGTATGCGATGCGACTGTCTCGTGACATGGAATCGAATTTAGAGGTTTCACTATGTTATCCAAAGGTAGCGAAAGGTGAGCGCAAAGACAAAGGAAAACGAAGTTTTCTCATTTGGCTTAGCCGAACCGCATCCTATCTTCGGTTTATCCAATTATCCAAAGGTAGTAATAAAATGACAGATGCGAGCAGGAGAGTAAAAAATTTTAGAGGCTGTTACTTTTTTTTAGAAAGTGCCGTGGTGAGCCAAGCGGCAATTTTTTGCTTCAGCTGGGAGCGGTTGCAGGTGTAGTTGTTGAACATCAGAGCAATAGCATAGCGATTCCCGGCAGGTGTGGTGTAGTAGCCGGCATAGGCGTGCACGTCGCTCATGCTGCCGCTTTTCAGTCTCAACTCGCCCGGGAGAGAGCTGTTGCGCATGAAAGTGGCCACCGAGCCTTCGCGCCCGGCGAGGGGCAGCGACTGGACGAAGGTTTTGCCCACCTGTGGGTCTCGGGCGGTTGCGGCAAGTACTTGGGCCAGATATCGGGCCGATACTTTGTTGTTGCGGGCCAGCCCCGAGCCGTCGTAGAGGAATAGCTCGAGCGAGTCGGCACCGAGGGGTTGCCAGTAGCGTCGTATGGTCTCGATACCTTTCGAGGCGCTACCCCGGGGAGCCGAGGTGAGGGCTATATGTCGCAGCAGACTCTCGGCATAGAGGTTGTCGCTGCGCACGTTGAGGCTGCGCACAATATAAGCGAGCGAGTCGGAGGGGTAGTCGAGCAGCAGGGTTTCGTCTCCTGGGGCTGTTGTGATGGGCGATGGACCTACGGTGATGCCGGCCTGTTGCAACCGTTCGGTCAGTTCCCGGGCAAAGAGACTGTCGGGGCGCTCGATCGAGAGGTCGAGTTGGTAGCGGTTCCGTTTGCGGGGAATGGTGCCGGTAACGGTAAAATGGTTGCCTGTTTGGGTTACGGTGACATCCTCCTTCTCGCCGGGCACGAGTTGGGTGTCGATGGTGTAGTAGTTGGCTGGGGTTACGCGGGTCACGTTGTACCGGTGGTCGCTGTACCGCAGCTCTATCTGCACCCGGTTGTCGCGATAGGAGAGGGCGTGACAGCCTGTGCCATAGTCCCAGATGATATCTTCGAGCATCCATTTGGGCGATACGGCGGGCCCGTCGAACAGCGACTCGTCGATGACAATCGACCCCTCGATGGCTCGGATGTGGTGAGTCGTGAGGGCGGCGACAATCTGGTCGGTAAAGTGGCGGGGAGGGCGGCTGCCGAAGTCCGACCCCAGGGTGGGGTCGCCTCCACCGTGTATCACCAGGTTGCCATGCAGTTGTCCACTCTCGTCGATGCGGCCGGTGTATCCCACGGACGTCGTGGCGCGATAGTCGGGACCCAGCAGGCGCAGAGCCGTAGCGGTGGTGATGACCTTGGCGGTCGATGCCGGTATCATGGCCTGGCGCTCGTTATGGGCGACGAGGGTCTCGCCCGTGTTGACATCGGTGATGCAGATGCCTATCGATGCAGGGGAGAACGCCGGGTCGGCAAGAAAGCCTTCGAGTGTTTGGGCCCGGGCTGTGCCATGCAGGAGTATAAAGAGGGTAATCAGTACAAAAACAGAGGCTTGTCGCATGATGAATGGTTTGGGTTTCACGCCTACAAAGATAGAGAAAGGTGAGAGCAGAAAAAAACAAGCTTGCCTGAATTTTTTATACTGAA
The DNA here is from genome assembly GCF_002161555.1 of Barnesiella sp. An55. Classification (GTDB taxonomy): domain Bacteria; phylum Bacteroidota; class Bacteroidia; order Bacteroidales; family Barnesiellaceae; genus Barnesiella; species Barnesiella merdipullorum. The sequence continues at coordinate 58,067 of NZ_NFHZ01000009.1, read as the reverse complement.
CCGCTTCCTGTCTTCTTCAAAGACAGGCGAAAGGCGAGAGCCGTGACAAGTTTTACCGACAGCTCTTGAGATAAATAGGCGGGGTAAAGGTTGTCAAAATCGAACTATCTTTTTACTTTTGTTGCATCATTTAATTAACCGAAAGAGAAATAGAGACATATAACTATGGTTTTGACCGAAAGTAATTACGAAACCAGTCGCCGTGGAAGCATCGAGGTGATATGCGGCTCGATGTTCTCGGGTAAGACCGAAGAGCTGATACGCCGCCTGAAACGGGCTAAGATTGCCCGCCAGAAGGTCGAGATTTTCAAACCGGCCATCGATGTGCGCTACTCCGAGGAGAATATCGTTTCGCACGACAGTACTTCGATACTCTCTACCCCGGTAGATAACTCGCACAGCATCCTGCTCATGGCCTCGGGGGTCGATGTGGTGGGTATTGACGAAGCCCAGTTTTTCGACGACGGCATCATCGAGGTTTGCTCCGAACTGGCCAACAACGGTACCCGGGTGATTGTGGCCGGCCTCGACATGGATTTCCGCCGGGTCCCCTTCGGCCCCATGCCGGCGCTGCTGGCTATTGCCGACGATGTGTACAAGGTACACGCCATCTGTGTGAAGTGTGGCCATCTGGCCAACTACTCCTACCGTTTGGTCGATAACGACAAACGGGTACTGCTGGGCGAGAAAAACGAGTATCAGCCCCTGTGCCGCCGTTGCTACCTGCAAGAGATACAGGAGCGCAAGGAGAGAGCTCACGAGGGGTAAACCGTTGAGCCTCGCATTTGTTAGAAAGAATAAGTGTTCAAAAATCGATAGCTATGACCGAACGCCAGCCATATACCTTCGACCGGGTCATCCGCATTTTGTTCGGGGCCGTTTTTGTCGTAGGTCTGTTTTATCTCATATACATCCTTCGTGGGGCGTTGCTCCCGTTTCTTGTGGCTTGGATTATTGCCTATATGCTCAATCCGCTGGTGGTGTATAACAAGCGGGTGTTCAAGTTGAAGGGGCGCGTAGTTGCCATCGCTCTCACCTTTGTCGAAGTGCTGGTGACCCTTGGTCTGCTGGGTGTGCTGGTGGTGCCGTCGATTATCGACGAGATAGGGCTGTTGCGCCAGTTGTTGAGCGAGTATGTATATCAATCGTCGAGCATACCGTTTGTACCCGAGTCGGTGCACGATTTCATCAAAAAGAATATCGACTTTGCCGAGCTGTCGGGGCTGCTCAGTCAAGAGCAATGGCTCTCGGTGATCAAGGAGAGTTTTTCGGGAGCCTGGGGGTTCATTACCGGGTCGGTAGGCGAGATTATCAACATTGTGAGCTGGCTCATCGTGCTGCTTTATATCGTTTTCATTCTGCTCGATTATGACAAGATCTTGTCGGGATTCCGGCGCATGATTCCGCAGAAGTATCGCCCCACGGTGCTTTCGATTGTCAACGATGTCGAGGTGAGCATGAATCGCTATTTCCGCGGACAGGCAGTCGTGGCCGGTCTGGTGGGAATACTCTTCTGTATCGGGTTCCTCATTGTAGGGCTGCCCATGGCTATCGTGCTGGGGCTCTTCATCGGGTTGCTCAACATGGTACCCTATCTGCAACTCGTCGGGTTCATCCCTACCATCCTGCTGTGTCTCGTCTCGGCATCGGAGACGGGAACCAACTTCTGGCTTCTCTTCGGGGCCTGTGTGCTGGTCTTTATCGTGGTGCAACTCATCGAAGATATCTTCATCGTACCGCGGGTGATGGGCAAGGTTACCGGGTTGAACCCCGCCATCATCTTGCTCTCGCTCTCGATATGGGGCACGTTGCTCGGCTTTGTGGGTATGATTATCGCCTTGCCGCTCACCACGTTGTGCCTGTCGTATTACGAACGCTATGTGATAGGCAACGATCCGGAAACTCCGCCCCAGGCAGCGGCCGAAACGCCGGCCGATGAATCGGTATCTGGCAGGAAGGCAAAATCGGGGGAAGAGTAAAAAAACTGCTCTTTAACATAAATTTGCGGAGGTATTGTTTTGTAAAGTCAAAAAATCGCATTACCTTTGCATCGCTTTTCCAAAAAGCACCAAGGTTAGATTCGCTAGCTCAGCTGGTAGAGCACAACACTTTTAATGTTGGGGTCCTGGGTTCGAGCCCCAGGCGGATCACCGAAAGAGAGCGACCACCTCAATGAGGCGGTCGCTTTTCTTTTATATCCTCTCTTCTTCTGTCTCAGATGGTGAGTGTGGCTCAACGTAAAAAAATGAGGGATTCGTAGGACTATAAAAAGGCCCCGGGCCCTGCGGTGATGCAAGGGCTCGGGGGGTGCTTGTAAATGAAGAGGGTAATCAGAATTTGTCGGCCAGGGCAGCAGCCTGTTTGCAACCGTCGGTGTGGTCGATGTCGCCGACGTTGAGCACGCCGGGAATGAGGACTTCGCCTACCATCTCCCATTGTAGCAGGGCGGCGGTGCGCTCCATGGGGATGCGTACACCATCCAGCACGGTGGTATCGTCTTCTTCGCAGCAGGCAATCAGGCCCCATTTCTTGCCGGCTACCTCTTTGCCGCCGACTACGAGCGAGAAGAGGCGGTCGATGGCTCCTTTAATCTGTGCGGGTATCGAATACCAATAGACCGGCATGGTGAATACCACGGCATCGGCCTCGAGAATTGCCGGGGCAATGTCGTTGAAATCGTCGTCGAACGAGCAGGCTTTGCCTGTTTTGTAACAGGTCATGCAGGCGTGGCAACCGCCTATCTTCAGGAAGGCGGCATCGAAGCGACGTATCGTGTGGCCCCGTTGCTCGGCTTCGTGGATAAAGGCTTCGGTCATGGCAAAACTGTTGCCGTTTTTGCGAGGACTGCCGGTGATTACTACTATTTTCATGGTTGTTTTTCTCCTTTCTTATTGTTGAATCGTATTGGAATTCTGGTTATAGGCTTTGGCCACGCACTTCCACTCGCCGTCGATTTTCAGCAGGAGCAGATAGTCGGTAAAGTCGATACGTCCACCCCACTTCTCCTCGAGCACCCGTACGACGGCCACCGTCTCTTCGAGGGCGATAATGTCGATGCGGGCATCGAAGTCGTGGCCGGCTCCCACCGTATCGACGTTGTGATAGAACTGCTCGATAGAGCCGTGTTCCAGTTTCCCGTCCAGGAAGCCGAAGAGAACGGCTTCATCGACAAACAACTCTTTGGCATAGCGGCTGTTGCCCTCTGCCACACTCTTGACAAACTTCATGGCAGCTGCTTCGACTGCCTTGTACTCTGCAATACTTGCTCTCATAATGGGTTGGTTTTATTGGTTGAGGCAAAGCTATGGGGTAATCGCGGTTTTTACAAGTACCGTAAAATTATTCGAGTACTGAAAATTTTTTCGGTATGCCACTCTTTCGGGGAGTATGTGTACATTTGTGACTGTAACCAGAAAGGAGTGCGATTATGTATGAACGTAAAATACCTGTCGATTTGGATTGCCCCTTGCGGCTGACCATGAGTCTGATCGACTCGAAGTGGAAATCGTGTATCTTGGACGAACTCCGCTACCGGTCGATGCGTCCCAGCGAACTGCACAAGGCGTTGCCCGAAGCTACCCCGCGGGTACTCGACTTGCAGTTGAAAGAGCTGGTCGAGGATGGTCTGGTCGAAAAGACCATCTATGCCGAGTTGCCGCCACGTTCGCAATACTCCATCACGCCGTTGGGTATGACCTTGATTCCTATTATCGATGCCATGCTCGAGTGGGGCACGAAAAACAAAGCGCTGTTTGAGCGGAAGTATGGCAAGTGATTCCAGCCGTGTTTCGATTGACCGTATTCTGCCTTTATGGAATTACAGGAGTCGGTTCGGGATAATCAAACTCGAAATTTCATTTCGGTTTGCTTCTCCTCTCACCTTTCGCTATCTTTGTCCCGGCTATGGGATTAGCCTTTAACCGCCTTTATGTGCTGATGATCCCTACTTGAGATACAATAATAAAATGACATTTTATGCTGAAGACATTACTGATTGTAGGGGCTGGCAGTTTTACCGGAGGGATACTGCGTTATCTCCTGTCTAAGGTCGTGCAAAACTGGGGTTTCCACTCTTTCCCGGCCGGAACTTTTTTGGTGAATATACTGGGTTGCCTGGCTATAGGTCTCTTTTACGGGCTGTTTGAGCGGAGCAACCTGATGAATGTGAATTTGCGCCTGTTCCTCACCGTGGGGCTGTGCGGTGGCTTTACCACCTTTTCGACGTTTATCAACGAGAGTTTCCAGATGATTAAGGATGCCAACTTCTTTTACCTTTCTATCTATGTGGGTATGAGTCTATTGGTCGGGCTCTTTATGGTCTATTTGGGATACTCTCTCATAAAATGGTTGTGATATGGATTTGGGAAAAACGTATAAGGTGTTGCGTATCTATTTGAGCAATACCGATAAGGCAGATCATGCGTCGGCCTATGAAACGATAGCATATAAGGCCAAGCAGTTTGGACTGGCCGGGGCCACAGTCTATAAGGGGATTATGGGCTATGGTGCCAGTAGTGAATTGAATCCGGTCAAGTTTTGGGAGCTAATCGAAAAGGTGCCGGTTATCGTCGAGTTTGTGGATGAGGCTTGCCAGATAGAGGCCTTTGTCGAGCAGGTGACTCCATGGCTCGAATCGTTGCCCAAGGGTTGCTTGGTTACCTGCCAGGATACGGCGGTACTCTTCCTGAAAAAGGGAAAGTCTGCCGTTGAGTAGCAACGGCAGACTTGGTGAACGGGGAATATTATACTCGTCTCCTTTTGTAAACGGCGATTACAGAATGGCGTTGAACAGATATCCCGAGAGGATGATGATGAGGGTGACTACCCCGAAGAAGATACCGATAAGTCGCCAGGACATCACCTTTTTCAGCAGGGTAGCTTCGGGTAGCGATAGCCCTACGACGGCCATCATGAAGGCCAGGGCGGTGCCGATGGGTATGCCTTTGGCTACAAACACTTCGATGATGGGTACGATACCGGCGGCGTTGGCATACATGGGCACGGCCAGCAGTACCGAAAGCGGCACGGCCCATACATTGTCGCGCGACAGGTAGTGCTCAAAAAATCCTTCGGGCACATAGCCATGCATGAAAGCTCCTATGCCTATACCTATGATGATATAGAGGAGCACACCTTTTACAATGCTCCAAGCCTCGCGCAGGATGGATGGCAGTCGTTTTACAAAGGGGGTGTGTTCGCGTTCCCAGGTGTTGAAGTCGGCCGATGCGTTCTGTTGTATCTGTCTTACCCAGTCACTCAGATAGGGCTCGAGTTTCATCCGGCCCAGTACGAACCCTCCGATCATTCCCAACAGGATGCCGCTCACCACATAGATGAGGGTGATGCGCAACCCGAAGGTGCCGAGAAACATGGCCACGGCTACTTCGTTGACCAGTGGCGAGGTGATGAGGAAAGCAAAGGTGACTCCCAGGGGAATACCTCCCTTGACGAATCCGATGAAGAGCGGTATCGACGAGCAGGAGCAAAAGGGTGTGATGGCTCCGAAGAGTGACGCAAAAAGATATTGGAGTCCGTAGAGCCGGTGCGAGGTGAGGTAGTTGCGCAGCCTCTCGATGGGGAAGTAGGCATTGACGATGCCCATAATTACACTGATGAGGAAGAGCAGCAGGACAATCTTTATCGAATCGTAGATGAAGAAGTTGAGGGCACTCCCGAGTGCAGTATCGGCACTCAATCCCAGTAACCCGTATATTAGCCAGTCGGCCAGTTGTTGAATCATGATAAATGAGAATATTGTTTGTAATAATACGAACAATTAAGCTAAAAAAATTATATATAGAAAAGGTATTGGGGTTAATCTTTATCCAGCATCTCGGTATGGAGGAATCGGGTGAGGATAGCTTTAATTTCGTCGGTCGATATTTTGCCTTTGGCAACCACCTTGCCGTCCACGACGAGGGCGGGGAGTGTCATCACATTGTAAGCCATGATTTTTATCAGGTCCTCTTCTTTGGTGAGGGTGGCCGATATTCCCAGTTCATTGACTACCTGTTCTACTCGTTCATACAAAGCTTTGCATCCGGCACAGCCGGTTCCTAAAATTTTAATTTCCATCTTGGTGATATTTATAAGTTAAACGTAATTCGCAAAACAACGAACAATAAAATTAAAAAAATCGGGAGGCTGTTATCTACAGCATTTCCCCGACGAGGCGACGCACTGCTCGAAGAATTCTCCGAAGAGTTGGCGGGCTCTTTCCCAGTTCTGGCGGTTGATGCAGTATCGCACTTTGGGGGTCTCGACTTCGCCTTGGATGAGGCCCGCCTCCTTGAGCTCCTTGAGGTGTTGCGACACGGTAGCTTTGGCGATTGGTAATTCTTCGTGAATATCGCCGAAGTAACAGGTCTCTTGTTGGGCCAGGAAATGCAGGATGGCTATCCGGGCCGGATGTCCCAGTGCCTTGGCATATCGGGCCAATTGCTCTTGGGTGGGGGTATAGTCTCTCTTCTCGTCCATGCGGTAAATAATTGTTCGCAAATATACGAACATTGTGTGAACGTACAAAATCTTGAGCTTTTTTTTTAGAAATTTGTGTAGGGCAGTTACTCCGAATGAACAGTGTGTAGGTGATGGATGTTTCTATGAAATGAGGTTTTGGTGCGGTTGCTAAAGGGTGGAGTCAGGGTGTTTGTATCTTGACAGAGGCTCGAGTTGGGAGCTGCTGTGGCCAGTTGAAAACAAACAGTAAAAAGTCATAAAAATAAATAGACCGGTTGCCTTTGTTTTGGCAGTGGTTTGTGAATGAACTATTTTTGCTCCCCTCTTTGGGGCGTTATTTAGAATTGATATAAACTCGGCCGGTAAGATTGCTGTGGAAAATTGACCTTTAAAACGATTGATTATGAAACTGATAATGTGTGACCGACCTATTCAAGTGAACATTCGAGACAATTCGGATATAAAGTATATCGACTTGTCTTCGCTGAAGATTGCCAACTGCACCGGCTGTTTTGGCTGCTGGACCCGCACGCCCGGTAAGTGTGTGATGCGCGACGATGCCACCCGGGTCTATCCCTATATCGCGGCCAGCGACACGGTGCTCTATGTGAGCCGTGTGAAGTATGGCGGGTATGACTCGGTGATGAAGCGTATGCTCGAGCGTGCTATCCCTGTGCAACAGGCTTTTATTCGCATTTTCAAGAACGAGACGCATCATGTGCAGCGTGCCGTGGTGCCCAAGCGGGCGACGATTGTGGCCTATGGCGATATCGATGCCGAGGAGCGAGCTCTCTTTGAGAAGCTGGTGGCCCGCAATGCGAGCAATATGAGTTTTGAGAGCCATGAGGTGGTGTTTACCCCCGAGGCCGAATTGGATGATTGTGTAAAAAAGATTGTGGAGCGATGGAACGGATAATGATAATCAACGGTAGCCCTCGGGCACCGAAATCGAATTCGAAACGGTATGCCGAGCTTTTTTCGCGGTATTGTCCGGTCGAGACCGACTACTACAACCTCACGAAGCGGAACCACCGCCAGTTGTGTGAACTGATGGCGGGTTACAGCGATGTGCTCTTTGTTTTCCCCTTGTATGCCGATGCCTTGCCGGTGGGGTTTCTCGATTTCTTGAAAGAACTGGAGGCCAATCCGCCGGCCCGCAAGCCGATGGTGTCGATCTTGATTAACTGTGGTTTTTTGGAATATAGCCAAAATGAGATTGCCATAGAGATGATGCATATCTTCTGCCGGAAGAACGATTATCGGGTGGGCTCGATTCTGGAGTTGGGGAGCGGTGAAGCTATTCTGGGGACACCCTTCAAGTATGTAGCCGTGCGAGCCATCAAGCGGTTGGCCCGGTCGGTTGCCCATGGTGAGCATCGCACGATAAAGGCTACCATGCCATTGAGCAAGCGGTTGTTTATATGGGCTTCGACCTATTACTGGACGGCCTTCGGGCGTAAGTTTGGGGTATCGAAGAGCCGGATGCAGACGATGCAAATCGAGGATGGGCGGTTGCCCGACCTGCCTTTGGCTGGAGAGTGAGACGGTTGCCCCGGTTGTCGGCCCGGTCTTTCTCTCGAAGACCCGGTGGACGATTCTTATCTCTGCTCTCTTGCCGTGCCTATGAGCAAATTGCTGTTGGTATAGAAAAAAGGATGCGGTTCGGTATAGCCAAACGTAGAAAACTTTCGTTTTCTGTTTGTCTCTACGCTCACCTTTCGCTATCTTTGCACCCCGAAATAAAAAGGATACAGATTATGAATACATTACCCGAGGATCCGATGATTCTTTTTTCGTTTATCAACACGAAGTTGCGCGACAATTACGCTTCGCTCGATGCTTTGTGTGACGATATGCACATCAGCAAGGCCGATTTGGTAGCCAAGTTGGGGAGTGTGGGTTTTGAGTACAATCCCAGCCAGAACAAGTTCTGGTAATCGGCGCGGGTGATTCCGCTCCGTGTAAGGTGGTCGGGGGCAACTCGACGGCCTGTGAGAAACGCAGTTCCGGGAAAAGCCTGGTGCTGCGATTTTTTTTTAGAACTTGAAACTGATGCTGCCGTAAGGCATGCAGTTGTAGGGCCAGTGTACAGAATAGAAGTCGAGAATCTCCTCTTCGGGCGGATTGCCCACAATGTTGTAGAGTCCTACCCTGAGCAACAGCAATTTGTCGTCACCGAAAGTCTTTTTGAAGGAGTAGCCGGCATCGACCCGGTAATTGAGCGGCGCCCGTTTTTTGCGGAACTTGTCTTTGGTGAAGGGATCGAATGTGGTCTCGTCGATCTCGAGCACTTTGCCCGACCGCAGCAGTCCGCCCACCGAGAAGGTGGAGTGTGTGTTGAGGGTATAGGAGAGGGCTCCGTTCAGTTGGTGGGGTATGTCGTAAAGCGAGGGGAGCTTGCCGTTGGCCTTCAACTCGTCGAACCACTCCCGGCTGCGGGCATAGGTGTAGGAGAGTTGCAGCAGCCAGTGACTCCAGTAGTTGTAGAAGTAGCATTTGATACCGTAGCTGTCGCCATCGCCTGTCATGATATAATTCCCCCACTCGGTATCTTCGACATAGGTTTCGGGACGCAGTGCCACGATGTTGCGGCGGGTTTTGTAATAAGCCGACATCTCGAGCGCTCCGTTAGGCAGGTTGTGTTTCCAGCCCATCTCGTAGTGTTCCGACGAGCGGGGTTTGTATGCTTCGATACTGGGCATCCTGAAGTCGGTGGGCAGGTAGAAGGTGTTGAATCGCAGGTAGTGATAGAACTGCTCCATGCGTGAGAAGTTGAGGTAGAACAGGTCGTTGGTCCTGGGCGAATACTTGAGCGAGAACCGGGGCTGTATGCTGTAATAGTCGCGGTGTTTCTCGGGCAGATAGCCGATGAAGTGGACACCTACCTGGGTGAAGAGCTGGGGGGTGATGCGTATGAGGTTGTCGTAGAAGATTGAGAACTGGTCGATGGGTTCGTGTCGCACCCGTACATTGTCGCCAAAGATGGCCAGGTCGTAAATCTCGTGGGCATATTTCGCACCCCAGCGGGTAGTATAAATGTTGTCGTAGCTGTAACTGAACTCGGTCGAGAGGTTTAACGACTTGATACCGCTGTGTATGTAGTTGTTGTCGTTGATTTCGAATCCCAGAATACCGGCGTTGGCGACATTCTCGTGCGAGGTATAGAAGAGCGCGGTGGTGTTGCTCAGTTTCCCCTTGGAGAAATTGTAGGAGAGCTGGTAGATTTGGTTGGTCCATCGAAGCACCGTAGTTTTTTCTTTGGGCCCTATGGGTTGGCGGTAGATATCCTGGGCATGGTAGGCCAGGGCTTTGAGTGAACTCGATGGCGAGATGTCGTATGACAGCTTGGCATTGAAGTCGAGTGTCGAGTGGTTGAGCCGATCCTCTTCCGACAGAAACTCGTCGAGCAGGTCGAGCCAGCTGCGCCGGGCACTTACCAGATAGGAGAGCTTGTTTTTGACGATGGGGCCTTCGAGCATGACCGATGCGGCGGGCATGTCGAGCGACAGGGTGCGCATGTGTTCCTGCTTGTTCCCCTCCTTGAGGTTGATTTCGGTAATCGACGAGAGTTTCCCCTCCAGCTTGGTGGGGAAGAAACCTTTGTGAAAGACGATATTTTTCACGGCGTCGCCGTTGAATACCGGCAGCATCAGGTTGAGGTGCCCCGGGTGATAGACCGGTACACCGTCGAGCAGGAGCTGGTTTTCGTCGTATCCTCCGCCATCGACCAGGAAGTTGTTGCCGGTGGGGATGCCGGTCACGCCCGGCAGAATCCATATCTGTGAAAAGAGGTCGTTGCTGTTGAACGACAACATGCTCGAAGGGGCCAGCTCGTTGAGCGAGTTGCCCAACTTGTGCGATTTGACGGTGACTTCTTCGATCTCGAAAAGTTGAGCCTTCAGCTGAGGTTGCAGCGAGAGGTCGCGGTTCATGACAATCTCTTCTTCGTAAGGGGTATAGCCCATGCAGGTAATTCCGAGGTAGTAGCTTCCCTCGGGTAACGGCAGTTTGAACCTTCCGTTTTCGTCGGAGAAGGTATATTGTTTTTTCCCGTTTTCGTTGTAGAGCGAGACGATGGCTCCATAGAGCTTCTCGCTGCTGCCCTCTTCATAGATGGTACCGGTGAGAGTGAAGAATTTCTCTTTACCTATTTGAATCACCAGTTTGCGGGGTGGAATGACTGTGGTCTTGAACGAGTAGTCCCTCAGAATCTCCTTCAACAGTTTCCTCACGGTCGTGGTACCCGAGGTCTTGAAGGTACAGACTTGGTCGAGGTCTATATCGGACGGGTTGTAGGAGAGCGTGATGTGGCATTGCTCCTCGATTTGTTCGAACCACTGTAACACAGTAGCAGAAGAGGCGGAAACTGAGATCCGCTCTTCTGCTATCGCATCGGGTCTTTTTGTATTTTCACCTAACGATGATTGACCCCAAAGTAGTGCTAATATAAAGAATAAGAGATGTAGCTTATTCATAATATAGTTTGTAATACCGCTCCTTTTCCAGGGTGTCGCACTGGCAGCCGCACACAAAAGCCAGTTCGGCTGCAATGCTCTCTTTCTCGCTCATATTGATTTTGGTGGTGACCGTGTTGTTTTCGAGTCCTTTACCCAACTCGATTTTCACACCGGTCTGCTTTTCCACCTCTTGGACGACCGTGGTGATGGGAGTGCTTTTGAAGACCAGCATCGAGTCGCTTCTGCCAAAGAAGGAGTCGGGGTCCTCGATAATTCCCAAAGTCATTTGGCCGTCGGTCACCTCGACTTTTTCGTTGGCTTCGAGGATGACATTGTTGTATGAGGTCGAGACCTTTACCCGGCCGCTCTTGACAAACACGCCAGCCTTGTTGTCGTGAACGGCATCGACGAGGAACGAGGTTCCCAGGACTTCGACCGTCATCTTGGCGGTAGAGATCTTGAACGGAGCGTTGTCGCGGTTCTTTACGTGGAAGAAGGCTTTCCCGGAGAGCTCTACCTGGCGGGCGGTCCCGTCGTCGGCATATCGGAATGTGAGGGTCGCATGAGGGTAAAGAGTTACCTCCGACCCATCGGGCAAAAGAACGTTTTCGGTTTGGGTTATATCGGCGTAGCGTACAGTTTGAGTATCGGTCTCGCGAGAGAGAAGTAACAGTGTGGTTACCAGGATCAGGGCAATGGCGGCCGCCGCAGAGTAGAACCAGGCTTTTTTACCAAGGAATCCGATTTTGAGCGAGTGCTCCTTGAGTTGCGGTTCGATTTTGGCCCAGGCCTTTTCGGTATCGACCTTGAACGAAGTATCGCTGAAGATGGGCATATCGATAAGCCGTTGCAATCGTTGGCTCTCTTCGGGGTAGGCAGCTTTCCATTGATCCAGTCTGGCCTGTTGGGCGGCGGTGAGCCGTTCGTGGGCAAAGTGCTTGGCCAACAGTTCGTCTATGTCATCGTGGTTTCCCATTTTACTTGTAGTTTAAGAGGATTGATAAAACGATTGTGATAATGGCAATTCGCAAGGAATTGTATTCTGCCACATAGGTGCGTAGGAGCCTGATGGCTCGGGTCATTTGATTCTCTATGGTTTTCTCCGAAAGGTTCAGTTTCTCGGCAATCTCGCGGTATTTCATCCCTTTGAGTTTGGCCATCAAAAAGACCTCTTTGCATTTGGGAGGTAAAGAAGCGAGTGCTACCTGCAGGAGATTTTCGGGCGATTTCGCCTCATCGACTTCATCGTAGATTTCATCCGGTTGATCGATGGCAGTGGTGGGATAGTCGTCGATAGAGACGAAGTTTCCCTGTTTCTTGCGCAAGAAAGAGATGCAGCTGTTTTTTATTGCAGTGGTCATGTAGGCGGCAAACTCTTTCTCGGGCAAGGTGTCTTTGCCTTTGTCCCAGACATTGATAAAGAGTTCCTGTACAATGTCTTCCGATTCGTCTCGGTCCAACACATACCCATAGGCGATATGGCATAGGCAGGGATAGTGTTTTTGGAACAGGCCTTTAAAGACTTCTTTTCTATTCTCTTGCATATGTAGCACTCGCTGTTTATGGGGGTGATTAGAATCTTAAGCTGACTCCGGCCGTGAGGAATCCTTTGTATCCGAGGCCGGCTTCGAGGAATCCGCCGATGCGGTGGTTGCCAACTCGCAGGGCGATGGGGTTCACCTGGTAGGCAAATGTAGTCGAGAGATCGTTTTTCTTCGCATTGGCGTTGGCTGTTTTGGTCAGGCTGGTTTCGCTGTGGTTTACCAGGTTCACGCCGGCTGCGGCTCCACCATACAGTTCAACGACACCACGTTTGAAGTAAACAAATTCGACGGTAGGCAACAACATGAAGTTGAGATCTTTCTCTTTTAAGGAGGGAGCCGTTTCGCCAATCAGGGTCAGTTTGCTGGTCGATTGTACAAATCCCAGGTCGGCACCTACTCTGAAACGGCTGATCGAGTAGCGGTAGCCCAAGCCATATACCAGGCTCGATTTCTCGTCGCTGCGCTTGCTGCCGGTTACGGCATCGGAGAGACCCATGCCAAAGATGTTTGCAAGTCCGAGGGTGAGACCGTCGCTGGCCGAGATGCGTATTTCGTGTCGGTTCATTGATTGGGCGGTATTGGTGGGTTCTTCTCCTTTTACTACGTTGCTGCTTACGGCTGCGCACAAAAGTAATGCAATAAATTTGATTTTCATAACTTGTTAATTTTTTTCGGTGAATAAACTTGAGCCGTTTTGTTCTCTCCGCAACTTGGGCGGGGTGGGAAGCCGGCTGCTTTTGCTTTCCCGTTCGCTTCACTTAGCTATGTGATTTTGACCTTATAACGTCTGTTTTTGAAAATCCCCCTACCTGTCTTGAAAAAAATTTTGATAATTTTCTGTATCGTGTTCATTGTCAACAGAATAAAAAAATTGGCGGCGGCTCGTTTTTTATTCTTTTTGAAATAAGTCGGACAGGATAAAACTTCTATATTTGCCAGTAAGCAGGGGGGAGAGTCACGATTATCCCGCCCGTGTGAGACTTGCCGTTTGGGCAGGAGTCGAAACTATTTGATTGAATTTCAAAGTATGAAACCTATATAAAACAATGGGATTATGAAAACAAAATTAGGTATGGTCATGGCGGTGTGCATAGCCCTTTCGCAGGGGATTTGTGCTCAACACGCTACAAAGGTGGTGGCTCATCGCGGGTATTGGAAGTGCGAAGGCTCGGCCGAAAATTCGCTCGCTTCGTTGCAAAAGGCCTATGAGGCCGGTTGCTGGGGCTCGGAGCTGGATATATGGCTCACAGCCGACGGACAGTTGGTCGTGAATCACGATGCCCACACACTCGATGGGTTGGAAATCGAAAAGAGCGATTTTGCCCGGCTCACCCAATCGAAACTGAAGAATGGCGAAACTCTCCCTTCGCTCGATGCCTATCTCGAGGCTGGCAAGAAGTTGTCGCCCATGATTCTGGTGTTGGAACTGAAAACCCAATCGACCTCCGAACGCAACGACGAGTTGGCCCGGAAGGTGGTGGCTATGGTGAAGGCCAAGGCGATGGAGGACCAAGTGGAGTATATCGCTTTCAGCAACCGGGTGGGAACCGAATTGATTCGTCTGGTACCCGATGCCAAAGTGGCTTATCTCAATGGCGACAAGAGTCCGGCTGAACTCAAGAAGCTGGGTTATACGGGGCTCGACTATGCTTCGGGGGTGCTGAAAAAGAATAGCCAGTGGATCGACGAGGCGCATCGCCTGGGGCTCACCGTGAATGTGTGGACGGTCAACAAACCGCGCGATTTGCAATATTTCATCGACCACAAGGCCGACTTTATTACAACCAACGAGCCGGTGTCGCTGCTCGACCTGTTGAAGAAATAGAACCGACAGCAAGTTAGTTGTCGGGTAATCAAGTTCACCCCGAGGGAGACTCTCCTCGGGGTGAACTGTTTTTGGGGGAGAAGAGGCTGTTGGGCGAAATACCTCTGTGTGTACTCTCACCTACCTTCGGGCATAAAAAAAGAGACGGGCGCGAGCCCGTCTCCTGTGTATGATGATTGATTGCTGTATTCGATTAGAATACCACTACTTTTTGGCGACCGATTACGTAGATGCCGGCAGGCAACTCTACGACATTGGTACCCTCGGTGAGGTTGAGTTGACGCACTTGTGCACCGGTGAGGGCATACACGGCAACCCGGGCAGCCTCGGCTGTTTCGATGGTTACCTGGCCTTTACCGTTGATGATCTTCATGCCGTTGGCTTCTACCGTTTCGATAGCCGAAGAAACACCCTCTTTAATGCTGAGGTCGGTGATGGTCCAGCGGGCAGCACCATCCTCTGCGGAGCAGGTGTATTTGAAGGCAAAGCGGATAGGAGCGGTGAGATTCTTCAGTTCGATGTCGCCCGAGGGGGTAGTCTCTTGCGACGATGCCCAAGTGGCCATGTCGGTAATTTCGGTCCAAGTAGCCTCGGAGGGTTGCGTCATCGAGTTGGGATCGAAATTGCTCGAGTAGAAGAGTTGAATATCGGGACCGGTGAAAGCCACTTCGCTACCGAAGGAGAGCACGATGCTGGAAGCACTTACGGCAGGTGAAACGAGGTAAGTCTCGCCGTCGCCCTTGTTATAGCCGTTGGCTTGTGCACCGTAAGAGGTCGAGCCCCATTCGGTAGTGCCGTAGGTTACAAAGGTGAGCCAGTCGCCCAGGCCCGACTTGAAGTCGGTCGAGTAGGGCAGCGTAACCGACGAGGCCCGTACCGTCAAGGTGTATTGGGCGGCACCCTCTTCGTAGGTGTCATCGCCTGCGGCAATGGCTTTGATGATTGTCGTACCGGGACCTACTACCGTTACGATACCTTCGGTGCTGATGGTGGCAACGCCCTGGTTGCTGCTGCTGTAGGTGATGGGACGCTCGGGAGTAGCCGTGGCGGCGCTGTTGTAGGTAATACCTTCGGCAAAGAAGAACTCTTTGTCGCCGCTAACCTCGTTGAAAGCTACGGTTACAGCCTGTTTACCGCTCTCGAGTTTGTAGAGGGTGATTTTACCTTGTTCGCTGCGGTAGCAAGCAAATCTCCCTTGGTTTGCGTTTGTATTGAATTGTAATATACGAGCTTCGACTTCCGCATTCTTGAAGAGGAATACATCTTGTTCGGCATCGTACTCAATTCTCCACCCGGCTCTTTCGGTAGCATATTCCGAATCGGCATAAGCATTGTTTCCGCCACTGGTCGAAGTTGAGCCGTTATAAGCTACATAGATGCCGTTGTTGGAGATTGAATAGTTGCCATCGCTCTCGGTGGTGATGTCCCAGATAATCGATTGGTTATCGGTTACGATTTTACCGTCGGTGAGGTTGATTTCCGAATACTCGAAATAATCTTTTGTATTGGTGGAGTTCATGGCCATTACCGAGGTAGCGTCATTTCCGTTCTGATATACGATGATGTATTTGCCATCGGTTACGGCACCGCTGGTTACTTTGGCAAAGGTCTTAATCAGAGCCGGGTCAACAACGGTCAAGGTATATTCTACGGAAGAAGCATCGTAGGTAGCTGTTTCAGCGACTTCGGCTTTGATAACCGTTGTACCACCGGCAACCAGTGTAACGAGACCGCTTTGGTCGATGGTGGCAACCTCTTGGTCGCTGCTGCTATACGTGATGGTGGCGTCGGAAGCCGTAGTGGCCACACTGCTGTAGCTGCCTTCGCTCAACTGTTTGGTTACATCGCCCGTGATGCCCGTAAAGGCCAGGTTGGGATCTGATTTACCTGATTCTTCCAGCTTATAGAGAGTAACATCTTTTTGATTACTCGACGCAGCGTAGCAGGCAAACCACTTTGAACTTGTATTGTATTGAAGATAAAAAGTGGGGGAAGCTACATTTAACAATTTGAAAGTGCCATCGTTGTTAGCCGAAAATGTAAATTCGCAATTTTGAGCGGTAAAAGTTTTGTATAAGGTGGCAGTGTTTTTACTACCATTGAATCCTGCATAAACGTTTCCGCTCATAATGCTTCTTCCATTATCTGTCGTTGTGATGTCCCAAACAATTGAGGCGTCGGGATTAAGGAGACTATTGTCGCTAACTGTAATTGTCGTAGCGGCAATACGAGTTCCGTTTGCAACATTTTCCATGGCATATGTTGTGCCATAGGCAATCACATATTTGCCGTCGGTCAGTTCTTCGAGGGTGGAGATTTTGGTATAGGTGGCAGCCCAACCGGTGCTGACTCCACACAACAGAGCTACCAACAAGATAGCTGTGCGTAAAAAGTAATTTTTCTTCATAGATATAATATTTAGAGTTCTCGTATCCTAGATGATTTGTTTTTAGTCTATTAGCTAAGGGATAACAAAAATATAAAATCGTTCTTGAAAGTAAAAGGTTTTTTGGGAGAATCTTTCTTTTTTTAATGAAAATGTCATATGGCTCCTTGAGTTTGCCCGCTTTTTATTTATTTTGCAATATCTATTAGACCCAATAAATAGCATAATGAAAAAAGAAGAGATAAAGAAACCGGTGAAAATTTTGTTTGTATGCCTGGGTAATATCTGCCGATCGCCGGCAGCCGAAGGGGTGTTTCTGCACCTGGCGCGTGAACGTGGGGTGACCGATGGTTTCGAGGTCGATTCGGCCGGGACTTACGGCGGTCATGCGGGTGATTTGCCCGACCCTCGCATGCGGGCGCATGCTGCCCGGCGGGGCTACCTGCTGGAGCATCGCAGCCGTCAGGTGCAGCCCGACGATTTCGATCGCTTCGACTTGATTCTGGGCATGGACGACTATAACATCGATACGCTTCGCTCGATGGCCGATACGCCCGAACAGACGGCCAAGGTGCAGCGCATGACCGACTATTGCCGTCACTATCCGGTCGATTGTATCCCCGACCCCTATTATGGTGGGGCCGATGGCTTTGAAAATGTGCTGAATGTGCTCGAGGATGCCTGTGAGGGGCTGATCGATTCGTTTACAGAGGATTAACCGTGCAGACATATTTTATTCTTTCCCTCGCCTGTCGTGGGCGGGGGCGATTGTTTTTTGTCTGGAGAGGTCAGGCCTCGATGTTAAAAAGCTCCTTGAGGATGAGGCGGGTGGCACCTGTGTGCGAGGCGATGTAATGACCGGCGTTGTGGCTGGCTGTGGCCAGAGTGTCGGGGTTGTCGAGCAGGCGGTTGGCCGTGGTGTCGAACTCCTCACCCGAGGCGATGGCAAATCCGCCGCCGCAGGCTATCAACTCATGGGCCTCTTTGAACCGCTGGTGGTTGGGCCCGAAGATGACGGGCAGGTCATAGACGGCTGCCTCGGCAATGTTGTGGATGCCGGCTCCGAATCCGCCGCCTACATAGGCCAGAGTGCCGTAGCGGTAGATCGACGAGAGCAGTCCGAAGCAGTCGATGATGAGGCAGTCGCACGATGCCATTTCGTCCTCGGTGGCCTGGGTATAGCGCCGGGAGGGACGTTTCAGCAGGCTTTCGATGAAGAGCAGGTGTGACTCGTGAATCTCGTGCGGAGCCAGAATGAGCTTGATATCGTTGCGACGGTTGAAGTAGTCGATGATAAACTCTTCGTCTTTGGGCCATGAGCTGCCGGCAATGAGTACCTTTTTCCCTTGGGCGAAGCGTTCGATGAGGGGCAGATCCTTGGCCGAGCGGCGAATGTCGCTCACGCGGTCGAAGCGGGTGTCGCCCACGACCGACACGTTGGTGATGCCAATGCCGGCCAGCAGTTGGCGCGACTGTTCGTTCTGGATATAGAGGTGGGTGAAGTTGCGCAGGATGCGGCGGAAGTAGCCGCCGTAGAAGCGGAAGAATATCTGTTTGGGACGGAATATGGCCGAGATGATGTAGGTGGGGATATTCCGTCGTTTGAGTTCGTTGAGGTAGTTGGCCCAGAATTCATATTTGATGAATATGGCTTCGGTGGGGCGGGTGATGTCGAGGAATCGTTTCACGTTGCCCGGCAGGTCGAAGGGCAGGTAGCACACGAGATCGGCCCCGTCGTAGTTTTTGCGCACTTCGTAGCCCGAGGGGGAGAAGAAGGTGAGCAGGATGCGGGTCTCGGGGCGGGCTTTGCGGATGGCCTCGATGAGCGGTCGGCCTTGCTCAAACTCGCCCAGCGACGAAGCGTGTATCCACAGGTATCCGCCTTGTGGCCGTGCCTTCTGTTCCAGGTAGTCGAAGATGCCTTTTTGTCCCTGTGTCAGTTTGCGAGCCTTGGCGTTGCGTATGCCGGCCAGGGCAACCAGTTGTTTGTAGCAATATATTCCAAAGTTATAGATACATTTCATAGCCAACCAAATTCTCGTGTCAGGTTTACAAGATGTTTTTCAGATATTCCCGTTTCTTTTCGTCCCCCCGGTTTTTCCACGCTTGGTCATCGAGATAGAACCGCACGATAAGCTGTTGTTGCAGGTCGAAGTTGCCTGGCGTGTAGTGCAGGTTGATCGAGGCCATGCAGTTGAGGTAACTCTTGCGGAAGATATAGGCATAGATGTCGGTGCGGTTGTAGGTGGGCGACTGGTAGAAGGGGTCGCCCTGGTTGAGCTGGGCACCCAGTTGGGGATAGAACGGCATTTGGGCTCCTCCCTTGTAGAAGGTGTTGCGCAGTCCCAGGAATCGCCATTCGGCCAACAGGTCGATGAGGATGCCCTGCGGGTGATGCCAGGTGCCCACGTTGCGCAGCCGCTCGAGGCTGATGTGATAGCCCACCTTGAGGGTGAGCGTGTCGAGCGGGGTACAAGGGGTGAGGTCTATTCCCACGTAGGGGCTGGCGATGAGGTCGTCGGTCACGGTGTAGCGGTCGTCCGAGTTGCGGGGCCGGGCCAGGTGGTTCATCACCAGGTGCCCACCGGCAAAGAGGTAGGGCAGCGGTTGCCACCGTCCGTTGAATACGACCATGAAGGCTTCGCGTTTTACTTCGGTCTGTACCTGACGCCAGTCGGCATAAAGCTCAGCAAAGCCTTTGGGGTGTATGTACTGGAAGAGGGCACCGGCGATGTTGGGCCTGAAGTAGGTGAGCGAATCGTACTGCAGGATGGCGGGTACATTCTCAATCAGTTGGGTGCGGGGAAACATACCCATCGACATGCGGAATCGCGACGACGTGTAGCGGTAATAGGCCGTGGGGTGTATGCGGGCGTTGTCGGTAGAGCCGTCGATGGGCTGTACCCACGAGGCTCCGGCCATGATGGCGCTGTGGCCCATGCGCAAACCTATCTCGGGCGAGAGTCGTGTGCCGAAGAAGGTTTGCGACTCGACCTTGTTGTAGCTGTATTCCCGGTTGTCGAAAAATGCCGTCATATCGACACTCCATGCCACTTGCTGCGCCTTGGCGGGGAGCAGAGCGGCTGTGAGTGCGACAATCAGCAGTGTATATATGTGACGATGGTTCATCAACCCAAATATTCGATGGCTCTCTCGATGCGTTTGATAGTCTCTTCCTTACCCATGATTTCGGTGATGTCGAACATGTGGGGGCCTTTGCACTCGCCTACTACGGCCAGGCGGAAGGCATTCATCACGTTGCCCAGGTGATAGCCGTTGCGCTCGATCCAGTCGAGAACCACTTTCTCGGCGTGGGCCGACGAGAGGTCGTCGAGGTTACGCAGAATCTCGATGAGCTCGCGCATGATGGCGGGGGTATCCTCTTTCCAGCGTTTTTTCACCGATTTCTCTTCGTAGCTGGTGGGAGCGACAAAGAAGAAGGCGGCCTGGTCCCACAACTCCTTGACGAAACTTACGCGTCCCTTTACCAGCCCAATGATGCGGGCCACGGTGGCGGGGTCGGCTTCGATGCCCTTCTCTTTGAGGATGGGCATGAAGAGTGTGGTGAGCTCTTCGTTACTCTTGGCCTGGATATATTTGTGGTTGAACCATTTGCCTTTTTCGTAGTCGAATTTTGCACCGCTCTTGCTGCACTTCTCGAGCGAGAAGAGCTGGATGAGCTCGTCCATCGACATGATTTCCTGGTCGTTGCCGGGATTCCAGCCCAGCAGGGCGAGGAAGTTGACCACGGCTTCGGGCAGGTAGCCCGATTCGCGGTATCCCGACGAGACTTCTCCCGTCTTGGGGTCGTGCCACTCGAGGGGGAATACGGGGAATCCCAGCCGGTCGCCGTCGCGCTTGCTCAGTTTGCCTTTGCCGTCGGGTTTGAGCAGCAGCGGCAGGTGGGCAAAGTAGGGCATCGTGTCTTCCCAGCCGAAGGCCCGGTAGAGCAGAACGTGCAGGGGGGCCGAGGGCAACCACTCTTCGCCGCGGATGACGTGCGAGACGAGCATCAGGTGGTCATCGACGATATTGGCCAGGTGGTAGGTGGGCAGGTTGTCGGCCGACTTGTAGAGCACCTTGTCGTCGAGAATCGACGAGTTGATGGTGACGTCGCCCCGGATGAGGTCGTGCACGACCACGTCTTCGCCCGGTTCGATTTTGAACCGCACCACATACTGGGTGCCGTCGGCGATGAGGCGATCGACCTCCTCTTTGCTCATCGTGAGCGAGTTGCGCATCTGCATGCGGGTCGATGCATCGTATTGGAAGTTGGGTATCTCCTTGCGTTTGGCCTCCAGCTCGGCGGGGGTGTCGAAAGCGATGTAGGCTTTGCCGGCATCGAGCAGCTGATCGACATATTGGCGATAGATCTCTTTTCGTTCCGATTGACGGTAGGGACCATAGTTGCCTCCGTAGCTCACTCCTTCGTCGAAGTGGATGCCCAGCCATTCGAGGGCCTCGATGATATAGGCTTCGGCTCCCGGCACGAAACGTTGGGAGTCGGTATCTTCGATGCGGAAAATCATTTCGCCATGGTGTTGCTTGGCAAACAGGTAGTTATAGAGAGCGGTACGGACTCCGCCAATGTGTAAAGCGCCTGTCGGGCTTGGTGCGAAACGCACCCGTACTTTTCTTTCGGTCATATTCTTGATGTTGAAAAACTCGACAAAATTAAACATTTTTTTTGATTTAGCCTATAAGCCCGCCATATATTCTCTATCGGGCTACTCCTTATGGGACTGACCGGCGGGGCTAATCGTTCAGTTCGTTCAGTATTTTTTGCAAAGCCTCGTCGGTCTCAAAGAGTTTCGACTTGCAGAATTTGAGCAACTCGAGCGAGCGGGCTGTACACTTTTGCAGCTCGTCGATTTCGTATTCGTTGTTTTGCAGCTTGGTGACAATCGATTCCAGCTCGGCCATTGCTTCGGCGTAGGAGAGTTCTTTTTTCTGGGGCATATCGTTATCTATTTGGTTTCGGTGGGTTGTATGGTTTCGACCCGGCTGGTGACGGAGCCGTCGGCCAACAGGGTTTCGACGATTTCGCCGGGTGCGATTTCGGCCACGCTTTTGACCACTCGTCCCTGGTGCAGGGTGAGGCTGTATCCCCGTTGCAGCAGCGACTGGGGCGATACCAGGGTGACGGTGGTCTCGAGGGTGTCGAGTCGGGAGCGCTCGGCATCGAGCCGGGAGCGCAGGGCGTGTTTTATCTGTTCGAGCCAAAGCTCGTTTTTGTGCCGTTCGTTCAAGATGCGCCGCTCGACCAGCAGCGGAAGGGCCGAGGTGGTGCGTTGCAGGTTCTGTTTCTCGCGTTGGATGCGGTTGCGCACCTCGTCACTTATCGTCAGGGAGAGGCCGGCGACATGCAGGTCGGCTTCGTGCAGGCGGGCAATGATCCATTCGGCCGCAGCCGTGGGGGTCTTGACCCGGGTGTTGGCCACCAGGTCGATGACGGTATCGTCGCGTTCGTGGCCGATACCGGTAATGACGGGCAGGGGAAACTGGGCGACGTTGGCCGCCAGGGCGTAGCTGTCGAAGCTGTTGAGGTCGGAGGTGGCACCTCCACCCCGAATAATGACCACTCCGTCGAACAGACTCTCGTGACGGGCAATGCGGTCGAGGGCTTCGATGATGGAGCTCTCGGTCTGCTCGCCCTGCATCGAGGCGGCGAAGAGTGCGGTATAGACCCGGTAGCCGTAGGGGTTGTTCTGTATCTGGTTCATGAAGTCGCCATACCCGGCGGCCGAGGGTGAAGAGATGATGGCGAAACGTTGCGGCAGGGCCGGCCACGAGAGCTCCTTGTTCATGTCGGCCACCCCCTCGTCGCGCAGCTGTTGCAGAATGGCGGCACGCCGACGGGCGGCGTCGCCCAGCGTATAGGCCGGGTCGATGTCGTGTATGGTGAGGCTGTAGCCATAGAGCTCGTGGAAGGTGGGGCTCACGAGAATGAGTATCTTGATGCCGGCGGTGAAGAGTTGTCCGGTCGATTGCTCGAACCAGGGACGCAGCAGCCTGAAGGTGGTGGCCCATATCGTGGCTCGGGCTTTGGCCAGAGTGCGCCCGGTAGCCTCCTCTTTTTCGATGAGCTCGAGGTAGCAGTGCCCCGAGGGGTGTATGCGGGCTTCGCTGATTTCGGCCCGTACCCAGTAGCGCTCGGGTAGCGACTCCTGCACGGCTTCACGCACCCGGGCGTTCAGTTCGAGAAGCGAGAGCTCTTTTCTTGCAGTGGTCATAGGCGTTGTATCTTTTGGGTCCAACAGTGTTGCCGGCTGCGTGCCGACAGCAGGTATATGCCTTTCCCCAAATCGGTAAGAGCCAGTTCGGCTCCTTCGGGCAGGCGGTATTCGGCCATTATCGCCCCCTCGAGGGTGTAGATGCTGAGGGTGATCTTCTCTTCGTCGGGCGGGAGGGTGCCGATGGTGACGACGGGACTTCCCCCGCGATAGGTCAGTCGCAGGGGCGAATCGTCGGGCCGTACCGTCGAGATGCCTGCCCCCTGGCGATAGGCGGCGTAGAAGTCGGGGATGCCATAACCCATGAGCGAGTCGGGGGTGAGGTATTGCGAGCTGTTCTGCCGGATAAGCTCGATGATTTCTCGCGCCGAGAGTTGGGGCAAGGCTTGTCGCAGACAGGCCGTAAGGCCGGCAATGATGGGTGTCGAGAACGAGGTGCCGTCCTTGGGCTGCAGATTGCCTTCGGGCGAGATGGTGGCGGCCGCGGCTCCCAGGGCTACCACATCGGGTTTGATGCGGCCGTCGGCCGTCGGGCCGCAGCCGGTGAAGTAGGCCGGTTTCCGTTCGGTGGTGATGGCGCCCACGGTGAGGAGCCCATCGACATCGCCGGGCACGGTTATCTTTTTCCAGTCGTTGCTCCCTTCGTTGCCGGCACTCACGACAATGAGCATCCCTTTGGCCACGCCCCGGGCAGCTGCCTGCGAGATGAACGAGGTGCGGCCGTCGAGATCGGCCCAGGTGTGGTCGAATCGGGAATCGTCGAACCGGGTATATCCCAACGACGAGACAACGACATCGACTCCCAGGCTATCGGCATATTCGAGGGCCGCAGCCCAATAATCCTCTTCGGTGGGGTACTCGGTGGCGGTATCTTCCGACCGCAGCAGCCAGTAGGAGGCCCGGGGTGCCGTGCCTATGAACAGGTTACTGTCGTTGACCAGCATGGTCGAGAGTACCGACGACCCATGGCTGTTTCCGTTGCGAAAATCCATCGTCTCGTCGATGAAGTCGTGGTAGCCGGCTATCTGGTTTTGGTCGAAACGGGGATTGCGGTCGGCGTTGAGAAAGCCACCGTCGATAACGGCTATGGTCATGCCTTCGCCCGAGAATCCGGCCCGATGCAGCCGGTCGCCGTTGTGGACGGCGATTTGCCAGGCGGCATCGCCGTAGGGCGAGGTCGAGTCGTTTTCGAGTTTTTTCAGATGGGGCCCAACGGTACCTCCCGCTTGGGTGGGAGAGCCCAGGGGGTCATACCGCTCGACAAATGGCAACTGCTCGATGGCTGTGAGCCGTGACGGGTCGTCAAGGGCGATGGTGGCGGTGTTGAGCCACTTCGACACGGCCAGGATGCGGGCCCCCAATGCCGATAGCTGTTGCAGCCGGGCCGGGGCTATGGGCAGGTCGGTCGAGTCGATGGCAATGCCAAACTTCTCGCGATAGGCTATGGCGCGGGGCGAAAGGAACTCGAGCGGCCTTTCAATCGAACAGGCCGACTCGCCTTTGTCGTCGAACCAGATGCGGTAGTGCTGCTCTTTCGATTCCTGAGCCCTACTGCCGAGGAGTGTCGCGAGTAGCATGATGGCGGTATAGAGGCGTAGTTTCATGCTTTGTATTTTTTCAGAAGCCGCTGGTCGGCGATGATGCCGCCGCCGATGACGGTGTTGTCGCGATAGATGACGGCCGACTGTCCCGGGGTTACGGCCGAGGCGTCGCTTTCGAAGCAGACTATCCACTCGCCGGGGGTGTCGCCTTTTTGGAGCGTGGCCGGTATAGCGGCACTGCGGTAGCGTATCTGCACATCGACGGGGCCGGCTGTCTCCAAAATACCGGGTATGGCCTCGAGGGTGTCGGTAATGACCATCCGGAGGGTGAGCAGTTCGTCACGCTCGCCCAAGCGTATGGTGTTCTTGATCGGGTTTATGCGGGTTACAAACATGGGTTTGCCCAAGGCAATCTCGAGCCCTTTGCGCTGGCCGATGGTGTAGAAGGGGAATCCCTTGTGCTGGCCCAACTTGCGGCCGGTGGCGTCGATGAAGTAGCCTCCACCCACCTGTTGGTCGAGCTGGGGGAGCTGCTCCCGCAGGAAGTCGCGATAGTCGCCTGGGATGAAGCACACCTCCATGCTCTCTTTCTTCTCGACCTTTTCGTGGAAGCCTTTCCCTTCGACATATTTCTTTATCTCCTCCTTGGTAATCTCGCCCAGCGGGAAGATGGTGCGCGAGAGCTCCTCCTGACCCAGTCGCCACAAGAAGTACGACTGGTCTTTCTTCTTGTCGGCTCCCCGACCCAGCACCCGGTAGCCGTCGCGGTCGATAATGCGGGCATAGTGGCCGGTAGCCACCCATGAGCAGCCCAGGCGGTCGGCCTCCTGCAAGAGGTAGTGCCACTTGAACTGGCGGTTGCACATGACACACGGGTTGGGGGTGTTGCCTTTGAGATATTCGTCGATAAAGCCTTTGATAATCGACCCCTTGAACTCCTCGCGCACATCGAGAATGTGGTGCTCGATGCCTATCTTTTCGGCCAGCTCGCGAGCCTCCAGTGCAAACTGGGGGATGGTTTGACCTTCGCGGGGAAAGTGCCGGGGGAGGTCCCACATGCGCATGGTAAGCCCCACGACTTCGTAGCCCTGTTCCTGTAAAATCATGCAGGCAGCCGAGCTGTCGATACCACCGCTCATGCCTATCAATACTCGTTTGTTGGATTCGATACGTTTCATAATACAAAAATAACTAACTTTTATGAGGCGGGGAGCAATATATTCTAAAAAACATATAACGCCAAAATGTTAAAAGTGGGGGAGCTTTTGGCTATCTCGGCAAAAAAGGATTATCTTTGAAAAAATATTGGAAATATAAGCGTTTAGAATATTACCTCTATTCGGAATCAGCAAAATTCTTTTTAGGTGAGGTAATCAACAGCTAAACGCCTGCGCTTGTTATAAACAAGCGTGGGCTGGTTGTTTGTCCACCTAAGGTTTTTGCTGGACCTCGAATAGGATAAACCATCGAGCTCACGCTTCTTTATTTTTTTTAGCTCGTTGAGCTATATTCAGGTGGGACTGCAAGAGGGGATTCTCGATTATTTTTTCTGCGAAAAGCCATAAACGAATAAGGTATATGAACTACTTATTGGGTCATAGTTCGTATCCCTGTCATATTGTTTGGTTTGCTTGTTCGCAGAGGAGTGCGAAGGGGAGGCCGAACAAAAGGCTTTCCCTTCGCTTATTTTTCGAGGAGGACTACAGCATAGGCCGAGATACCCTCTTCTCTACCGGTAAAGCCCAGCCGCTCGGTAGTGGTGGCTTTGATCGAGATGTCGTCGGGGTCGATACCCATGCAGGCCGCCAGGGTCTGTTGCATGGCCGGGATGTGAGGGTTGAGTTTGGGACGTTCTGCACAGACCGTAATATCGGCATTGCCTATGGAGTAACCCTTCTCCCGAATCAGTTCGACTGTCTTTTGCAGAAGAATTTTGCTGTCGATGCCTTTGTATTCGCCGGCCGTATCGGGAAAGTGAAACCCGATATCACGCATGTTGGCCGCACCCAGCAGGGCATCGCACAAGGCGTGAATGAGCACGTCGGCATCGGAGTGGCCCAGCAGGCCCAGCGAATGTTCGATGCGTATGCCGCCCAGCCACAGCTCCCGGCCTTCGACCAGCCGGTGCACGTCAAATCCAAATCCTACCCGGGTTTTCATCGGCGATGTCCTATGAGTTCCTTAAGCCCGTCCATATCGAATGAGAGGGTGAAACGCAGGGTCTGGTCCAGCGGGCTCGTTTGTGCCGTAGCCACCATGTAGGCGGCATCGATTTTGAGCACGTTGAGCGAAAAGCCGGCTCCGAAGGAGAAATATTTGCGGTTACCCTTGTATTTGTTTTCGTTGAAGTATCCGGCCCGCAGGAAGAACTGCTGGTTGTAGGAGTACTCGGCACCAATCGAGAAGTTGATTTCGCGCAACTCCTCCTTGAAGCCGCCCGGGGCATCGCTGAACGACTGGAATATACCCGAGATGGGCGAGGTATTTTGCCATTTTTCTTTGGCTTCTTCATACTCGGCATCGGTCTCGTAGTTGGCTACCTGAGGGGTCGAGGGTACCAGCAGCTTGTTGAAGTCGAGGTTGAGCGACAGCGTGTTGTAGTCGGCCAACGGGAAGAGGAACGAGGTCCCTATCTTCAGGTTGGTAGGGAGGAATGCACTCTCGTTACCGCCGTCATACGACACCTTGGTACCGATGTTGGAGATATTGAAACCCAACGACCACTGACATTCGCTGCGGCCAATGATGGGATAGGTGGTGTAGTAACCCGCTACGTCGGCGGCAAAGGCCGAGGCGCCCGAGGCATCGGATACGCTTGTCTCGTCGTAGTGGAATCCCAGGTCGGAGTAGATGTAACGGAATACGACACCCATCGAGAACTTGTCGGAGAGTTTGCGCGAGTAGCCCACGTCGAAGGCCATCTCGTAGGGGGTGATGCTGTTTTGGGCATTACCCTGGTTGTCGGTGAGGACGATTTCGCCCAGTGAGAAGTAACGCAACGAGGCGCTTAATGCCTGCAAGTCGCTGCTGCCCAGTTTCCAGTAACCAGCCAGGTAGGCCAGGTAGATGTCGTTGACCAACTTGCGCAGCCACGGGGTGTATGATAGCGATACTCCGGCCTGGCTATAGGCAAAGGCATATTTGGCAGGGTTCCAGAATTGCGAGTTGACGTCGGGGTCGGTAGCGGCACCCAGGTCGCCCAGCGATGCACCGCGCGAGTCGGGCGTGATGCTCAGCGAGGTAACGCCGGTGTTGATGGGGTTGAATTCGTTCTTGGTCGTACCCCCGTCGGCGGCCCAGGCGCCAACCGGGAAGAGTATCGACACAAGAGTAATGGCTATGATATAAAACGAGACTCTTTTCATCGTGCGTTGTGTTACAAATTATATGTATATAATAAACAGAGATTACCCCCGATTATTGCGTGATGACCACGATTTTTTTAGCCGGGGTGACGGTGGTTCCGGCCGCGGTTTCGAGATAGACCCGGCAGTCGTACTGCCCGGCGGGTACCCGTTGGCCGTTGTTGTCGAGCAGGTTCCAGGTGATGGGGAAGGGGGTACTGCCGGTTGTCTCGCGGTACCATACTTCCTGACCCAGACCGTTGGTGATGGAGATGCGGGCCTGTTTCACCCCTTCGGGGGTACGACCTTCACTGTCGAAGCACGAGAGGGTAGCCTGCTCGATGGCGGGTTCTTCGTCGATCGAGAGGGTATAGCCTGCATCGGCCGGGCGAATTTCGAAGGTGGTCGAAACCTCTGACGAGTTGTTCATGTTGTCAAATACCTTGAGGGTAATGGTGTAGAATCCTTCGCTCAATTGGGTCAGCGGGTATGTGAATTGTCCGCTCGACGAATCGTCGCTCGAGGGTTGGTAGTATCGTGCCGGATTGTCGTCGAGGCTGGTTCCGTTGAGCAGCAGAACCATCTGTCGGCCCAAGGCTGTACCGGTATAGATGCCCGAGGGGTCGGAGAGCCGGGCTATGAAAGTGGCCGGGTTTGTGACGGCCGTTCCCTCGCCAGAGTGGTCGCTCTCGATGCCGGCAAACTCGATTGCCGGTCCCTGGGTGTCGGTTGTCGAGTCCACGATGGTGGTGCCGATGAGCAGCTTCTCGGTATATCCGTTGGCCTCACGTCCCGACGACGGATCGCAGGCGTAGAGGTTGAGCAGAGCCGATTTGCCCGAATGGGAGTTTTCGATGGGCAGAGTGAGGCTGATACGGAATTTTCCGTTGGTTACCGTACCTTTGCCGGTTGTGAGCAAGTTGGGCCGGTAGTCATAGGTGTAGGTCTTTTTGTCCTGGTGGGTCAGCGTGGTAAAACTCTTTTCTTCGTCGTAGAGCGAGTAATAGATTTCGCCGTTGAAGTCGTCGAGGAGCTCCCCTCCGTAGGCGTGAATTTCGCCCTCGACCGTGTAGCTCTTACCTGCGGTCATGATTGTCGAGAATAGCCCTTGACTGCCGTTTATGAGGGTTACCTCTATTTCGTTTTGCGGATAGAGGAGCTGCAGGGCCGGGTCGCCCAAGAGGACGAAGTTGAGTTTGTTTTTGTCGGTTTCGGTCCCGAAGTCGCGTTTGGCCAGCCGCAACACATCGCCCAGCCGCAAGGGGTTACCGTTGTCGTCGCGCGACAACAGCCGGCTCATGAGCCGCCGGTTCATCTTGTCGTTCCCGTCGGTATAGACCACGCGGGTGGTGGTGATGAGGGCGATGGCACCGGCCGTGGGGTTGAGTAGTACGCTTTCGCCGGCCGTGATGTCTTTTTCGTCAAAACGGGTATATCCGCAGGTGACGGCAATGAAGAGAGGTAACCGGTTGTTGGTGAGGCTCTCCATCTCATATCGCGAGAAGAGCTTTTCGCCGGTGAATCCCTCCTCGGGGTCGTTGTGGCCGATGTAGTTGAAGACGAGCATCCCTTCGTCGAAGGCCTTCATCAGGGCACGATTGGCTTCGGGGCAGGCCTTGGTATCGGGGTCCAGATAGTATGAATCGACATAGAGTTTGTTGACTCTGAATCCCAGCCTGGGGGTACTGGTGTTTTTGAGTAACAGGGTGTCGCCTCCCTGGTCGGCCTGTTTCGTGTGTACGGCTTCATCGCCGTCGTCGGCAGCCAGGCAGACTATGTTTTTCCACGGACCGAGGTCGGTGTTTTGTACATAACGGTAGAGCTTGTCCACAGCCGTGCGGGCGCTTTGGAGTGAGGTGACGGGATATCGGCCGATGCCCAGGCACACTCTGTCTTTTTTGATTTCTGTGCCCGAGTTGTCCTCGAGAAATCCGAAGTAGTCTTCCAGAACAAAAGACTCGCGTTCGTCGATACTGCCCGGTGACTGGTAGGTGAGCAACATGCAGCAATCGGGGGCGTACAACGATTCCATGGCTTTGCGGTTGTTGTAGGATCCATTGCCGAAAAGCAGCAGGTATCGAGGCCGCTCGCTATCGTTGGAAGCGCGGTCGTAAAACATCTTCATCAGCCGTCGGTAGGCCGTGGCATCGGGGGTCCCCGACGAAAATTCGTTGAATATCTTTTCCTGATCGATCACGAGGGTGGTGAGCCCTTCGGTCTGGTGCAGCCGGGCTATCCGCTCGGCTTCGCTTTGCAGGGCGGCTGTGGTGATGATGGTGAGGTCGGGCGAGGTCGAGGCATGCAGATTCTGGTTTTCGACCCGCTTGACAAAGACCGGGGAGGGGAACTCTTGGCCTGGGTCGAAGGCTACATACTCCCGCAATTGAGTGTCGCTTGGGGTGAAGCGGGTTGTTCCCCCTTCGAAAGAGCTCGAGACGAGACGAGGGGCATGGGGCGTGGTGATGTCCCACACGAGGGTCGAATCGGTGGTGTGGCTTATCTGGTAACAGTCGTTGGCCGTGCGATTGATAAAGCGAAAGGACACCTGCCCGTCGTAGAGTTGCAGTGCGCGCCGGTAGTTGAGCCTGATGTAGTCGAGGTAGGCACGCTCGGTTGTCCCGCTACACTCGTAGCGAAGTCCTATGGTGCTCTCTTCGGCGGCTTGCCCGAAGGTGCGCAAGGGGGTAGCCTGGCGCAGAAACTCGTGCGAGTCGTAATATTTTGAGATGCGGTTGGCTGTGCTTGTGGTGAGTTCGGTCCCGTTGTACGAGATGTAGATGTAGCCCTCGCTGCCGCTTATCCGGGCTCCGAATCCCACTCGTATCTTGATGGGTTCGGGTTGGGCTCCTGTGAGGTGGAAGGTGAAATCTTGGCTGGAGTTTGTCATGAAATCCTCGCCAAAGAAGTTTTGTCCCGTATTGCCTACCGAGACAAGTTCTTGTTCGTGCACAGTGTAGTCGTCGAAGGTCGAGACCGTTGTCTCGTTGCCCGAAGGGGTGCCGTCGAGGGTGGTAAACTGGGCGGGCGTCACCTCCTTGTCGGTGAGAAAGTAGCAGGCATGGGTCGAGTAGGGTTGCAGCCGGTGGGTAAACTCGAGACTGTTGTCGTCGAACTCCCAAAGGGTCGTCCCCGTGGAGTAGAAATAGAGTCGGCCGTTTTGCCGCCAGAGGGGGATTTGTGGCAGGTCGTCGATGTAGCCGTCGCTGTTGGAGAAGAGTTCGTCGATGACACGGCCGCCGTAGCCAAAGAGCTTGACTTTCGACGGGTCGGAGAATCCCCAGGCCCGCAGAGAATCGTCGGTAATTTGATAGATACCCGCTTCGGTGGTCGATATTTTTATCCAGTTTCCGTCGGCCAGCACCGAGTTGGCGGCATAGTCGCTGCTTGCCCGCCCGTAGGTTGCGGAGGCCATGAGCATGAATATGGCCGACAGGAGAAGTGTTATCGTGTTTTTTTTGACAAAGTCGATTGTATGGGGCATTGGTTTGACAAATGGCTATTTAACAAAAAAATCGAGCACCTGGGTGTTGCCGATGAATCCTTCGATGTGGTCGCCTATCTTCACCGGGCCGACACCGGCCGGGGTGCCGGTGAAAATGATGTCGCCTATCTTGAGGGTGTAGAACTGGCTCACATAGGCGATAATCTGGTCGATAGGGAAAATCATGTCGCTGCTGTTGCCTTGTTGCACTTGGGTGCCGTTGATCGACATGGAAAAGGTGATGTTGTCGGCCTTGGGCGGTAGCTCGGGCAGGGGGAGGAACCGGCCGATGGGGGCCGAGTAGTCAAACCCTTTGGAGATGTCCCAGGGGTTGCCTGCACGCCGGGCTTCGGCCTGGATGTCGCGGGCGGTAAAGTCGATGCCTACGGTCACGGCGTCGTAGTAACGGTGGGCAAATTTGGGAGCAATGTTCTTGCCCAGGCGGGAGACGTGAAACACCAGTTCGGTTTCGTAT
The DNA here is from genome assembly GCF_002161555.1 of Barnesiella sp. An55. Taxonomy (GTDB): domain Bacteria; phylum Bacteroidota; class Bacteroidia; order Bacteroidales; family Barnesiellaceae; genus Barnesiella; species Barnesiella merdipullorum. The sequence continues at coordinate 26,322 of NZ_NFHZ01000009.1, read as the reverse complement.
TCGATGCGGTTGGAGAAGTTGGGCAGGAAAAAGGGTTTTCCGTCTTTGAGCAGGGAGGTCTCGGGCATGGTAAATACGACGGGGACTTTGGGCAGCTCTTTCTGAGCCATCTCTGCATTGTGCGATTGATAATTCCAGCCGACGGCAATAATTTTCATACGTGCGATTTATTTGAGGTTGTTCAGCCGGTTGAACATGACGGCCAAATGGGCATAGATCGATGTGTTCTGGATAACAATGTGCTTGGGCACTCGGATACGATAGGGGGTGAAGTTCCATATCGCCTTGATACCGCCGGCAATCATCTCTTCGGTGGCGCTTTGTGCTTTGTCGATGGGCACGGTGAGGATACCGATCTGCACGCCCAGCTCCTTTTGCTTTTGGGCAAACTGGGAGAGGTGATAGATGGGGATGTGGTTGACAAAGGTGCCGGCCAGCTCGGGCTTAATGTCGAAGCCGGCGACAACCTCGAGTCCATATTGCGACAGACCCGAGTCTTGCATGAGGGCGGCTCCCAGACTGCCCACCCCGAAGATAAAGGCCTTGTGCATGGAGGTGAACCCAAGGAACTCCTCGAGCACGGCTACCAGCGAATTGATTTCGTATCCTACACGGGTCTTTCCCGAGATGTTGATGAACGAGAGATCCTTGGCTATTTTTGACGAATCGACGCCTATCTCTTTGGCTATTTGGGTCGAGGATACATATTCCTCTCCTTTGGTTTGCAGCAGTTTGATGTAAGCCAAATACCAGGGGAGCCGGCGAAGCGAGGGCTCCGGTAACTTAACGGTAGATTTTGATTCAGAGCTTTCCATCTTTTTGTCTGTTTTGACGATACAAATTTACAACAAACCTCCGGTACTGACAAGCTCGCCCGCCTGGCCGGATGAGGCTTGTTTCATTTGATTTACAAAGATATAATAAAATACCGAATTTTGAGACAAATATTTTTCGGCTCCTCTGCTTTTCTCTCTCCCGGTTGTCTCGTCGAGACGGGCGTTAGGCTGGTGTATCGCGGCTACTGGCCGGTGACACAAAGTTTTTTCGAGCGGGTGGCTTCGTGCTCGTTGTCGGTCGAGATGAGGGCTTTGTAGAGGTAGATACCACCGGGCACCCGTCGGCCGCTGCTGTCGGTCAAATCCCAGCTGATGGGGTAGGAGCGATACATGTCTGAGAGCCCTCGGCCGGTGTAGCGCCATACTTCGATACCCATGAGGTTATAGACCGATATGGTGACGTTGATGATGGCGTCGGGGCGGTTGTGCCTGAGGTAGAAATTGGTCGATGTACTGGCCGGGTTCTGGTCGGCATACAGGTCGTAGATGACGGGCTTGAGTCCGGCTTTTACGGTGAAGGCCAACTCCACTTCCGACGAGTTGTTCTCGGTATCCCATACCTTCAGTTTCAAGGTGTGGTTTCCTTCGCTCAGGTCGCTCAGGGGGTAGTTGATAAATCCACGGCCGGGGTCGCCGATGGCGGGATCGAAATAGGATGCCACATCGGTGTATAGCGTCTGGTTGTCGATCGTGACAGTCATCTGGTGGCCTATCCCGGCGTCGGAGATGTTGATGCCCGAGGGGTCATAGACTTCGGCAATGAGCATGGGCGACTCGTTTACTTCGTCGCCGTTCTGGAAGTCCTGCGAGTTGAGGAAGGCATAGTAAATTTCGGGCCCGTCGAAGTCGTCGTTCGAGTTGTCGTTGAACCCGCCTATGATAAAGTTCGATTCGTTGCCGCTGCCCTCCTGATCCTGGTCGTTGTAGCAGTAGAGGTTTATTAATCCTCGGTCATCGGCAAAGTTGATTTCACGCGGCATTTTGAAGGCGATTTCAAACTGCCCGCCCACAATCGAGTCTTTCCCCACATAGAGGCGGTTGCTTCGTTCCGAGAATTCAAAGACTTCACCCTCCTCGCCATATCCGTGGGTCACTACCGATACCTCCGAATCATAGACCGTGGGGCAGATGATACCGTTGTAGTCGGTTGCCTTCTCGCCCTGTGGCGTATAGATTTCGCCTTTGATAACGACCGAGTCGCGGGCTTGTATGGTGGGGGTAGTTTGGGTAATGTCCTGGCCGTTGATTTCGGTTACCTTGATTTGGTAATCGGGGTAAAGCAGTTTCAGAGCCGGGTCGCCCAACAGCGTGTAGTTGAGCTTGTTGCTGTCGGTTTGCTGGATGTTGCATTTGGCCTCGCGCAGGATGTCGCCCAACCGGGGATATCCGCTGTTTTCGTCTTTCTTGAAAATCTCTTGGGCTACCCCTTTGTTGAGGTAGTGGTTGTCGCTGATATAGACCACACGGGTGGTGGTGATGAGGGCGATGCCGCCACCGCTGGGGTTGAGGCAGAGGATTTCGCCACCCGAGGTATCTTCGTGGTCATAGCGCCCAAAGTCGCAGGTTGCGGTGATGAAGAGGGGCAGCCGTCTCAGGTACATCGACTGTATGTCGGTGATATTGAGCAGGTTTTCGTGAGTCCAGGCTACCGTGCTGCCGTGACCGATGTAATCGACCACGAGCACTCCGTCGGCGAGTACCTGGAAGAGTTTCTTCTTGGCCGAGGGGTAGGTGCGGCCGGTCGAGGTAATCTCGGCCGTGTAGGCATCGGTATAGATTTTATTGACAAAGCAATGGGCATCGCTGTTCTCGAGGATGTTACAGATATCCTCGGCCTGTTTCATGTGGGTGGCATAGTTTTCGTCGTCGGCTACGACGCATACCTGGTTTTTCCAAGAGCCTTTATCGGTGTTGGCTACATAGTTGAGCAGTTTATCGACCACATCTTTGGCCTCTTGTTCGCTCTTGACCGGCAGGCGGCCTACACTCACGCGCAGCTTGTCGGAGGCAATGCGCACGCCCGAGCCGTCGTCGAGGAACCCGAAGTAGTCGTCGGTCGTGTAGGAGGCGCGCTCGTCGTTGCCGGAGCCGTGCTGGTAGGTGAGCAGGGTGGGATATTTCACATACTTGCCGGTCTCGCCGATCTTGCGGTTGTCGTAGAGTCCCTTACCGAAAAGCAGCAGATAGAGTTGTTTGCCCCCGATACCGCCTTCGCGGTCGAAAAACATCTTCATCAGCCGGCGGTAGGCCGTGGCGTCGGGGGTACCCGACGAAAACTCGTTGAATACCTTGGTGTGTTCGATTACAGCGACTTCGAGTCCGTCGGTTTCCTGGTGAAGTTGGGCAATGCTTTGTGCGTAGGAGAGATATTCCTTGGGGGTGAGAATCACCATGTCGGGGGTGGCCATGCCGTGCAGGTCTTGATTGGCTACGGTCTCGACAAAGGTAACCGAGCCTACGCTTGCCTGGGTGTCGAAGGCCACATACTCTTCATGGGCTGCGGTAATGCCGAAACGTGCCACTCCGTTCTCGACGCTGGGGATGATGTTGACGGGGTTTTGAGGATTCGATATGTCCCAAATGTGCGTGGTTGTCGTGTAGCCGGGCAGGGCATAGCAGCCGTTCTGTGGCATTTGTTTCAGCCTGAACTGGATGCTGCCGTTGTAGAGCTGCAGCTTGCGCTTGTAGTTGAACCGGAAGTAGTCGAGCCGGGCCAGGGAGAGGCTCCCCCCGTTTTGCCGGAAGAGCAGTGAGAAGGCGAGCTCTTCGCTGTCGAGGTTGAACTCCTTGAGGGTCGAGGTATTCTTGAAGAATTCGTAGGAACTCTCCGATCCGGCCGAGATATTGTCGGTCGAACTTTCGGGCATTGTTTCTCCCTGGTAGGTAAACACCAGCTTGCTGGTTCCCCCCACTACCTTTGCGGCAAATACGGTGCGCAGTTTTACCGGTTCGGAGTTGTCCACACCGGGCAGCTCGAAGGTGAAGTTGCGCGAGGTGGTATAGCGGAAATCCTCGCCCAGGAAGGTGCGACCCGTGGCCCCGGGCGAATACTGGTCTTGCTCATAGACGGCATGTTCGTCGAACGAGGTGATGTCGGTCGCTCCTGCCACACTCGCCGTGGTGCGGTCGGTGAGGGTGGCCGTGCGGCTTTTACTGTCGGTGAGGAAGTAGTATCCGGCCGTAGAGTAGGGGTTTTGCGTGTGCTTGTACTCCTGGCTCTTCTCGTCGTAACTCCACGATACGGGCCCTTGTGCATAGAAGAGTATCTTGGAGCCGGTGTCGAGAACGGGCAGTTGGTTGAGGTCGTCGATGTCGTCGTCGGAGAAGGTCTCGGGCAGTATGGCACCACCGTAGCCATATACCGTGACGGCTGCGGGGTTGGAGAATCCCCACTTTTTCAACTCCTGGTAGGTGATTTGGTGAATGCCCGATTCGCCCACCGATACTTTGACCCATAACCCCTCGGCCAGTTGCGACCGCGAGGCGTAATGGCTGGCGTTGAGAGCCTGCAATGGATTGTATATCAATGCTATCATGCATAGAAATATTCCCATGCACAAGCGCATCAAAGTTCTTTTTGTATATATATAGTGTGTAGCGTTCGTCTTCATTGTATCCTATATAACGTGGAATTTGCCCGATTATTGCAAAGAGAAACGGGAGAGTCGGTTTTTGTTTTTCACGCTCTTTTCGTTATCTTTACAGAAGATAGAATTCGGTTTGGCATAGTCAAACTTTGAAAACTTTGTTTTCTGTTTGTCACTGCACTCGACTTTGCCTATCTTTGGATAAAATAGGATGCGTCTCAGTATAAAAATCAAGCAAGCTTGTTTTTCTACTTTCGACTTTGCCTATCTTTGTTACACAAAAATGAACCCAAGAAAAGCCGCAATGAAAAAAAATAACGACTGGAAAGATCGATTGAATGTGGTCTATTCGACCAATCCCGATTTCAAATTCGAAGTGGACGAGGAGGAAGAGGTTGAAACTTTGCCCCCGGCGAAACAGCAGTTGCGCGTCTCGCTCGACAAGCGTAACCGCAACGGCAAGTCGGTCACGCTCGTGACCGGTTTCGTAGGTACGGACGACGACCTGCACACCTTGGCTAAGAAGTTGAAAACCAAGTGTGGCGTGGGCGGTTCGGACAAGGATGGCGAGATTCTGATTCAGGGCGATTTCCGCCAGAAGGTATTGGAACTCTTGTTGGCCGACGGGTACAAGGCACGCATAATCTGAGGGGGGCTGTATGTTACACATCTACAAGGCATCGGCAGGGTCGGGAAAGACCTATACACTCACACTCGAGTATATCAAACTGTTGTTGGGTTATCGCGACGAGGAGGGCCGCTATCGCATTTACCGTCGCAACGACTCGGCGCATCGGCGCATCCTGGCGGTGACCTTTACCAACAAGGCTACCGAGGAGATGAAGCACCGCATTGTGGCTCAGCTCGACTTGTTGGCTCACCACCCCGACCAGTCGCCCTACCTCGATACGCTTACACGGCTTTTTGGCTGTGACCCCGGGCAGGTACAGGCTACGGCTGCCGAGACGCTCTATGTGTTGCTGCACGACTTTTCCTATTTTAATATCAGTACTATCGACCGCTTTTTTCAGCAGGTGTTGCGCAATTTCACCCGCGAGGTGGGGTTGCAGGGCAGTTTCGAGGTTGAGATGGACAACGATTTCGTGACCGCCTCGGCTATCGACCGCATGTACTCCGATCTCTCGGACGACGACCAGAAGGGCTTGCTCAACTGGCTGGTGCATTATGCCCAGGAGCGCATCGAGTCGGGCAACTGGTGGAGCCTGGGCAACCGGGCCGATCGCAAGGACGACTTGCGAGAGTTGGCCGGCGAGTTGTCGAAGGAGAATTACAAACTGTTTCGCGAATCGATTCTGACCCAAATCAAGGACAAGACAGTGCTCGACCGCTATCTGCGCGAGATGCGCCGCCTGAAGAGCGAGTTTGAATCGCTTTTGCGCCAACTGGGCGAGACGGCCCGGTCGATTATCGAGAGACATGGCGTGCCGATGGACCGATTCAAGGGCAAGAGCCGCTCGTGGGCACTCTACTTTGGCAAGTTGGCCGATGGCAAGTATGACCCGCCTACCCAGACCTTCAGGGACAATGTCGATAATCGCGACAACTGGTTTGCCAAAAGCGACCGCCCCGAGTGCATCGACTCGCTGTATGCCGAGCTAAACCCGGTGATGCAGGAGGTGGTGACTGCCTTCGGGGAGCCCTATGTCCGTTACAATACGGCCTTGCAAAGTGCCAAATATATCTATGCGCTGGGTATCCTGGTCGATATCGACCGCCGCATCGAGGAGTATGAACGCGAGCACAACGTGCTGCTGCTTTCCGATACGGCCGGTATCCTCAACGAGGTCATCAACGAAAACGATGCCCCCTTTATCTATGAGAAGATAGGGACGCGGGTAAATCACTTTATGATCGACGAGTTTCAGGATACCTCGAATCTGCAGTGGCGCAATTTCGCTCCGCTCATCGGCGAGAGTCTCAGTCACGACCATACCGACCTGATTGTGGGTGATGTGAAGCAGAGTATATACCGGTGGCGAAACTCCGACTGGTCGCTGCTCAATGAGGGGGTTCAGTCCTGTTTCCGACCGTCGCAGTATAGCGAGCGGTCCATGGATACGAATTACCGCAGCTGTGCCCGGGTTGTCGAGTTCAACAACCGCATCTTCGGCGAGGCGGCCGAGCGGCTTCAGCAGGAGTTGGAACGCGAGGTGCAGGAGTCGGCTCTGGTCGATGGAGACTTTGAGGTGAAGGTGCGCAAGGCTTATGCCGATATCGAGCAGAAGGTGTGCGACTCGAATCTCTCGCGGGGCGGTCGGGTAGAAGTGACCCTGTGGGAGGCCGATACCCGCGACGATTTCTGCGACGAGGCCTTGTCGCGCATCCCCGACCTGTTGCGCGACCTGCAAGACCGGGGCTATTCGCCAGGCGATATCACCTTTCTCACACGAACGGCTCGCGAGGGTACCCTACTGGTCGATCTCTTGTTGCGGCTCAACGACGAGAATCGCGACCCACGCTATCGCTACGATGTCATTTCGAGCGAGTCGCTGCTCATCAAGAACTCGCCGGTTATCGGGTTGCTGGTGGGAATCTTGCGATACATCCAAAACCCATCCGACGAACTGAACCGGGTGATGGCGGTTTATGAGTATAACCGGCAGAAGTCGGCCGGGAGCGACGAGGCGGTGCTACTCTCCTATTTCGAACATCGCGGCGACATGGGGCAGCATCTCGACGACGATTTCCTGCACTTTATCGACAGTGTGCGCAAGGAGCCTTTGTATGAAATGTGCGAACGCATCATTGCCCGCTTTACCCGGGTAGGGAACGATCGGGGCGAACGGGTGTATATACAGGCTTTCCAGGATTATGTGCTGGACTATTGCCGCACCCACACGGCCGATTTGGCTTCGTTCCTGGCCTGGTGGGACGACAACGAGGAGAAGCTCTCGGTGACAACCCCGCAGGAACAGGATGCCATGCGGGTGATGACGATTCACAAGTCGAAGGGGTTGGAATTCAAGGTGGTGATTATCCCGTTTTGTAACTGGAAACTCGATCATCGTTCCGACAAGACCAACTTTATCTGGTGCCGCACGCAGGGCGAGCCCTTTTCGCAGATTCCCGTGCTTCCCTTACGATACAGCAGTCGTCTGGCTCAGACCTATTATGCTACCGAATATTTCGACGAGAAGATGCACGCTTACATCGATAACCTCAATGTGGCCTATGTGGCTTTTACCCGGGCCGGCGAAGAGCTACATATCTTTGCACCGGCACAGAAGAACCGGGCGAAGCGAGAGAGCGCAGGCAGTATATCGGCGTTGTTGAACGAGATACTTTTCCCCGAGGGTGGCGACGGCGGTGATTTGCATTACGAGACCGGCAGCGACTGGCGGGCTGGCGACAGGCCGGTGAGCGAGGTTGCGGGGCATACCATCGCCTCGGGAGTGTATCGCTCTATCGAGCCGGGCAACCGCCTGCACTTGCGGTTGCAGGGCAAGGGAGTATTCGGCGAGGGGAACGACCGGGCCTACGGTACCCTCATGCACCGTATCTTGAGCGAGGTCGATACCCTCGACCGGCTGGACGATACGGTGGCCTCCTTTGTACAGACCGGCGAATTGTCGGTGGCCGAAGCCACAGAGACGCTCGGCAAGCTCGAAGAGTGGCTGGGCGACGAGCGGGTGAAGCCGTGGTTCTCGCTCGGGGCAAAGGTGTGGACCGAGCGTGAGATTTTGCAAGCCGACGGTTCGTTCTATCGTCCCGACCGGGTAGTCGAAACCCCCGATGGTGTGGCGGTTATCGACTATAAGTTCGGAGCCGTCGAACGGTCGTCCTACAAGCGGCAGGTGCGTACCTACATGGAGCTTATCGGCGGGATGGGATATGCCCGGGTAACCGGTTTTATCTGGTATCTCTCTTTGGGAAAGATAGTACCGGTTGAATAAATATAGGGAGCCGTTTTTTGGATATCCCGAATAATTGCCGGACCTTTGCCGAACCATACACTATGCTAAAAGTTTTTTTTTGACCAATGAGACACATTATACGATTCTTGACAGTCGCTCTGTTGATTACTTCGGTATTCCCGAGCCGGGGAGAGATTACTCTGCGATCGGTTGCCCGTGATACGGTGGCCGATTCTCGTGATACGGCAGTCGATTTGCGCCCGCTCAACTCGTGGCAGCGCTTCAACCAGAAGGTCGATAAGGCCACTTCGTCGAAGTGGTTCCAGATGACCTATGTGGGTGTGCCGCTCGTCGTGGCCGGAGTCTCCACCATACCGGGGCGTGAGCGTTTTCGCCAGTTGCGCAACGACTACGTCCCCCGATTTAAATATGAGTATGACAACTATCTGCAATATGCACCGGCCGTGGTGATGCTGGGATTGAAGGGCTTTGGCGTGGAGAGCCGCAGCTCGTGGGGCCGCATGCTGGTCTCCGATGCCTTTTCGGCAGCCATCATGGCTACGGTGGTCAACACCATAAAATATACGGCACATGTGCAGCGCCCCGATGGCAGCAACTACAAGTCGTTCCCCTCGGGCCATACGGCTACCGCCTTTATGACGGCAATGATGATGCACAAGGAGTATGGCGACCGCAGTCCGTGGTACAGTATCTCGGCCTTTACGGTAGCGGCTGTGACCGGTGTGAGCCGCCAGTTGAACAACCGTCACTGGGTATCTGATGTGCTGGCCGGAGCCGGTATAGGTATTCTTTCGACCGAGTTGGGTTACTATTTGGCCGACTTGATATTTAAGGATAAGGGGTTGAACTTCGACCCTACTTATTATCCGTTGCTCGAGAAGCCTTCGTTTGTAGGCCTTTACATGGGATTTTCGTCGGGGCTTGGCCGTATAGATTTGGGTCAGGGGATGAGGCTCAATACCGGTATCGGTAGCCGCATAGGTGTGGAGGGTGCCTATTTCTTCAACCAATATATCGGGTGCGGAGGTTTGGCTACGGTCTCGAACATACCGGTATCGCTCAATACCCAACCCGATGCCGCTCTCGAGCCTCTTGACGAAGGCCGGGCCATGGCGGGGGCCTATCTGCAGTATCCCTGTACGAGCCGTTGGTCGGTAGGCTGCAAGGCATTGGCCGGTTATAATTACATCCCATCGCATACCTTGGGATGCGACGAGATCGATTTTAATCGCAATGGTTTTGTGTGGAGTGCCGGCGTGTCGATAGGATACATGATGAAGCGCAATTTGGGTGCTCGTTTCTTTTGCGACTATACCTCGACTTCGACGTCGTACAGCCTGTTGCCTTCGCAGGAACTGGGCATACAGACCGCTCGCTCGGGCAACAGCGCGATTCATGCACTCACCTGGGGTGCTTCGGCCAATATACTCTTTTAATTCTGTTGGTAATACTATATGAAAAGGGGCTGTATCATCGATACAGCCCCTTTTCATATGTCGGATAAATTTTTTTAGAAAGGATGTCTTTCGTCCGAAACCGTCAGTTTGGCACGACCTTTTGCACGACGGCTGGCCAATACGCGACGACCGTTTGCAGTTGACATTCTCAAACGGAATCCGTGTTTGTTAATTCTTTTTCTGTTCGAAGGTTGAAATGTTCTTTTCATTGCCGTTATATTTTATCGTTATTATTCTTTATTTTCGGACTGCAAAAATAGATACTTTTTTTTAATAAACCAAGAGAAAACCTATTTTTGGGGAATTTCTTTTTGAGATTTTATTGATTTAGTTTACTTTTGTAGGCCGAAACTTCAGAGACAAAGAATAATATAATCGAAATAATAATATAAGATAAAGTATGATTAACTCGCAAGACATTAAAAACGGGACCTGTATCCGTTTGGACGGAAAGCTCTATTTCTGTGTAGAATTTTTGCATGTAAAACCGGGTAAGGGCAACACGATTATGCGTACCAAACTCAAGGATGTGGTATCGGGTCGTGTGATTGAGCGCCGCTTCAACATTGGTGAGAAACTGGAAGATGTACGGGTAGAACGTCGTCCGTATCAATATTCCTACAACGAGGGTGAGCACTATCACTTCCTCAACCAAGAGACTTGGGACGACCTGATTATCAACAAAAACCTCATCACGGGCGTTGATTTCCTGAAAGAGGGTATGGTTGTCGAGGTAGTTTCTGACGCTTCGACCGATACGGTACTCTTTGCCGAACTGCCGGTGAAAGTTCAACTGGAGGTTACCTACACCGAGCCGGGCTTGAAAGGCGATACCGCAACCAACACGACCAAACCGGCTACCGTAGAGACGGGTGCCACGGTGCGTGTGCCTCTCTTTATCGAGACGGGCGAGATGATCGTTGTCGATACTCGCGACGGTTCGTATATCGAGCGTGCCAAATAATTGTAACGTCAAACGAGATAACGATAAAAAGCGGGTACTACCAATGGATAGTACCCGCTTTTTTCTCCCGGCAAGTTTAGCCCGGGCAATTTGGTGGCGGTTTGAAATTAAAAATGTATATTTGTACAAAACAGAATATTTGTCGCTATGCCCTATTTCTCGATTATAGTGCCGGTGTATAATCGGCCCGACGAAGTGAATGACCTGCTCAAGAGTTTGTCACAGCAGACTTGTAAGGATTTTGAAGTTATCCTGGTAGAGGATGGCTCGACGGTGCGGTGTGCCGATGCGGTAGCTCGCTATGAGTCGGCGGTCGATATACACTATTATTACAAGGAGAACGAGGGGCGTAGTATCGCCCGCAACTATGGGATGGAGCGGGCTTCGGGTCGCTATTTCATCTTCTTCGACTCCGATTGCGTGATACCCGAGCGTTATTTCGAGGTGTTGGGCAAGGCTTTGCAACGGCACTATACCGATTGCTTCGGGGGGCCCGATGCCGCTCACGACTCCTTCAGCGATGTGCAGAAGGCCATCAACTATTCGATGACTTCGTTTCTCACTACGGGGGGTATCCGGGGTGGAAAGGTGCAGCTCGAGAAGTTCACGCCGCGCACCTTCAACATGGGATTTTCGCGCGAGGTCTATGAGCGGGTAGGCGGTTTCCGCGAGATGTTCAGCGAAGATATTGACATGAGTACCCGTATCCGGCAGGCCGGGTTCGGTATCTCGCTCATCCGCGAGGCCTTTGTCTATCACAAGCGTAGGGTAAACTTGCGGCTCTTTTTCCGTCAGATCTATATTTTTGGAATGTCGCGCATCTCGCTCTATCTGCTCTATCCCGATACGTTGAAGCTGGTGCACTGGCTCCCGGCCTGTTTTGTGGTGGGGTCGCTGGCGATGATTGTGGGGGCCTGTTTCTGGTGGCCGGCCATATTGCCGCTGGTGGCCTATCTGCTGGCTATCTTTGTAGTCTCGTGGTGTGTGAACAAGCGGCTCAAGATTGCAGCTCTCTCGGTCGTGGCCAGTGTGATACAGCTGGGCGGATACGGCTTGGGTTTCTTGAAAGCCTTCTTCCTGAAAGTGGTATTGGGACGTGGTCGAGACGAGGCCGAGGAGGTGCGTCTGCGTAAAGGCAAGTAGCCATGGGTCGTAACCGCGAGAAGTTGACTATTGCCGAATGGGCGGCCGAGGACCGTCCGCGCGAGAAGATGATGCTGCATGGCATCCGGTCGTTGAGTAATGCCGAGTTGATAGCGATTCTCATTGGCTCGGGTAACGTGGACGAGACGGCTGTCGAGCTCTCGCAGCGTATTCTCAATGCTGCCGACAACAGTCTGAACAAGTTGGGGAAATATGGAATAGACGATTTTGTGAAGCCTTTCAAGGGAATAGGCGAGGCCAAAGCCATTACGATTATGGCGGCTCTCGAGATAGGTCGGCGCCGGCGCGACGAGGAGGTGCCTAAACGACCGGCAATCAATCACAGTGCCGATGTGTATAATCTGTTGCGTGGGCAGATGATCGATTTGCCTCACGAGGAGTTCTGGGTCCTTTTGCTCAACCGGGCCAACCGGGTAATTGATACGCTGCGGGTGAGCCAGGGCGGTACCTCGGCGACGGTGGTCGATGTGAAGCTGATCATGCGGTCGGCCTTGCAGCAGTTGGCCTCGGCTCTTATTCTATGCCACAATCACCCGTCGAACAACCTGGCTCCCAGTGGTGCCGACGATAAGGTAACCAGCAAGATCAAGGCGGCTGCCTCGCTTTTCGATATTGCCGTGCTCGACCATATTATCGTGGGCGAGGAGGGCTATTTCAGCTATGCCGACGAGGGTCGCTTGTGACTCCCATTCTCCCTTTGGTGATATCGTCTATTGGCTTATACCGTATAAGATTTCGAGGTGACGGATAACGGTGTTGCCCATCAAGATACTCCCTTCTTCTGTGGGGTGTAGTCCGTCGTAGAGATATTTGTGTGCCAGAGCCTCTTCGGCTTCGGTAATTCCCGACTCGTTATACATATCAATCGTGGGGCAGCCCAGTTTCTCTCCGGCCAGTTGTATGGCTTCGACAAACAGGGGCAGTCGTGGCGGTAGGGGCGAGCGTTGTATGGGGGTGAGCAGGACTATTTGGGAGGAAGGGCAGTATTTGCGAATGACCGATACGGCCCAGTTGATGGCCCCGTAGAGTGTCTCCCGATTGGCTTCGTCGTAGGGTTTCTCCAGTTCGGAAATGTCGCCGATAGTTCCGCTGCCCGAGTCGTTTGTGCCGCACGAGATGATTACCAGGAAGGGGTCGAATGTAGAGTCGGCACTCTTGCGGCCCGTGAGAGGCGAAGGTGTTTCGCTATGAAACGGTTTGCCTTCGGCTTCGGGAATAACGGTCCCTTCGGGTACTACCATTTGCAGAAACCGAAATACCTGGTTGGATATGACGTTGTTGGTATTGTTGCCATTGTATCGGGGGTCGGGATTGGTATCGACGGCCGTGTAGGGATAGTCGGCCCAGCAGGCACTCGGTACGGCCAGGTTGGTCAGTTCCATGTCGAAGTGCCGGGCTGTGACCCAGGCCCACGAGTTGGATGGCGAGGTGATGCTGTTGCCCATTGCAACCATTTGTTTACCAGCGAGTGACAGAGGTTTTTCATAGGGTTGCTCGTTGTCGTGCGATTGGCAAGCGACAAGTGCAAAAGCAAACATGGCAATGGAGATGATAATCGAGTGGCGTTTCATAGGATTATATGCAAAAGCCTGTTATCCAAAAAGTAACAGGCTTTTTATTATAAATAAATCAAGGATATTCCTTATTTCTTGGCTGCGGCATAACGTTTGTTCAGCAACTCGACAACCTCGTTGGTGATATCGTAGGCGGGGTTGATGTAGAGGGTGCTGGCGTTGTTGAAGATAGCCTCGTATTTTTTGTCTTGGTTGTATTCTTTGATGAAGGTGTTGATCGAGTCGTTCATTTGCATGAGCATTTTTTGTTGCTCGAGCATATTCTCGTTGTCGAGACGTTGGGCATACTCTTGCAAATCGGCAGCTTTCTTTTCGAGACGTTGGTACTCTTGTTGAGCTCTTTCGGGCGAGAGGAAGGCATTGTTTTGATATTTCCGTTGGAAATCGTCCTGCTCTTTCTTCAGCTGTCTTGCCTTTTCGTTGATTGAGGCACGGGCATTTTCCTGTTTGTTGATCATCTTCTCGTTGAGATCTTTGGCGAAGTTGTATTTAGAGAGCAACGAGTCCACGTTGATGTAGGCGATGGGTAATGTTCCCTCGAGGGCAGTAGCCGAAGCGGCATCGTTGGAGGGTTGATTGGATGTGTTTTGTTTGTTACCACATTGTACCATCAGTAAAGAAATGGCAATCACAGCTGTAGTCCGGATTGCAAGGGTAAAAGTCTTCATGTTATTTATCAGTCTAAAATTTTATATCGTTATATACCTTTCTCCTTCCTCTCCTGAGCATCGGTAGAGACAGCGCAGGAGATCCCTTTTTTACGCAGATATTTGTTGTCGCCGATGTGCATACTGGGAAACCGACCTCCTTTTACAAAGAAAACTCTTACCCCCAAAAGAGCTACAGCCAATGCAAGAAATCCTGCGGTAAAAAGTAAAATATTCCACATCCTTATTGTACTTAAAAATATAGGAGCCGGTTGGGTGCAGGCATTTGAAAACTTGGTTTTCATTTGTCTTTGCACACTCCTTTCACTATATTTGTATAGTAAAAACAAAGACTCTCGGCAGGGTAATAACAAACGGCTTGGTTGTGTATGCCTTACGGTTGTCTTTGCTGTGCAAATATAGGAAAGGAAAATGTGAATTTGGTCGAAGAATAGAAATATTTTGACGATAGAATCGGTAAAAACGGGAATTTTAACATAATTTTTTTTGAGTACAGATAGTTTAGCAATGAACAGATTGTAACTAAAATAGAAGAATATGGAGATTAAAGAACTGAAACCATCATCAATTTGGCACTATTTTGATGCCATTACCAAAGTTCCTCGTCCTTCGAAAAAGGAGGAGTGTATCCGCGAGTTCCTGTTGGCTTTCGCTCGGGAGCAAAATCTGGATGCCCGGGTCGATAAAACGGGCAATGTGGTTATTACCAAAGAGGCTACGCCCGGTTGCGAAGGTGCCCCCACGGTTATCTTGCAGGCTCACATGGATATGGTGTGCGAGAAGAACGGCGATGTGAAACATGATTTTGAGCACGACCCCATTGAGACGTATGTCGATGGCGAGTGGGTGAAGGCTCGGGGTACGACCCTGGGTGCCGACAACGGTATAGGTATAGCTGCCTCGTTGGCTGTGCTCTCTGACAAGGAGCTGAAGCATGGCCGTGTACAGGCTCTGTTTACCGTCGATGAGGAGACGGGCCTGACTGGAGCTTTCGGGTTGGAAGCCGGCATGATCGATGGCAAGTATCTGTTGAACCTCGACTCGGAAGATGAGGCCGAGATCTTTATTGGGTGTGCCGGTGGTATCGACACTACTTCGACTTTTACCTACAAACAGGAGCCTGTTCCGGCCGGCAAGTTCTTTTTGCGGGTCGAGGTGAAGAACCTGTTGGGTGGTCACTCGGGTGGCGATATTCACCTGGGACGTGGCAATGCCAACAAGTTGCTGGCGCGTTTCTTGTGGATGTGCATGCAACGTCACGAGATGCATTTGTGTGCCATCGACGGTGGTAACTTGCGCAATGCCATCCCGCGTGAGGCGATGGCCGTGATTGCCGTGAACCCCGAGGATAAGGAGACGATTCGTGCCGAGGTGAACCATTTTGCTGCCGACGTGGCTGCCGAATTGAGTAGCGTAGATCCGCAAGTGACAGTCGATGTGGCTACGGCCGATACCCCCGAGTTTATGATTGAAGACCGGGTGGCTCGCTCATTGATAAGCGCGCTCTATGCCGCACCTCACGGGGTGATTGCCATGAGTCACGATATCGAGGGGCTGGTAGAGACCTCGACCAACCTGGCCTCGGTGAAGATGACCGAGCCGGGCAAGATTGTGGTGGCTACGAGTCAGCGCAGCTCGGTAGAGTCGGAGAAATACGATATTGCCTATCAAATCGAGTGTCTCTTCCGCATGGCTGGTGCCGAGCCTACGCATGGCGATGGCTATCCTGGATGGAAACCCAATATGCACTCTCACATCAAGGATGTGGCTGTGGCTGCCTATGAGGAGTTGTATCAACAGACACCGGCTA
Source organism: Barnesiella sp. An55 (assembly GCF_002161555.1). GTDB lineage: Bacteria > Bacteroidota > Bacteroidia > Bacteroidales > Barnesiellaceae > Barnesiella > Barnesiella merdipullorum. Next base: position 10,366 of record NZ_NFHZ01000009.1, on the reverse strand, counting down.
TCAAGGCTATCCATGCCGGTCTCGAGTGCGGCCTGTTCCTGACGAAGTATCCGCAACTCGATATGATTTCGTTCGGTCCCACACTGCGGGGTGTTCACTCGCCCGACGAGATGATGCATATCCCGGCCGTAGAGAAGTTCTGGAATCACCTGGTATTGATTTTGGAAAAGGTGGCTGCCGAGTAATCGAAAGGGGTTTGGTGAGCGGAGGAGGTTGATCTCCTTCGTTTGCTGCCCAACGGTTTTGGAGCCGCGGTCAAGCATAAAAAAGGGGAGGCAATTGCCTCCCCTTTTTTATGGAATCTATAAGGTCTTATTTCAGAGCCAGGTTGAGATTGCAGTGTTGGGCTGCTTCTTGATAGGCCATTACGCCGGCTTGAGAAAGTTCAACCACTACTTCGTTACCGTCAACCCCCGGCAATTTTACATGGTTCTCATCGACGAAGGTCATGAATTTGGTCGTTTCGCCATTGGCCGATACAGACCACGAGTTGTCGCTGCTGTCGAATACGAAACCGATGGTCGAGTTGTCGGCCGTGTTGGTAATCGTGTAGCCGTCTTTGTCGGTCTTTACCAGATAGATATCGCCGTTTTCGCCTTTCACCTCTTTAGTCGAAGATTTGGCTACGAGGTTGTTTCCGGTCCAGAATTCAATGGAGTTGAGGATGATGACATCGGCTGCCACGGTTAACTCATAAACCGGGATGATATGGAATGCGATAAACACGAGTTCGTTTACAAATTTATTGCCTACGCCTTCGTTCCAGCTGAGAACTTTGTTGGTGAGACTGAAAGAACCGATACAGGAAGAGAAGCAAAGAGTAGCTGCTAATGTAAGGGCCATGGCCATGTTCAGTTTGTTCTTTTTCATCGTTTTAAATTTTTAGTTAGAAAATTATGTAATGTACAAAATTCAGTGTGTGAAGAGAAATGCATGGCACTCGAAGAGAGGCCGTGCAGCAATTCATCTATACAAAGATAAAAATTTTTGGAGAAAATAGTTTTTATAAAGGTATTTTTTCTCGGTATATTTTGTAATATCGTAACACTTCGTGTACATAGGCTACGGTTTGACGTCCTCTGAAATAGCCGAATTTGCACACTTCGTCGTTGAAATATTCGGGGTTGCTCTTGAGCAGGATGAATTCGCTCACGTTGTCGTCCCACACATAGGGATTCTTCCCATACTTTTCGGCCAAGGCCATGGCATCGAGCACGTGTCCCAGCCCGGCGTTGTAGGCGGCCAGGATGAACTTGAGCCGTTCGTTTTTGTCTTGTATGGCTGCAAGGCTCTTGTTGAGCGATTGGATGCTTTTGACCGCTGCACTCAGGTTCTTCTCGGGATTGGTAATCTCTTGGGGCGACACCCCGAAGGCTTGGGCTGTGCGGGGCATCAGTTGCATGAGTCCCCGGGCTCCAGCCCACGATACGGCCAGCGTGTCGAAGTGCGACTCGTTATAGGCTTGGGCGGCGAGGATGCGCCAATCCCAATCGATTTCACGGGCGTATTTCTTGAACAGGTGGTCATAGATTGATATCTGACCCTTCGATACCGACAGCACGGCCGAGGTAGGAAACGATTTGCTCAACTCGAAATAACGGCGTGAGATGCTGCGGTAGGAGTCGGACTTTTGGTTCTCCTTGACCCATTGGTCAATGGCTTGAGCCAGGGCCGGCGAGCTCTTGCGCACGGCCCACGATGCCCGTTGGGGAAAACTCACCTGCAGGTGTATGTCGATGTTGTTGTAGTAGGTGCGGTTCAACTGGGCCAGGTTGTTGTCGGCCAGGGTATAGGGAATCTCGCCGGTCGATACCATCTCGATGAGTTCTTCGGTCACCACCGTGTCTTTGTTGATGTGGTGTATGTGTATGCCGCCGCCCAACTCGTTGTTGAGGTTGTTGATGCGCTCCTCATATTTCGACCCGGCTTCGACATAGACGTCTTTCCCGATGAGATCGACCACGTCGTTGATCATCTCGCTCTTGGGCTTGCGGGGTTGGATGAGCACCTGGTGGGTGATGTTTTCGGCGCCGCAATAGATCCATTCGTCTTTGGCATCGCCAATGATGGGCATCTCGTAGGCGATGATATCGCCTTCGCCCCGTTGCAGCATCTCGGTGAGGTGCTTGATGTTGTCGGCCACGATGACGGTGGTTTTCAGCCCGTAGTGGTCGGCAAATTGTTTGATGTGTTCATATTCATAACCCATCTCCTCGCCCCGGTAGAGGAAGTAGGAGGTCGAGCTGTAAAGTGTGAGGACCCGCAGTTCGCCCCGTTCACAAATGGAGTCGAAGTCGTTGGGCACATCTTCTGAGGTGTGCTGCTTTTTCCCGCCGCAGGCTGTGACCAGGCAGAGGGCAAGAAGCGTGTATATCCAGCGGGATAGGGTCCTCGACATAGGCTTACCCGTTGAGCTTGTGAGAGATGAAGTTGGTCATAATCTCGATAGCCACCGTGTTGTGGCCGCCTTGCGGGATGATGATGTCGGCATAGCGTTTGGTGGGCTCGATGTGTTGCAGGTGCATGGGTTTGAGTACTCGCTGGTAGCGATCGATGACCATCTCGACGGTGCGTCCCCGCTCGATGATGTCGCGGTTGATTACCCGTATGAGGCGATCGTCGGCATCGGCATCGACAAAGACTTTCATATCCATCATGTTGCGCAGCTCTTCGTTGCAGAGGATGAGGATACCCTCGACGATGATGATATCGCGTGGCTCGACGGTAATCGTCTCTTTCGACCGGGTACAGGTGAGAAACGAGTAGATGGGTTGTTGGATGGGACGGCCTGCCTTCAGCTCCTTGAGGTGGTTGACCAACAGGTCGAAGTCGATGGCGGCCGGCTCGTCGAAGTTGATATTCTGGCGTTCCTCTACCGGTACGTCGCTGCTATCCCAGTAATAGGAGTCTTGCGGAATAACGGCTGTTTGCCCGGGAGGCAGGCTTTCGATGATTTTTCTTACGACGGTGGTTTTGCCCGACCCGGTTCCACCGGCTATTCCTATGATCAACATAATGGTTTGGTTTGAAGGGTGAAACGATTTTTATTTGTATTCAAACCGGCCTTTGTCCGATTCGATAATTAATTCGTTGTGATCGGCTGCCTGGGTGTATCCAATAATGCGGGCGTCGATGTCGAACGACCGGCTGATGTCGATCACGCGCTGTGCATCTTCGGCATCGACATAGATCTCCATGCGGTGACCCATGTTGAATACTTTATACATCTCGTGCCAGTCGGTACCCGATTGCTCTTGGATGATACTGAACAAGGGGGGCACGGGGAAGAGGTTGTTCTTGATAACCCGCATGTTCTCGACAAAGTGCATTACTTTGGTTTGGGCTCCACCCGAGCAGTGTACCATGCCGTGTACGCGCGGACGCATCTCGTCGAGCAGCTTTTTGATGACGGGGGCGTAGGTGCGGGTGGGTGAGAGTACCAGCTTGCCGGCGTCGATACCCAGCTCGGCTATCTGGTCGGTGAGTTTCAGTTTGCCCGAGTAAACCAACTCTTCGGGCACGGCGTTGTCGTAGCTCTCGGGGTATTTTTCGGCCAGGTATTTGGCAAAGACATCGTGGCGGGCCGAGGTGAGCCCGTTGCTGCCCATACCGCCGTTGTACTCTTTCTCGTAAGAGGCTTTGCCGTAGGACGATAGACCTACGATAACATCGCCGGGACGTATGTGTTCGTTCGATACCACATCTTTCCGTTTCATGCGGCAAGTCACGGTACTATCGACAATGATGGTTCTCACCAGATCGCCCACATCGGCGGTTTCGCCACCGGTACTGTAGGCATTTACACCCAGGCTGCGCAGCTCGGCAAGCAGCTCTTCGGTGCCGTTGATGATGGCCGAGATGACTTCGCCGGGAACCAGCAGCTTGTTGCGCCCGATGGTCGATGAGACGAGTATGTTGTCGGTGGCTCCTACACAGAGCAGGTCGTCGATGTTCATGATGAGGGCGTCTTGGGCAATGCCTCGCCACACGCTCAGATCGCCGGTTTCACGCCAATACATGTAGGCGAGCGACGATTTGGTGCCGGCCCCGTCGGCATGCATGATGTTGCAGTACTCGGGGTCGCCTCCCAGTATGTCGGGGATGATTTTGCAGAAAGCCTTGGGAAAGATACCCTTGTCTATATTCTTGATTGCGTTGTGCACATCTTCTTTCGAAGCCGATACGCCGCGCAGGTTGTAACGTTGGTCGCTCATAGGTGTGTGTAATTGTCGATTACAAAATTAGTGTAAAAAAGATATCGGTGCAAGTATCTGTATTATAAAACGAATGTCAAGAAGATGTATATGATGGGTGAGGCCAGCAGCTCGCTGTCGAACCGGTCGAGGATACCACCGTGGCCGGGGAGCAGTTTGCCCGAGTCCTTGGCTCCGGCGGTGCGCTTGAGCAGCGATTCGCACAGGTCACCCCAGGTCGAGAATACCGAGGTGAGCACGCCCATGACAACCCATTGTATAGTGGTGAGCATGCCGGGTATGATGTAGTTGAGGCACAGGCCGAGGATGATACAGAAGAGCAGACCGCCGAAGAATCCCTCCCACGATTTTTTTGGCGAGATGCGCTCGAAGAGCCGGTGGCGTCCCAGAGTACTGCCTACGACATAGGCACCGGTGTCGTTGATCCAGATGAAGGCAAAGAGAGCCATCAGTATGTATTCGGGGTGCCCGTATAGCAATTGGTACTCGGTGTTGTATCCCCACACGCCCAGCAATGCGAGGGGCAGTACGATGTAGATGTGCCCCAGTATGCTGTAGGCCCAACTGGCGATGGGCGATTTCTCGGGCGAGATATAGAGTTGGATGATGGGGCGGGCAATCAGATAAATCAGGTAGGTGAGTATCGAGGCTTTGTGCAGTGACTCGGGGAATTGTCCCGAAAAGGTGAAGGTCGAGAGGAAGAGAGCGCAGGCTCCTGCCAGGTCGATGACAAATAGTAATTGGTCGAAAGGTCGTCCGAATCGGGTGAGGTTGAGAAACTCGACATACCCCAACAGGGCAATGATACCAAATACACATAAAAAGGCATAGGCGCCTGTCAGGACTGCTGCCGTGACGATCGCGATGAATAAAATACCGGTAAAGGTTCGGGTCAGTAGATTTTTCACGGTCTCTTATTTTTGATGAATAATTAATACAAGTGAGAGGCAATGTAAAGAGCCAGGCTCAATCTCTTGCTTGTCTCTCTTATATATATGTAAGGTGAAAGTTCTGGTTCATGAGAATCCGGTGGAACTCAATTGAACTATGACAGTCGCCTTATATGACCTACAAATATAGTTATTATCACCTAAAGACGGTCCTTCTTCGGTCCTCTTTTTTGCCGGACTTCATAAAAAAAGAGATACCGTTGCAAAGAACGGTATCTCTTGAATGGGGCTATTGCATTGAGCCAGTGGACATGAACTATTGTCCAGCCTCGGAGGTGCCTTTTTTCGGCTCCTTCTTTTCTTGATCCGGCTCTTGTGTGGTAGCTGTGTGGTCGGCCTTTTCTTGCGGCTTTTCGCCGGTCGAGCCTTCCTGTTTGCCTTCGGCCTTGGCGGCCTCTTCTTCTTTCTTGGCCTCTTCTTCGTCTTGCAGAATCTCTTCGGTACGCGATATCCACGGGCGTTTCCCGAAAATCTGCTCCACGTCTTCGGCAAAGATTACTTCGCGAGTAATCAGGACCTCGGCCAGTTTGGCATGTTTCTCGGCGTTTTCGCGCAGAATCGATTTGGCGCGTTCGTACTGTTCGTTTACGATTCGGCTCACCTCCTTGTCGATGAGTTTGGCCGTATCTTCACTATATGGTTTGGTGAAACCATATTCCTGTCCCGTGGAGTCGTAGTAGGAGAGGTTGGGTAGCTGCTCGCTCATGCCAAAATAGACGACCATGGCGTAGGCTTGTTTGGTGACACGTTCCAAGTCGTTCGAGGCACCGGTCGAGATGCGCCCGAGGAATACCTCTTCGGCGGCTCGTCCACCCAAGGTGGCACACATCTCGTCGAGCATCTGCTCGCGGGTGGTGATTTGCCGCTCTTCGGGCAGATACCAGGCGGCACCCAAGGCTCGCCCACGCGGCACGATGGTTACCTTGATAAGCGGGTTGGCATATTGCAGCAACCAACTGATCGAGGCATGCCCGGCTTCGTGTATGGCAATGGAGCGTTTCTCCTCCTGAGTAGTAATCTTGGAACGTTTCTCGAGACCACCTACGATGCGATCGACAGCATCCATGAAGTCTTGGCGCTGTACGCTCTTCTTGTTCTTGCGGGCTGCGATAAGGGCGGCTTCGTTGCACACGTTGGCGATATCGGCACCCGAGAAGCCCGGGGTTTGGCGTGCCAGCAAATCGACATCGACCGAGTCGTCTATCTTCACGTTGCGCAGGTGTACCTTGAATATGGCCTTACGGTCGTTCAGCTCGGGCAGCTCGACATAGATTTGGCGGTCGAAACGTCCGGCCCGCAACAGAGCTTTGTCCAAAATGTCGGCCCGGTTGGTGGCAGCCAGAATGATCACGCCGCTGTTCGATCCGAACCCGTCCATCTCGGTGAGCAGTTGGTTCAGGGTATTCTCGCGTTCGTCGTTGGAACCCATGTTGGGGTTTTTCCCACGGGCCCGGCCCACGGCATCGATTTCGTCGATGAAGACAATACAGGGGGCTTTCTCCTTGGCCTGGCGGAAGAGGTCGCGCACACGCGAAGCTCCCACGCCTACGAACATCTCGACAAAGTCGGAACCCGACAGCGAGAAGAACGGTACGTTGGCTTCGCCGGCTACGGCTTTGGCCAGCAAGGTTTTACCCGTTCCCGGGGGGCCTACCAGCAGCGCACCCTTGGGTATCTTGCCACCCAGGTCGGTATATCGGCTCGGGTGTTTCAAGAACTCTACAATCTCCTCGACCTCCTGTTTGGCTTCCGACAGCCCGGCCACGTCGTCGAAGGTTACCTTTACCGCACCGTCTTTATCGAAGAGCTGCGCTTTGGCCTTGCCCACATTGAATACGCCACCGCCGCCACCACCGCCTTGGTTGGTCATTCGGCGAGCCAGATAAATCCAGAATATGATAAAGAATACGATGGGGCCAAACGTCCACAGGATGTTGGTCAAGTCGCTGCTGTTTTCGTAGTTGACTTCGGCTTTGAAGCCGTTGTCTTTTTTCCACCCTTCGAGGGTAGTGGCAAAACTGTCGCCCGACGGTATGTTGGTCGATATGATGGGCTTGCCGGTGATATTGTCGGTCTTGAAAACCGCCTTGGCCGTACTGTCGTTGAGCTGAGCCTCGACATAGTCTTTCTTGGCGTGAACCGTGACACTGGTCATGCCGCCCTCCTTGGCTATTTTTTCAAACTCCGACCAGTTCACCTCTTTTTTCATCGAAGGATCATTGGCATAGTACAACCCAAAAAGGAGCAGAGCGATAATCGCATACATCCAATAGAGATTGAACCGAATCCGTTTCTTTTTAGGACCTAATGGAGACATGTTGTTGTTTCCCATATTTCAATTATATAATGTGCAAAGAGTGTATCAAAAATTATTCCACATCGGGAATTTCTGTCAATTTGGCATCATTCCACAGTTGCTCAAGTTTGTAGTAGTCCCGGTATTCGGGCAGGAAAACGTGTGCCAGTATGCTGCCATAGTCGATAATGATCCATTGGCTGTTTTGGTATCCGTCATATCCAAAAGGTTTTATGCCGGTATGTTGTTGTACATACTCTCTTATGCTGTCGGCAACGGCGGCCACCTGGGTGGTCGATTGCCCTTCGCATATCACAAAGTACGAGGCGGCGGCCGATTCTATATCCGATAAATCTACAGTGGTGATCTTCTTTCCTTTTTTTTCTTGAATACCTTCTATGATAGTGTCGATTAATTGCTTTTCTTTCATTTGTTTAATGTATATATTCTCATTTTGCAAAGATAATGCGATTTTTCCGAATACGAGGAAAGAGCTTTGTTATAAAATTAAGCCTTTAGTTAAAATCTCCTTTTGCTAAGTGCAGGCATAATAGCATTTTGCAGAATAACAGATAAAAAATGAAAAAGTTTGACCCCGAGGTCCGATTGCTTTTGTTATATTTGTTGCCAAATAATTTTGTAAAATTCAGTATGGAAATCAAAGGAAGAATCATTCATGTGTTGCCGTTGCAGGAGGGAGTATCCAAGGCCGGTAACCCGTGGAAGAAACAAGAGTATGTGTTGGAGACCGAGGAGCAATATCCTCGAAAAGTTTGCTTCAATCTTTTTGGCGATAAGGTCGATCAATATCCGGCAGCCATTGGCGATGACGTAGTAGTCAGCTTCGATCTCGAAAGCCGCGAGTTCAACGGCCGTTGGTACACCGACGTGAGAGCCTGGAAAATAGACAAGGTGGCTCCCGCAGCCCAGTCTGTACCCGATATGCCGCCTATGCCCAACGATATACCTCCGTTTCCGCCGGCTTCGGCAGCCCCCGATTTGGCTCCCTCTTCGACCGACGATCTGCCCTTCTAAAGGGACTGCGTAGGGCCGGGTGTCGATATCCGGGGAAACGACGCGTAAAATTTTGTTCGAGAGGTTGTGTCTGCAACAGGCACAACCTTTTCTTTTTGTATTATTGCTCGGCTTCTTTGTTATTGAGCAGGAAAAGACTATTTTTACCCCGTGATAAGAAATCTTGTAAAAACAGAAAAACGATGATTAGATTGAATGTATTTGTGAGGGTCGATGAGGCTCATCGGGCCCAATTCCTCGAGATTGCTAAAAAACTGACCGAATGTTCGTTGAAAGAGACCGGCTGTGTAGCCTACGATATCTTCGAGAGTGCCACCCGCAGCGATGTGTTGATGATTTGCGAAACCTGGAAAGATGCCGATGCCCTGCACACGCACGAGCAGACTCCTCATTTTGTTACCTATGTGGGGCAGATGCATGCCATGGCCGAGATGAAACAAGAGAAATTTGAATTCTGACTCTCGACCTGCCTCGGGTAAATGACTTCACAGACAACAGGCGTCGGTATGTACCGGTGTCTGTTGTCTTTTTTTGTCGAAAAATCGGCTTGGGCATGAGGATTTAACGAATAAATTTCTTATCTTTCAACCGAATTAATCTAATCTAATAAATCTTAAACTATGATTGTAGGAATCCCCAAAGAAATCAAGAACAACGAGAATCGTGTGGGAATGACTCCCGCCGGAGTGAACGAACTGGTACGGAGAGGTCATACCGTGTATGTGCAGAAAGGTGCAGGCGAAAATAGCGGCTTCCCCGACGAGCAATACGAGCGGGTAGGTGCCCACATATTGCCCACGATAGCCGATGTATATGCAGTGGCCGAAATGATTGTCAAGGTCAAGGAGCCTATCGAGCCCGAGTATCCCCTCATTCGCAAAGGGCAATTGTTGTTCACCTATTTCCATTTTGCTTCAGATCGCAAACTCACCGACGCCATGTTGGCCAGCGGAGCCACCTGCCTGGCCTATGAAACGGTCGAATTGAAAGACCACAGCCTGCCGTTGCTCATCCCCATGTCCGAGGTAGCCGGTCGCATGGCTACACAAGAAGGAGCCCGTTTCCTGGAACGTCCCCAAGGCGGTAAAGGCAAACTGATGGGTGGTGTACCCGGTGTGAAACCTGCCAAAGTGCTGGTAATCGGAGCCGGAGTCGTGGGGTATGCTGCCGCTTGTGTGGCTGCCGGCATGGGAGCCGATGTCACCATTACCGACCTCTCGCTGGCGCGCCTGCGTTATATCGACGAAGTCCGTCCGGCCAACATCAAGACACTCTACTCCTCTGAGTTCAATATACGCGCCGAGCTTCCCACGACCGATTTGGTTATCGGAGCCGTGCTCATCCCGGGAGCCAAAGCACCGCACCTCATTACCCGCGATATGTTGGGCCTGATGGAAAAAGGATCGGTTCTGGTCGATGTCGCTATCGATCAAGGCGGATGCTTCGAGACCTCGCATCCCACTACGCACTCCGAGCCCGTCTATGAAGTCAATGGCATCATTCATTATTGCGTAGCCAATATTCCGGGAGCCGTTTCGGCCACATCGACCTTGGCTCTGACCAATGCCACCCTTCCCTATGCCATCAAGTTGGCCGATAAAGGTTGGGAAAAAGCCTGTGCCGAAGACGAAGCCCTATACAAAGGTTTGAATGTAGTCGATGGGAAAGTCGTCTATCCGGCCGTAGCCGAAGCCTTCGGGTTGCCTTGCGAGAAAATTTAGTCACAACCTCAGGTTAATTATATCCCCTATTATCGTCCCTGTCGCGAAGAAACGAGGCAGGGACGAAAATTTTATAAAAAAATATTGGTGTATAATAGGGTGAAAATGGGGGAGTTGGAGAAAAAGTATGTTTTACAGCATAAAAAAGTA
>NZ_NFHZ01000008.1 GCF_002161555.1 Barnesiella sp. An55 | reverse complement strand
CTCTTCCAGAGGGCGGATATCCGTGAAATTTATAATCAGCCGACAACTCCCGTTTGTGTTCCGGAGGCGGGTTCTGTCGAGCAACCTACTTTATGGTAAAATTTCTCCGGACAGCAGTGGTATCGACGAGCAGCGAAACGAGATCGGCAACACCCTCATCGCAACAGGTTCCTCTCCCAGGGTAGGCCGATTTCCAAACCTCCTGCCCAGCCCCCATTCGCACCCACCCTCACAAAACGATGGAGCCGCAGGCTTGTTTTTACCCTCGCTTTGCACTATCTTTGCCCTAAATTGCGAAAACAGGTGGCCGTTGAAATGCCGCCTGTTGATGGCTTAGCTTAAAAAGTATTATGAACAAGCGACTCACTCGACCTCGATACAACCGCATGATAGGCGGTGTATGTGCCGGTATAGGTGAATATCTGGACCTGGACCCCACCGTGGTGCGCATCATTTATGTGCTGCTGTCGATTGGAACCGTCGGCACAGCGGTGGTGGTATATTTTATCCTCTGCTTGATTATTCCCGAGTCTTAACGAAACGATTGTCATGGATTTCAAACTCATTTCACCCTACCGTCCCACGGGCGACCAACCCGAGGCCATTGACGAACTGAGCCGGGGTGTGCTCGACGGCACTCCGTACCAGACGTTGCTGGGCGTGACGGGCTCGGGTAAGACGTTCACCATGGCCAACGTTATCGAACGGGTACAGAAACCTACCCTCATCCTGAGTCACAACAAGACCCTGGCGGCCCAGCTCTACAACGAGTTCAAAGGGTTCTTCCCCGAGAACGCGGTCGAATACTTTGTATCTTACTACGACTACTATCAACCCGAGGCGTATATCCCCTCGACCGATACCTATATAGAAAAAGACCTTGCCATCAACGAGGAGATAGATCGCCTGCGGCTCTCCACGACCTCGGCCCTGCTGTCGGGGCGCAAGGATGTGATTGTGGTCTCGTCTGTGTCGTGCCTGTATGGCATCGGCAACCCCGAGGATTTCCACAGCAACGTCATCGAGGTGAAGGTGGGCGACAACATCGGACGCAACCGTCTGCTGCGCCACCTGGTCGATTCGCTCTACTCGCGCAACGAGGTGGAGTTGAACCGGGGTAACTTCAGGGTGAAGGGCGACACGGTCGATATCTACCTGGCCTACGACGACACGATTGTACGCGTCGAATTCTGGGGCGAGGAGATCGAGTCGATTCGTACCATCGACCCGGCTACGGGTAGCAGCACGGGCACGTTCGACACTTACAAGATTTTCCCGGCCAACCTCTTTGTCACAACCAAAGAGCGTATCGACAAGGCCATCGGCGAAATTGAAATCGACCTGGGCAAACAGGTGGAGTTTTTCAAATCGATCGGGAAGAACCTCGAGGCCAAACGCCTCTATGAACGGGTGACCTACGACGTGGAGATGATTCGCGAGATAGGCCATTGCTCGGGTATCGAGAACTACTCGCGCTACTTCGACGGTCGCGAGGCGGGTACCCGCCCCTTCTGTCTGCTCGACTATTTCCCCAAAGACTTCCTCACCATCATCGACGAGAGCCACGTGACCGTGCCACAAATCAGAGCCATGTATGGGGGCGACCGCTCGCGCAAGATGAATCTGGTGGAGTATGGTTTCCGCCTGCCGGCAGCCGTGGACAATCGTCCGCTCAAGTTCGACGAGTTTGAGAGTCTGGCACGCCAGATTATCTATGTGAGTGCCACGCCGGCCGACTATGAACTCGAGAAGAGCGAGGGGGTCGTGGTCGAACAGGTGATTCGACCCACAGGTCTGCTCGACCCCGTAATCGAGGTACGGCCCAGCCTCAACCAGATAGACGACCTGCTCGAGGAGATTCAGTTGCGCATCGAACGCGACGAACGGGTACTGGTGACCACCCTGACCAAACGCATGGCCGAGGAGCTGAACAGCTACCTGACCAAACTCGATATCCACTGCAACTACATACACTCCGATGTCGATACCCTCGACCGCATCAAGATTCTCGACGACCTGCGGGCCGGCGTTTACGATGTGCTCATCGGGGTGAACCTGCTGCGCGAAGGTCTCGACCTGCCCGAGGTATCGCTCGTGGCCATACTCGATGCCGACAAGGAGGGATTCCTGCGGTCGCACCGGTCGCTCACCCAAACGGTGGGTCGGGCCGCCCGAAACCTCAACGGTCGAGTTATCATGTATGCCGACCGCATTACCGAGAGCATGCAGAAGACCATCGACGAGACCAACCGCCGACGGGAGAAGCAGTTGGCCTACAACGAGGCCAACCACATCACCCCCAAGGCGATACAGAAAGCCAAAAGCTCGTCGCTGCTCGGGGCCGCCGCCGAAGCCAAGCCACAGACTCAACCGCAACCGGGAAAACCGTCGAAGGCGGTCAAACCGAGCCAACCCGCAAAGGCATACAGCGACGAGTATCTCGAACATGTCGATGTGGCGGCCGACCCCGTGGTGAAGTACATGAACCGCGATCAACTGCAAAAGTCCATCGAGCGCACTCGCCGACAGATGGTCGAGGCGGCCAAGAAGATGGAGTTTATCGAGGCGGCCCAGTATCGCGACGAACTGATAAAACTGGAAGATTTACTGCAACAGCAGACAGCGGCCGACAAGCCTACTGCCTGACTATAAACCTATACCGTCACAGAGATGAAAGAATACCGATTGCAAGACTGGTTGCCCACGACCCGCAAAGAGCTGGAGTTGCGAGGCTGGGATTATGTCGATGTGATTCTGTTCTCGGGCGATGCCTATGTCGATCACCCCTCGTTCGGGGCGGCCGTCATCGGGCGCATACTCGAGGCCGAGGGGCTTCGCGTGGCCATCGTGCCCCAGCCCAACTGGCAGGACGACTTGCGCGACTTCAAGAAATTGGGCACGCCCCGACTCTTCTTCGGCATCTCGGCCGGAGCCATGGACTCGATGGTCAACCACTACACGGCCAACAAGCGCATGCGCAGCGACGATGCCTACACCCCCAACGGACGACATGGCATGCGCCCCGACTATCCCACCGTGGTGTATAGCCGCATACTCAAGGAGCTGTTCCCCGATACACCGGTAATCATCGGCGGCATCGAGGCTTCGATGCGACGGCTCACCCACTACGACTACTGGCAGGACAAACTGTTGCCGGGCATCCTGGCCAACTGTCCCGCCGACCTGCTCATCTATGGCATGGGCGAGCGGCCCATCGTCGAGATTGCCCGGCGGCTGCAACGGGGCGAAACCATCGACCAGCTCACCGACATACCACAGACGGCTACCATACAACCGGCCTCGAAGGCGCCCGCCATCGTCGAGGACGAGCACAACATCGTGCTGGCCTCGCACGAGGAGTGTCTGCAACACAAGCGCAAGCAGGCCGAGAACTTCCGCCACATCGAGGAGGAGTCGAACAAATACCACGCCAAGCGGCTGTGGCAACAGGTGGGCAATCGGGTCATCGTGGTCAATCCACCCTACCCGCCCATGACCGAGGCCGAGATAGACGCCTCGTTCGACCTGCCCTATACCCGCATGCCTCACCCGCGCTACAAGGGCAAGACCATACCGGCCTACGAGATGATCAGGTTCTCGGTCAATCTGCACCGGGGCTGTTTTGGCGGTTGCGCCTTCTGCACCATCTCGGCCCATCAGGGCAAATTCATCGCCTCGCGTTCCAAGGAGTCTATCCTCAAAGAGGTGAAGCAAATCACGGCAATGCCCGATTTCAAAGGGTACCTGAGCGACCTGGGCGGCCCCTCGGCCAACATGTACCGCATGCACGGCCAGAACGAGGAGTTGTGCCACAAGTGCAAACGCCCTTCGTGCCTGGCCCCACAGATATGCCCCAACCTCAACGGCGACCACAGCGACCTGCTCGACATCTACCATGCCGTCGATGCCCTGCCGGGTATCAAGAAGTCGTTCATCGGCAGCGGCGTGCGCTACGACCTGTTGCTGCACCGCCACAAAAACGACGAGCTGAACCGATGCACCCGCCGCTATACCGAGGAGTTGATTGCCCGACACGTATCGGGCCGGCTGAAGGTGGCTCCCGAGCACACCTCAGACCGCGTGCTGGCCATCATGCGCAAACCGTCGTTCACGCTCTTCGAGGAGTTCAAGCGCATCTTCGACCGCATCAACCGCGAGCAGGGACTCAATCAGCAGATTATTCCCTACTTCATCTCGAGTCATCCGGGCTGTACCGAGGAGGATATGGCCGAACTGGCGGCTCTGACGAAGCACATGAACTTCAAGCTGGAGCAGGTACAGGATTTCACGCCTACCCCCATGACCCTCTCGACCGAAATCTACTACACCGGCATCCACCCCTACACGGGCGAGAAGGTGTTTACCGCCCGCAAACCCGACGAGAAACTCAACCAGCGCAAATACTTCTTCTGGTATCTGCCCGAGAAACGCGACGATATACAAAGCTCGCTCAGGCGCATGCACCGCTACGACCTGCTCGAGAAACTCTATGGCAATGTGCCGTGGCGCAAGCCGGCCCGCATCGTGGGCGAACACAAACCGCCCCGACCCGAAAAAGGCAAGAGAAACAAGAACAATCTATAAACCATTATTTATGAACAAATTAAATTGTATGATGATGGCAGGAGCTTTATTGGCAACAGCCTGTCAGCCGACCGGGAAAACCGGCGACATTATCGGCAAGCAGTCCGTAAAAGTCGAAAACGGAATCATGACTACCGAGGTGCTCATGGCTTTCGGCCGAGTGAGCGACCCCGTGGTTTCGCCCGACAAGAGCAAAATTCTGTTTGGTGTCACCTACGAGAACCTCGAGCAGAACAAGAGCAACCGAGAGCTCTTCGTGATGGATATCGACGGACAGAACAAGAAACAGATTACCTGTACCCCCGAGTCGGAAGGTAACGCCGTGTGGATTAACGGCGGCAAACAGATTGCCTACCTCTCGGGCAAGAGCGGCGACTCGCAACTGTGGATCATGGAGGCCGACGGCAGCAACGCCCGGCAGATAAGCCACCACGAGAAGGGTATCAACGGATTTCTCTTCTCGCCCGACGAGAAACAGATTCTCTTTATCGGCAACGTGAAGTACAGCCAGAAGGCCTCGGACATCTACCCCGACCTCGACAAGGCTACCGGCCGTGTGATCGACGACCTCATGTATAAACACTGGGACGAGTGGGTCGAGGAGATTCCGCATCCCTACATCGCCTCGTTCGACGGCAAGGAACTGTCGGGCATCACCGACATCATGGAGGGCGAGCCCTACGAGTCGCCCATGAAACCCTTCGGCGGCATCGAGTCGTTTGCCTGGACTCCCGACAGCAAGGCCGTAGCCTATACCAGCCGCAAGAAAACCGGTCTGGAGTATTCGATTTCGACCAACTCCGACATCTACCTCTACGACCTGGCCACCAAGCAGACCCGCAACCTCACCGAGGGCATGATGGGCTACGACACCACGCCTGCCTTCTCGCCCGACGGCAAATACCTGGCCTGGGGCAGCATGGAGCGCGACGGCTATGAGTCGGACAAGAACCGCCTCTTCATCATGAACATGGCTACCGGCGAGAAACAAGACCTCACGGCCGACTTCGATTACAGCACCGACGAACTGGCCTGGGCCCCCGACGGACAGTCGCTCTTCATCCGCTCGGCCTACCAGGGCGAGATTCACATCTTCCGCGTGGGTCTCGACAAGAAAATCGAGCAGATTACCACCGGCTACTACGACTATGCTTCGCTGGCTCCCGTGAACGAGAGCTGCCTCATCGCTATGCGCCACTCGCTGTCGCAACCCGACGAGATTTACAGCGTCAATCCCCAAACCAAAGAGGTGAAAGAACTCTCGTTCGAGAACAAGGAGATTCTCGACCAACTCACCATGGGTAAGGTCGAGGAGCGTTGGATCACGACAACCGACAACAAGAAGATGCTCACCTGGATTGTCTATCCGCCCCACTTCGACCCCTCGAAGAAATATCCTGCCATTCTCTACTGCCAGGGTGGCCCGCAACAACCCGTCAGCCAGTTCTGGTCCTATCGCTGGAACCTGCAACTGATGGCAGCCAACGGCTACATCGTCATCGCCCCCAACCGTCGCGGCCTCTACGGCTTCGGTCAAGAGTGGCTCGAACAGATTAGCGGCGACTACGGCGGCCAGAACATGAAAGACTACTTCAGCGCTACCGACGAGATGAAGAAAGAACCCTATGTCGATGGCGACCACATGGGAGCCGTGGGTGCCAGCTATGGCGGCTTCTCGGTATATTGGCTGGCCGGTCATCACCAAAAACGGTTCAAAGCCTTCATTGCCCACGCCGGTATCTTCAACCTCGAGCAACAGTATGTCGAGACCGAGGAGATGTGGTTTGCCAACTGGGATATGGGTGGTGCTCCCTGGGACAAGAACAACGCTACGGCTCAACGCACGTTTGCTACCTCGCCCCACAAATTTGTAGATCAATGGGATACCCCTATCCTCATCACTCACGGAGAGTATGACTTCCGCATCCTCGCCTCGCAAGGCATGTCGGCCTTCAATGCCGCCAAGCTGCGTGGCATACCGGCCGAGATGCTCATCTTCCCCGACGAGAACCACTGGATTTTGAAACCCCAGAACGGCGTGCTGTGGCAACGGATCTTCTTCCGTTGGCTCGACCGCTGGCTGAAACCTCAGACTCAAACCGAGAACCCGGAACCGACGAAATGATCGAGTTTGACAATCTCACCTTTATTTATGACAACAAGCCCTTGATGCAACACTTCACGTGTTGCATCGCCCGGGGCGAGAAAGCGGTGCTTTACGGCCCTTCGGGGCACGGTAAAAGCACCCTTCTTGCTTCGGTACCCGGCTTTGTCTTGCCCGACGAGGGTACCATCCGCATCGATGGTCGCACGCTCGACGCCACCACCGTGCAACAGGTGCGACGTCGCACGGCCTGGTTGCCTCAGGAGTTTACCCTCCCCTACGACACGATACAAGAACTGATCGAAGCCCCCTTCAGGCTGCGGGCCAACCAGTCACAGAAACCCACACGGGCTACCGTCATGGAACACTTCGACCGGCTGGGACTGGAACCCGAGCTGTATGACAAACGCTCTATCGAGATATCGGGCGGCCAGCGACAACGTATCATGCTCATGATTGCCGCCCTGCTCCACAAAGAGATCGTGTTGCTCGACGAGCCTACCTCGGCTCTCGACCCCGACTCCATCACCCGGGTAATCGACTACATTCGTTCGCTGCACGAGGCTACCGTGCTGATGGTCTCGCATGACGCCCGTTTCATCGACTCGTTTGACCGAAAGATTTATATCGGAGACTGAATTATGGAAACGATAAACATTGGCTATGGCCACATGGCTTTGGGATTTTTGCTGCTCATCATCCCTACCTACTTCCTCTACCGCTACCGCACCGGCCTGGTGAAAGACACGTTGTGGGCGGCCCTGCGCATGACGGTACAACTCTTCTTCATCGGGTTCTACCTCGAGTATCTGTTTCTGTGGGATAGTGTGTGGATAAACCTGTTGTGGGTGCTTTTCATGATTGCCATCGCCTCATCGACGGTGCTCAAGCGCACCAAACTGCCACAAAAGATGCTGTTCATGGCCGTGGCCGTGGCCTTTCTGGTGTCGCTGCTCATCATCGACTTCTACTTCCTGGGTCTGGTGGTAAGGCCCGAAAAGATTTTTACCGCCCGCTATTTTGTCCCCATCAGCGGCATGATTCTGGGGAATATGCTCTCGGCCAACGTGATTGCCCTCAACTCGTTCTATGGGTCGCTCAACCGGGAGCGTCAACTCTACCTCTACCTGTTGGGCAACGGTGCCTCGCCCGGCGAATCGCTCGCTCCCTTCATGCGCGAGGCCCTCATCAAGTCGTTCAACCCCACCATCGCCTCGATGGCCGTGATGGGACTCATTGCTCTGCCCGGCACCATGACCGGACAGATATTGGGCGGCAGCAGTCCCAGCGTAGCCATAAAATACCAGATTATGCTCATGATTACCATCTTTGCCTCGTCGCTCATCTCGGTATTGCTCACGCTGTGGATATCGCGACGCAAGACTTTCGACCGCTATGGCATGATGCGATTTTAGAGCACGGTCTCCTCGCGGTTTCTCTTCAGCCGAGCCTTGAAAGCCTCGGGCTTGTCGTTGAGAATAAGTTCCTCGGGAAACTCGGTTGCCGACAGCAACGGATATAGCCAATGATAATCGGCTATCGAGAACGAAATGTGGGCATCGCTCCCCAGGATGACGGGTTGCCCATAGCGCTTGCACAGCCGCAGAATCTCAAGATTGTTGCCCATCGCCTTCTCTTTGTGACGATAGGGATTGAGCGAACTGTTGTTAATTTCGAGCAACACACCATTCTCCTTGGCAGCCAATACCAGTGGTTCGAAATAGAGATCGGCCGTACCGTCGCCCGGATGGCTGATGATGTCGATATGCGGGTTACAGATAGCCCCCAGCACAGCCGACGTATTCTGGTCGATATCGCCCGGCCGATAGCACAGCGAATGTAACCCGGCAATGCGCAGGTCGAGAAATCGGAAATACTTCTCCTCCAAATCGAGACGACCGTCATAATCGACAATGTTGATTTCGGCACCCAATAGCAACTCTACTCCATACATCTGACGCGGTACCACCGGCAGATTACGGAAATAGATATCGGAACAGGTGCCGGGAATTCCGCCCGTATGCTCGGTAATACCCAGTATCTGCAACCCTTTGTCGGCCGCAGCCTGTACCATCTCTTGCAGCGTGCTGAAGGCATGGCCGCTGGCTATCGTGTGCGTGTGTACATCTAACAGAACATTCATAACAGACCTCCTTAATCTTTTGCAAAGATAGTGAAAGGTGAGTGCAGAAAGCCAAGCTTGCTTGAGCTTTTTGCCGAACCGACTCCTATTTTCGCAGTTTGCAAAGATAGTGAAAGGCGAAAGTAGAAAAACAGGCTTGCTTGATTTTTATACTGAGACGCATCCTATCTTATCTAAAGGTGTGAGTGCAGAGGAAAACCCAAGACACAGTATTTGAATAAAAAACAGACGCGCCGCCACCAAACCTCGAAGGGAACGATGACGGCACGTTCTATTTCTTGTCGGCCAAGCCAGTCAGATAGACTGTTCGATGGTCCAGACAAAGGCCCGCAACCCCAATTGGGGAGCCTCCTCGTCCATCTGGCGCAAGCGCTTCAATAGCGGCTCTACCTTGGCATCATCGACCATGGTGATGATGGCCGAGCACATCGAAGGCCAGGCATGACTGCCGTAGTGCGGTTCGCCGGTTTTGGAGCCACGGCCCCGCACCTGTTCGAAATAGGAGTATCCGCGGCACGACAGCTTGTCGAGAGTCTCGATAATCTGCACATAATGGGCCTGGTCGAAAGTGATAAAAACCGATTTCATATTGAGTCGAATGTATTTTTAGAGTCCGGCCCCCTATTCCCCTTTTTTGGAATGAGAGATAGGGAACCGAACATTGTAGGTTTATGAATTGGAGTTACTGGTCGATAGACGCTCGTGGTGTTTCTTGCGACGGCGCTTCACACCCACCGAAGCAAATACACAGTAGAGCACGGGAATGAGGATAAGGGTAAGAATCGTCGATACGGTGAGACCACCGATTACGGCCGTACCCATGGGACGCCACATCTCGGAACCCTGGCCGGTACCTACCGCCATGGGCACCATACCCAAGATGGTGGTGAGGGTAGTCATGATTACCGGACGCAGACGGGAGTGACCACCCTTGACCACGGCCTCGCGGATACCCATGCCCCGCTCGCGGTTCAACGAGATGTAGTCGATGAGCACGATACCATTTTTCACCACGATACCGATAAGCATGATGGCTCCGATAAGCGACATCACGTTGAGCGAGTTGCCCGATAGCCACAGGGCCAGGAAGACTCCCGAGAAGGCGAAGGGCAGCGAGAACATGATGATGAACGGGTAGGTCAACGACTCGAACTGGGCTGCCATCACAATGAACACGAGTATGATAATGAGGTACATGAGCATGAACAGGTCGCTAAACGAGTCTTGCTGGTCTTCATAAGAACCCGACAACTGAATGGAGATGCCCGAAGGTATCGACATCTGGTCGATCTTCTTTTGAGCCTCGGCGACCACATCGCTCATCGCAACCCCCGAGAGGATGGCCGACACGGTGTTTATACGCTCGCGGTCCTTACGCTCGATGGTAGGCGGCGAGAAACGCTCGACCACAGTGCCCAACTCTTTGATGCGCACCCCTTTGCCCTGGGCATTATAGACCATGATATTCTCGATATCCTCAATCGAGGTACGATACTCGGGAGCATACATCACCTTGATGTCATACTCCTCGCCCTCCTCGCGGAACTGCGAGGCCGTGGCACCGTTGATGCGATTGCGCAGATAGGTGGCTGCCGTGGTGAGGTTGAGACCGTTGAGGGCCAGTTTCTCCCGGTCGAAATCGACCTGATACTCGGGCTGATAGTCGCCGCGGCTGATGCGCACCTCGCTCACACCCTTGATCTCGCGAAGCATGGCCGAGAGCTGTGCGGCTACACTGTCCGACTCCTCGAAAGAGTAACCATAAACCTCATAGTCGAGGGTGGTCTCACCACCCATGGCCGACATACCGCCACCCAGGTTCACCTGCGATTTCTTGATTTCGGGATAGCCGGCAAGGTCTTTACGCATGAGGTCGCAAATCTCCGACAAGGTGCGCTTGCGCTTGTCGGGATCGCTCAGACTGATGTTGTAGGTGAGGATGTGGGAACCGTTGTCGGTCATCGAGGCAAACACGTTGTCGGTACTGGCCTGGCCCACGGTAAAGTTACAAACCTCGATTTCGGGATATTGCTCCATCCACTGGCGATAGAGGCGCATACCCACCTCTTTTGTAATCTCGGTGCGGGTACCGATAGGCATCTCTACGGTCACCCCGATACGGGCATTATCTTGAGTGGGCATGAACTCCGATCCCACGAATCGTACCAGGAAGAGGCTGAGCACAAAGAACGACATACAGCCCACAATCACAATGGTGCGGTGCCCCACGGCCCAGTGCAACAGGCGGGCATAGCCGTTGTCGAAGGCGTCGAGCCCCTTCTCGATGGGCCCGTAGAGCAGTTTGAACACGCGCGACTGTTTGGGTTGCAGCTTCAGCAGACGAGAGCAGAGCATGGGGGTGAGCGACAAGGCGCACACGATAGAGATGACCATGATGATGGTTACCATCCATCCCAACTGCTTGAAGAGGACACCCGTCATACCGGTTACCAGCGTGAGGGGGAAGAACACGGCGATAAGCGTGAGCGTAGAGGCCACAACCGAGAGGCCCACCTCGTTGGTACCGTGCACGGCCGCCTGCTTGGGGTCGCTGCCCCGCTCGATGTGGTTGGTGACGTTCTCGAGTACCACAATGGCATCATCGACCACCATACCAATGGCGATGGAGAGCGACGAGAGCGATATGATGTTGAGTGAGTTGCCTGTGGCCGCCAGGTAGATAAACGAGGCTACCAGCGAAATAGGAATCGTGATTACGATAATGATGGTGGCACGCCAGCGTCCCAGGAAGAAGAAGACGACAATCGAGACGAAGAGCAGAGCCAGTATTACCGTCTCGAACAGCGTGTCGATGGTATTGCGTATGTTGTCGGAGGTATCGATGATGACACCCAGTTTCACGTCGCTGGGCAGATTTTTCTGCAAGCGGGGCAAAGCCTTCATTACCTGGTTGGAGATCTCGACCGAGTTGGCTCCCGACTGTTTCTGAATCACAAGCATGGCACCCTGCACGCCGTTGTTGTAGGTCTCTTGGGCGCGCTCCTCGACCGAGTCGTGTACCACGGCCACATCGCGCAAATAGATGGTTTTGCCGCCAAAGTTGCCCACGACGATATCGTTCATCTGCGAGGCATCGCTGAACTCGCCCTGCACACGCAGCGAATAGGTGTCGGAACCCACGTCGAACGTACCGCCGGGCACGTTGCGGTTCTCGGCTCCGATGACCGAGGCGATGGTCTCGACGCTAAGGTTGTAGGCCTCGAGCTTCACGGGATCGACATAGACCTGAATTTCACGCTCGGGTGCACCGCTTATCGACACCGAACCTACGCCGCTGATACGGGCCAACGGACTGGCCACGTTGTCGTCGAGAATCTTGTAAAGGGCGGGCATACTCTCGTTGGCCTGTACCGAGAGGATAACGATAGGAATCATATCGGAGCTGAACTTGAAGATGATGGGGTTCTCCGAATCATCGGGCAGCTCCGACTTGACCATATCGAGTTTGTCGCGCACATCGTTGGTGAGCACATCGATATCCTCGCCATATTCAAACTCGAGTGTGATGAGCGACATGTTCTCTTTCGACTCGGAGGTGATGTGCTTCAAGTCGCTCACGGCGTTGAGCGCATTCTCCAGAGGACGGGTCACGTTGTTCTCTACATCGGCGGCGCTGGCACCGGGATAGGCGGTCATCACCATAATCATGTTGGTCTCGATATCGGGATAGAGGTCGATAGGCAGTTTGGTGTAGGAAAAGATACCCAGAATGGCCACCGCTACGAAGCAGAGCGAGGTCATGATTGGTTTCTTTACCGAACCTTCGTATAGACTCATAGATTTTTCTCTTTAAGGGTGAATGGTTTAAGTGAACAATGTGGGGCTACTGTCATTCGACAACTTTGACGGGTGCGCCGTCTTTCAGGCGTGACTGTCCGGCAATGACCACCTCGGAGCCGTTCTCGACCCCCGAGATGAGCTCGTAGCTGGTGTCCATGTGGCGCCCCAACTGCACTTGGTTGAAGGATACCTTCCCGTCTTTATAGACATAGACAAAACGGTCGCCCGACCCCGAACGTTTCACGACAGCCTGGTCGGGAACCACCACGCGGTTCACGTTGCCAAAGTCGATATTGACCCGGGCAAACATGCCGGGACGAATGCGGCCATCGGCATTGGGAATATTGATTTCGGTCACAAACGTGCGGGTAGAGGCATCGATGGTGGGGTGTATGAGCGACACTTTTCCCTTGAACACCTCATCGCCATAAACCTCGACGTTGACATCGACCGGCATGCCCAGCTTCACTTTCGTAAAGTCGCTCTCCGACACATTCACCTGCACCTTTACCGGCTGTATCTGCATGACGGTGAGGATGGCTCCGCTGGCCATATCGCCATTGTCGAAGTTGCGGGCCGTCACCACACCGTTGGTGGGACTCACCAGCACGGTGTTCTCGTCGAGATTCTCATACGAGGTCTTGGCCGTTTCGTATTGGGTACGCATCTGATCGACCTGTTGCTGCGAGGCGCCCCCCACGGCAAAGAGTTCTTTCACCCGGTTATATTCCAGTTCAAGG
This sequence comes from Barnesiella sp. An55, assembly GCF_002161555.1. Taxonomy (GTDB): domain Bacteria; phylum Bacteroidota; class Bacteroidia; order Bacteroidales; family Barnesiellaceae; genus Barnesiella; species Barnesiella merdipullorum. The sequence continues at coordinate 130,758 of NZ_NFHZ01000008.1, read as the reverse complement.
TTATCGAGCTGGAGTTTCTGCTGCGCCAGGTTGGCCCGGTCGAGATCGACCAGTTTCTGCCCGGCCGAGACGCGGTCGCCCACCTCGACATAGATTTTCTTGATGCGGTTGGGCAGGGACGAACTGATGAGATTGCGTTTGTAGGGTTCGATCGTCGCCGTGTAGGAAACGACCTGAGGAACAGCCTGCTCGGTTACCCGGGCGACCTTAACGAGTTGAACCGTCTCCTCCTCGGCTTGCCCGGTCGTCTCTTTCGAACCCGAACAGGCCACGAACAGCAGGGCCGAACATGCAGCCATCATGCCAATCAAATGATTCTTTTTCATATGGTAATCTTCTTATAATATTCGGTGTGTATTATTTGGTGTTGTCGGCGGGCTGGCGATACTGTTCCAGATCGGTATTGCCCAGGAGCAGCTGCAAATCGGACTTCGCCGCCAGGAAGTCGTAGATGGCCTGATTGTAGGAGAGACGCGAGTTGGTGAGAGCCAAGTCGGCATCATTGAGTTCGATGAATGTGGCCGAACCAATCTCGAAACTCTTTTGCATGATGGCGTAGGCTTTCTCGGCCTGGCGCACACCCTCCTTGTTGGAAGCTATCTGCTTGATCGATTTCTGTATGTTGTCCATCGACATCTGTACCTGCATCGAGAGCGTGTTCAACAGGTTGTCGCGTTGCAGTCCCAACTGCATGACATTCGACTTGGCCTGCTTGATGCGGAAGTGACGGGCACCGCCCTGGAAGATGGGCAGCGAGAGCGAGAGGCCTATCGTCGAATAGGGACTCCACCTGAAGTCGCTGAACATGCCGCCGTCGCTCATCGAAATCCAGTTGTAGTTGGCCGTGGCCGACAGCGTGGGGAACCAGGCCATGCGCTGTACATCGACCGCCTTTTTGAGGTAGGCAGCCTGGAGGTCCAACTGACGCAGATCGGTGTTCTGCTCGAGCGAAGTATCGATATTCATCGTCTCCTCATACATCGAGGCTTCATAATCTTCGAGACGGTCGGTAAGCTCAATCTCTACCGCCATATCTACCCCCATCAGCACCTTCAGTTGCAGTTTGCTCAACTTCACGCTGTTCTCGGTCTGCAACAGCGAAGGCTCGAGATTGCGCACCTGTACATCGGCCCGCAACACGTCATACTCCGACGCCGTTCCCTGTTCAAACTTGTGCTTGTAGTCCTGGGCATTGAGCTTGGCATTGTCGTAGCTCATCTTGATTACCTCGTAGGAGTTCTGGGCCAGTAACAGACTGTAATAGGCCTTCTCTACCTGATTGACCATGCTGAGCCGTGACGACCGGGCCGACTCGACGGCCTGCTCGATATCGGCACTCGAGAGCTGCACACTCTTCCACAACTGGGGAGCGATGATGGGCAGCGATGCGCTGAGCCCCACGGAGTAGGTGTTGTCGGTACCCACCTTCATGCCGGTCTCGCCCGACGACGAAGAGGAGGAACCGCCCACCTGCGGCATCTGAAACTCGGGGTGCAGCTGCCCTATCGTGTTGTAGATGGGAGCAAACATGGCACTCATGTCGAAAGCCTCGGAGTCCATATACATGGTCTGCTTTTCGATGGTGCGACTGTATGAGGCCGAACCGTCTATGCGGGGGAAGAGGCCGGCGATGGTCTCTTTCTTGGAATAGTCTTTCTTCTCAATCTCCACATCGGCAACCTTGATGGTAGGATTTTCGTTGAGGGCGATGCCGATAGCGGTCTTCAAATCGAGGACCAGCGTCTGCGACGGCTGTGTCTGTGCCCACAAGGAGGCCGGCCAAACAGCAACGGCCAGCAGGGCTGCGACTCGGGACACGAGTTTGTTTCTGTCCATAGTTTCTTTTGAGGTTATTAATGGTTCTTTATTCTTATACTATCTCTATAATTATTCTATACTGTTTTACCCGACTGTTTGTTTTCTTGTTGAGCAAAAAATTCATCGGTATAGCGCACTCCCTCGGGCGTGGCTATGCCCCGGATAAAACTCTTGAAGATGGTCTCGAATATCTCGGTAAAGGTGTATTTCGACTTGAATATCTGGTCGGCGTTTTTCAACAATTCAAATTGCAGCGAGAGCAACGTGGCTACAATCTCGAGATTACAGTCACTGCGTATCATCCCCTCGCCTATCCCCTCGCGCAACAGGTTCACGATGGCTCGTTTGTGAAGCTCCTTCTCCCGGGCATAACAGTCATATACCTTGGGATAGTATCGCTCCATGTCGATGAAGTAGGCCGGACTGGCATTGCGCATGAACCGGAGTATATCTTCGTGCACATTCAACAACAGCTCGATTACATTCTGTCGCTGGGTATAGTAGGTTTTCAAACGGGCATTGCGATCGGCCTCGGCTTTCTTGAGGCAGGCCAGCAGCAACTCGTTTTTCTCCTTGAAGTTCTCATACAGCGTACGCTTGGATATACCCAGCCGTGCGGCAATCATATCCATCGTAACGGCCTTGATGCCATAGTGCAAAAACATGGGGGTTGCCTGCTCGATTATGCGCAGTTGTAACTCGTTCATCATTCGTCCCTACATAAGTTCGGGCAAATGTATAGAAAACTTTGGAAACTCAAAAAGTTTTCTGCGACTTAGTTATTTCTCGTTCTGTTAATAATCATAAACACCGATAAATCTGCAAGCCTCGAGAATCGGTTCTCTTCCATACCATCCGGCCCCAACCGACACAGCAAGCGACATAAAAAACGAGGCCCGGTTCTGCTGGAACCGGGCCTCGTTTTTTTCAAGGTAGCACTACCCTCTTTTATTTGCCTTCACCGATGGTAGCGATGATACCCATCTTGGAGTCGGCAAAGAATTTGAGTATATAATCAATCTCGGGACTGGGAGTTACCACCTCCTTGATGCGTAGGATGGCATTCTCGAGACTGGTACCCGACGAATATACCTGGCGATAGGCCAACGCAATATTCTCGATGGTTGCTTCGCTAAAACCTTGATTCCGCAAGATAAAGGAGTTGATACCCTTATACATGATGGGGTTGTGTGCAGCCAGGATGTAGGGAGGTATGTCTTTGCTGGTGCGGCAACCACTCTTGACGAGGGTCCAGCTACCTACACGGCACTTCTCCTTGATAATCACACGCCCGGCCAAAATGGCTTTGCTGTGAATGTGACATTCACCGGCCAGGTCGCAATCGATGCCCAGGATACAATCGTCGTCCACGCGGCAATCGTGACCGATGCGGGTTCCCTTCATCATGCAGATGTGGTTGCCGATAACGGTCTCCCCCTCGGGATGGGTGGCGCGATTGATGATGACATACTCGCGAATGGTATTGTTGTCGCCAACAGTCAAACGGGTGGGTTCGCCCTTGTAGTGGAAGTCTTGCGGCTCGGCACCCAGGATGGCCCCCTGAAAGACCCGATTATTTTTTCCCATGACCGTTCCCGCCAATACGCTGGCATAGGGATATATCACACAGTTGTCGCCGATGACAACATCTTTGTCGATATAGGCAAAGGGGTGAATGGTTACGTTGTTACCGATTACCGCTTTGGGATCGACATAGGCTAACGGACTAATCATAGTATCTACTCTTTTTACGTTTTTTACTTGGTATTTTCCTCTATCTCACGGCCACCGCCCAAAGCATGGTACAGGTTGATCACGGCAACCATGCACTGGTAGGAGTCGGAGATTTGCGACAGCTGGGCATTGAGCAGCGATTGTTGGGCGGTAAGTACCTCGAGGTAGGTCGAGGTTCCCAACGTCATCAACGACATGGTCGATTCGACGGCTTTCTCGAGCGAAGCAACCTGCTGCTCGCGATTGACGAGGGTCTCTTTGGTTGTCTCTATTTGATAGAGGGCATTGCTTACCTCCTCACCGGCATTCAGGATGGCTTGTTGGAAGTTGATGGCGGCAATCTGCTGTTGAGCCTTGGCGGCTTTGAGGTTGGCAATATTGCTGCCCCGGTTGAAGAGGGGCTGAACCAGCGAAGCGGCAGCCGAGAGCAACACTTTGCCCGGATTGACGATGGCGCTACCGGCCGAGTTGGTCCATCCGGCCGAACCCGAAATGACGATGTTGGGATAGAAGGCCGAACGGGCAATATTGGTCGAATAATATGCAGCAGCCAACGAGAGCTCGGCCGACCGCACGTCGGGTCGGTTGGCAAGCAGTTGCACGGGCACACCTACCTGGTAGGACTCGGGGAGTTTCTGGTCTTGGAACTTTCCACGAGGAATCGACTGCGGAGCCTGGTAGAGCAGAGTCGAGAGGCTGTTTTCGGTCTCGCGAATCTGCTGGCGCAGGGTAGGTATCGAGGCGGCAATCATGTAGCTGTTGGCCTCGCTTTGGGCTACGGCGGCCTCGTTGGCCATACCTCCTACCTTCATGGCCCGGATGGTCTCGACACTCTTCTGCCAGGTCAAGGCGGTCTCCTCGGTAATGGCGAGTTGCTCGTCGAGCATCAACAGCGTGTAGTATCCGTTGGCAATAGTGGCGATAATTTGTGTGCGCACGGCCTGCTTGTAGGCTTCGCTCTGCATGAGCATGGCTTTAGCATTGCGCTTGGAGTTGAGCAACCGGCCGAAGATATCGATCTCCCAACTGGCTGTAACGGGGGCACTGTAGGTCCAGGTACCTTTGCTGCTGTCGAAACTGCTCACACCACCTTGCGGGGCAAGGTTAAAGGCCGGAAGAAATGCCAACCGGGCCGCATTGAAACTGGCCTGGGCAGCCTCGACTTGCAGCATGGCAGTCTGCAAGTCGCTGTTTTTCTCCAGCCCCGTGCGAATGAGGTCTTGCAGAATGGGGTCGGTAAAGACCTCTTCCCAAGGCAGGTCGCCAAAACTGGCGGTATCGCCCGCAAGGGTATCGGTATCGGAGACCGTATCCCGGAACAAGCCCTCTACCATGACATCGTCGGGGCGATGGTATTTGTTGTATATGTGGCAGCTATTGAACGTGGTCGCCATAGTCAAACCACATACGGCATATAAAAGGATTCGTTTCATATATTCTCTGTTTTATATAGAGTTCAATTTTATTTGGAATACTGCTCGATTTCCGAGAGAACCTCCTTATTGTCCAGGTCGTCCCACTTGAGCGGTTTGATCTTCTCTTGAATTATCTCGAATACCACAAACAGGGCGGGCACGATGAATATCTGGCAAATCATACCGATGAGCATACCGCCCACAGCACCGGCACCCAAGGTTCCGTTACCGTTGGCCCCTACTCCACTGGCAAACATCATAGGCAACAGACCGATGACCATGGCCAACGAGGTCATGAGGATAGGACGCAAACGTGCGGCGGCACCGTCGATGGCGGCATTGATAATAGGCATACCGGTACGACGCCGGTCGAGAGCGAACTCGACAATAAGAATTGCATTCTTGGCCAACAGACCGATAAGCATAATCAAGGCAATCTGCAAGTAAATGTTGTTTTCGACTCCCATCATGAGGGCAAAGATGAAGCTACCGGCCAAACCGAACGGTATCGAAAGGATTACCGACAGCGGCAGCACATAGCTCTCGTACTGGGCACTCAGCAACAGGTAAACGAATACCAGACAGAGCACGAAGATGATGGCCGTGGTACCGCTACTCGAGCTTTGCTCCTCACGGGTCATACCCGAGAACTCGTATCCGTAACCTACGGGCAGGGTCTCGGCAGCTACCTCTTCAAGGGCCTTGATGGCCTCGCCCGAGCTGTATCCGTCGGCCGGGTTACCGTTGATCTTGATTGAGGTAAACATGTTGAAACGGTTGATGTTATCGGGGCCATACACCTTGTGCAGAGAGATGAAGTTGGTGATGGGTGCCATCTCGGACCCGTTGCGAATCTTGATATTGTTGAGGCTCTCGGGGCTGACACGGGCACTGGGCTCAGCCTGAATCATCACCCGGTAGAGTTTACCAAACCGGTTGAAGTTCGACGAGTACATACCACCAATGTAACCTTGCAAGGCGGTGAGCACATCGCTCGGGCTAATACCGGCCTGCTTGCACTTGGCTACATCGACATCGACCATGTATTGCGGGAACGAGGGGTTGAAGGTAGTCGAAGCCATGGCGATTTCGGGCCGTTTCATCAGCTCGGCCAGGAACTCCTGAGTCACCTCGTAGAAGCGGTCGAGCGAACCACCCGTTTTATCCTGCAAGTTCAGCTCAAAACCGTTACTGATACTGTAACCCGGAATCATAGGCGGTGCGAAGCAGAGCACACGGGCATCTTTTATCTCGGTGGCAAACTTGCCATAGAGGGCACCGATAACCGAGTTGGCATCCATGCCTTTGCCGGTACGCTCGCTCCAGTCTTTCAACTTGACGATAAACGAGCCATAGGTATTACCCTGACCACCGATGAAGCTGAAACCTACAATCTGCGTGCGGCCCTTCACGGCAGGGTGCAGCCCGATGATGCTATCGACCTGCATGAGCACCTGTTCGGTGCGCTCCTGCGAGGTACCCGGCTGCAAGTCGGCCGTAATCATGATGGTACCCGTATCCTCGTTGGGCACAAGACCCGTAGGCGTTACATTCATCAGGATTACCAAAATGACAATGGCTATAATCACGCCCACAAAAGAGAGCTTCTTGTGGTGCACGAAATGTCTTACTCCATTCTTATACTTGTTCAACAGGGTATCGTATGCCGAGTTGAAAGCCGTGTGGAACCGGTCGATAAAGGTCGTCTTCTTGTGACCTTCACCTCCCTTGTCGTGGGGCTTCAGCAAGATGGCACACAGGGCGGGACTCAGGGTCAAGGCGTTGATGGCCGAGAAACCGATGGCGAAAGCCATCGTAAGACCGAACTGACGGTAGAAGGTACCCGACGTACCGGTCATGAAACTTACAGGGATAAACACCGACATCATCACCAGCGTAATCGAGACGATAGCGCCCGAGAGCTCGCGCATGGCATCGATCGACGCCTTACGCGGCGACTTGTAGCCTTGGTCCAACTTGGCGTGGACCCCCTCGACGACCACTATCGCATCATCGACCACTATCGCAATGGCCAATACCAAAGCACACAGGGTGAGCAGGTTGAGGCTGAATCCCATGAGATACAAGGCAAAGAAGGTACCAATGAGCGATACCGGGATAGCGATGGCGGGAATCAACGTCGAACGGAAGTCCTGCAAGAAGATATATACCACAAAGAATACCAGGATGAAGGCCTCGATAAGTGTCTTGATTACCTCGTGAATCGAAGCGAACAAGAAGTCGTTGGCATTCAGCGTGGTCTCGATTTCCATACCTGCCGGCAGGTCTTTGCGAATATCGTCGAGCAGGTCGGTAATATCGCCGATAATCTGGGTGGCGTTCGAACCGGCCGTCTGATAAATCATGGAGCTCACGGCGTTGTGACCGTTCTGGAAGTTCTTAAACCCGTAGGTCAAACGACCCAACTCGATATCGGCCACATCTTTTAAATAAAGAATCTGTCCGTCGGCATCGGCCCGAATGACCATATCGCCAAACTCCTCGGGAGTTTGCAGACGGCCCTTGTAGGTGAGCACATACTGGAACGACTGCTTACCCTGGTCACCAAACTGACCGGGAGCAGCCTCGATATTCTGCTCGGCCAGCACAGCGGCAATATCGGTAGGCATGAGGCCATACTGCGCCATCACGTCGGGCTTGAGCCAAATACGCATCGAGTAGTCGGTGGCCATTACGTTGGCATCACCCACACCGGGAATACGTTGTACCAAGGGGATGACGTTAATCTTGGCATAGTTCTCGAGGAACTCGAGGCTATACCGGTCGTCGGGGCTGTAAAGCGAGAATACCATAAGCATACTGGTCTGCCGCTTTTGGGTGATCACACCCACCTGCGTTACCTCGGCGGGCAACAGGTTCAGCGCCTTGGATACCCGGTTCTGCACGTTCACGGCAGCCATATCGGGGTCGGTTCCCTGCTTGAAATATACGGTAATGGTTGCCGAACCGGTATTGGTGGCGGTCGAAGTCATGTACATCATGTCTTCCACACCGTTGATCGACTCTTCCAAAGGAGCGATAACACTGTTCAAAATCGTCTGGGCATTGGCACCCGTATAGGTTGTAGAGACCTGTATCGTAGGCGGTGCAATATCGGGATATTGCGTGATGGGCAAAAATACAAGTCCTATAAGGCCCAGTATAACCATGAAAATGGATATAACGGTCGATAATACCGGGCGATTGATAAATCTGTCTAACTTCATAATTTCGTTCTATTTCGAAGTTGAAGGGTTATTATTTGTTTTGTGCTTGAGCCTGAGCCTGTTCCTGGCCTTGAGCCTGGGCCCCGGCTACCTGAATGGTCATGCCGTCTTTCAACGTATTGACACCCTCGACCACAATACGGTCGCCGGCCTTGAGGCCCGAGAGTACCATATAGTCTTTGCCGTTATCGATCGACGAGATGGTGATCTCGGTCGATTTTACCGTAGAGTCGTCGTTGAGGACGTAAACAAATTTCTTATCCTGAATCTCATAGGTAGCTTTTTGCGGAATCAACAAAGCGTGGTCGCTCTTCATCGGGATCATAATCACACCCGACCCGCCGCTACGCAACAGTTTGTGCGGGTTGGCAAAGGTGGCACGCATATTCGACGAACCGGTTTGCGTGTCGATGATACCGCTGACGGTCTCGATCTCGCCTTTCAAGGGATAGATGCTACCATCAGAGAGTTTGAGCGATACGGCCGGGAGTTTCGACAAGAAATTGTCGGCACCGTATTGAGCAGCCAACTCGAGAATCTGGCGCTCGGTCATCGAGAAATAGACATACATCTCGGAGTTGTCGGAAACCGTGGTGAGCGGCGTAGCCGACGAGGGCGATACCAGGCTACCTACCCGGAAAGGTATCTCGCCTACCACACCGTCGAGCGGACTGGTAACCCGCGTGTAGGAGTCGTTATTGCGGGCATTGACCAGCTGAGCCTCGGCCTGGGCCAGCTGTGCTTTGGCCGAAGCATAAGAGTTCTCGGCCATTTGCAGATCATACTCGCTGATGATGTCGCGACGTTGCAACTCGCGTTTGTTCTCGGCGGTAAGACGAGCAGTCTCGGCATTGGCACGAGCCACCTCGACATTGGTCTCGGCCACCTTCAAAGCAGCCTTATAGGGCACCGTATCGATTACAAAAAGAACCTGGCCACGACGAACGACCGAGCCCTCATCGACACGCAGCTCGGTGATAAAGCCGCTCACATTGGGCCGTATCTCGATATCCCGTTTACCTTTGATGGCAGCAGGATAATTGCTATACCATTCCATGGAATCGGGCTTCACAGTCATTACGGCATACTCACGAGCCATTCCGCCCGTTTGAGCATTCTTCCCTCCACAGGAAAACAAAAAAACACAAAGCATCGCAGCGGCGATGGGTTGAATCAAATTTTTGGTCAGTTTCATATTCATAAGTAACAAAATATTATTTCTACGTTGGTATCCTAACTCAAAACCAAGTGTTAATATATATTAATTAATTATTTGCCATACCTCCATCCTTCGTTCAAAAAATCGCTTATACTCCCAATAAACAGGGGATTTCGGCACATTTTTCAAATGCTACAAATTTAGGGATAAAGTCTGTATAATAGCTGGAAATAATGAAAAAATAAAATAAAATAAAATTCACATATTTCACTATACAATCCATTTTTACCTATTTTGGGTACAAAGATAGATTCTTCGACTTTTACAAGTTAGTTCTGTATCTCTGATATTTAGTTCTATTTCACCGATTCGAATACTTTTTGAACCAAAATTGGTCTGTTATGCACAAAATCGAGTCGCATTTGTGGAGTTTTCGACAAATAGTTCGTCTATTTCGGTAAGCCGTTCAAGGGCTATATTCAAAAACGAGGGCGGCCGTCCCCCCCTCTACCCCCCTACCCCGTTATAGGCTACGCTGTCGTAGGACAAACTACCCAAAGGGTAAAACGAGTATCGAGAAAAAGGAAACGGCCGCCCGTCAAACCGACGAGAATATCGTCTAAATTTCTTTAATCGAAATGGCATATCCGCCGCCGGGAGCGACATATTGCTTCAATTTCGATTTCGAAGTCACCTTTATTTTTCTAATTTCATACGCTTGAGAATTAGTCAGATAGTGGGTATCTTTCGTGTCGCTGTAAATCGTTGCTTCGTATTTCTTTCCCTTATCGAGGAAATTGAAGCTGATTTCAGATACACGGGCATTATATCCACCCACACTTCCAACAAACCACTCGCCCGTTTTTTTCGCTTTGCGGGCTATCGTGATATACTCGGCAGGCTCGGCTTCGAGATAGACGCTCTTCTCCCACTCCATGGCTACATCCTTGATAAACTGGAAGGCATCGGCAAAGCGCTCGTAGGTCTGGGGCAGGTCGGCCGCCATCTGCAAGGGACTGTACATGGTTACATACAACGCCAACTGGTTAGCGATAGTGGTATTGGCATGGGAGTGGTTGTTGGGGTTATACTTCTCGATATCCATCTCGAAGATGCCGGGCGTATAGTCCATAGGGCCACCGATGAGACGGGTAAAGGGCAGAATGGCTACATGATAGGGCTTGCTGCCACCAAAAGCCTGATACTCGGTACCTCGTGCCGACTCGTTGCCAATGAGGTTGGGATAGGTGCGGCATATACCTGTAGGACGCACGGCCTCATGGGCATTGACCATGATCTTATACTGGGCGGCCTTTTCGACGGCATATTGGTAGTGATTGACAATCCACTGGCTGTAATGGTTCTCACCCCGCGGAATGATGTTGCCCACATAACCGCTCTTTACGGCAGGATAACCGTTATCGACCATAAACTGGTAGGCTTGGTCGAGATGACGCTCATAGTTGCGTATCGAAGCCGAGGTTTCGTGGTGCATGATCATCTTTACCCCTTTGCTTTTGGCATAGTCGCGTATCTCTTCCAGATTAAAGTCGGGATAAGGAGTTACGAAATCAAACACATAGTCTTTGGAGTTGCCAAACCAGTCTTCCCAACCGATATTCCACCCCTCGACCAGCACGGCATCGAAACCGTTTTTGGCGGCAAAGTCGATATAACGCTTCACATTCTGGGTATTGGCCGAGTGACGTCCATGAGGCTTGGCCTTGGTATAGTCGGTCACACCCAGTTGTACCGAGGGGAAGTCCCAGGTATAGGACCAGTCGCCCATGCCGGTAATCATCTCCCACCACACACCTACATACTTGCAGGGTTTAATCCACGAGGTATCCTCGATTTTGCAAGGATCGTTCAGGTTCAAGGTAATGCGCGAAGCCAATATGTCGCGGGCATCGTCGCTCACGATAATCGTACGCCACGGCGAGTGACAAGGAGTTTGCATATAACCTTTGTCGCCTTGCGAGTCGGGGGTAAGCCACGAGGTAAAAATCATGTGCTCGTCGTCGAGATTGAGGTGCATGCAGGCATAGTTGATGAGGGCAGCCTCGTGCAGGTTGATGTAAAGTCCATCATCGGTCTTGAGCATAAGAGCAGTCTGCACGCCCGTAGGCGAGAAACTGGTTTGCGAAAGGTTCTCGGTAACGGCATCGGCCTGCAGACTTCTGATTTCGGAAAGACGCGACACGGTGTAATCATACTCCTGCGTGTCATAGTCGCCCGGAATCCAGTAGGCTGTATGGTCACCGGTCATGGCAAACTGGGTGCACTCTTCCTTAATGACGAAATAGTTGAGATTCTTCTGTTGCGGGAACTCGTAGCGGAAACCCAGGCCATCGTCAAACAGGCGGAATCGCAAGATCATCTCCCGCTCGGTATTCTGCTGACGCACGGTCACGGCCAACTCGTTGTAGTGATTGCGTATCGAAGCCTCTTCGCCCCATACGGGAGTCCAGGTTTCATCGAAGGTGGTGTAGGCCGTATCGGCTACTTCAAAACCATTCATCAACGAATAAGGCGTTTTTTCATTTTTGGCTTCGAAGTCATTGAAATCGCGACGTTGAGCTTCGCCCTTGAGTTCGAGACCCAGGTGACTGGGTGCAATTACTGTTTTACCTTTATATTGCAGGGTATAAGTAGGGCGGCCCTCCTCTATCGAGAAATCCATCTGCAATTGCTTGTTCGGCGACAGCAGGGTCTGCGCCGAAACGGCCGTGCAACAGAGTACCGCCGTCACACATATTTTCAAAGCTTTTCGATTCATGATATATCTATACATTTTATTTGTTAGTCTTTCAACAGTTTATAGACTGTCGTTTGTCCTTGCTCGGAGATTTTTACCAGATAAGTTCCTTTGGCCAACTGAGCAATATCCAAAGTCGAAACCTTACCGGTCAATCTTTGTTGCATCATACACTGTCCGTTGATGGAAAATATCTCTATTTCTCCTTCGTTCGCAGCCAGGTGCACATTGATTAAATCTTTGGTCGGGTTAGGGTAAATATAACTCTGTTCAGCAACCGGCGCCTGCACACCCGTGCTCCCCTTGCTTATGCTATAAACCAAGGTCTGGTCGTTGAACCGTATCGTATAATTGCCGGCAGTCTCAATGGTAAATTTGAGATTGGGCTTACCGCCTGTGGTTTCGACGGCCGTACCACTCAAGCCTTCGACTCCACCCCAGTCCATATCGCTCCAGTTATTGGTATTGGCAAATTTCAATTCCCACTCTCCGGCCGGGATATTCACTTCGGTTACTTCCCATTGGTTATCGGCCACCAGTTCCATATAACCGGCACCCAGAGTCCAATTGTTGTAAGTACCAGCTACGTAAATCTCCTTTTGCACAGAATCGTATGTGCGAACAACTGCATATTGCAGGGTGTGGGGATTAAATGTAATGTAATAGTTTCCACTCGTCTCAATGGTAAACTTGATATTCTTGCAATTCACGTCAGGGCCCTTCACGGCAGTACCCGTCAGGCCGTTGTTCCCGTCGGGTGCACCCCAATCGGTATCGCTCCAGTTGTCGGTATTGGCAAACTTCATTTCATAGGTACCGGCCTCGAAATAGAGGCGGTCGCTCGTGAGTGTTCCGTCTTCCGAGGGATCTTTGAGCATGAGCCGCTTGTCTTCGTCGCCATTGAACCAGTTGGTAAAGGTACCGGCAATAAAGTAGGTACCGATCTTGCTCAAATCGAGCGACTCGGAAACATCGGCTACTTTCGGTACCCGAATCGTATTGCCGCTTGTCCAGTCGGAGTATTGAGTCTGCTCGCCACCGACAACGGCTACCCGGAAATAGCGGGCCGGACGTTCAAAGTTACCCTCGGTTTGCGTAATGCTTACCGACAGTGAATCGGCATTATACTCCGTACAAGCGAATTGCAACAATGCGTAGTCGCCGTTCCGATATTCAAAGCCTTCACCTTCGTCGTCATAGAGAGAGCCTTCAGCCTGACCGTTATCAAGCGGATTTACATACAGGGTAATGGAGTCGCAAGTATATTCGGCCGTGCTCTGAATATCGTGACCCAGATAAGGAAGAATGGCTCCCGAGCGAAGCGCTACGACAGCTTGATAACCATCGTCTTCGGCCTCCAGTTTCAACTCGTCCCAGTCGCCACCGGGCAAAGTGGGATTGACTGCCCAACGCGGAATAACGAGCAGATCACTGCCCAACAGGAAGGCTTGTTGCTCTGTGCGTAAGCTTTCGTCGGTCACGTCGGCAAAAAACAAAGAACGCATGACAGGCATGCCTGTTTGTGACGATTCGCGGAACAAGGTGTAGAAATAGGGCAACAGATGATAACGACGGTTAACCGCGTTACGAGCAACCTTCTCTATCTTCGCGCCAAAAGCCCAGGGCTCTTGTGCGTGTTCCGACGTGTGATTGCGCGAGAAGGGATAATAGGGAGCCAGAGCAAACCAGTGGCCCATCAGGTCGGCATTACCGATACGGCCGTATCCACCTACGTCGGGCCCGCCAAAGGGTTGTCCCGAGAGTCCGAGGTTGAGCAATACGGGAATCGTCAATTTCAAATGTTTCCAGGTGTCGAGGTTGTCACCTGTCCATGTAGCGCAATAGCGTTGGGCTCCCAGATGGTTGGCTCGAGAGAGGAGGAAGGGGCGCTTGTCGGGACGACTCTGCGTGAGTCCCTCGTAAGAGGCTTTTGTCATCAACGACCCATACAGATTGTGGTAACGCATGTGAGGCCCGGCAGCCAAATCGCCACCACCCCGATGCCAATTGGTCGTGAGCATGGTCCACTCGGGAGTATTGAACACACCCGGTTCATTCATGTCGTTCCAAGCACCGTCCATATTGTTTTCCTTGTAGAACTCGCCATAGAGGCCGGCCCACCATTCGCGGGTCTCGGGCCGCGTGAAGTCGGGGAACTTGCACATGCCCGGCCATACTTCACCCTCGTAATCGGTTACCTTGTCTTCGGTTTTCACCCAGTGATCACCCTCCTGACCTTGCTGATAAACGAAATAGCTGTCCTCGATCTTCACTCCCGGGTCGGTAATGTAACCGGCCTTGAAATTTCTACTGTGAAGCGAGTCGTTCATGGCTATTGGATTGGGGACTCCGGTAGCCGAGAAGTAATCGGAATCGTCGTATGTGAAGATACGTTTCCCATCCATATAGTCAATGTCGAACCAGATTACGTCGCACGGATGATGACGACGACGCATCTCGCTGGTAATCCACAGGACATCGGCCGGTTTGTACGAAGGGTTGTAGCGCGACTGATGGTAACCGATAGCCCACAACGGAGGCAGATTGATGGTTCCCGTCAGCTCGCCCAAAGCCTGCATCATCTCGGCCGGAGAATTCCGTTCGATAACGATAACCCGGAATGAGGGGCCTTCGCTGGTGATTTTCATCGGGTTTGTCAAGTTAATTTCCGAGCGCCAACTGTTATCGGCAATGATACCGAAGGTCTTGCCATCGGGACGTACACCCATGATCCAGGGGTGTGACTGATAGAGACCTTCTTTATAATAGCCATAGTTATCGTTGTTCCACAGGGGGATATCATAGCCGTTACGACGTAAGTCTCCGTTCACAAGACCCGTTCCATACAGATCGACATCGTCGCTGTAGGCAATCTCTACCAGGGTCTTCCCATTATCGTCGGTTTTGAATACCGGACGTATGGCCCAGTCGTCGGGCAGATCGCCCTGCCGGGTCAACTCTTTCTGTATGGCAAACGAGGCCAATGTTTGTGTCGAATCAAAGTCGGCCGGATAGAAAACCGCCATTCGATCGCCACTCAAAAATTCTTCTTGAGCATGCACGCCAATGGAGGCACACAGCATCAACGCGAGCAGCAATTTGTACTTCATAAAAAACAATATTTCAAAATAAGCAATCTATAGTCTTTTCATTGCGGAAGAGTCGGCCGGGCAGAGGTGGATACCCCTCCCAGCCCACTCTCGACCTTTCAATATTCCACTACAATCATATCCCAGTACTTGAGAGCCGGGAGTGTCGTGGTTATCTTTCCACCGGCATACTCATACTCGAGCGGTATGGCTACACCGTCTTTTACATCGGGCGAAGCCACCCACACGGCTTTGGGATTTTGTTTCACGGCAAAGCTTATTGAGAGAGACTCGAGCAAATCGGGCTCACCCTGGTCGGCGTTGGTATCGCACCAGTCGAGGTGAGTGGCATTGCGATAACTCAGCAGGTGTATCACGTCACGATTGTCGAAGCGTTTGCCCACCGTAGCCACCTGTCCTCTCACAGGCCCCCACTGATTGAACACAACCTCACCGGTAGTCGAGGTTACATCGATACCATACCATTCGCCACCGTCGCGCAACAAGTTTTGGTAGGCGGTGAGGAAGTCGTAGTAGTGGATGAGCGCAATCTTCAACTCACCCCGCATGGAGAGGTTGTTGTTGGGGAAATACTCGTTGCAGAGCAGATGTTCGCCCAGTTGCAGGATGGAACCTCCCCAGGCAAAAGCGGCAGCACTACCCATGAGGATACCGGGCGTATTGAAATAACTGCGCCCCTGGCGTCCGTGCTCATAGTTCATATAGGCAGCCAAGACCGTCTTTTTGCCATTGGACCACTTGTCATTGTTGGTGATGATATCCGAGAAGATGGTATAGCCGCGGTCGTCGTTGTGATCCCACACCTCGGTGTAGAGGAAATCGACCGGGGCCTTCGAAATCTGATACTCCTGGCCATATTGTCCTACCGCATTCATCACAAGTGACTTGTCGGGGTTGGCCTCTTTCATGCTCTCGATAAAATGTTTGAAGGTCTGATCGAGATAAACGCGGTTCCCATAATAATCGTAGGTTTCGCCCCGATCGCCCAGCTGGTCTATCTGGTAGCCGTCGAAATCGAATACGGCATAGACATCGCTGTTCTGCTGGGAGATATAGTCGATCCAGGCCTCATTGCCCGAGTTGACAATATAGATACTGCTCTTGAAGGGTGAGCCCAACTCGTGACAATCTTTAAGCACATGGTTGGCATCCTTGAAGAGATACCACTCTTCCTGCACGCCATCTTCGGCAGCATCGGAGAGGGCTCCGTAGGCCAGGTTGTAGAAGAGGGTTTTCATGCCATACTGGTGCGATTTTTCAATATAGCTATCGACTGTCTTTTTGTAACAATCGCGATTGATGATATCGGTCCACACATCCATGGGGGCCGACGGTGTGCCGGCCAAAGGTTTGTGGTGCTTGTAGTGCCAGTCCTGGAACTGTACATAGTTGATGTGATGACGGTTCAGATTGGACATTACATCGGATATATCCTGATCGGTCATGTTGCCATAGGCCGAGAGGAAGCCGTTGCGCGGGAAACGCTCGGGCGACGAAGATACATCGACGGCAATGGTGCCATAGACGGTCTCCTCACCGTTGGCGTCCTTGCTGTAGAGATCGACCAGATAGCCCTGATAGTCGGTGGCCGGCGGCTGCCAGCTCCAGTTGCAGCTCCCCAGAGGAGCCTCTTCGATAGTAGTGCCCAGGTGACGGTAGCGCACCATCACATTCGAGGCTCCTTGTATAGGCTTGTTGAGGGTAAAATTCACCACATCGCCAGGGGCATAGCAAGCCTTGTCGGTATTGAGTTGCACCTCCATGTAACCATCGCCATAGGTGATGGGATTGTTCTCTACGTCAAAATGGTTGCAAGCCGAAATTGACAGAAGAACCGATACGGAGAGGCTGGCCAAAAATAGCTTCTTAATCATATCTTATCAACTTTATAATTTTACAAATGAGATGGTTTCGTTTTCTACATCGATGGTGATGCGGTAATTCCCGGCTTCACTGATAATCCACTTGTTGTCGGGTTGGTTGCCGATTACGTAGGATCCGTTCTCCGAGATGGGACAGTTGGCTTGCGGTGCCAAAATGAAATCGCCGCCAAAACTGTGGTCGATCTCGAGCGGGAACTTCAGCTCGCCTTCCGACAAATAGCCCTCGTAGGTAAATACATTGGGGTTGGACGAGTCGCGCTGCATCTCGGTGATGTTGTCCCACGACCAACCACCGGGGGCAGCATCGCCCATGATCCAAATATGTTCATATCCTACATAGTTACCTATCTCCAGGCGGTTGTTTCGCAAGTCGAGTTTAACACTATACTTGTTGGCTGCCGGTATATTCCACTGCTTGCTGGCTGCACCTATATCGTCGATCAGAACAATGCTGGTAGTACCCAGTCCATTGTTATCGAGAGGCTGATAACCAGCGCATCCCGTAGTAGCTGTCGTACTCGAAATGAGCATATTGCCAGCCGACAGGGCTCCGTTATAGGTAAAAATGAAGGAGTCGTCGCTCGACTGCTCGAGCTTGATGGCCGTGGGGGCAGCCTCGCCTACCAGATAGAGAGTCGTGAAGGGTACCTCGCCATCGAGGTTGGTAAAGCTCACGGTCAACAGGTCGAGATTCACATCGATCAAATAGTTCCCGGCCTCCTCGATTACCCATTTGTTATCGGGATAATCCTCCTCCTTTTCACGGAAGTGCATCTTGGTGGGATCGTCGTTGTCGCGCACATAACAGGGATACCAGTCGCCCAACTGTGCGTTGAACTTGATTTCGCCCTTCTTCAGCATACCTTGCCAGGTGAAATGAGCAATATTGTCGTAGTCGCTCGACATAATCGTAGCCAACTGATTGTCCCACCCGTTGGGAGTAGCGTCGCCGATAATATAGAGATTGAGTACCCGCCATTTATAGGGAGCGATTCTTATCTCTTTTACCGGTGATACTTGTGTGGGGACAGAAGGGTCCGAGACGGTCGCCGTCACCCGCATCTCAAAATCGGTGTATTGCTCGAGGGGAATCGTGGGGAAATAATGGAGCAAGGTATCGGTGAGTTCCTTGTTGGTAAAGGAGATCACCCGCGAATCGGTCTTACCGATATTGTATTTAATACCGTTCTCAAAATTGTTTCCCTTCACATCCATTTCAAAGAAATACGATATAGCAGCACCTGTTCCTTGGTTGGTTCCACTGGTCCAGGTAATTTGCAGAGCCTCCTGGGCATCGGCGCGCTGATCGCACCGCACCGAGTCGGCCGAGAGATTTACCACAAGGGGGGTCTGTCCCTTGTCGAGTACTATCTCTTCCTCGCACCCGGTCATACCGACTGTGGCGAGTAACATCATACCTATTATTGTTTTTGCTTTCATTGTTTTTCAGACTCTTTGATTAGTAACCCGGATTTTGCGTTAACTTCGGATTGGCCTCAATCTCCTGCTGAGGAATCGGGAGCAGCAAATGTTTGGTGCTGGCCGAGGTCTTACCTATCGAATGGAGGAAATTAAGAGCGTAATTGTCCTTGTACCGAATCATGTCGAACCAGCGTTGTCCTTCGAAGGCGAGTTCAATGCGACGTTCGTGAATAATCTTTTCGCGCATCTGCGCCTGAGTGAGGCCCTCGATGGTGCTTCGATCGGTAAGGCCGGCACGTTTGCGCACTTCATAGAGCGGATCTTCGGCCTGCACAGTGCGGCCCAGTTCGTTCAGAGCCTCGGCCTTGAGCAAGAGGATATCGGCATATCGGGTAACCACCCAGTCGGCATCGCTCGTGTTATAGTCGGGCGACTGTGCCTTGGTGAGCAAGAACTTGCGTACATTGTAACCCGTAGTAGAATAGGACGAGCTGTATTGTTTGCCGTCGAAGGTGGGGCATCCCATGTAGAAGATGGTCTTGTCTTTGCGCAGGTCGCCCTCTTCATACTGACTCACAAACTCGGAGGTGGGCTGGTTCCAACCATAGCAGCCGGCGGCCATGTCGGAGTTGCGGGGTCCCATGAACGTGCTGGTCCACGAGCACTGATTCTCGTTGCTCCAGAAATCGTAGTTGGTCTTGCCATAATACTGTACCTCGAAAATAGACTCCACACCGTTCTTCTTGTCGGGGTTGAAGTTGTCGGAATAGTCGCTGGCCAACTCGTAGCCCATCGAGCCAATCTCGTCGCACATGCGCACTACCTCTTCATACTTGTCGTTACTGGGCTCATAGGTCATATAGACTCTGATGAGTTCGGCCATGGCAGCCTCGCGGGTAGCCCGCCCCAAATCGGTAGTCGAGTACTCCGATTTTTTGGGGAGCAGAGAGATGGCATTTTGAAGATCCGACGTAATGAGCTCGTAAATCTTGCTTACCGGTGCCCGCTCTACCAGCAGATTGCTCTCGGAGGTTTGCGGGGTGACTATATAGGGCACTCCGCCAAAAAGGCGCACCAAAATAAAGTAATAATGAGCTCTCAGGAAATAGGCCTCGCCCAGACAGCGATTCTTGAGATTCTGGTCTATATCCATGCCGGGGACATTCTGCAACACAAAATTGCACCGCAGAATACCGGGCGAAGGGCCACGCCACAGGTCGAGAGCGGCAAAGTTGTCGGCCGTAGCAATGAAGTTGGCAAGATCGACCGTCTCGATACCGTCGGTTCCACCACCGGCACCTACTACACTGTTGCCGGCCATGATGTCGAGTGTCCAAATGCGCATATTATAGAGCTTGGCCCATTGCAGGGGCTGGTAGGCCGCGTTGACAGCCGCCACGGCATCCTCGGCGGTTTGGAAACCCTCCGACGTATCGACCGAGTCCCACGGCTCGCGATCCAGAAAATCACTACAAGCGCTCAGCAGCATGGCGAGAGCGCCTAAAATCGATATGATATAAGTTGTTCGTTTCATCGGTGGTTATGGATTAAAAGGTTATGTTCAACCCGAAAGTGAAATTGCGAGTCACAGGATATACATTGTTGTCGTTGCCCGAACCGCTCACCTCGGGATCGAGTCCCGTGTAACGAGTAAGGGTAAAGAGGTTCTGTGCCGATACCGACAGGCGTACCTGTTGCATGGCGGCCTTCTTGGTCAAGCGACTGGGGAGCGTATAGCCCAGCGAGATATTCTTCAAACGCAGGTAACTGCCATCCTCGAGGAAACGGTCGGATACCCGGTTGTTCTTGTTGGGGTCGCCAAAGACGGCACGAGGCATGGTATTGCTCGTACCGGGGCCACGCCAGCGATCGAGCACGGTAATCATTTGGTTTTGAGCTACACTCATGGCTTCGAGCGAGGCCCGGTTGCCATTATAGATTTTGTTGCCGGCTACTCCCTGGAAGAAGATTTCCAAATCGAATCCCTTGTAGGACAACTGGTTGTTCATGGCAAAAGTCCACGACGGCGTGGGGCTGCCCAGGATGGTGCGGTCGTCGTCGTTGATGACACCATCGTTATTCAGGTCTTTGAAACGGATATCGCCCGGCTGCGTACTCGAGGTGGGATCGCTACCTACCGTCTGTATGGCGTGGTTATCGACCTCCTCCTGGGTCTGGAATATACCGTCGGTCACATAGCCATAGAAGGCGCTGACGGGATACCCTACCATATGCACGTTGTTGTCGAAATACATGGGCACGTCGCTGTTGAGACTTATCAATTCGTTGTGGTTGTACGACACGTTGGCCGTGGTTGTCCAAGTGAAGTCTCCTCCTCTGAAATTGAAAGAAGTGAGGGCCAACTCGATACCCATGTTACGCATCAAACCGGCATTGATTTGCGATACGTTCTCGTCGGAGTAACCCGAAGAGATGGGTACCGACATGGGCACCAGCATATCGTTGGTGTTCTTGATATAACCATCGAGGGTTACCATGAGGCGGCTGTCGAGCATCGAAGCATCGATTCCCACGTTGTATTGCTCTACCTCTTCCCAGCGAACATTGGGATTGGGCATCACCCACGGCGCCAGGCCCGACACCTGATTGCCGTTAAAGTTGTATTGCACGGTTTGCAGCACCGAGGCGTAGGCATAGTTGCCTACACTCGACTGGTTACCGGTGACACCATATCCGGCACGAATCTTCAAGTCGCTCAAGGCAAAGCTCTTCTTGAACCACTCTTCCTCGCTCATTCGCCAGGCCAGCGACAACGAGGGGAATACTCCCCAGCGGTTGGCTCTACTGAAGCGCGAGC
This sequence comes from Barnesiella sp. An55, assembly GCF_002161555.1. GTDB lineage: Bacteria > Bacteroidota > Bacteroidia > Bacteroidales > Barnesiellaceae > Barnesiella > Barnesiella merdipullorum. The sequence goes on along the minus strand of NZ_NFHZ01000008.1, from coordinate 109,414 downwards.
TACCATCGGCACGCATGGTAGCGGTGGCAAGGTAACGATTGTCGTAGGTGTAGTTGATACGCCCCATGAACGACAAAAGGGCCCAATCGCTGCCGTTACCCGTGAGGGTGGGCTCCAGAATACCGTTGGCCAACTCTTGGGCCGAGTCGCTGATAAATCCTTGGATACTACCGCTCATGAACTCGTAGGTATTGGTCTGGGCCGAAGAACCTATCATGGCGGTCAAAGCATGCTTCTCGTTGAAAGTCTTGTTGAAAGTGAGCAGGTTGTCCCACAACCAGGTAAAGCTTTTGTTGTACTGGCGCGAAGCCTGCGACTCGGGTTGCTCGATAGGCTCCCAGTCGTATTTGGGAGTCCAGCTCTTGGAATCCCAAAAGAGGGCCTGGATACCGAAGGTGCTCTTGAAAGTGAGCCACTCCCACGGTTTTATCTCGGCATAGATATTGCCCAGCAGGTTGTAACCTTTGGTCGTCGAGGTATTCTCCATCATTTTACCTATGGGGTTGGCAATATCGCCCACATACATGGAGAGTCCCACGGGACCGGCCCAGGTTCCATCCTCGTTTTTGATAGCCTGGGTGGGCAACGCCTTCATCGTGTTCTGGATGTTGTATTCGCCCTGCGACTTGATGTCGTGGTTGAGCGAAAGGTTATGCCCCACCTTCAACCATTTGTAGAGCTCTACATCGGAGTTGAACTGGAGGGTAAACCGTTTATAATCGGTTGTCTTGATAATACCCTGCTGGTCGTAGTAGGTACCCGACACATAGTAGCGGCTCTTTTGAGTGCCGCCCGAATAGTTGGCCGAATAGGTCTGCGTGGGGGCATACTGGAAAAGTTCACCCATCCAGTCGGTACCCTCGCCCAGTTTGGTAGGATCGTTGAAAAGAGGATATTGAGGCTGACCAGCGGCACTCATCATCTCGTTGTGCAACGAGGCAAACTGCGTGGCGTTGAGCAGCGGCAGCGTGCGCTGCAACTGGTCAAAGCCATAAGATACTTTCACATTCAGGTTGTTGCGCTCCTGTGAACCTTTCTTTGTGGTGATGATAATCACTCCATAGGCACCCCGCGAACCATAAATGGCCGTGGCCGAAGCATCTTTGAGAATATCAACGCTCTCCACATCGTCCATGTTGATCATATTTAAAGGTACATCGGTGGGGACACCGTCGATAACCAGAAGGGGATCGCTGTTGTTGATAGAGCCTATACCCCTGATTTTCATACTTACGTTGCTACCCGGAGCACCGCTCGAGACAACTTGTAAACCAGGAGCTCGTCCTTGTAAGGCGGCACCAAGGCTCGGCGATGGCTGGCGGGCCAAATCTTTGGATGAGACTTGCGAAATTGCACCTGTCAAGTCGCTCTTCTTTTGAATACCATACCCGATGACCACAATCTCATCGAGCATTTCGTTATTTTCGTGCATGACGATTTGCATCACACTCTGCCCGTTGACGGGAACATCCTGTGCCACATAGCCTACATAACTGAGGTGCAACACGGGATGAGCCGTGTTGAGATTGAGACTGAAGTGCCCGTCAATATCGGTTACGGTACGGTTCGAACCTCCCTTCTCCGACACATTGACCCCGATAAGCGGCTCTTGATTTACATCGAGAACAACGCCCTCGACCTTACTCTGAGCCCATGCGGCAAGCGGCAATAAGCATAAGAGGATTGTACAGAATACGATCCTGCCAAAATGGTTGTTTTTCATCTATAATTTTTCTTTAGGGGGAAAAGTAAAAAAGGGAGGTTGCCACACACGCCGAGCAGCCTCCCCATAAAACAATTTATCGAACTGCTATTTTATGTGTCGTACGGCCTTGGGCGGTTTCAATAACAAGTACATAAACGCCAGCATTGAGACCATCGTAGGGCAGCAGCGTGTCGTTGACCGATGCAACTTTTCGGCCACTGATATCATAGAGAGCCATGGCACGAGCCTCGTCACACACGATTCCATAAGACTCCTGTACCCAATCGACTACCTTGGCCTCGTCGATGCCGGTCGAGGGACCTTCGTTTTTATCGACATTCAAGGTCATTGCCTTCAGGTCAAGAATGAGAGTATAGTTACCTACCTGGTCAGAGAGAACATTGAATTTGTTATCTACATCACTACTCAACATGATCACATTCAAGATACCCTCCTGCAAAGGAGTCATATTGCTCTCAGCACCATAAGCAACGGCACCGAAGTTATCGCCGGCAAAGAATTTCAGTTCTCCCTCTGCCAAATCGCCGGTCCAAGAATATACGCCCTCTTCGTCATTGCTTACCAGCACCTTATTATTGTCAAATACCCAACCACCAACAGCAGGTCCTACCAACCACAATTGCTCGGGATAGGAGTCTTGCGGTTCAGAGATGATCATTTTCAAGTTCTTGGTATCGACAGTCACATCGTACAGACCCTCGATGCCTACTATAAATTTCCAATCCTCGTCGCCGCTGGTGGTATATTTCAAGTCATACTCGCCGGTTGCATCGACAGGCGTATTTGCTGCCGTAGCCACATACATGCGATTGTTCCACTTCTGCATCACCATAAATTTCAACTCGGCACCCTCATCGGCTGTATTGAGATAGAGCGAACCTTGGTAGATGCCTGAGTCGAAAGCCGTCTCACGCAAGGCGATGGAGTTCTCGATAGCCCATCCGGCATTGGTTGCCGAACCCACGGCATAAACAGCCTCGGGGTTAGTGGCCCACTGGTCAGGCTGATCGGTACCATCGCTCACCTCGACAACCGGAGTCTCGCCCGTGAGATCGACTCTGAATTTATACCGTCCGGCAGCCGTAACCTTAAACGATTTGTCGGGAGAGGTATAATCGCTTCGAAATTCCAACTCATGCGAACCGGTCGTCAAGTCCAAATAAGTTTCATTGAGATTATCACCCACAACCGTAGTAGCCATGGCAGGACCATAGCCCGGAGCAAAATCATAGGTAGTCACAAAACGCATACGGCCTTCGGTAAAATCGCCGGTGTATTCATACACACCCTCTTCAACCGTTACCATACGAACGACATCATCACTATTCCACTGTGCAGGAGTGGCATCACCTATTACATATAATGAGGTGGGATAATTATCGGCTGCTACCGTAGCCGAACACAGGGCAAGCGCCCAGAAAAGTAATCTGCTTTTCATGCTATTTAATTAAATGGGTTAATAATTTATCATGAGAGAATAGTTCTCTGTTTCTGATTTTGTTACAAAAATATAGGGGTTGTTTGGCCTTGTCAATTCGATGTAGCAAAAAAGTAGGGTTTTATTAAACTTAAATATCTTATTATTAATAAACTAACAATTCAAAAACCACCCACAAAAGTAGCTATTTTAATAGCATTTACAAACTCCAAAATTAGGAATTTTACAAATGTTTTTTATCTTTGCTTCACCTTTTTCTCATTTTCTTACGCTGACACACATAAGTAAACGACCAATTCTAAATTTATATTCCATGACTCTCTTTCATCGACCGACCTCTCTATTGATAACCGTAGTAATGATTCTGCTATCGGGCCATAGCCCCATAGGGGCCACCAATCCAAGTTCGGCGCCGTCACCACTCACGGTCGAGGCAACCCTCGATTCGCTCGACCACCTGATCAATGAGCGCTATCGCTTCTCCCAGAAAAAAGAAAAAGAGATACAAAAGCTCAAACTCTCTCTTAAAGCCCGACAGACAGCCGAACAACAATTTCAGACTCTCGGGTATCTGATCGATGCCTATCGGGCATTCAGCATCGACTCGCAAACCGTGTATGTAAAACGTCAGATAGCCCTTGCCGACAATGTGAAGAATCACAACATGCAAGTTCAGGCCCGGCTCAACATGGTCGAGTGCCTCTACAACGCCGGTATGTATAAAGAGGCCGACGAACTGCTGATGAAGGTGGGACGCAACTCCCTGCCCGATTACATCCTACCCTATTACTATCATCTGAAACGTACACTCTACGGCTTGTTGGCCGACTATGCTCTGGAGCCCGAAATCCGCAACGGCTATAACAAACAGCTGAATCTCTACCGCGACTCCATCTTACAGACCAATTCCTCCAACACGTTTACATACAGCGTGGTCAAGGCAGATGAACTGACCGAGCGACATGATTATGCCGAAGCGTTGGAGATTTTGCGCAAAGCGCTCTATCAAGGTTCGCTCAACTCTCATGACCGGGGTATCGTCTATTACTGCATGGCCGAGGTCTTTGCTCAAACCCAGCAGAACGACAGTAGCAAAATCTACTATGCTCTCTCGGCGCAATGCGACCTGAAAGCGGCCGTGCGGGAATATGTGTCGCTGCACCGGCTGGCCGAACAACTGTTTCGCGAAGGTGATATCGAACGAGCCTACTCCTACATCAAATGTTCAGTAGAGGATGCCCGAGCCTGCAACGCCCGGGTACGAAGCCTCGAATTCATGCCGGTGTTCACCATCATTGAAGAGGTATATCAGGCTCAAATTCAAAAACAACGCAAGTTATCGATTACATTCACCTACATCACTTGTGCCTTTTGCATCATCCTGCTCATTACCTTTGTCATCCTGTTTTTCCAGAACCACAAACTCAATATCATTAAAGAGAAGCTCAACCAAACCAACCAACATCTACAAACGGTCAACGACTCGCTCACCGAGAGTAACCACGTCAAGGAAGAGTACTTGAGCCGCTACATGGACCATTGTGCCGTGTATATCGACAAAATGGACGACTACCGCCGTTCGCTCAACAAACTGGCATCGCTGGGTAAAATCGAAGAGCTCAACAAAAACCTGAAGTCACAGAATCTCATCACCAATGAACGCAAGATGTTCTATGCCGAGTTTGACCAATCGTTCCTGAAACTCTACCCCAACTTCGTCGAAAAATTCAACGAATTGCTGATCCCCGAGGCTCGCATCACCCCAAAACCCAACTCGCTCACCCCCGAGTTGCGCATCTATGCTCTGGTGCGCCTGGGCACAACCGACAGTGTCAAGATAGCCCGATTCCTCTGCTATTCGGTTTCGACCATCTACAACTATCGGGTAAAGATTCGAAACTCGGCCATCGGCTCTCGCGACGACTTCGAAGAGCGGGTCATGCACTTGTAACCCCCACGATATTCTTTTTATATACAAGACCTCTCTATCTGGACCTACTTTTGCACAAAAAACAATACGATAACAGCTATTTATGTAATCTTTATTGTTAAAGAAACAGTTTTCTTAACACATGAGATGCCATAAATTTGCTACATTTGCAGTTGATATGCTAACAAACTAAAAGCTATTTAACTTTTAGTCGTAACAAATTAAATTAATAATTCACTAAACGGTATATTTATGTCAAAAGTATTAAAAGAAGACGCCTTAAAATATCACAGCGAAGGCAAAGCCGGGAAGATAGAAGTCGTTCCCACCAAGCCATACAGCACGCAACGTGACCTCTCGCTGGCCTATACGCCGGGAGTGGCCGAACCCTGTCTCGAAATCGAAAAGAATCCCGACAAGGCCTATGAATACACGGCCAAAGGGAACCTGGTTGCCGTTATCTCCAACGGTACGGCCGTGCTGGGTCTGGGCGATATAGGAGCCTTGGCCGGGAAACCTGTGATGGAAGGCAAAGGTCTGCTGTTCAAGATATTTGCCGGTATCGACGTGTTCGATATCGAAATCAACGAGAAGGATCCCGACAAGTTTATCGAGGCAGTCAAAGCCATATCGCCTACCTTTGGCGGTATCAACCTCGAAGATATCAAGGCTCCCGAGTGTTTCGAAATCGAGACTCGCCTCAAGGAGGAGCTGAATATCCCCGTCATGCACGACGACCAGCATGGCACAGCCATCATCTCGGGAGCCGGACTGTTGAACGCCCTCGAGATACAGGGCAAGAAAATCGAAGAGGCCCGTCTCGTTGTGAACGGGGCCGGGGCTGCCGCCATTTCGTGTACCAAGCTCTACATGGGGCTGGGTATCAAACGCGAGAACATTGTCATGGTCGATAGCAAAGGAGTCATCCGGGCCGACCGTCCCAACCTGCCCCCCTCGAAACAGCAGTTTGCCACCGACCGCACCGATATCCACACCCTCGAGGATGCCATGCGAGGGGCCGATATCTTCCTGGGACTCTCGGTAGCCGATGTGCTCACCCCCGAGATGGTACAGTCGATGAACGAGCGACCCATTGTCTTTGCCCTGGCCAACCCCAATCCCGAGATTGCCTATGACAAAGCCATGGCTTCGCGCAACGACCTTATTTTCGCCACCGGCCGCTCGGACTATCCCAACCAGATAAACAACGTGCTGGGATTCCCCTACATCTTCCGCGGCGCCCTCGACGTGCGGGCCACAACCATCAACGAGGAGATGAAACGGGCCGCTACTTATGCCATTGCCAAACTGACCAAAGAGCCGGTGCCCGATGTGGTCAACTCGGCCTACGGGCTGAAACGAATCTCGTTCGGCCCCGAATACATCATACCCAAAGCGCTCGATCCCCGGTTGCTCACAGCCGTGGCTCCGGCCGTAGCCAAAGCCGCCATGGAATCGGGCGTGGCCCAACATCCCATTACCGACTGGGACGCCTACAACGACCGGCTGAAAAAACTCATGGGCTATGACAACAAGATGTTGCGCGAGTTTACCGAGATGGCCCGCAAGGATCCCAAACGGGTGGTATTTGCCGAGGCCAACCACGCCAACATGCTGCAGGCTGCAGCCACGGCCATGCGCGACGGAATATGCAAACCTATCTTGCTGGGCAACGACGAACTCATTGGCAAACTGGCTGCCTCGATCGGCGTCGATCTCACGGGCATGCAGATTATCAACCTGCGTCACCCCGACGAGGAGGACCGCCGTTGCCGCTATGCCCAGATGCTCACCGAGAAACGGCAACGCGAGGGCATGACCTATGCCGAGGCTCACGAGAAGATGTTCGACCGTAACTACTTCGGCATGATGATGGTCGAAGCCGGCGAGGCCGACGCCTTCATCACCGGCACCTACTCGAAGTATGCCGAGACGATACAGATTGCCAAAGAGGTGATAGGTATCCGCCCGGGCTACAAATACTTCGGTGCCATGCACATCATGAACACCAAGCGGGGTACCTATTTCATTGCCGACACGCTCATCAACCGCAAGCCTACGACCGAGACACTGGTCGATATTGCCAAGCTGGCCTACGATTCGGTGCGCTTCTTTGCCCAAGACCCGGTCATTGCCATGGTCTCCTACTCCAACTTCGGGTCGGACAACCTGGGCAGTCCGCAACGGGTACACGAAGCCATCAAGATTCTGCACGAGCAATATCCCGAGATGCTCATCGACGGCGAAATGCAGATGAATTTCGCACTCAACAACAAGCTGCGCGACAAGACCTATCCCTTCAACAAACTCAAAGGACGCGAGGTCAACACCATCGTATTCCCCAACCTGAGCTCGGCCAACTCGGCCTATAAACTGATGCTCGAGATGGGTGTAGCCGAGTCGATAGGCCCCATCCAGATGGGATTGAACAAGCCTATCCACTTTACCGATATTGCCAGCTCGACGCGCGATATCGTCAACCTCACCACGGTTGCCGTCATCGACGCCATTGTGCAAGAACGTCGCAACAAACAGTAGAAACAGGAGACAAAGTCGTATGTTATACCTTGCGCATTTCAGCCCTACGGGCGGTACCCGCAAAGCTGCAGAGATTATAGGCAGGGCCATAGACCCGCAAGCTACCGAGATAGATCTCTCGGCACGAACGCTGGAGAAACTACCCCATGACCTGGGGTTGAACGATGTGTTACTGGCCGCGGTACCCGTGTTCGGAGGGCGTGTCCCCGCCATTGCCCTCGAACGGCTCAGAGAGATTACCGGTCACGACACCCCGGCTATCCCGGTGGTTGTGTATGGCAACCGCGACTACGACGACGCCCTGCTCGAATTGAAAACGGCACTGGAGTCAAACGGGTTTCGCTCGATAGCCGGCATCGCCTGTATTGCCGAACACTCCATCATGCACGTCTATGCCACGGGGCGCCCCGATGTCTCGGACGAGGAGTGCCTGAAACGGTTTGCGGCACAAATCACGACCAAACTCGGCCAGATAAAGGGCGGGATAGCTGCCCCCATAACGGTAAAGGGAAATCCCGAATACAAGCCCTACAACGGTGTGCCCATCAAGCCACACGCTACTCGGGCCTGCAACCGCTGCGGCACCTGTGCCACCTTGTGCCCGGTGGGTGCCATTCCCCTGGATAATCCGCAAAAGACCGATACGAAAACGTGTATCTCGTGCATGAGATGCGTCTCTGTGTGTCCGCACCAGGCCCGCAAGGTGAGCAAGCTGATGGTGGCCCTCTCTACCCAGATGCTGAAGAAAGCCTGCCAGTCGCGCAAAGAGCCCGAGCTCTTTATCTAAGGAAGAGCTCAACCATCGTCAAAGAAGAGGGAGAAGAAGAAAACAGGATAGCCGTCCTACTGCCCCTCACACGATAAAAAGAGGATGGTCGGGTGTCGAGTGACGGGAAGAATAGTGAAATCCTTCGGCCGAAAAGGCCTCTAACTCTTGGGGAGTTGTGAGTTGGTTTTTCAAAATGAAACGACTCATGGCTCCCCTCATCATTTTGGCATAAACCACAATGGTTTTGAGGGTATCGCCCTTGCTCACCTTGAACTCGGGAGTCACTACCCGCACCTCGCGATTGAGGCGAACCCAGTCGATCGAGTGCTGTATCTCGCGGCTGGCCAGGTTCACCAAAATACCGCCGGCAGCCTGCACATCGGCAATAAGGCGGTCGGTAATGCGGGGCCTCCAATATTCGTCCATGGGAGTCCCTATCGAGGGTAACTCCACCTGATATTCCATGCGGTAGGGCTTGATGGCATCGAGCGGACGAGAGAGACCGTAACAGGCCGAAGCAATGCGCAGATGCGACTGAGCATATTCAAAGTCGGCATCCGTGAAATCGGCCGGCGAGAGGTAACGGAACACGATACCCGTGTAGGCCAGGAGAGCGGGAACAGCCACCGTATCGGGCGACAGAAAGTCGTGATAACGCTTGCGGGTCTGCACGGCCAAAGTGTGGTTCACACCCAGCATTCCGGCCAGTTCTTCGGCCGAATAGCCGGCCATCTCCCGGGCAATGCCAGTAGCCTCGTCGGCAAAAAGCGGAGGGGTGACTACCGGCACCTGTACTTTACTCTTTCCGGTCATGGTCTTGGCCGGCGACAACAAGATCAGCATACTGTTTTTCTGTGGGTTTAGTTGAAACGTTTCTGCAACTCGTCATACGAGATGACGACAAATACGGTTTTCCCCGCAGGGGTATAGGCCGGAGTCTTGAGCGAGAGCAGGTCATCGGCCATTGCCGACATCTCTTCCTTCGAGAGGGTCTGTCCCACCGGTACCGCCGCAGCCTCGGCCAACGTCCAGGCCATGCGCCGCTGCAACGAACTCTTGGCATCGTGCTCCTTCTCCGAGGCGGTAGCTATCATCTGCCCGATGAGGTCACAGGCATCGACCCCATCTACCCCGGCCGGAACGGCGTTGACCGAATAGCTGTTCTGCCCCATGTCGGCCAGGTCGAATCCCAAAGCCGTGAGCTCATTCCAAATCGACTTCAGCACGGCAGCCTGCGAGACGGTGAGTTGCATGATCTCGGGGAAGAGGATACGCTGCGAAGCCATCTCGCGCGACGAAATTCCCGCCATGAAACGCTCGAAAAGAATCACCCCGTGAGCCCGATGCTGGTCGATGACCATGAGGCCTTCGGCCGTGGGAAGAGTGATATAGCGCCCTTTTAACTGCAACACGGGACGTCCGCTCTGGTTCAACTTCGATTCAAACTCGGGAAAAGCTGCGGTATCGGCAGGCGCATTGTCCGAGAGTTTCGACACATACCCTTCCGAGAAATCGACTTTCGAGGCGACTACCTCATCACCATCGGGAGGCAACGGCTTCTCTTCGCGCGAGCTGTTGAAACTGCTGTACAGCTGCTGCCAGTCATACTGGGGCCGCTTGGCCGACGCACCGCCTCCCCCACCCGTGCGGAAGGGGTTGTACGAGGTATCGACCTGAACCGTAGGCGGTGCCACATGAGCCCCCGGTTTCGAGGTGGGAATCTCGGGGGCATCGTCCATATCGAAGTCGATGGTGGGTGCCGCGCTGTATTTGCCCAAAGCCTCCTTGACCGAGGCCGACAAAATCTGCCAGATGGGCTGTTCGTTCTCAAACTTGATCTCCGACTTGGTGGGGTGAATATTCACATCGATGGTCTCGGGAGCCACCGTGAGATTGATGAAATAGTTGGGCATCTCGCCCACCGGCACCAGATGCTCGTAGCAGATGGTCACCGCCTTGTGAAAGTAGGGATGGCGCATATAGCGGCCATTCACGAAGAAATATTGCAAAGCGCCCCGTTTGCGAGCCGACTCGGGCCGACCCACATAGCCCGATATCTTGACCAGCGAGGTCTCGGTATCAAGCGCGAGCAACTGCTGGTTAAGACTCTTCCCGAAAAGGGCCACAATGCGCTGGCGCAGGTTGGAGGCCGGCAGATTGAACAGCTCGGTATCGTTGTGCGTGAGGGTAAAAGCCACCTGCGTGTTGATGAGTGCCATGCGCTCAAACTCGCCCAGGATATTGCTCAGCTCCACCTGGTTCGATTTGAGAAACTTGCGGCGGGCCGGCACGTTGAAAAAGATATTTTTCACGGCAAAGTTACTGCCTACCGGGGTCGATATCGACTCCTGCCCTTCGCACTGCGAGGCCGACATGCGCACACAGGTACCCACCTCGTCCTCACTGCGACGGGTGCGCAACTCTACCTGTGCAATAGCGGCAATCGAAGCCAACGCCTCGCCACGGAAACCCATGGTGTGCAACGTAAACAGGTCGTCGGCCGAGCGAATCTTGGAGGTCGAGTGACGCTCAAAGGCCAGCCGGGCATCGGTAGGCGACATGCCTTTGCCATTGTCAATCAACTGGATAAGGGTGCGGCCAGCATCCTTCAGCACAATCTGAATGGTGGTTGCACCGGCATCGACCGAGTTCTCGACCAGCTCCTTGATGACCGAAGCCGGCCGTTGTATTACCTCGCCCGCTGCGATTTGATTGGCCACCGAGTCGGGCAACAAATGTATAATATCACTCATAATACCATCTCCATCTCATTAATGACTGAAGCGATGCTTCTTCTCCTCGACCGGTTCGATCTTCACCTCGGGCTTGCGGAAGATATCGTCGGGACTCACCGGCCTCAGCTCGTCGTACCACTTGTAGGCCGGCAGGTAAAGCTGCTCGGCTTTCACCTGCTCCATGGGCGTCATGCTGCCCTGGGGCTGTGGCCAGATGACAATCTTCTCCATCTTCTGGTCGCGCAGATACATGGTGAGGAATCCACTCTCGGCCTTGTTGAGGCCCGTGAGGGTCGAGTCGCGCTCCTGAGGATAGAATATTGTCTGGGCGTTTCCACTCACATCGACCTGCCGCAACTGCCCCTGTTCAAACCGGGCCAACAGTGTCTTGCCCGACACCTGATCGAAAAAGACCGAGTCTTTGTGCTGGGTGGCAAAGGCGGCAGCCGGGATGTAGGCCCAATCGACCGAACTGTCGTTCATGTGGATACGTATCGTGTCGCCGGTTATCTGGTAGTTCTCGTTCCAGATAATGGGCAGCTTGTACATGTGCAGCAGCGAATCGGCCGAGGTAAACTCCATCGAATCGCACACTCCCTGGGCATCGACCCTGTAGAAACGCACACCATGGTAGGCCTGCAACAGACGGGTGGAATCGGGCAGAATCAGGTGCGACTTGAGGGTATCGGCATGCAGATAGAGGGTGTCGCCCCGCGAATACTCAAGGGCCCGGGCCGAGTCGGTAGCAAACGAATACTCGGTGAGCTCGTTGTAGAAGCCATACTGTCCCTCCATGATGATGGAGCGAATCGAATCGGTGAGCACCATGTTGCCGAATACCTCGCCGAATCCCGAGCCCCGGTCGTAATAGATTGTGTCGCCCGTGAGGCTCTGCCCCTTCGAGGTGACCAGCGAACGCTTCAGCAGCATGGATTTATCGGTCTGGGTATTGTACCACCCCGAAGTGGAATAGATCGTGTTACTGTCCGAGACAATGGTCGAAGGCCCCACGATATCGGCTATCTTGGTCTGGGTATTGTACTCGAGGGTATCGGAATAGAGGGTATATTTCTCGTTGACCAGCTGCACGTCGAAGTTGAAGACCGACTGCTTCGTGTCGGGCGAGTATTGACCATAGACCGACGAAAGTTCGTTTTGCGAATCGACCAGTTTGCCACCGTCGAAATAATAGCCAATGTTGGGAATCATCTCGTAGTTGAGGCTGTCGGTAAAGAGGGTGACGTCGCGATTCTCCATGCGCACATTCTCGCGCAGACGGGCTATCTGCTCGTTGCCGTTGTAGTAAAGCACATCGCCATAGATAAAGAGAGTATCGCCCTGCTCCATGTGCACGTTACCAAAGGCGTCGAGCGAGTTGTCCTTCTCGTAGAAATAGGCGCTGTCGCAATACATGTACATGCTGTCCTTGCGAAAGACGACATTCCCCCGCAGCACCCGATAGTCGGCACTTTGCGCTTTATCGAAAATGAGCTCGTCGCTGTTAATCAGATAGACTTTGTTGGGGTCGTCCTTCCGGGGCACACTCCGCTGGGGAGTGGTCGTAGCCGCCCACATACCAACAGCAAGCAGGCATAAAACGCCTGCCAGCGTTTTATGCCTCTTACCACTATTGTTTCTATTTATACTTTTACGGTGCCCCATAGGCTGTTTCAATTCTTTATCCAACCGTCGTATTTGAATTCGCAATTGCGCCACCCATCCTTGATGCGGATATAGGTTTCGCTCTGTTTCTTGGCCAGCCACTCGTTGAGGATATCGGTCTTTTTCTTCTCCTCGACAATGGCTTTGAGGGTTTGATAGTCATCAGACATGTTGGCCTTGTGACCCTCGATGCGATTCTTCAGTTTCACGATAGCCACCACCTCTTTGTTCTTACGCTCGTCGGTCATCACAAAGGGTTTCGAAATTTCGCCCACTTGCATATCGGCCACCACTTTGGCGACATCCTGGGGGAGCTGCCCCATCTCAAACCTAGGGTTACCGGTTTGCGAATTCACCATCAAACCCTTGTTGTTGCGGGTATCCTTGTCTTGCGAAACATATTGTGTAATCTCGTCGAATGTAAATTTATTGGCTACCAAATCGGTGCGCAGAGTATCGAGACGGACCAACGCATCGGAGATATCTTTTTCGGAAACATGCGGACGCAACAGAATGTGGCGCACATTGATGCGGTCGCCCCGTTTCTCGATGAGCTGGATGATGTGATAGCCATACTCAGTCTCGACAATCTTCGATACCTTCTTGGGGTCGTTGAGGTTAAAGGCGACATTGGCAAACTCGGGCACCAGGTTGCTCTTGCTCACAAAGCCCAGCTCGCCGCCCATCATGGCCGACGCCCGGTCCTCGGAGTAAAGCACGGCTAAGGTCGAGAAGTCGCGTTCTCCCTTGTTGACCTGCTCGCTGAAGTCGCGCAGACGGGCCTTCACATTGTCAATCTCCTGCTGCGGCACCTTGGGGTTGAGGGTGATTATCTGCACCTCGACCTGCATGGGGATATAGGGAATACTATCGACCGGTAACTGATTGTAGAACTTGCGCACCTCGGCGGGGGTAATCTTGACATCTTTCACCAGACTGCGCTGTACCTCCTGCACGGTGCCCTGGTCGCGGATGATATTGGCCAGCTCTTCACGAATCTCGGTAACCGGTTTCTTGAAGTACTCTTCCAGCTTCTCTTTCGAGCCGATATTGGCAATGAGGTAATTGATACGGGCCTCGACCTGCTGGAAAACCGTAGCATCGGGCACCGTAATCGTATCGAGTTTGGCCTGGTGCAGGAAGAGTTTCTGCACGGCAATCTGCTCGGGTATCACACAGTAGGGATCGCCATCGATACGCTGTCCGTCATATTGCATCTGTCGGTACTGCTCTTCCACCTCCGACTTGTAAATAGCTTCATCGCCAACCACCCACACGACCTCGTCAATTACGTTGTCGTCGGCGGCAAACGCAGGTGCAGCCACAGCGACTGCCACTACAAAAAACAAAAGCCAATCAGTAAGTTTACGCATAACTCAAATATTATTTTACACTATCTTTTTGTAGAGATTTCTCTCGTTGATACAACCATTTTATTTCGCCCGATTTCTCGGCATCGTTATAGAGATTCTCTTCCAACTCCCGGTTGAACTCGAGCCGGTTGTTGTTGGCGAGAATTTCCTGAATCTGGGTCTTGGCAAAATCATAGGGCATCACCTCGCCCTTTACCTTAAACTCGGTAATGTGGAGCAGATACCAGTAGCCGTTCTTGTTGAACTCGAGATTGCGATGGTTCTTCAAGAAGGTCTCGGGGTCGCCAAACTCATAGGGTATGTTGCTGACTATCTCTTCGAAGGGGACCCACCGGTCGTAGAAATAGTCGTAGATAACCACGTTTTTCAGGGCATACTTCTCTATTTTTTCCACCCCGTCGGGTTTGGTCGAGCAATACCACTTTTTCAACTGTCCGATGTTGGGAGCACTCTCGGGCACCTTGAGGTAGAGACCCTTGAGAATGGCCTCACGCAGGCGGAACATATCGGGATTCTTCTCGTAATAATCGCGCATCTCCTGCTCGCCAAACTCCTTGGAAGCCCGCTCGCTCAAGAGCCGTTTGCGGTATTCAAAGATAACCAGGTCGCGCCGGTATTGCTCTACCAGCTTGTCGATACGCTCCAGATCGGGCACATTCTTACGCGCCACATCATACAGCAACTCGTCGTTGACCCAACGCTGGATATAGCGCTCGGCAAAATCGGCACTGTCGGCCGGCGAGAGTCCCTGGGGCATCGCCTCGTTTACCTCCTGCCGCGACAAGATGGCATCGCCCACCTGTACCAGTGAGTTTTCGTCGCTCTGTAACCCACTTCGGCACGCCGTGAAAAGGCATGCCGAAAGGATTGCAACGAGTGCTGTTATCGATACTTTATACATCTTGTCTTCTACAACCGGATAACTATCGCTAAATATACGACTAAATAACCAGTTGCTATTGCTTGTTAACGGTTTTTAGGACATCTTCGTTTATTTCTACCGGATACTTTTTGTTGAGGTTTTCGACCCATACCTTCTCGAGGTAGTTTTGATAGTCGGCCGTTACCTGGCCACGCACGTCGGTATAGGCTTCGGGTTTCTTCAACAGCTTGCCCGAGACGAAGGCTACCGGCAACTTCTCATCGGCTTTGGCGGCAGCTCCCTTGAATACCAAGTAGTCTATCCAGGCGTTCTCACCCTCGACAAAGAGGCCACGCTCTACTTTCACCCGAGTGAGCGAATCGGTATTGAACTCGCGGTTGAGTACCACGATTACCGAGTCGGCATCGAGTTTCTTCAGGCGTTTCTTAACAGCCGTAGCGGTGGTGTCGTCACTGCACTGGATGAGGAATCCTTTATAATGAGGTTTGTCCCATTTGTAGTTCTTTTTGTTTTTCTTGAAGAACTTCTGCAAGCCCTTGGTGTCTTGCGAAGCCTTCTCCCACACCTCGCGGTTGCTCACCTCGAAGAGCAGCATGCCATCGCGATACTCGTTCATGAGGTTGCGGAAGTCGAGGTATTTCTCTTCGAGACGGCTCTTTTCATAGTCGAGTATCTCACGGTCGATCATGAAACCAACCATGGCTTTTACATAGTCCGATACATTGCGAGTTATATCGCGACCTTTGGGCAGGAAGCCGGCAAAGTCGGCTACCGTATAGGAGTGTCCCTTGAACGAGAAAAGCGGACTTTGATCGTTGTGGATGGCAGCAATGTAGGCCGAATCGACCTTGCCCATCTCTTGAGCCAATTTCATCAGCTTCTCCTGCTGAGCCTCGACCAGTGAAAATCCATACTCGCCTTTCAGCTTCTCGACCATGGCGGCACGAGCCATACCACCACGCTCGTCGCGAGTCATGAGACGGGCAATCTCGGGACGCATCTGTTCAAAGGGTTTTATACCGCGCTTGTCGAGCAACTTGATGATGTGCCAGCCATAGGGCGAGAGCACGGGTTCAGAGATATCGCCTTTGTTCTTGAGGGCAAAACCGGCATCTTCAAACTCCTTGACAAACTGTCCGCTGCTTACCCAGGGCAGTTCACCGCCACGCACGGCTGTTCCCTTGTCTTCCGACCGCTCCTTGGCCACGGTGGCAAAATCGGCACCGGCTTTCAACTCGGCATAAATCGAGCGAATCTCGGCCTCTTTTTGGGCTTTCACTTCATCCGACGCATTGCGGGGAACCAGTACCATGATATGGGCAAAGAGGAATTCTCCCGGATCGGGACGACGACTGTGCACCTTGATGATATGGTAGCCAAACTGGGTCTCTACCACATCGGAGACCTGACCCGGCTGCAAGGCAAAAGCGGCCTTCTCGAAAGGATAGACCGTGCGGCCACCCCGAATGAAACCCAAATAGCCTTTGTTCTGGCGCGAACCGTCTTCGCTATATTTCTCGGCCAATGCGCCAAAGTCTTCGCCCGCTTTGATACAGGACAATATCGAGTCGGCCTTCTGGCGGGCGGCAGCTCTTGCCTCGGGGGTGCGGGCATTGAGGCCAATGAGGATGTGACTTACCTCGACATCCTCTTTCATGCGGTCGTAGGCCTCGCGGGCCAACCGCTCATCGACCGACGAGTCGATGAGATAGGGCTTGGCCAACTCGTCGCGGTATCCGGCCAACTCTTTCTTGAAAGCTGCAGTCGTGTCGATACCCAGAGCCTCGGCCTCGGCTACCTTGAGCTTATAGTTCTTAAATAGCGTAACGTACTCGTCGAGCGACTTCTGGTCAACCTGTTGCTGGCTGTTCTTGTTGTAAATGTACTCGAACTCCGATTTGTGAATATCCTTGTTGTTCACTCTCATAATGACCGGGTCCACATCGGCAGCCAAGACCCAAGCCCAGGTATTACCGGCAAGCAAAGCCGCTACAAGCCATTTGTTTTTCATTGTGTTATATGCGTTATGTTTTTATCGAGTCCCTTTCGGGCTCAAGTTATCAAAAAAATAATACACTATTTTAACGTTGCAACGACCGAAAAATTATATGGCAACCGATAAAATAGTGTATCATTTTTCTCAAAATCTATTATCTCACCCCGTTATCCCCGGCTGTAATTGGGAGCTTCGCTGGTAATGGTCACATCGTGGGGGTGACTCTCGGCGACTCCGGCATTGGTGATGCGGGTGAATTTAGCATTGTGCAGGGCTTCGATGTCTTTGGCTCCGCAGTAGCCCATACCGGCACGCAAACCGCCTACCATCTGGTAAACGACTTCGTAGAGCGAACCTTTGAAGGGTACACGGGCGGCGATTCCCTCGGGTACCAGTTTCTTGGTGTCGGTCTCGTTGGCCTGGAAGTAGCGGTCTTTCGAACCCTTCTCCATGGCTTCGAGCGAACCCATACCGCGGTACGATTTGTACTTACGACCGTTGAAGATGATGGTCTCGCCCGGCGACTCTTCCACACCGGCCAGCATACCACCCAGCATTACCGAATAGGCTCCGGCGGCCAGGGCCTTGACAATATCGCCCGAGTAGCGTATGCCACCGTCGGCAATCAAGGGAACACCGGTACCTTTCAGGGCCTTGGCTACGTCGTAAACGGCCGACAGCTGGGGCACTCCCACACCGGCAATGACACGGGTCGTACAGATGGAACCCGGGCCGATACCAACTTTCACACCGTCGGCTCCGGCATCGACCAAGTAACGGGCGGCTTCGCCAGTGGCGATATTGCCTACCACTACGTCGATATCGGGATATTTGGCTTTAATGTCTTTCAAAACGCCTATCACGCCTTTGGAGTGACCGTGTGCCGTATCGATAACGATGGCATCGGCACCGGCCTCGACCAGAGCATCGACACGCATCATCGAATCGACCGTAACACCCACACCAGCGGCTACGCGCAGGCGACCCAGTTTGTCTTTGCAGGCAAAGGGTTTATCCTTGGCTTTGGTAATATCCTTGTAGGTTACCAGACCTACGAGACGGCCATCTTTATCGACAACCGGCAACTTCTCGATTTTGTGTTTCTGGAGAATATCGGCTGCCTGTTGCAAATCGGTCGATTGCGAGGTGGTTACCAGGTGATCTTTGGTCATTACCTCATCGACCAGCCGATCGAGGTCGCGCTCGAAACGCAGGTCGCGGTTGGTCACGATACCTACCAGAATCTTGTTTTCATCGACTACGGGAATACCGCCGATGTGAAATTCGCTCATCATGGCCAAAGCCTCGCGCACGGTAGAACCGCAGCGAATGGTCACCGGGTCGTAAATCATACCGTTCTCGGCACGTTTTACGGCGTGTACCTGACGGGCCTGGGCCTCGATGCTCATGTTTTTATGAATAACGCCAATACCACCTTCGCGAGCTATGGCAATTGCTAACTGTGCTTCGGTAACAGTATCCATAGCCGCCGAAACTAAGGGGATATTTAATCGGATATTTCGTGAAAACTGTGTCGATAGCTCGACTTCACGCGGAAGGACTTCGGAGTAAGCGGGGATTAACAGCACGTCGTCAAATGTTAATCCGTCCATCACCACTTTTTCTGCAACAAATGACATAATGAAGTTCATTAGAATTTTATTGCATGCAAAGATAAGAATTTTTCGCAAGCATTTGTAGCCCTTCGCCAGTTTTTTTTATTATTTATCCTTCCCCTACTCCCCTCGCCCCGAATGTAAAAACGGAATAAAAAAGAGGGACGGCTCCTGTATCGGAACCGTCCCTCATATGGGGGGTTACGTTTACGTCAATTACCCATTTCGGAGAGGAACTTGATACGTATCAACCGTATCTCCTCCTCGCTGTATTCCATACCGAACTCTTCGATGGCATCCTCGAGGCTGTCGCTCTCGCTCTCCTTGAAATAGTTGAAGATATCGTCGATGTGCTCATCATCCATGATCTCGCGCAAGAAATAATCGATATTGATTTTCGTGCCCGAATAGACGATGGCTTCGATTTCGTCGAGCAGTTCGCCAAACTCGAGACCTTTCGACTCGGCCAGTTCGTCGAGGGCTATCTTGCGGTCGATGGCCTGGATAATCGAGACTTTCAACTTCGACTTGTTGGCGACGGTGCGCACCCGCAAATCTTCGGGGCGCTCAATCTCGTTTTCCTCGACGTGTGCCTTGATGACCTTGATAAACTCTTCGCCATAGCGTTTGGCTTTGCCGGCACCCACACCCGGGATGTTCTGCAACTCCTCGAGGGTGATGGGATAGGTCGTAGCCATGGCTTCAAGCGAGGGGTCCTGGAAGATGACGTAGGGCGGCAGTTCGAGCCGCTTGGCTATCTTCTTGCGCAGGTCTTTGAGTATGGAGTACAACTCGGGATCGACCGCACAGGCGGCGCCGCCTTTCATGGGCACCTCTTCTTCCATCTCTTCAAAATCGACATCCTTCACAATCTTGAACGATACCGGGTTCTTGAGAAATGCGTGGCCGGCCTTGGTCACCTTCAACAATCCGTAATTTTCAATATCTTTACTTATATAACCGGCAATCAATGCCTGGCGAATGACGGCATTCCAGGTGCGCTCGTCCTCGCCTTGTCCGCTACCAAAGACCTCCAGGTCTTCGTGCTGGTAAGAGAGTACCTGGCTGGTCTCTTTTCCCATCAGGACATCGATCACATATTCGGCTTTAAATTTCTCTTTCAGTGCAATGATAGTTTCAAGAACCGCACAAAGTTGATCTTTTGCTTCCACTTGTTTTTTAGGATTTAGGCAATTATCGCAATTTCCACAATTATCTTCTTCATACTCCTCGCCGAAGTAGTGCAGCAGAATTTTGCGACGACAAAGCGACGACTCGGCATAGGCTGCGGTTTCCAACAGCAGCTGCTTGCCTATCTCTTGCTCGGCCAAAGGCTTTCCCTGCATGAACTTCTCGAGTTTCTGCAAATCTTTGTTGATATAAAAAGTTATGCATTGGCCTTCACCTCCGTCTCGACCGGCACGCCCCGTCTCTTGATAGTATCCCTCAAGACTCTTGGGTATATCGTAGTGGATGACATAGCGCACATCGGGTTTGTCAATACCCATGCCAAAGGCTATCGTGGCGACGATTACGTCGATCTTTTCGAGCAGGAACGCATCTTGGTTTTGGGTGCGGGTAGCCGAATCCATGCCGGCATGGTAGGGCAAAGCCCGTATGCCGTTGACCTGCAACAGCTCGGCCAGCTCTTCCACCTTCTTGCGGCTGAGGCAATAGATGATACCCGACTTGCCCTCTTGCGACTTGATGTATTTAATGATATCCTTGTCGATGTTTGCCGTCTTGGGGCGCACCTCGTAGTAGAGGTTGGGCCGGTTGAACGACGACTTGAATACCGTGGCATCGAGCATACCCAGATTCTTCTGGATATCGTGCTGCACCTTGGGGGTGGCAGTTGCCGTGAGGGCGATGACAGGTTTCACACCTATCTCGTTGATAATGGGTCGTATGCGACGATACTCGGGACGGAAGTCGTGCCCCCACTCCGAGATACAGTGCGCCTCATCGACGGCATAGAACGAGATGTTTACCTGACGCAGGAAATCGATGTTCTCCTCCTTGGTCAGCGACTCGGGTGCAACATACAGCAATTTGGTTTTTCCCGACAGAATATCGCTCTTTACCTGGTCTATTGCCGCTTTGTTGAGCGAAGAGTTTATAAAATGAGCCACGCCGTCTTCGGCGCTGAAGTTGCGCATGGCATCGACCTGATTCTTCATCAATGCAATCAAAGGCGAAATGACAACGGCCGTCCCATCGAGAATCAGGGACGGAAGTTGATAACAGAGCGATTTGCCTCCACCGGTGGGCATCAATACAAAAGTGTCTTTCCCGGCGAGTAAATTCTTGATAATCGCTTCCTGATTTCCTTTGAAGGTATCGAATCCGAAATTCTTTTTCAGTTCCTCGGTCAAATTTACTTCTTTTGCCATACGGTTATTCTCTTTCTCGTTATTTGGTTAGCCCGATACTCTTTATCGGTCTAACAAATTTATAAACATCTCTGCGTAATTACCAAATTTTACTGCTGCTTTTTTATACGGCCAATAGTTTTGCTTTTTCTAATTTTTTCTCGGCATAACTGCGAGTAATATGTAATTTCTTTTTGGACGACGAGGGGGTCTCATACATGGCATCCATCATCACCGTCTCGACAATCGAGCGCAACCCACGGGCTCCCAACTTGAACTCGATGGCCTTATCGACCACATAGTCGAGCATATCGTCGTCGAAGGTGAGTTTCACGCCGTCCATCTCGAACAGTTTGACATACTGCTTGACAATCGAGTTCTTGGGCTCGACCAGGATACGGCGCAACGCCTCGCGGTCGAGGGGTTGCAAATAGGTAAGAATGGGCAACCGCCCGATAATCTCGGGAATGAGTCCATAGGCCTTGAGGTCTTGGGGGGCAATGTACTGCAAGAGGTTCTCCCGGTCGATGCGGTTGTTGCTGCCGCCACCGTTGAATCCTACCACATGGGCATTAAGCCGCATGGCTATCTTGCGCTCGATACCGTCAAAGGCACCGCCACAAATATAGAGTATATTCTTGGTGTTCACCGGAATCATCTTCTGCTCGGGGTGTTTGCGCCCGCCTTGTGGCGGCACGTTCACGATGGAACCTTCGAGCAGTTTCAGCAGACCTTGCTGCACACCCTCGCCGCTCACATCGCGGGTTATCGAGGGGTTGTCGCTCTTGCGGGCAATCTTGTCGATCTCGTCGATAAACACGATACCCCGCTCGGCGGCTTCGACGTCATAGTCGGCTACCTGAAGCAGACGGGTGAGAATACTCTCGATATCCTCGCCCACGTAACCGGCCTCGGTGAGTACGGTGGCATCGACTATCGTAAAGGGCACCTTGAGTAACCGGGCAATGGTCTTGGCCAGCAATGTTTTGCCGGTACCGGTGGGCCCCACCATGATGATGTTCGACTTCTCAATCTCGACATCGTCGTCGCTGGCGGCCTGCATGATGCGTTTGTAGTGGTTATAGACCGACACGGCCAGATACCGCTTGGCATCGTCCTGCCCGATGACATACTGGTCGAGAAACTTCTTTATCTCGTCGGGCTTGGGCAACTCCTCGAGCGAGATAGCCCACTTGGAGTCTTTCTTCCGCCGCTTGTGCAGATACTCCTCGGCGAGAAGATAGGCCTGTTCGGCACACTCGTCGCAAATGCAGCCATCACGTCCCGGCATGAGCAGCCTTACCTCATTTTCGCCTCTTCCGCAAAAACTACACTTCTCACCTTTCGCCATCGTTCAAATCGTTTTTCTTGGATTTTACCAATACTTCGTCGATCATGCCATACTCCTTGGCCTCGATGGCGGTCATCCAGTAGTCGCGGTCCGAGTCTTTTTCGACCCGCTCATAGGGATTGCCCGAGTGGTCGGCGATGATGGTATAGAGTTCTTTCTTGAGTTTCTGTATCTCACGGGCCGTAATCTCGATATCGGAGGCTTGTCCCTGAGCACCACCCATGGGCTGGTGTATCATCACCCGCGAATGTTTGAGGGCAAAGCGTTTACCCTTGGTACCGGCTACCAGCAGCACGGCGCCCATCGAGGCAGCCATACCGGTACAGATGGTCGATACGTCGCAGCTGATGAACTGCATGGTGTCGTAAATGCCCAGACCGGCATAGACCGAACCGCCCGGGGTATTGAAATAGATCGAGATGTCTTTGCCGGGATCGGCTGCATCGAGATAGAGCAGCTGAGCCTCGATGACATTCGACGTATAATCGTCGATAGGTGTTCCCAGGAAGATTACGCGATCCATCATCAATCGCGAGAACACATCCATCTGAGTGACATTCAACTGGCGCTCTTCCATAATCGTGGGAGAGAGGTAACTGCTGGTAAACTGAGCATACTGATCGAGAGCAAGCCCGTTCATGCCCAGGTGTTTTACCGCATAATTTCTAAAATCGTTTGTCATACTATACTTCGTTTTTTTGATTGTTTTCAACCCTATTTTCAGTCAAAGATATAAATAAAAACAGTTATGCCCCAAATAATTTTAGGAAGCGGGCCACTTTTTTACGGCTATCTTTCACAAAAAATAATATATCACGTGTCCCTGCCCCACCCCGTCACGTCGCAACCAGACTGGTGCAGGTAACAAGAAGCCCCGAAAACGAAAGGTTCCGGGGCTCCAAAGAGGTTATGTATCAAGCGTTTCCTTACTCGGCAGTTTCGAAAAGTTTCTGGAATTTCTCCATCGAAATCTCTTTGGGGGTAAGGGTTACCGACTCTTTGATAGCGGTCTGGATCTTCTGCTCGGTAGCCTGGTTGATCAAGCGCGAGCGAGTCTCTTTGCTCGAGAGCATCTCGTTGCCGTAACGCTCGAGTACATCGTCGGGCACACCGGTCATGCCATATTGGGCAAACTGGCTGGCAGCCACACGTTTGGCCAGAGCCTTGAGGTCGTTGTCATCGACATGGATATCGAATTGTTTTACAATCTCCTCTTTGATCAACTGCCACTTCAAGTCGGGTACCATCTTGGCAAAATCTTCGTCGATAGTCTCGGCCTTGCGCTCCTTGTCGGTAGCCAGCAACCAGCGTTTGAGGAATGCGTCGGGCAACTCGAAATCGCCTACGGCCTTTTCGATGGCAGCGCGGGCATCGATCGAGAACTTGTAGTCGCTCTCGGGAACCAGTTGATGGGCAATCATCTCACGCAGTTTGGCGAAATACTCTTCTTCGCTCTTGACGGCATCTTTGCCAAATACGTTGTCAAACAGTTCTTGGTTCAACTCGGCCGGTTGCAGATGTGTAATATCTGTCACTGTCATTTCGAAGTCGGATGTCACATTGGCAGCCTTCTCCTTGTCGGTATTGAGCATCGAAGCGAGCTCGGCTACCGAAGCGTTGCAACTCTTCGAGGGGTTGAATACCACTTTGTCGCCTTTCTTCACGCCGGCAAATTTGGCTTTCTCCTCGTCGCTCTTGAAGTAGTTGGGCGATACGATGGTGCTCTCGACAGTGATGCCACCTTCGAGGGGAGTGCCGTCGCTCGACAACTCGACCATCGAACCCTTGATGAGGTCTCTCTCATCGGTCGATTCATCTACCGAAACCTGTTTGCCGAAACGAGTCAGGAAAGCTTCGTTCTGACGTTTTACCATGTCGTCGTCAACGGTAATCGTGTAGTAGGGAACCTTGATTTTCTTATCGACTTTCACATCCAGCTCGGGAGCCAGGGCTACATCGAAACGGAAGGTGAAGTCGTCCTGAGCATCGAGATCGACCGTCATGTCTTCGGCCGTCATAGGCTCGCCCAGGATATTGAGTTTGTTGTCGCGGATATAATTGTACAAGGCTTCTGAAACCAAGCGGTTGATCTCTTCTACCCGAACCGATTTTCCGAACATCTTCGTGAGGATGCTAAACGGTACTTTCCCTTTTCTGAAACCGGGGATGTTGGCTTTCTGCCCGTAAGCGCGAAGAGATTTATCAACTTTGTCCTGATAATCGGCTTTCGATATTTCAATCGAAATCACTGCATTCAGGTTGTCGGTGTTTTGATGTGAAACGTTCATTCTTTATGAATTTTATTAAATTAGACTCTTTACTGTTTTTCTCTCTATTCCCTGCAAAAAGCGTGCAAATTTTGAGAGCGCAAAATTAGTGCTTATCTTTCGATAATCAAATTATTATTAAAATTTTTCTTTGGAGTCGGGCATCACCACCCTCTTTTCACAGCCAGGCCCAGGTGTGGTTCACTTGGTATCGGCCATGAGCTGGTCGAAGAAGTCGTCGAGCTCCTTGTCCATCTTTTCCCAAAAATCGTCGTGCAGATAGATATTCTCGTCGTCGAGCGTGATGAGATCGGCTACCGGTTCCATATTGGCATCGACCAGGACCACCGAGAAGGGCGAAATAAAATCGAGCGAATGAAGGGCCTTGTTCACCTCGTCGTGATTCAACACCTCTCTCAAAAAAGCAATCAACGCCACATGAGGTTCCTCGCTGTCGTGAGCCGAGCGCCACTCGTCGAGCTCCTCGACGGTTGCTTGAGCCAACACCCCGTCGGCATCGTCAAAGACGGTAAACAGTTGTTCGTCATACTTCACCTGCACATACATGTCGGTGAGCGACATGTCCTCTGCACGGGCCTTCTCGACAGCCGCACAGATGGTTTCGCACAGGGTTGAGAAAAGTTTTTGTTCCGAAGCGTTCATATGTATTCATTTATTCGACCTTCAAAGATACGAAAAGTCGAGGACAAAAAGTCCAAATTGTGGGGAGTTTTTTGTCGGAGCCCTCTCTACGCCACCATATCCTCGGCTCTGTCCGAACCTCTTTTGCAATGTCGCGATGCCGGCTCTTACGCAAAAAGAATAAAAAATATATCGTTTTATTCAAAAATTCATAACGATTTGTTTGGATTCAAAAATGATTTCATTACATTTGCAACATCAAACTCACAATTGAGACACGATGAGAAACTTTGATTTTGCATATTACTTTTACTTTTATTTTTATTTTCACCAAAATAAAAACGGGGTTTTATGCAACTAAGAACTTGTAAAACAGAATAACGATATATGTACAATAAAATCCCGTTCATCACACGAACGGGATTTTTTATTTTCGACTTATGAAGAAAAGAGTGACCATACAAGGTATAGCAGGCTGTTACCACGAAGCTGCCGCCCGTGCCTACTTCGGCGAGGAGGAGATTGAACCCGTAGCCTGCGCCACCTTCCCCGAGATGTTTGAGCGCATGGCCGACGACCGCTCCCTGCTGGGCATCATCGCCATCGAGAATACCATTGCCGGCAGCCTGCTGCAAAACCACGAACTGTTGCGCAAGAGCGAGCTGAATATCATCGGGGAGTACAAGTTGCGCATCTCACATGTGCTGGCTGCCCTGCCGGGCGAAACTCTCGACGACATACGCGAGGTGAACTCCCACCCCATGGCCCTGATGCAGTGCGGCGAGTACCTCAAGGCTCACCCCCGCATGAAACTCGTCGAGAAGGACGATACGGCAGGCAGTGCCTACGAGATAGCCCAGCAACAACTCAAGGGGCACGCTGCCATCTGCGGCCGACTGGCAGCCGAGATTTACGGGCTGAACATCCTGGCCGAGGGTATCGAGACCAACAAGCGCAACTTCACCCGATTTCTGGTTGTGGCCAATCCGCTCTACAGCGAGCTACTCACCGCTGGCAAACGCATCAACAAGGCATCGCTCGTCTTCAGCCTGCCCCACACGCAAGGCAGTCTGTCGAAGGTGCTCACCATTCTCTCCTTCTATGACATCAACCTGTCGAAAATACAATCCATGCCTATCATCGGGCGAGAATGGGAGTATCGCTTCTACATCGACCTTACCTTCGACAATTTCACCCGTTACAAACAATCGCTCGAGGCTATACGCCCCCTGACCAAAAACTTCAAAATACTCGGAGAATATGCAGAATTCAACCGTCCCCTTTGACATACAGCCCGCCAACCGGGTGAACAGCGTGAGCGAATACTACTTCTCGCGCAAGTTGAGAGAGATTGCCGACCTCAACGCCCAGGGGCTCGACATCATCAGTCTGGGCATAGGCGGGCCCGACCGGCCGCCTCACGCCGACACCATCGAAGCGCTTTGCTCCGAGAGCCGACGCCCCGACACCCACAGCTATCAACCCTATGTAGGAATACCCGAGCTGCGCCAGGCCTTTGCCGACTGGTATGCCCGCTGGTATGGTGTCGTCCTCGACCCGCAGCGTGAGATACAGCCGCTCATCGGCTCGAAGGAGGGTATCCTGCACATCAGCCTCGCCTTTCTCAACGCCGGCGACGGTGTGCTGGTTCCCAACCCCGGCTATCCCACCTACACCTCGGTGAGCCGGCTGGCCGAGGCCGAGATATTCACCTACGACCTCGACGAGAGCCACGGGTGGCAACCCGACTTCGACCAGCTCGAGTCGCTGCCGCTCGACCGCATCAAACTCATGTGGGTCAACTACCCCCACATGCCCACCGGCACCAACGCCTCGGTAGAGCTGTTTACCCGTCTGGTCGAGTTTGGCCGGCGCCACGGCATCGTCATCGTCAACGACAACCCCTACAGCTTTATCCTCAACGACCAACCCCTCAGCCTGCTGTCGATTCCCGGTGCGCGCGAGTGCTGCATCGAGATGAACTCGCTGAGCAAGTCGCACAACATGGCGGGCTGGCGCATCGGGATGCTGGCCTCCAACCCCCGGTTTGTCGAATGGATACTGCGGGTGAAGAGCAACATCGACTCGGGCATGTTCCGCCCCCTGCAAAGCGCGGCAATAAAGGCTCTCTCGTGCGGCCCCGAGTGGTATGCCGAGGTGAACCGGGTATATCGCTCCCGGCGAGCAATTGCCGAGCAGATCATGCAATCGCTCGGGTGCCGGTACGATCCCTCACAAGTGGGGCTCTTCCTGTGGGGTCGTATCCCCGACGAAGCCCGCGATGCCGAGTCGATGGCCGACCGGGTACTCCACGAAGCCCGCGTCTTCATCACCCCAGGCTTCATCTTCGGGAGCCAAGGCAACCGCTATCTGCGCATCTCGCTCTGCGCACCCGACGAACGAATGAGCGAAGCCCTGCAACGAATCCAAAATATGAAATCTTAAATACACTCTCATCATGAACGATTTACAACCCATTGTACTCCCCGGGGTCGATAGCAAACGCCCCATCATCATAGCCGGTCCCTGTAGTGCCGAGACCGAAGAACAAGTTATGAACACGGCCCGGCAACTGGCTGCACAAGGTATCAAGATATTCCGCGCCGGGATATGGAAACCCCGCACCAAACCGGGAGGTTTCGAAGGCGTGGGCGTGGAGGGCCTGGCCTGGCTCAAGCGGGTCAAAGAGGAGACCGGCATGTACACCGCCACCGAGGTGGCCACCGAGCGCCACGTGTTCGAAGCCCTCAAACACGGCATCGACATCCTGTGGATCGGGGCCCGCACCACGGCCAATCCCTTTGCCGTACAAGAGATTGCCAACGCCCTGAAGGGGGTCGATATCCCCGTCTTGATCAAAAACCCCGTAAATCCCGACCTGGAGCTGTGGATCGGTGCCGTCGAGCGCATTTACAATGCGGGTCTGCACCGGCTGGCAGTCATCCATCGCGGCTTCAGCAGCTACGACAAGCACCTCTACCGCAACATGCCCCAGTGGCACATCCCCATCGAGTTGCGTCGGCGCCTGCCCAACCTGCCCATCTTCTGCGACCCCAGCCACATAGGGGGTAAGCGCGAACTGGTGGCTCCGCTCTGCCAACAGGCCATGGACCTGGGATTCGACGGCCTCATCGTCGAGTCGCACTGCGACCCCGACTGTGCCTGGAGCGACAAGAACCAGCAAGTGACCCCCGACGCCTTGAACTACATCCTCCACATGCTGGTCATCCGCGAGACCACCCAGACGACCGAGAACCTCTCGGAACTGCGAAGCCAAATCGACCAGCTCGACAACCAACTGCTCGAGCTGCTGGCCAAGCGCATGCGGGTATCGCGCGAGATAGGCCAATACAAAAAGGAGCACAGCATGCCCGTGTTGCAGACCAGCCGCTACGACGAAATTCTGCAAAAGCGCATGGCTCAAGCCGTAGAGCTGGGCATGGGTGCCGAATTTATGAAAGAGGTGATGCAGGCCATCCACGAAGAGTCGGTACACCAACAAATGGAGATTCTCAACAAATAATAATGGTATAAGCAATCGTATCGTCTATGAAAATAGTCATTCTCGGAGCCGGCAAGATGGGCTCGTTCTTTGCCGACGTACTCAGTTTCGACCACGAAGTCGCCCTCTACGACGTCGATCCCCGTCGGCTTCGCTATGCCTTCAACACCCTGCGCATGACCCGCCCCGAAGAGATAGGCGAGTTTGCCCCCGACCTGGTCATCAACGCCGCCACGGTCAAATACACCATCGAGGCCTTCGAGTCGGTGCTGCCCTACCTGCCGGCCCGCACCATCTTGTCGGACATCGCCTCGGTAAAAACCGGGTTGCCCGAGTTCTACGCCCGGGCAGGCCATCCCTTCGTCTCTACTCACCCCATGTTCGGCCCCACCTTCGCCAACCTGAGCGACCTGAGCACACAGCACGTCATCATCATCACCGAGGGTGACCACCTGGGTAAAGTCTTTTTCAAGGACATCTACCAGCGGCTGCGGCTCAACATATTTGAATACTCGTTCCGCGAGCACGACGAGACCATCGCCTACTCCCTGTCGATACCCTTTACCTCGACCCTGGTATTCGCCTCGATCATGAAGCACCAGGATGCCCCGGGAACTACCTTCAAGAAGCACATGGAGATTGCCCGTGGCCTGCTCTCGGAGGATGACTACCTGCTCACCGAGATACTCTTCAACCCCAACACCCCGCAACAGGTGCGACAGATACAGGAACAACTCTCGGCCCTGCTCGATATCGTCGAGCGCAAAGACACCGACCGCATGAAAAAGTACCTCACCCAGGTGCGAAAGAATATCGAGTGAGACTCCCGGTAACCCAACGAGCCGATACCCCATAAAAAGGCGTGTCGCCCTATGCGGCGCGCCTTTTTTTGTTTTTCCCGGTCACAGTCGTTGTGAGCCTTTCAAATAATCGGCTGATTCTCTTGCTATTGAAAAATGAGACCTTTTATTTCAAAAGTGATTTTGGTATAATATTTTCTTTTCTTGCAAAAGAATATCTATATTTGTAGGTTGACTTAGGAGGTCGATGACAGTACATTGAAAAAACAGAATTTTACATGAGAAAATATAATGTGTTCCGAATTTCGTGTATCGCACTGCTATGGCTCTTCTGTGCCGGCACGTTGATTTGGTCGAAAGGTGGTATCGATGGGCAAGTTCTGTTTGCCATCATAGCCTCGGGAATCATCGTATTCGTGCCCCTCTACAAACAGTGGAAACGAGAGAGCAAAAACAATTGAGCTGCCGAGTCGATAAAAAACTGTGGAAATGGAACCCGATAACATAGAATTACTCAAACAGATAAACTTCCCTGCCGACCTGCGCAAACTGCCGGTCGAAAAGCTGCCCGAGGTGTGTGCCGAGATACGACGGTTTCTCATCGGCTCGCTCGCCCACAACCCGGGGCACTTCGGGTCGAGCATGGGAGCCGTCGAGTTGACCGTAGCTCTGCACTATGTCTTCGACTCCCCCTACGACCGCATCGTGTGGGATGTAGGGCACCAGGCCTACGGCCACAAGATACTCACCGGCCGCCGCGACCGGTTCGATACCTGCCGCAAGTTGAACGGGCTGAGCGGTTTTCCCAACCCGGCCGAAAGCGAATACGATGCCTTCATTGCCGGCCATGCCTCCAACTCCATATCGGCCGCCCTGGGTATGGCTATCGCCACGCGACTCAAACACGAGGAGAAGGAGCGCAAGGTCATCGCCGTCATCGGCGACGCCTCGATTGCCGGAGGGCTGGCCTTCGAGGGATTGAACAATGCCTCGATCAACCCCAACAACCTGCTCATTATCCTCAACGACAACGACATGGCCATCGACCACAACGTGGGTGGCCTGAACGAATATCTGGTAAACATCACTACCTCGCGAGGATACAACAAATTCAGATACGACGCCTATCGCACCCTGCGTAAACTGAACCTCATCGACGAGGATCACCGGGGGCTGATATTGCGTTTCAACAACAGTCTGAAAGCACTGCTCACCAAGCAGCAAAACATATTCGAGGGTCTCGACATCCGCTATTTCGGGCCCATCGACGGGCACAACGTCATCAATATCGTCAACAAACTGAACGATATCAAAGACATGACGGGGCCCAAGATACTGCACCTGCGCACCATCAAGGGCAAGGGATATGCTCCGGCCGAGAAAGAGCCTACCATCTGGCATGCACCGGGTTGCTTCGACCCGGCTACGGGACTGCGCAAGACCGACAGTGGCGACAACAAGCCGCCCAAGTTTCAGGACGTATTCGGCCACACGCTGGTCGAACTGGCCGAAAAGAACGAAAAGATTACCGTCATTACACCGGCCATGCCCACGGGCAGCTCGTCGTGTTTCATGATGGAGCGGTTTCCGCAACGGTCGTTCGACGTGGGCATCTCCGAGGAGCACGCCGTCACCTTTGCCGCCGGCCTGGCCAAAGAGGGGTTGCAACCGTTTTGCAGTATCTACTCGACCTTCCTGCAACGGGCCTTCGACGAAGTGATACACGACGTGGCCATACAGAAACTGCCCGTAACTTTCTGTATCGATCGGGCCGGTCTGGTAGGTGAAGATGGAGTGACCCACCACGGCGTCTTCGACATCTGCTACCTGCGCTGTATCCCCAACATGACCATCGCCGCCCCCATGAACGAGCACTACCTGCGCCACCTCATGTACACGGCACAGTTGCGCAACTGCGGCCCCTTTGCCATACGCTACCCGCGAGGCAACGGCAGCCTAATAGACTGGCGGTGTCCCATGCACGAAATAGCCATAGGCAAAGGCCGTCAACTCTGCGAGGGCGACGACATGGCCGTGCTCAGCATCGGAGCCATCGGAGTCGATGCCCTGCACGCCGTACAGCGGGCCCGCGAAGCCGGGGTAAAGGCAGCCCTCTACGACATGATATTTGTCAAGCCCCTCGACGAAGAGATACTCCACGAGGTAGGCCAGAGATACAAACGCGTCATCACCATCGAGGATGGCAACATTGCCGGTGGATTCGGGAGCGCCGTACTCGAGTTCATGGCCGACAACGGCTACGCCCCCCGCATCAAACGACTGGGTATCCCCGACCGCTTTATAGCCCAAGGCTCGGTCAAGGAGTTGCATCAGTTGTGTGGCATCGACGAAGAAAGCATCTATAGCACCATTATGGGGAATTGGTAAAAAAGAAAAAATACAAAGGGTATAACAAATTATGAAAATCATCATCGCAGGAGCCGGAGAGGTAGGCACACACTTGGCCAAGCTACTCTCCCGCGAAGAACAGGATATCATCTTGGTTGACAGCGACGAAGAAAAGCTAAGAGAACTCGATGCCAACTATAACCTGATGACGGTCGTGGGCAGCCCCACTGCCTTTAAGACACTCGAGCAGGCCAAAGTGCATCAGGCCGATCTGTTTATCGCCGTCACACCGTTTGAGACCCGCAACATCACAGCCTGTACCATGGCGTCGAAAATGGGAGCCAAAAAGACATTGGCCCGGGTCGATAACTACGAATATTTGCTGCCCGAGAACAAAGCCTTCTTCGACAGTCTGGGAGTCAACGAGCTCATCTATCCCGAGAAACTGGCCGCCGAGGAGGTGATTACCGCCCTGCGTCACACCTGGACCCGCAACTGGTTCGAGCTGTGCAACGGCGAGCTCATCGTGCTGAGCGTGAAGCTGCACGAAAATGCCAAGATTCTGAACAAGAAACTCTACGAACTCACCACGGCCGACAGTCAATATCACATCGCAGCCATCAAACGCATGCACGAGACCATCATCCCTCGTGGTAACGACGAGATAAAAGTAGGCGACATCGCCTACTTCACCACCACGCCCAACCACATCCAGGAGATACAGCAACTCTCGGGCGAAAGTGAGGCCGAGATTCACAAAATCATGATCATGGGCGGTAGCCGCATTGCCATACGCATCTCGAGCTATGCCCCCGACGACATGACGATAAAACTCATCGAGTGCGACCGTCAGAAGAGCTACCGCCTGGCCGAATACATGAACGACGTGATTATAATCCAGGGCGACGGCCGCAACGTCGATCTGCTCAAAGAGGAGGGCATACGCGACATGGATGCCTTCATCTCACTCACCGACAGCTCCGAGACCAATATTCTGGCCTGCCTCACCGCCAAGGAGCTGGGGGTAAAAAAGACTATCGCCGAGGTCGAAAACCTGCAATTCATCTCAACGGCCGAACGACTGAACATTGGCAACATCATCAACAAGAAGCTACTGGCGGCCAGCCGCATCTTCCAGTTGCTACTCGACGAAGACTCGTCGAATGCCAAGTGCCTGGCCCTGTCGGATGCCGAGGTGATGGAACTCGTAGCGAAAGAGAATTCCAAGATTACCAAAGCTCCGGTCAAAGAGCTGAAGCTGCCGTCGGACCTCACCATCGGTGGTCTGGTGCGCGACGGCCACGGTATGATCGTGACTGGTAACACGCACATACAACCCAACGACCACGTCGTGATCTTCTGTCTCGACACGGCCTTGCACAAAATAGACAAGCTATTCAATTAACGAGAGATTATGGCCAAAATTAATGTTCGTGTCATACTGAAATTTGTCGGGATGTTGCTGTGCCTGGAGGCAATTCTCATGCTCGTCCCATACATCGTCGCCCTCATCTATGGCGATGGCGATGCCCCTGCCCTTTTGCAGTCGGTACTGATTACGGCCATCACGGGAGGCCTCTTGTTCTACTTCTTCAGAAATGCCCGCAACGAGGTGGGCAAGCGAGAGAGCTACCTGATTGTCTCCTCGATATGGTTCTTCTTTACCGTTTTCGGTATGCTTCCCTTCTGCCTCATGCCCAACTCGCTGAGCATTACCGATGCCTTTTTCGAGACAGTCTCGGGATTGACCACCACCGGAGCCTCTATTGTCAAGAATGTCGAGGCCCTGCCCCACGGTATCCTGTTCTGGCGCAGCTTTGTACAGCTGATCGGGGGTATGGGTATTATCCTCTTGACCATCGCCATACTGCCCATGCTCAACCATCAGGGCGGACTCATCCTCTTCAACTCCGAAGTGACAGGAATCTCACATGAAAAGCTGAAACCGAAGATTGGCGAAACCTCCAAGAAACTATGGAGCGTGTATATGTCGCTCACAGCCATATTGTGCCTGCTGCTATGCCTGGGCCCCATGAAACCGTTCGACGCCATCTGCCACGCATTCAGCACCATGGCCACAGGTGGATTCTCGACCAAACAGGCCAGCCTCAACTATTGGCACTCGGCCTATATCGACTATGTGATTACGATATTTACCTTTATTGCCGGCATCAACTTTGCCCTGGTTTACAGGGCTGTCACCGGCGACGTGAAACGGCTGTTCTCCAACGAAGAGACCAAATGGTACACCCTCATCGTAGTAGGTGCTACTGTCGTTGTAGTAGCCGGGCTGTACCTGACGAACCAAAACGCCTCATTCGAGCAGACTGTGAGAGTAGCGCTGGCCCAAGTCGTTACCATTATTACCAGTACCGGTTATACCGTGGGCGATTATGTGGCCTGGGGCCCCTTCTTCACTACCGTGTTCCTGTTGCTCATGTTCTTCGGAGCCTGTGCCGGCTCGACCTGCGGTGGCGCCAAAATAGACCGTCTGGTGGTGCTTGCCAAGAATACACGCAACGAGTTCTACCGGGTTATCCACCCCAATGCCATCCTGCCCGTGCGGGTAAACGGCAAAGCCATTTCGCACGAGGTGGTATCGAAGATTCTGGCTTTTATCCTGGTCTATGTGATGGTACTGATTGCCGGCTCGATCATACTCACGGCCTTGGGACTCTCGATCGAAGAGGCCTTCGGTTCGACCCTCTCGTGCTTGAGCAACATCGGTCCGGGAGCCGGAGCCACAGGCCCGGTAGGCAACTATGCCTTTATCCCCGACGTGGGCAAATGGACCCTCTCTTTCATCATGCTCATCGGCCGACTTGAGTTGTTTACCGTACTGATACTCTTTACCTCCTATTTCTGGAAAAACTCATAGGATTTCGCAAAGCCACTATTTTTCGCTATATTTGTATTCTATTTCAATCGTATAGATATATATCTCAAATATGCCTAAGACTCAAGAAGAAGCACAAATACAACCGACTCCGCAGGAAGGAACTGCCCCCGAAGAGTCGGCCCAAGAGCAAAAATCTCACAAAGGTTTGTTCAAGAACGAACGCGTGAACTTCATCACGGGGATGCTCCTTATTATCTCTTCGATTTACATGGCCATCTCGTTTATCTCGTTCTTCTTTACGGGCAGTGCCGACCAAAGCAAAATCGAAAACCTCTCGATAGGCGAGCTCTCGTCGATAAGCAACGATATACAAAACTGGACGGGTGCTTTCGGGGCCTACCTCTCGAACCTGATGATTAACCGCTGGATGGGTATCTCGGCGTTCATCGTAGCCCTGTGGCTCTATGTCGTAGGACGCCGTTTCATCAAAGTGTCGCACGTCCGCATGATACGGTTCACCATCAGCTGTGCGCTCTCCATCATTGTACTCTCGCTCTTCTTCGGATTCATTTTTCTCCACAGCTATGCAAATACATTCCTCTACTTGGGCGGATACCACGGCTACTACGCTACCCAATGGCTCAACGCCTGGATAGGCCCCTGGGGCACGGCTCTGCTCATCGTGGCCCTCGCCATCATCCTATTGGTTCACTTAAGCTACAAGACCATCGACTACATACGTCGGCTCTCGTCGGTCAACCTCACCGGCAAAGCCATTCAGGCCATCCGGGAAAAGGCAGCACAAGTAACCGAGCAGAAAGACGAAGAGGATGACGAGGAAGAGGATGACGAGGAAGAGCCTGACGAAAAAGCCGAGAAAGAGGAAGTAAAAGACGAAACCGAGGAGGCTCACGAACCGGTTCATGAAGAGGAGCCGCAAACCGCTGCCGAGGATGTAACCGACACCCTGCCACCCTATCCCGACGATGTGGTAGAACCGCTCCCCGCCCCCGACGACGTGGTGGAACCCGACCCTGTACCCGAGCACGAAGAGACCAAACGGCTCACCATCGACACCGGCGATCCCTCGTTTGTAATCGAGACCGCCGAGACCGAAGTGCTGGACACCCAGGCCGAGCCCATGGAAGACTACGACCCCACCAAAGACCTCTCACACTACAAGCGGCCTACCTTCGACCTGCTCGACAAACGCGAGAGCAGCGAGGTAGAGATAAACATGGAGGAGCAAGCTGCCAACAAACAACTCATCACCGAGACGTTGAAAAACTACAACATCGGCATCAGCTCCATCACCGCTACCGTGGGTCCCACCGTTACCCTCTACGAAATCAAGCCCGAGGCCGGTGTGCGCATTGCCCGCATCAAGAGTCTCGAAAACGATATCGCCCTCAGCCTTTCGGCCCTGGGTATTCGCATCATCGCCCCCATTCCCGGCAAAGGAACCGTGGGTATCGAGGTGCCCAACAAAGATCCCAAGATGGTATCGATGTACTCGGTACTGGCCTCGCGCAAATTCCAGGAGTGCAAATATGACCTGCCGCTGGCTTTGGGCAAGAGCATTACCAACGAGGTGTTCATTGCCGACCTCTGCAAGATGCCTCACATCCTGGTAGCCGGTGCTACGGGACAAGGAAAATCGGTAGGCCTCAATGCCATCATCACCTCGTTGCTCTACAAGAAACACCCGGCACAACTCAAGTTTGTGCTGGTCGATCCCAAGATGGTCGAGTTCAGCATCTACTCGTCTATTGAGAAACATTTCATGGCCAAGCTGCCCGATGCCGAAAAAGCTGTCATCACCGACAGCGACAAGGTCATTGCCACCCTCAACTCGCTCTGCATCGAGATGGACAACCGCTACGCCCTGCTGGCCAAAGCCAACGTGAGAACCATCAAGGAGTATAACGAAGAGTTCATTCACCGCCGGCTCAACCCCAACAACGGACACAAGTTCATGCCCTATATCGTGGTGGTTATCGACGAGTTTGCCGACCTCATCATGATGGCCGGTCGCGACGTCGAAATGCCTATTGCCCGCATTGCCCAGAAGGCCCGGGCCGTGGGCATCCACATGGTCATCGCCACCCAACGTCCCTCGACAACCGTTATCACCGGTAACATCAAGGCCAACTTCCCGGCCCGTATCGCCTTCCGGGTGATGCAGATGGTCGATTCGCGCACCATCCTCGACGCACCGGGAGCCAACCAGCTCATCGGCCGGGGCGATATGCTCTTCACCGAAGGTGGCGAGTTGAAGCGTATCCAATGCGCCTTTATCGACACTCCCGAGGTGAAACGCATCTGCGAATACATTAGCAAGCAACAGGGATACCCCGAAGCCTACGAACTGCCCGAATACAAAAACGACAACGGCGACACGGGTGGCGCAAACGACGTGATCAACCGCGACCCCCTCTTCGAAGAGGCCGCCAAGATGATTGTCGTCTCGGGACAAGCCTCGACCTCATCGCTGCAACGGCGATACTCCATCGGTTACAACCGGGCCGGCCGCTTGATGGACCAACTCGAAGCTGCCGGTATCGTAGGACCCAGCGAAGGCGGAAAACCCCGTCAGATACTGATATCGGACATCATGGCTCTTGAAAACAAACTGGAATTAATGAAATGAAAACAATGAGTCGCATATTACTTTTTTGTGCCGCTCTCTTCCTGTTGACTTCGGTAGAGCGTGCACAAGCCCAAACCGGCACCGCCGCTCTCGACAAGGTAGTAGAAAAATTCAACCGCTCGGGCGACATCTCGGCCTCGTTTACCCTGACCGCCACCAATGCTATGAACGAACCTATCGACAAGCAATCGGGCACGATAAAAATCGCGGGGAACAAGTTCTACTGGAAAACCCCGACCATGACCGTGTGGTACAACGGCCGGCAACAGTGGGCCTACGTGGAGGCTACCCAGGAGGTAAACCTCACCGAGCCCACCACCGACGAGATTGCAGCCGTGAACCCCTATATTCTCATCCAAACCTATAAACAGAATTTCAGCGTCAAGGCACTGAAGTCGAAAAACAGCCAGCAGCGTATCGCCGAACTCACTCCCAAGAAGAAGGGGACCCACATCGATCGCGTGGTCATTACCGTAAACGCTTCGACCTGGACTCCCCAGTCGTTCCAAATCTACTTCAGCGACCGCACCCACAGCACCATTACCCTGTCGAAATATACTACCGGGCAAAACTTTCCCGATGCTACCTTTGTTTTCGACAAGAAACAGTATCCCAACGCCGACGTGATAGACCTGCGCTAATTACTTAACTACAAATAAAGAAACTATGGAACAAAACGAGCGAATCCGTTGTCTCATTATCGGTTCCGGCCCGGCCGGTTACACCGCAGCCATATATGCCTCACGGGCCAATCTGTCGCCCGTACTCTACGAGGGTATGCAGCCTGGCGGACAACTCACGACAACCAGCGAAGTAGAAAACTTTCCCGGTTATCCCGAAGGGATATCGGGCATGGATATGATGGAAGACTTGAAGAAACAGGCTGCCCGGTTTGGCGCCGACATACGTCGGGGCATCGCTACCGCCGCCGATTTCTCGACCCATCCCTATCGCATCACCATCGAGGGCGAGAAGGTTGTCGAAGCCGACACGGTAATCATCTCGACCGGGGCCTCGGCCAAATATCTGGGTCTCCCCGACGAGGCCAAATATGCCGGTTTGGGCGTATCGGCCTGTGCCACCTGCGACGGATTTTTCTACCGCAAGAAAATCGTAGCGGTCGTAGGCGGAGGCGATACGGCTTGCGAAGAGGCCGAATACCTGTCGCACCTCGCCTCGAAGGTCTATTTGATTGTACGCAAAAATTACTTGAGAGCCTCCAACATCATGCAGAAACGGGTCTTCGACAATCCCAACATCGAGATTCTGTTTGAGACCCAGACCGAGGGACTGTTCGGTGAGAACGGTGTCGAGGGAGCACATCTGGTCAAAGGCAAAGGTACCGATCACGAAGAGCGCTACGACCTGCCCATCGACGGTTTCTTCCTGGCCATCGGACACAAGCCCAACACCGATATCTTCAAAGGCTCGATCGAACTCGACGAAAACGGATACATTGTCACCCGTCCCTACACCACCGAGACCAATGTGCCCGGTGTATTTGCCGCCGGCGACGTGGCCGACCCCCGTTATCGCCAGGCCATCACGGCAGCAGCCTCGGGTTGCAAGGCTGCCATCGATGCCGAACGATATCTCGTCAACAACAACCTGTAAAGGAATTTATCTGAGCAGCTCAAAAGGAGGGAGAAATATTTCTTCCTCCTTATTTTTTCTTGTTCCAAAACTCGATTTATTATAAAAAATAAATGTTTTCACTCTTTTAAGAAACAATATATCAATTTTTTAGTTACTTTTGTGCTGTAAAACATAGTTATAAGGCAAATGGTCAAGAAAAGCACATTAGAGTCTATACTACAAGAAGAGATGTCTGATTTTTGGGCTCTGCTCGAAAGTGAAGAAAAACGCATTATTGCCGAAAATTTCAAGATTCAGAATTTCAAAAAGAACGAAATCATATACAGCGAGGGTGAAACACCCACGCAACTCATGTGCTTGCTCAAAGGGAAAGTAAAAATCTACAAAGACGGCGTGGGGGGTCGCAGCCAGATTATCCGGTTGATACGTCCGGTTCAGTACTTTGGCTACCGGGCCTACTTCTCGCGCGAGGCCTATGTAACGGCTGCCGCCGCTATTGAGAACTCGACCGTGGGATTCCTGCCCATGCCGCTGGTCGAGGAACATATACGCAAGAACAACGGGCTCGCCTGGTTCTTTATCAAGGAGCTCTCCAACGACCTGGGCATATCGGATGCCCGCACCGTAAACCTCACCCAGAAACACATCCGCGGCCGGCTGGCCGAGTCGCTGCTGGTTCTCAAAGAGAACTATGGTGTCGAGGAAGACGGGCTCACCCTCAACATCTATATGGCCCGTGAAGATTTGGCCAACCTCTCGAACATGACCACCTCGAATGCCATACGCACCCTCTCGAGTTTCACCAATGAAAAGATTATCACCGTCGATGGCCGACGCATCCAAATCATCGATGAAGAGCGGTTGCGCAAAATCAGCAAGTTCGGATAAACAATAAACATCTCATTTATCCCCCATAACCAACGAAGCTGTCGCCTCCACGAGAAACGACAGCTTCGCTTGTATCATACCGATTAATCATAGCTGTTCAAGAGAGTCGCCTGATGACTTTCCCCGACGAGGTCTCGGAAAACACCGGCAGATAGACGACCCGGCGAGGTACCTCGTAGCGATCGACCATCCCCCTGATGCGGGCAAGCAACGCAGCCTCATCGACCGATGACAGAGGCTCGCCCTCTATGGCCAGGGCCACACACTCGCCCCACTTCTCGTCGGCCCCCGCAGCAATGAAAAAGCGACGGGTAAACAGGCAGGCAATCTTCTGCTCGACCCGCTCGGGAAAAATTTTCACTCCTCCACTGTTGATTACATGGTCGTAGCGTCCTATCCAACGGAAGCTGCGCTCGCCGGTAAGCTCCACCACATCGTTGGTGACAAACTGCCGCAGGGTAAAGTGCGGAGTGTGAATGACCAGACAACCGCGGTCGTCGGTCGTGAAGGTGATACTACCCAAGGTCCGATAGTTCATCGTAGGGTCGCCTATGCGGCGCAGGGCTACGTGCGACACCGTCTCGGTCATGCCATAAGTGGCATAGGAGAGCACAGGCAGCTCAACCAAACGGGCTTCGGTAGCGGGCGAAAGCGGTGCTCCGCCAATGATAAGCGCCCCCACCCGAGCGAGCTTTGCCCGATGCTCGGCGTCGTTCAGCGACTCGACCACCTGTGCCGGAACCATCGCGGCAAAATCGACCGACTCATCGACAGTGGCCAGCGGCCGACTCGAAGGGGGTACTACCAGCAGATCGGCACCCGAGAGGATGGCACGCACAATCATCATTTTGCCGGCAATATAGTCGGGCGAGAGACACAGCAGCAGGGTCGTGCCCGCAGTGATACCGAAGAAATCGAGTGTGAGCCGGGCCGACTCCTCCATGTCCCGTTTCGACAGCTTCATGGGTTTGGGTGCCCCCGTAGAGCCCGAAGTGTGGCCCCACACAAAGTCGGCCGGCGAATACCATTCGTCGAGAAAATCGGCCACCTGGGGTGTAGCCACAGCCAACACCTCGTCGCGAGTGCGACACAAGCGATGGTTGAGCGTTATCTCCATAAGTCGGCCGGGAAATTCCATCCCTTGGCAGGATTGTACCGCACCACCTCGCCCACCTGCTCAAGAGGCGAGGCTATGTTGTTGGTATATAAAGCGCCGGTACCCAACCCTTGCGGCATCGTCAACGGGAGGGTGGCGGTAAACTGGGCAATAGCATTCAGCCCCACGTTCGACTCCAAGGCCGAGGTAATCCACCACCCGACACCGGCAGCCCGAGCGGCATCGATCCACTCGCGGGTACCCGAGAAGCCTCCGATGAGCGAGGGCTTCAGCACCACATATTGCGGAGCAATGGTCTTCAGCAACGTGGCTTTCGCAGCGGCACCGGTCACCCCAATGAGCTCCTCGTCGAGAGCCACCGGCAGGGGCGAGGCTTCGCACAACCGGGCCATTGCCTCCCACTGCCCGGCCCGTATAGGCTGCTCGATGGAGTGCAAGTCATAGGCCGAGAGACGCTTCAGGTACTCCAGCGCCCGGTCGGGAGCAAAGGCACCGTTGGCATCGACCCTCAACTCGATGGTATCGCGGCTGTACCGCTTGCGGATAAAGGCAAGCAGGTCGCACTCGTCGTCGAAGTCGATGGCTCCGATTTTCAGTTTGATACACGAGAATCCGGCTGCCAGCTTCTCTTCGATGCGGGCCGCCATGGTGCGTTTGTCGCCCATCCATATGAGACCGTTGATGGGGATAGCCCGCTGTCCGTCCACGAAATCAGAGGGATAGACAATCCCCTTCCCTCCGTTCTGCCAGTCGAGCAAGGCGGTCTCCAGGCCGAAGCGTATCGAACTCCAGGCCGCCAGGTCGAGGCTATCGTAACGGTCTATCTCGCGGCAAGCCTGCTGCAACACCTGCTCATACTCGGGACGGTCGTCGGCCCCGAGCCCTTTGAAGAGGGCACACTCGCCCACCCCGAAGCGACCGGGATCGGCATCGTCCCACACCTTCACCAGGTAGGTATCCTTCTCGGTGAGAATACCCCGGGAGGTACCGCTCGGTACCTTGAAGTGCAGTGTATAGGGAACGTAGCTCGCCTTCAACATCTTATCCGGGGAATTTGGGGAACTTCTGGAAATCGGGATCGCGCTTCTCGAGGAAGGCATTCTTGCCCTCCTGCGCCTCTTCCATGAGGTAGTAGAGCAACGTAGCGTCGCCGGCAAACTCCATGAGACCGCGCTGGCCATCGAGTTCGGCATTCAACGCCCGTTTAATCATCCGTATCGCCATGGGGCTGCGCTTCAGTATCGTCTGGCACCATTCGACGGTCTCCTCCTCCAGGCGGTCAAAAGGCACCACCTTGTTTACCAGGCCCATCTCCTCGGCCTCTTTGGCCGTATATTGGCGGCAGAGGAACCAGATTTCGCGGGCCTTCTTCTGCCCAACGATACGAGCCAGATAAGAGGATCCGAAGCCTCCGTCGAAGCTCCCCACCTTGGGGCCCGTCTGCCCGAATCGGGCATTCTCCGAAGCTATCGTCAGGTCGCACACCACGTGCAACACATGACCGCCCCCGATGGCATAGCCGTTGACCATGGCAATGACCGGCTTGGGTATCGAGCGAATGGCCTTGTGCAGGTCGAGTACATTGAGACGAGGCACCCCGTTCGCATCGATATAGCCTCCAATACCCTTTACCTTCTGGTCGCCACCCGAGCAGAAGGCCTTGTCGCCAGCACCGGTAAGCACCACCACGCCAATGTCGGGACGTTCGCGACAGATGGCCATCGCATCGAGCATCTCGTTGTTGGTCTGGGGTCTGAAAGCGTTATACACCTGCGGGCGGTTTATCGTGATCTTGGCGATTCCGTCGTAGTAATCGAAGAGTATATCCTCATACTCCTTAATGGGTTTCCAATCAAACTTTTTCATATCGTGTCACTTTTTAATATCTTGAATCTCTGCATTATTGCCGGGCCCGGCGGAAGTAACCTCGCAGCACCTCGG
The DNA here is from genome assembly GCF_002161555.1 of Barnesiella sp. An55. Classification (GTDB taxonomy): domain Bacteria; phylum Bacteroidota; class Bacteroidia; order Bacteroidales; family Barnesiellaceae; genus Barnesiella; species Barnesiella merdipullorum. The sequence continues at coordinate 66,434 of NZ_NFHZ01000008.1, read as the reverse complement.
CATTATAGATGTGGGGGGTATGCACCGCCAGGATGGCCGGGCGTTCACTCTCGGCAAAGAACCGGGGCAACACCTCGGCTGCCGACGCCTCGTCGTCGATTGCGAAATAGCGCAGCCCGAAGAGGTCGGCATACTTCTCGACAGGAATATCGCGATGCACCTCGAAGCAGCGCTCCAGTTCGGGTAATCCCGCCGTAGGCTTGATAAAACGGAAGATACCGCCACCGCCGTTACACATGACAATGACTTTGAAACGGGGCGAGAGATAAGCCGACGAGAGGCCATTGGCATCGTAGGAGAAACTCATGTCGCCCGTGATGAATACCGTAGGCCCGTCGCCCACACAAGCGGCACCGGCGGCCGTCGAGGTAGAGCCGTCGATACCACATACCCCGCGGTTACAGTCGTTGCGGCTCACCTGCGGCGTGTCGAAGAGTTGGGCATATCGCACCGTCGTACCGTTGGAAAGCTGCAGGGCTGCACCGGCCGGGATAGCCGGCAGAATCATCGAAAAGGCCTTGAGGTCGCACCAGCCGATGCGGGTCATATAGTCGTCGTGCAACCGGGTAGCCACACGTTGCTTGTCGTGCCACAGGGCCGAATAGGAGCTATCGACCGGGGTTACCCGACGCAAAAGTGAGTCAAGGAAGGGGGCCGGTGCAGCCTCGATATGACGGGTGAGGGCTTGCAGGGTATCGACCACCCGATCGCCCGGCGAGATGCGCCAGTGAGCCTTTGGTTTATGCTGACGGAGAAAGGCCTTAATCATGCGCGACACCAGCGAACCGCCCAAGGTAATGAGCAGGTCGGGGGCGAAATCGGGCCACTCGCTCTTGTCGATTACCGAGTAAACCCGGTCGATCGTGGGGATGAACCGCTCGTCGTGTACATTGGCAAGACTCTCGGTGAGAACAACCACCTGGGGCAACGCAGCCAACCGCGAGAGGGCCTGGTTCAAAGCCTCGCTGGGTGGCATGAAAGCCGCCACGACAAGCACTTTGCGTGCCGACATGAACTCGTCGCACAAGAGTGCCATGGCCGCTTCGTCGGGCACACTGGCCGAGGGGACCCGCATGACCACACGTTCGGGCCGCGACGGCGCCTCGGTTTCGCCGGTAAGCGGTTCGGTAATGGAGAGGTTGATATGCACCGGTCCCGCTTCGCCCGCAAGAGCCGTGAGCAGGGCATCGTTCACGCAGCGGTTGAAATACCAGCCGTCGGTCGGCAACGTCCACTCGGCCCGCAGGTCGTACGACCGCTTGACAAAGTGCGACAAGGCGCCATACTGACGCAGGGTCTGGCCATCGTCCTGATCGATCCACTCGATGGGACGGTCGCCCGAGATGACAATCAGCGGAATATGCTGATAGTAGGCCTCGGCCACGGCCGGAGCGTAATTGAGCAAAGCGGTACCCGAGGTACACACCAGGGCTACCGGCTCGCCGCTTCGTTGCGACATGCCCAGTGCCATGAAGGCTGCCGTGCGCTCATCGACCACCACATAAGATTCGATTTCGCTACTTCTCGAGAAGGCCATCAGGAGCGGTGCATTTCTCGAGCCGGGCGAGAGGACCACCCGCTTCACACCCTGCTTTGCCAAAATCTCGACGAGGGCATTGCAGCCCTGTTTGTCTGTTGTCTTCATACGTTTTTGTTCGATTAATCGTTTATGACCGAGAGCAGGGTCTGTGCCTTGGCTTCGGTCTCACTCCATTCACTTGCAGGTTGCGACTGGGCTGTCAAACCGCCACCTACATACAATCTCACAGACCAATCGTCCACCTCCATGCAGCGCAGATTGACAAACAGGTGCATCCCGTCTGCCTGCACTGGTCCCAGATAGCCGCCATAGTAGCGGCGCCGGTGTGGTTCCACGCGATCAATCCAAACTTTCGCGGCCTCTTTGGGATATCCCCCGACGGCCGGTGTCGGGTGCAGAGCGCACAAAATATCGTTCAACTGGTTATTGTTCAAGTCACCTTCGACCGAGATGGGAGTACACAGATGCTCGACCTGTGCCGCCACTTTCGTAAAACGGCTCCTCACGACCGGGGTGAGCCCGCCATGTTCAAGGGCCGAGACAATCGTGTCGGCCACAATCTGCTGCTCCTCCCGCTCCTTCTCGCCCCACTCACCCGGGGTACCGGCCTTGCGGGTACCAGCCAGCGCCATGGTCGATAGTTTGCGACCGGCATAATCGAGCAGCGTCTCGGGAGTGGCTCCCATCCAGCGTCCATGCCCGGGCAGATGAACCCAACTGACAAAGGCCCCGGGGTATTTCGCCGCCAACCGCAGGAAAAGGTCGGCATCGGTGAGAGACGGGCGACGCAACGTAACGGTGCGCGAGAGGACCGCTTTGCGCAACTCGCCACGGCGCATGGCCCCGATGAGGGTCAAGGCCTGTTGTTCATACGAGGCATAATCGGTATCGCAGGTGGGCATAGGCTCATCGCTCGTAACGGAAGAATCGGCACAAAGGTTCAGCGACTCCAGGTCTATTGCTTCGGCCGGTATCGGTCGCACCGGGAAAAAGAATGAAGGCAAAGCTGCCGTATCGAAAGGGGCAAAGAGGAAACCCTCACCCCCACCAACGATGCCACCACCGGCAAGAGCTACCAGCGCATCGGCCCGACAAGCGCCCCAGTAAAAGACCGACTCGCCCGGCATTCTGAAGGCAAAAGCCGGGAAACACTGCGCAAGGCTCTGTCCGAAAGCCTGTGTCAAGAGAGTCGTTGCCCGAGAAGCGGGGTCCATGGCGACAGGCATTACTGGTTGTCGTTTACAGGTTCGGCCATGAGTTCATAGGGCATGGCATCGACAATCTTCACCCGACAGAATTCGCCAATGGGTAACGTGCGGGTCTTGGCAATGAGTACCTCGGGATCGACCTCGGGCGAGTCGTACTCGGTGCGACCTACATAATAGTCGTCTTCCTCGCGGTCCACCATCACGTCAAACTCCTGCCCCACCTTCGAGCGGTTGCTCTCGAGGGCAACCTCCTCCTGCAAGGCCATCAACTCGTCGAGCCGGGCCTGCTTCACCTCCTCGGGAATCGAGTCGGGGAAATGGTTGGCGGCATAGGTTCCCTCCTCCTCGGAGTAGGCAAAGGCTCCCATGCGCTCAAACCGGGCCTCGCGCACAAACTGCTTCAGCTCCTCAAAGTCCTCGTCGGTCTCACCGGGATAACCCACCATGAGGGTGGTGCGTATGTGGATACCGGGCACCTCGGCCCGGATGCGTTTCAGCAAATCATAGGTCTCCTGCTTGGTCACATGGCGACGCATGTCGGCAAGAATATGGTCGCTGATGTGCTGCAAGGCAATGTCGAGATAGTTGCACACATTGGGATGACGCCGCATCACCGGCAGAATCTCGTAGGGGAACTGCGAAGGATAGGCATAGTGCAGACGTATCCACTTCACCCCGGGAATCTGTGCCATGCGGTCGATGAGTTCGGGTAACTTCAGTTCGCCATACAGGTCGAGCCCGTAGGACGACAGGTCCTGGGCGATAATCTGGAACTCCTTCACACCGCGGGCCACCAGCGAGCGCACCTCGTCGAGCAGCTCGTCCATGGGATAGGATACAAAACGACCTGTAATAAGGGGTATCGCACAGTAGGAGCAGAAACGGTTGCACCCCTCGGCAATCTTCACATAGGCGTAGTGCGGGGGTGTGGTGAGCACACGGCCGAAATCCTTGGCGTCGTCGTTGCAGGCTCCCAGGTCGTGCAGCAGGTTGGTCCAGTCGAACTTCCCGTAGAACCTGTCCACCTCGGGAATCTCGGTCTCGAGCTCCTCGCGATAGCGCTGCGAGAGGCAGCCCATCACATAGAGGTGGCGTATCTTGCGGGCCTTCTTGGCCTCGACCATTTGCAGAATCATCTCGATCGACTCCTCCTTGGCGTCCCCGATAAATCCACAGGTATTGACCACCACATATTCGCTCGACACCTTTTCGGGGTCGTGACGCACTTTGTAACCGGCTTCGGAGAAACGATGCATGAGCCGTTCCGAATCGACCAGATTCTTGGAGCAGCCCAACGTAATAATATCGACGCTATTCTTTATCATCTTGACATTACATGAAAAAAAGACGGCTACGAGAGTCGATACTCGACTCCCCAGCCGTAAATGGGAAATTCAAAAATCAATCACCGAACAGGGAATCGACGAACTCTTTCCGGCGGAATACCTGCAAGTCTTCCATGCCCTCGCCCAACCCAATGTACTTGACGGGGATTTTGAAGTGGTCCGATATACCGATGACCACACCCCCCTTGGCCGTACCGTCGAGCTTGGTTATCGCCAGCTCGTTTACCTCGGTGGCTGCCGTAAACTGTTTGGCCTGTTCAAAGGCATTCTGCCCGGTCGAGCCGTCGAGCACCAGCAGCACCTCGTGCGGAGCCCCGGGCACGATCTTTTCCATCACCTTCTTGATTTTGGTTAGCTCGTTCATCAGGTTCAGCTTGTTGTGCAGACGACCGGCGGTATCGATAATCACCACATCGGCATTGTTGGCTTTGGCCGAGCTGAGGGTATCGAAGGCTACCGAAGCAGGGTCGGCCCCCATCTTCTGTTTCACCACGGGTACACCTACCCGCTCGCCCCAAATCATCAACTGCTCTACGGCGGCGGCCCTGAAGGTATCGGCGGCACCCAGATAGACGCTGTAGCCGCGCTTCTTGTACTGGTAGGCCAGCTTTCCAATCGTGGTCGTCTTGCCCACACCGTTCACGCCCACAACCATAATCACATAGGGTTTCTTGTCGGCAGGCACGGTAAACTCGCCCTCCTCTTCCACACCGTTTTCGGTCAAGAGCGCGGTGATCTCTTCGCGAAGAATACGATTCAGCTCGTTGGTATTGATATATTTGTCACGAGCCACCCGTTTTTCGATACGCTCGATGATGCGCAGCGTAGTCTCTACGCCCACATCCGAGGTAATGAGCACCTCTTCCAAATCGTCCAGAATGGCATCATCGACCTGAGACTTCCCGGCCACGATGCGGGCCAGTTTGGAAAACACGCCCTCTTTGGTTTTGGAGAGCCCTTTGTCCAGGGTCTCCTTTTTCTCTCTCGAAAAGAAATCAAAAAATCCCATATGTGAATATTTAATATGTCGTCGTGCAGAGCTACTGCACATTATGCAAAGCTATAAAATTATCATGGTAAAAAAAAACTTCCTTACACATTTTGTATAAGAAAGTTTTCTTTATATTGCGCTAATTATGACTTACTTACTCAGTACGTCCTTCACCGAGTCGTTGGGTACCATTTCCTCTTGGAACGTGTAAGCACCCGTTTTCGGCGATTTCACCATTTTAATCACTTTAGAATAAGTACGGCCTTCGCCTTTTTGCAACGATGCAACTGTTTTCTTTGCCATGGTTCAATCCTTCCTTATTTTATTTCTTTGTGTACAGTAACTCTTTTCAGAATGGGGTTGTATTTTTTCAACTCCAAACGCTCTGTGGTATTTTTTCTGTTCTTGGTGGTAATATAACGCGACGTTCCAGGCATACCACTAGCCTTGTGCTCCGTGCACTCAAGGATTACTTGAACGCGATTACCTTTTGCTTTCTTTGCCATATCTTAATACAACATTTTTACTTCAGTTAAATACCCATTTCCGGCAGCTTGTTTGAGAGCTGCGTCTAATCCCATTTTATTGATTGTACGAAGACCGGCAGCCGACAGTGTAAGCGTGATCCAGCAATCCTGTTCTACCCAATAAAATTTCTTCGTAAAGAGGTTGACATTGAATCTTCTTTTCGTTCTTCTTTTCGAGTGCGAAACGTTGTTGCCAACCATTGCTTTTTTCCCTGTAATTTGACAAATCTTTGACATCGCTATCTATTATTTTATTTGTTTTTTCTTACTGCTTTCGCAAACAGAGTGCAAAGTAAAGCATTTTAAGAATAGGTTCCAAATTTTTAGCCTATTAAAATAGAAACTTTTTCCGTTCACCCTACTCGGTGAGGAGCTGTACCAGCATGAGTAGTGCCGCTTGCGTGGCCCGCGAAATCACCTGCTCGCGGTCTCCTTCGAAGTGGAAACACTCGACTTTGTCGCGCGTGCCGTAACGGGCGGCAATCCACACCGTGCCTACCGGTTTCTCGACACTGCCTCCACCCGGACCGGCAATGCCCGAGGTGGCCACCGCACAATCGACCGAGAGCAACCGCTGCACACCGGCCGTCATCTGCAACACGGTATCGCGGCTCACGGCTCCGCACTGCTCGAGGGTCTGGGGCGAGACTTGCAGCACATGCTCTTTCACCTCATTGGCATAAGCCACGACACTGCCTTTGAAATAGGTTGAGCTACCGGCCACGCGTGTAATCTCGTGGGCTATGTTGCCGCCGGTGCAACTCTCGGCCGTGGCTACCGTCTCGCCTCGCCGGGCCAGGATGAGTCCCACGGCCCCGGCCAATGTGGTATCGGTATCGCAAAACAGATGCGGGCCCAACTGGGCTTTCAACTTGGCAAACTCACCGTCTATAACCGTCTGCAACTGGGTCTCGTCGTCGCCGCGGGCCGTAAGCCGCAGGCGGATAACACCGGGCGTGGGCAGATAGGCCAACTTGATGCAGGCAGGCAACTGACGCTCGAAATCGACAAGCGATTCGGAGAGACGCGACTCGGTAAAGTCCTTGACCAGACAGGTGCGGTGCAAGATGGCCGAGTGGTCGCTGAAGTGGTGACGCAACCGGTCGATAACGGTCTGTTGCATTACCGTCTTCATCTCCATGGGGACACCCGGCATCGATACCAATACCTTACCCTCGCGCTCGAACCACATGACGGGCGCCGTGCCCACCGGGTTCTCTATGACGGTGCACACGTCGGGCACATAGGCCTGGTCGTGTGTCGAGGTGTTCATCTGCAAATGGCGCCGACGAAAAATCTCCTCGACATGGGCACACACCGTCTCGTCGAAGACCATCTTGCCACCGAAATAGCGGCAGAGGGTCTGCTTGGTAATATCGTCTTTCGTGGGACCCAGGCCGCCGGTCATCAGCACCACATCGACTCGACTGAACGAACTGTCGAGCGCATCGGTAATCTCGCGCTCCCGGTCTCGCACGGTGGTAATTTCGGTAACCTCCCACCCCACATGATTCAACTCGCGGGCAATCCACCCCGAGTTGGTATCGGTGACCTGCCCGATTAGCAGTTCGTCGCCGATAACAATAATCTCGACATTCATGAGTTATGCATTTTATATCTCGACCCGGGCAAAGGGTGCCTTCTCGATACTGCAAAACTCTTTGTCCAGATACTTGTAATATCCTGTAATGGCCACCATGGCAGCATTGTCGGTAGTAAACGAGAAGGGCGGCAGATAGACCGTCCAGCCGTAGCGGCGGGCATACTCCTCAAAGGCGCCCCGCACGGCCGAATTGGCCGAGACGCCGCCGGCTACAGCCACGTGCTTGATACCCGTCTGTTTCACCGCTTTATAGAGCTTGTCCATGAGTATATCGACAATCGTGGCCTGCAACGAAGCACACAGGTCGCACTGGTTCTTGGCAATGAAATCGGGGTCTTCCTTCACGCGGTCGCGCAACAGGTAGAGGAACGAGGTCTTCAAACCGCTGAAGCTGTAATCGAGCCCGGGTATATGCGGTTTGTTCAAAGCAAAGGCCTTGGGATTTCCCTCCTTGGCCAGGCGATCGACTATCGGTCCGCCGGGATAGGGCAACCCCATCACCTTGGCACACTTGTCGAAGGCCTCGCCGGCTGCATCGTCGATAGTCTGCCCGATGACCGACATCTTGTTGTAGGCCTCTACCTTTATAATCTGTGAGTTCCCGCCCGAAACGAGCAGACACAGGAAGGGAAAAGGAGGCCGCGTATTGTCGTCGGGCGAACGCTTGATGAAATGAGCCATCACATGAGCCTGCAAGTGGTTGACTTCGACCAGCGGAATATTGAGGGCCGTCGTGAATCCCTTGGCAAACGAGGTACCCACCAACAGCGACCCCATGAGGCCCGGCCCCCGGGTGAAGGCTACGGCATTCAACTCTTCGGGTTTGACCCCGGCCCGTTTCAGGGCCTCAGAAACCACGGGAATGATATTTTGCTGATGAGCTCGCGAAGCCAGTTCGGGTACCACACCGCCATAGGCTTCGTGCACGGCCTGGCTGGCAATCACATTCGACAGCATCACCTCGTCGCGAATCACAGCTGCCGAGGTATCGTCGCACGACGATTCTATGCCTAAGATTGTTACACTCATATCGTATGGTTTATCTTTGATACTATAATAATGATCGCTCTTTCGAGGTCTGCAAAAATACATATTTATAGGCAAAAAGCGCTCGACTTTACATTTTTTTTCACAACTCGTCCCGAAAGAAAAGAGCCGATTCTGTCGAAACTTTCAAAAGGATACACTATTTTTGTATCGTTTTAAATATGAGGAAATTCTATTCGGTATTTCGGATCCTTGTCCATATCGTTATCATCTCGATCATAGCGATATACACGCTCTCCTATATCCTGCTGTCGATTCCCGGCGTACAGGACCGGGTGAGGCGTGTCGGTGTCAAAGAGCTCTCGACCCTGCTGGGCAGTCCCGTAGCCATCGACCGCATACAAATCTCGCCCTTCAACAAGCTCGAACTCTTCGGGGTCTATCTTCCCGACCAGAAGGGCGACACGCTGATGTATGCCAACAAGCTCTCGGCCGGTATTGCCCTCTCGGATCTCATATTCAACAAAGAGCTCATCTTCACCAACATCCAGTTGTTTGGTCTCAATGCCCACATCACACAGGCAACTCCCGACTCGGTCACCAACCTGCAATTTGTCATCGATGCCTTCAAAAGCAAATCGGGCCAACCCAAAGAAAAAATCAAGTTCAAGATAAACAACGCCATCATTCGCCGGGGCAAAATACGCTACGACCTGCTGTCGGCCCCCCCGGCCGAACCGGGGCGATTCGATCCACACCACATCGAGGTGCACAACCTCTTGTCGAAACTCTCGATCAAGTCGCTTACCGGCGACTCGATTAATGTGGCGGTCAGACGAATGGCCTTTGACGAACGCTCGGGCTTCTCACTCAACCGGCTGCAATTCAAGTTGGAAGGCAATCGCCAACAGGTATCGCTGAGTGATTTCAAGATACAACTGCCCGGTAGCCTCATCGACATAAAGCCCCTCACGGCTACCCTGCCCGACTCGCTCTCGGCCCGCCAGATTATCGACAAGACCCGCTTCTCGCTGCAAATACCTCTGGCCCGGATAGCCTTGAACGACATAGCTCCGTTCGTTCCTCTGCTCAACGGAATCGACACCTCGGTCAATCTGTCGGTACACCTGTCGGGTACCCCCAACAATTTCTATGTGCACACCTTCGACTTCGATTTCGGGCAAGGGAGCATCACGGCCCACAGTCAAATCGCCGTCAAACAGATAACCGATGCCACCAACCGAAGCATCGTGTGCGACCCCATCACGCTGAACGCCTCGGCCGAAGGAATGGACCACATTCTGCAAAAGATCCCCTCTCTCACCGACGAGCAACGCCACACCATTGCCCGGTTGGGGCACATACAGTTCAGCGGCAATATTGCCAACCAGCATCGCGACCTGACAGCCTGCGGTACCCTGACTACCGACCTGGGAACCATCCACTCCGACGTCACCGCCAAACAGAACGGGACTCCGGGTACGATACGCTATTCGGGCCTCATCGAGTCGCAAAAGTTCAACCTGAACGGACTCTTTGCCGAAGGTAACCCCTACGGCGAAATCATCTTCAAGGTCGAGCTCGACAGCCGCAAGAGTCGCAACCGGGCTCCCTCGGGTACACTTGCAGGCACCGTCAACTACTTCGAATACAAGGGCTACCCCTATGAAAACATCACCCTCAACGGCGAGTTCGGCGACAACCGCTACAACGGCATCGCCCAAATCGACGATCCCAACGGACGGGTACAAGTGGAAGGCCTCGCCGTGCTGAAACAGCAGGAGTCGGAGTTTGACCTCAACCTGCAGGCTCGCGACATCCGCGTGGCCGAGTTGCGACTGATGCCCAAGTACAAGGGGTCCAAACTGGATTTCAACGCTACGGCCCAATTCACCGGCAACGACCTCGACAATGCCGAGGGCTCGATATCGATCGACAGCCTGGTATTTACAAAGCCCGACGACGTGTTCACCATCGACCGGCTGAGCATCGAGGCTCACAACCGACAGACACCGCAAAGTATCGCCATCACCTCGGACTACATCAACGGCTGGGTCGAGGGCAACTACAAATTCTCGTCACTGCCTCAATCGCTGCAACGCCTCGTGACCGATGCCCTCCCTTCGCTTCTGCCCCAACCGGCCGAAACGAAACCGAGCTCGCACCGGGTCAAAGGCAAAAAGAGAAAAGAGGTCGCTCCAACGACACCCAACGACTTCCGATTCCGCTTCACCATCGAGCCCAATATGCACATGGCACAGGTGTTTGACCTGCCTATTACCCTTACCGACCGGGCCATTCTCGAAGGCGAAATGAACAGTACCCGCAGCACGGCTGTCGTTACCGGCGAGATACCCCATCTGTGGTATAAGAAGAGTCATATCGAAGACACCTATATCAGTGCCCGCAAAGACTCTGCCGACATGTACCTGTCGGTTGAAACCAATACCTATAACAAAAAGCAAATACGCACCACCTGGAGCCTGCGCAGCAAAGCCTGCAAAGACAACCTCGACCTGGTGCTCAACTGGAACAACGACACCAAATCGACCTTCTACGGCGAACTGAACACCTCGACCTCCTTCATGCGCACCCCCGACGAAGACAAGTTGCAGGTGCACACCCGCATCAATCCCTCGAAGCTCATCTTCAACGACACCATCTGGCAGATGAAACCGGCCGAACTTACCTTTACCGACAAACGCCTCGAGATACGCGACTTCGAAATATCGCATGCCCCGCAATACATACTCATCGACGGTGTTGCCTCGGCCCTGGAGGACGACGAGCTCGACATAAAGCTCAACGACGTAGATCTCGACTACATATTCGGCACACTCAACATCAGGCATGTATCGTTCGGCGGCAATGCCACCGGCAACCTGGTGGCCTCGCACCTCTTCACATCGGCCCCCCGACTCAGCACCGAGCAGTTCGATGTCAAGAACTTTGCCTATAACGGAGCTGTATTTGGCGACCTGCACCTCTTCAGCATGTGGGACAACGACAACCAGGGTATCCTCATGAAAGGTTTTGTCGAGACGCCCGAAGAGAAACAGACCTATATCGACGGCTATATCTTCCCCACCAAAGACTCGCTCGCCCTCTCGTTCGACCCCGACCGGCTGAACATTGCCTTCCTGAACCCCTTTGTCGAAACCGTCATGACCGACCTCTCGGGAGTGGCCAGCGGGCATATCGACTTCTACGGCCGGTTCAAGGCTCTGAATGTGACGGGCGATGCCTATGTCGAGAACTTCAACTTCGGCATCGGCTACCTCAACACACACTACACGCTCACCGACAGCATACACCTCTCGCCCACCCGCATCTGGTTCGACAACGTGACCGTCTATGACAAGCTGCGCCACACGGCCAAAGCGTCGGGATGGCTCGCGCATCACAACTTCAAAGACCTCACCTACGATATTGCCATCACCAATGCCCGCGACTTCCTCGCCTACGACATGACCGAGCGACAAAGTTCCACCTACTACGGCACAATCTATGGCTCCGGCTCGGCGCTCATCAAGGGCGAACCGGGTTATAACCGCATCGATGTAAACATGGCCACCGGCGATCAGTCGAAATTCACGTTTGTCCTCTCGGGCAGCGAGGCGGCCGGCGAATATGATTTCATCACCTTTACCAACTCGAGCCGCCCCGTGATCGTGGCCGAAGAGAGTCTCACCGACAGCATGGCTATCAAAAACAATGCCCGCATGCTCGAGGACGACAAGACTCAAGCCAACAGTGTCTTGTCGCTCAACCTCCAAATCGAGGCTACCAACCAGGCCAAGGTGAACCTGGTGATGGACAAATCGACCGGCGACATGATCAAGGCGACCGGCCGGGGAAGTATCTTACTGGAATACAACTCGGTGGACGACGACATGAAACTCTATGGCTCCTATGTGCTGGAGAAGGGAAGCTACAACTTCAGCCTGCAAGATATCATCACCCGCGACTTCTCCATCAAGGAGGGAAGCCGGGTCTCCTTCCACGGCGACCCCATGGCGACCAACCTCGACATATCGGCCATCTACTCGCTCACGGCCAACCTGCTCGACCTCGACGAGAACTTTGCCAACGACAAGGAGCTCACCCGCACTACCGTACCGGTACAGACCATCCTGAATGTGGCTGGCGACGTGCGCCGTCCCGACCTCTCGTTCGACATTGCCTTCCCCACCCTCACCCAGGATGTGGACCGCCGGGTGCGCAGCATCATCAGCACCAACGACATGATGAACCGCCAAATCATCTATCTGCTGGCCTTGAACCGGTTCTATACCCCCGACTTCATGAATATGGGACAGAGCCGAAACAACGAGCTGGTATCAGTGGCCTCATCGACTCTCTCGTCGCAACTGGGGAATATCCTGGGCCAATTGAGCGACAACTGGAACATCTCGCCTAACTTCCGCAGCGAAAAAGGCGACTTCTCCGACATGGAGGTCGATCTCGCTCTCTCGAGCCAGCTGCTCAACAACCGGCTCATCTTCAACGGCAATTTCGGGTATCGCGACAATACACTGAACAACAACACTTTTATCGGAGACTTCGATCTGGAGTACCTGCTCAACAAGAGCGGAACCATACGGCTGAAGGCCTACAACCACTACAACGACCAGAACTACTACATCAAATCGGCTCTCACCACCCAGGGCGTGGGTATCATGCTGCGCCACGATTTCAACCGCTGGAGCGACCTGTTCAAACGCAACACCCCTCCTGCCGAGGTTGCGCCCGATACTACCCGCCAGGCCACACCGGTTATTCCCGAGGCTCCGGCCGACTCGACCCGACACACCACACCGGCCACGCCCGCCCTGCCCACCGATTCGATTTCGGGCGGGAAGGCACAGCCGGCCTTGAAACCAAACGAGCCGGAAGAGGAATAACTCCTCGCCCGGCCCGATTACCTTTTATATATATTATTCTGTCAATTACAATTCGTCGCACTCGCGCAGCCACATGGCACTCGACGCATCGCTGGGCATACGCCAGTCGCCTCGCGGCGAGAGACTTACCGATCCCACCTTGGGCCCGTCGGGCAAGCAGGAGCGTTTGAACTGCTGGTTGAAGAAACGACGGCAAAAGACTTTCAGCCATTTCTTTATCGTCTCGTCGTCAAACTCTCCCGCAAAGGCATACCGCGCCAGGTAGTAGAGCTTGGCCGGCGAGAAACCGTAGCGGAGCATGTTGAACAGGAAAAAGTCGTGCAACGCATAGGGCCCCACCAAATCCTCGGTCTTCTGTTTTATCTCGCCGTTCTCGTCGGCCGGAATCAACTCGGGACTGATAGGCGTATTCACAATATCGAGCAACGTTTCGCGGGCCTCACCCGTCAACTCGTTCTCGGCTACCCAACGCACCAGATACTTGACCAGCGTCTTGGGAATACTCGTCGATACCCCATACATCGACATGTGGTCGCCGTTGTAGGTAGCCCAGCCCAATGCCAGTTCCGACAGGTCGCCGGTACCCACAACCAGTCCGCCCGTTTGGTTGGCGATATCCATCAATATCTGCGTGCGCTCCCGAGCCTGGGAGTTTTCGTAAGTGACATCCTGTACCGAGATATCGTGCCCGATATTCCTGAAATGGAGCTCACAGGCCTCGCGGATAGAAATCTCGCGCAACGTGATACCCAAGGCCTGCATCAGAGCCACGGCATTGCGATAGGTGCGCCCCGTCGTGCCGAATCCCGGCATGGTTACCCCGATAATCTTCTGTCGCGACTCTCCCAGCTTGTCGAACGCCTTGACCGCCACCAGCAACGCCAGGGTCGAATCCAGTCCACCCGAGATGCCTATCACTGCACTTTGAGCCCGTGTGTGAACAAGCCGCTTGGCCAACCCGGCAGCCTGAATCGAGAGAATCTCCTCGCAGCGGTCGTTCAGTGTGGCCGAATCGGCAGGGACAAAGGGGCGCGACGATACCCGACGGGTGAGGTGCAAAGGTACATCGGCCAGCACGAAAGGGATGTGTCGCACGGGGTGCTCCATCGAATCGGTGCCCTGTGCAAACGAGGTCTTGACCCTTCGCTCGGTGCGGAGCCGCTCCACATCGATTTCGCTCACCGCCAGGCGAGGTGCCTGGACAAATCGCTCGGTTTGAGCCAAGATAGAACCATTTTCCAACACGATACCGTTGCCGGCAAAAACCAGGTCGGTCGATGATTCGCCAAAACCAGCCGAAGCATAGACATAACCGGCCAGACAGCGTGCCGACTGCTGCCGCAACAGCGAGAGCAGGTAGTGGTGCTTGCCTATCAACTCGTTGGTGGCCGACAGGTTGAGAATGATATCGGCACCCTGCCGGGCCAGATGGCTGCTGGGTGGTATGGGCACCCACAGGTCTTCACACAGTTCAATACCCACCACGGCGCCGGCACTCTCGAAGAGAAGGTCGGTACCGAAAGGCACCCGGTTGCTGCACAGTTCGACACTCTCGCCCCGAACCGTAAGACCCGAAGCGAACCAGCGCTCCTCGTAAAACTCTTTATAATTGGGCAGATAGCTCTTGGGGACTACCCCCAGGATGCGTCCCTGCTGAAAAGCGACAGCGCAGTTGTAAAGACTGTTCTGCCAGGCCACGGGCATACCCACGACGCACAGTAACGCGCAATGGGCTGTGACCTCGAGCAAATGCGACAGGGCTTGCTGTGCCTGCTCGAGCAACAGGGTGTGGCCAAACAGATCGCCACAGGTGTAGGCCGTGACCGACATTTCGGGAAAGACGATTATCTGCACGCCCTGTTCCGAAGCCTCGGCTATCTGCTTCTCTATCTCGACGACATTATATTGGCAGTCGGCCACCTCCACACCGGGAACTGCCGCCGCCACTTTTACGAATCCAAAATTTTGTGCCATATTCATACGGTTAACCTCGACAAATGTAAAAAATTTACCTGGGATTATAACCATCGGCGGCCATATTCTCTACCCTTTTGTGCATGGGACCACAACCCACCCCTCTGTAATCGATACTACAACAAGGGGAGAGACGCCCCACAAACGTGTGGAGCCATCCCTCCCCTTTCGATGATATGAGAGTTTTTATGCGAAGCGCCGGCGGTGCGGATACAGAGAGGTTTGAGCTTCTCTATATCCCGATGGCAAACACCGCCGTAGCGCTTGGTTATTTCACAGAATTATCCGGTATCACGGGCACATAGAGGTAGCTATCGTACTTGCTACCTGTATAGATGCGATGACGCCCGGCATTGTGAGTAGCCGGCGAAACAACCACCTCAGCCGGGTCGGCACACTGGGTGGCGTTCCCCCCCACGGTTATCATCTCGACCGGCTGCCCCGGCATATAGGTGAACCCGTCGCGCGGAACCGAAATCGAAGCCGAACCGAAGGGAATGGCCGCCTTTTGGGGCTGATAGGCCCCCACGGTGAGTTGCAGTATTTCACCCTCGTCGAAGTAGAGCCCCATGGGCCATATCTCGATTTCGACAGGAACAATCTCGCCCGGCTTCAACTTCTGCTCGGTAGTAAAGGTGTAATACGGTTCCGACTCCGTCGAACGGGTCTCGTCCAACTGGCGCATCGACACCCGCAACAGTCCCGTGGCAGCAATAAGGTTGCCCGTGCGGTCGGGGAGCGGCTGGCCGTCGCGCGAGAGTTTCTCAACCCGCACGGCCAGGTCCATATCGTCATGATCGGGGGCCGATACCCACAGGTGCAGTTTCATGTAGCCGGTAATCTCGGTAGGCTGCTCCATGCGATAGCGGTAGGTCACCTCGTGACGGGCGCTGTCCGACTGATATTCACTCACGGCCTGGCCAGCAGGCAACGAGGTGAGCAGAGAGCTGTCGGCAGCAGACAGATAGAGTTTGCGATACTGGGTACGGGCCAGCGGGAAATCCTCCTCGGCTCGTCCCACAATGTCGGTACCACCGGGATTCAACACCGACAGGCGCACCCGCGGGGTCTGTTCCCAACCGTTGTCGATACCCTTCAGATAGTGATCGAAGAAGCGACGCAGATCCTCCACATTCTCGGGTGTGTAATAGTCGAACCACTCGCTGGTGTTGTGTACCCGCAACCACTTCTCTTTCGAGGCCATGCGGCGAAATCCGGCAAAGGAGCCGTGGGTATGCACCGAGTTGGTATAGCTGGCTACCACATAGGCCGGTATCTCGATATTCTCGACCCGGGCAGCCTTGTCTTCCCAATAAGCGCACATGAAAGGGTGCTCGACAATCATGCGGGGCTGATCTTCCAGCATACCGTGTGCCGAAGCAAAGGTCTCGGCAATCATCTCGGGGAACTCGGGCGCCGGTATTCCGCCCCGGGTACCCGACTCACGGTAGTGGTCGCAAAATCCCTCCCACGGAGCAATGGCAGCCAGATG
Source organism: Barnesiella sp. An55 (assembly GCF_002161555.1). Taxonomy (GTDB): domain Bacteria; phylum Bacteroidota; class Bacteroidia; order Bacteroidales; family Barnesiellaceae; genus Barnesiella; species Barnesiella merdipullorum. The sequence continues at coordinate 49,862 of NZ_NFHZ01000008.1, read as the reverse complement.
CTCGGGACGCTCGGCCGCAATGAACCACTGCGACACGGTGAGCCACGAGTTGCCCGACATGCCCACCTTGCCGTTGCACCAGGGCTGCGAGGCAATCCACTCGATCACATCACAACCGTCGAGGGCATCCTCGTGTCCCCAGTAGAGCAAATTACCCTCCGACATATAGGCTCCCCGCTTGTCGGGATTGACAATGGCATAGCCATGTGCCACCCAGTAGGCCGGGTCGGGACCCTCGAACTTCTCCAGCCCCGAAGTGGCCGACAAGGGTACCCCCGAACGCATGGGCACATCGTCGAGCATCTGCCCGCCTATCTCCTTGCCATAAGGACTCCAGGCCAGAATGGCCGGGCATACCTCATTGCCTACGGGACGGAACACATCGGCATAGATAGTCACGCCGTCGCGCAACCGGATAGGCACATCGCGCTCGAGCAAAATATCGCACGGCAGCGGCATGGCCCCTTCGCGTCGCACACTGCCGGCCTTCAACACCAGCGTATCGGGGTTGAATCCCGGGTAACGCACCCGAGGTGCATCTACCGACAGAGCTTTACGAAGGGGAACTGTCATCTCTCGTCCCTGGACATCGTGCAGCGTAATCTCCCGACGGGCAGACACACCGCATTGTGTACACAAAGCTATCAGCGCCAAAGCGCCTGCATACATCCATTGGTTTGTCATATCGTTATCCTTTTTATCGGTTAAACATTCAGGTTTCTTGTGCTGCAAATTTCGGCAATCGCCCTCGGCTACGAGTGTTAAATCAAATGCCATTATTGGTTAAATACTGAACATTCCCTATCTTTACCCTGTCAAACCCGCTACAACCGGCAGATGAAAGAGAGGATTATAAGGCTTAGTGAACTCACAGAATACCACCAGGTAAAGGAGGTATATGGGAACAGTCTGGCCTGTTTCGAGATGAGCGACCGGTTGGTAAACATCGACACCATTCCTCCGGTCTTTGCCGACATCTTCTCGGTGATACTGATTCGGCAAGGCAAAGCTACATTCTCGCTCAACTACCGGGAACACACGGTGGGCCCCGGCGACATGCTGCTCTTCTGGCCCAGCTTGCTGGTTGCGCTCACCCGCCAAAGCCCCGATTTCACCGCCCTGCACCTGCTGTGCGAGCGCACCCTCTTCGAGCGCCTGCTGGCCACCAACCCGGCTTACCGGCAATACCCGCTCTTCTTCTGTCGAACCCAGTCGCCCATATTGCACCTGGCGCCCGAGCAAGCCAACGACCTGGCCAACGACCTGCAACAAATCGCCCGACACATTGCCCGGCATGGCTCCTACCAGGAGGAGATTCTGCACCATCTCCTACATGCGGTCTTGCTGCAAGTGCTCGAGATGATTGACCCGCGTGCCGACTCGACTAACGCTCCGGGCCACTCCGAACAGCTTTTCCAGCAGTTTATCGCCCTCCTCATCCAGCACTACAAGCGTGAACACTATATCGAGTTCTATGCTCGCCACCTGTCGATATCGCCCTCTTATCTCTCGCGCATAATCCGTAAGACCACCCACAAGACGGCAGCCTACTTCATCACCGGTCTGCTCTATGCCGAAGCCTGCCGACTGCTTCGCCACACCGACCTCCCCATACAGGCCATTGCCGACGAACTCAACTTCTCGGACCAATCGGCCTTTGGCAAATTTTTCAAAACCAACTCCGGCCTGTCACCCCTGCACTACCGGGCTCAAGAGGCAAAAGCCCGACAAGACAAATAGTCACCTGTTTTACAGCTGTTTATATATTAATCAAGAGGAGTAAAAACCGCTACTCTTGAACCTTTTACACTACTAAAAATTCGTCAATTTTAAACTATTTTATACGTTAAAAAAGAGTAAAAGTTACATTGACTTTTATGTTTTTCGTAAAAGTGTATTCTATATTTATCCCCCCAAAACAAAATATATAGAATAGTTAATCTAACAACTCGCTTTTTATGCAAAAAATATACGCCACACGAGGGGATATCTACTCCGTAAAAATCGAAGTATCGTCCCAAACACAGATTGCCCAATAAAAATCATCTATATTCTAAATTCTAACCGTATGGAAAGGCCTTGACGTCGGGCTCTTCCCTACCTTTAACTCACTTTTTATATGAAAAAATTATTATTACTCCTCCCCCTTTGGCTGCTGGCTACCAGCACTTTCGCGGCCGACGAGATGTTATCCAACCCGGGATTCGAAGACACCTCTACCAGCCCCTTCTTTGGGACTACTTTCGATGACTGGAGTGCCACAGGAATTACACTGGATATCGAAACCACCGACAAGGTCGAGGGTGAACAAGCTCTGAAAGTCACCAAAGCCTCACGAAACGAGAGCTATTTGAGCCAAGAGATTGCCGGCAATTTCGAGTCGGGAGCTACCTACCGCCTGCGTATCAAATACAAAGTACTGACCTCGCAAAGCGGCAGCGACGTCAAACTGAACTGTTACTGGGAGTCTCCCCGCGACGGCAAACTCGATCACGACAGCGACAAGCTGATAACCGACTTCTTCACCGCCAGCGACTGGACCGAGAAGGCGGTCGAGACCACCCTCCCCGAAGGGGCTACCCGCTTTTACTTCAACGTGATGGTGGCCAAGAATGCCTCTGTACTGTTCGACGATTTCAGTTTCCAGAAGGTCGAGGGAGCCACCCCTACCGAACCCACACTGAACGTGTCGCCCAACAGCTTTACCGAACTCTCGACCCGGCTCAACCAACCAATCGACTATCCTACCGTAACCATCCAGCAGGCCAACCTCTCCCAGCCGGTGACCATCAGCATCACGGGCAAAGACTCCCAATACTTCAGTGCCTCGGTACAATCGACAACCGAGCCCACACAAGAGGTGATCTTCACCTATAATCCCACAGTCATCGGTCGCCACACGGCTACAGTCTCCATCGAGAGTGCCGGCAACTACGAACTCACGCAGACCTTCCAACTGAAAGGCTATTGCATCGACCCCAACAACCCGCCCACAATCTCTCTCGAGCCCGCCACCATCCCGGCCTTTACTGCCAAAGTCAACGAAAGAAGCACAGCAAAGGCTACCCTCTCGAGCCAAAACTGCATCGACTATGTGAGAGCCTCGATCGAACACATCGAAGGAGCGGCCTTCAGCATATCGAGCACCCTGTTTGTCAAAAACATCTCCAACCCCATCACCTTCACCTTTGCCCCCAACCAGGCCGGGAATTACCATTCGAAGATTCACTTTACCACCCTCGAAGGGAAAGAACTCGTGGTAGATCTCAAGGGTACGGCTACCGCCGGTGATACCCCGGTAGAAGATCCGCTCACCCGAGATTTCAACTGGAACATGAGCAATCCCCGCGAACAACTGTTCGAAACCTTCGACAGTGCCGTCAAAAACGAGAATCTGCAACTCGAAGGCTGGCAAAACGTAGTCCGCAAAGGAGAGCGTCCCTGGTGGGGATACGAGCTCGATGGTGAGAAGATGGCCAAAGCCTCGGGATATGTATATCAAGAACAGAGCAACGACAGCGTAGAGATGTGGATTGTTACACCTCCCTTGAGCTACAACACGGCCGGGAAAACCTTTACCTTCCGCGTCATGGGCGAGAACATGTTCGAGAACTGCCCCACCAAGCTCGAGCTCTACTACATCGATACCATTCCCGGGAGCCCGATATTCTTCCAGTCCCTGGAAGCCGGCATACCGGCTACCCCCGACCAAAACGGCGAATGGAACGAAATACACGTAAATCTGGAGGGACAGAACATCAACGATGTATTCTTCATGGCTTTCAAATACACCGGACTTTGGGGTAATGAAAATGCCGTGACCTATTATATCGACGACATCGGTTGGGGTCGTACCGACCTGCCCGAGGTATCCAGCGACTCGACCCACGTATCGATGGTTGCCGCACAAAGTAAAGACCAGGTGAGCGGAAAGATTACCGTGACCGGCAAGAATCTGACCGAACCGATAAAACTGTCGCTTGGCGGAGCCAATCCCAGCAAATTCAAACTCTCGACCACATCGCTCCCTGCTGCCGGTGGCTCGTTCACCGTGTCGTTCAACAGCACCAATCTGGGAGTTCACGAAGCCTATGTGAAACTTGCCTCTCGCGGTGCCGCCGACAAATACATTCCCCTGTCGGTTCTCGTGAAATCGCAATCGGGAATCAACACGGCCAACAGTCAGGCGGTATCGATAGCCCAACAGGGAACGGTTGTCAGCATCATGGCCGACGGACTGCAACAGGTATCGCTATACACCACATCGGGAATACAAATGGGACAATATGCTGCCGAAAACGGTCTGGTGCAAATCTCTCACCTCGCCCGTGGAATCTATATCCTGCAAGCCACAACTGCCACAGGCAACTCAACCCATAAGGTGATTGTTCGCTAAATTAGCTATGCCAGCGTGACTTTCCTACCCAAAGTCACAAACGATCGCCATACATGCCCGGGACCAAGGGATTTCACCCTTGCCCGGGCATGTATCTTTTAAATAAGGTAATTCACCCATACCACTCCCAACACTGGCTCACACAAAGAATATCGCCACTGTATCGAGAGCTATCGAAAGGTAAGTATTTGTTTTCGTGCAGGATAAAAAAAGGCATGATTTTTTTTTGCAAAAATTCTTGCCCAAGGTATTGCGTAGAAATAAAAATTGGCCTATCTTTGCCGTCGCAAAACCAAACTGGTGCGGTAGTTCAGCTGGTTAGAATACATGCCTGTCACGCATGGGGTCGCGGGTTCGAGTCCCGTCCGCACCGCCAGTAAAGCGAGGATAACTCCTTTATGAAAAACAAACATGGTGCCTGTAGCTCAGTTGGTTAGAGCATCGGATTGTGGTTCCGAGGGTCGTGGGTTCGAGTCCCATCTAGCACCCCACAGAAATCGGCAAGGACATAAAGTTCTTGCCGATTTTTGTTTTTCCCCATACTGCAATACAACCTCCCAATTCATGCATCGCTGCGACATGGTATCCAAGAACACCCAACAAAGTTACCGGCAAAAGAAATGCCAGAGCAGCAAAAGACGCACTACTGGATCCCGCATCAAGTGCGGGATGATACCCCGGCACTCTATATTGAGCCACGCATTAGGTACGAAGTGACACAAGCACTCCTCCACATCACAAGGAGATACAAACAAAAAAAGAGATTCAATTTGCATTGAACCTCTTTTCGAGCCACGACCGGGACTCGAACCCGGGACCTTTTCGTTACGAATGAAATGCTCTACCGACTGAGCTATTGTGGCGATTGCGGTGCAAAGGTAATACTTTTGATAAAACGCGCCAACTCTTTCCCTTATTTTTTTATTGCTTCGGCCTATTTTTTTATTCGCGACAATCATCCCCACTCTACAAAAAAAAGAAAGCGGGGTAAAAAATTACCCCGCTTTATCCTGTGTTATCGTTGGCCTGTCGAAGTATTATTTCACCTTCTGGCGGCTGTATGTCAACTGCAATTTAATATTATCCATATCAATTTCGGCAAACGAAGGTGCTGCAATATAGGGCACGATATCGGTAACCACCTCTTGCTCGTTATAGGAATAGTAGTAATAACTGCTACCTGCCGATACCGTCTCGCTATACACCGATACGGGCACAAGCACAATCTCTTCATCGGCATCGGTTATCTCGATACCCTGACGTTTCTTCTCAATGACATCGTTCAGGAAAGTGCGTAACCCTGTAAAGCTATAGGTGCGTGTATCGCTGTTGTACTCGGCATAAAACGACCTCACGTTATCGGCCAACTCTTTTTTCTCAAAGAATGACTGAAGCTCGCTTTTGCGTACAAAGAGCAGGAATTGCGGCGGCTGCAGGTTATACTTGTTCGAAACCAGTTCTTTCAACGGCACCGTAAGGATGAGCGAGTTGATAAGCCCCTGGACAGTCAAGCCCTCGGCTCCCACCGACTCCTCGAAACTTCTCACGATTTCGCGTGTAGGGAAGTGCAACAAGACATTCAGTCCCGCCGGAGCTATCAAATAGACCTTACCGGCAGCAATATTACTCTGTACCGAAGGATCGATTTCGAATTTTATGTGGTTGCCGGTTGTTATTTCGGGGGTCACTGCCATGAGAGTTTGCATGGCGGCATAAGTAGAATCTTTATCGTTGACGACTGTGGTTTTGGTATAATGCAGATTTATCACCGAGTTCTGCACATTCACTACGCAACCGCTTCCATAGGAGGTCTTCACATAGAGGCCCGGGAAGTATTGGGTAAACCGGCTGGGCGAAGAGAAGACGAGCGGATCGGTCTTGTATTTCTGGAAGAGTTGTTCGGCCATCGCATCGGGCAACTTCGCCCGTATGGTTTTATACCCCAACTTCACCAACGAATCGGGCAACCCCAGAAACGAGGCGTTGTAGCTCTTCAAGGCGATAGGTTCGCTCTGAGCGTTGTAATAGTCGGCCGGATTTATACTGCTATACACAGGCGATTTGAGTTGCTGCTCAAGCGGATAGACACTCAACTGCATGGGAGCCAACGAGTCGCCCGTAAACGAATCGGCATTATAGTTCAGGTAGAGCACCAGCGAGTCGAGTCTATCGACACCTGTGGTATCGAACGTCGATGCCGGCATGAACTGGGTGAGAAAATCGGTCTCCAGTTTTCCATATCCGGGAATCGAAATGCGACCGATCAACTGGGTTATCGTGCGACCTACGACACTATCGTTGGGTATAGACTCGGCGGTTATCATGCGTTGAAAGGAAGAGTCCACCACGATTTCAAGATCCGTATCGACTATCGACGAGCCTATCAGGCTGTTTTCGTCGCCACACGAAGAGATGCCTAAAGCCAAAAGGAAAGCTATCGGCAAAAATTTCAAAACTTTCATTTCCTATTTAGTAACTGATGTTATTCGTTCCCTACAATTTTACCATAAAAGTCGTTATAGGCTTCAATATAATTTTCGGGGTCCTGATATTCCAAGAATGGGACATTCAGCTGCTTGACGTAATCGGTAATTTGAGAGTTGATATTTTGACTTCCCTGTATCACACCATCGCAATACTGCACAGCCAGCTTGTTGAGCGTGACGGGATCGACCTCATCGCCCACAGCAAAGGGAAGGTCGCTGTCTTGAATACCCTCGAGTTTCAGTTTCTCGGCAAATCGCGGGTCGAACGGAGTTTTAAAATCGTTGTCATACAGCGAGTAAATCACCTTGGCATCTCTGAACGAAGGATCCTCGGCATAACTCTTCTTGATATAGAGAGGAGCCAACGCCGTAATCCAGCCATGACAGTGGATAATGTCGGGCGTCCACCGCAGTTTTTTTACCGTCTCCATCACACCGCGCACAAAGAATATGCTGCGTTCGTCGTTATCGGGACGCATGGCCTCCTCGGCTACCCCATCGGCACTACGCTGAAAATAGTCGTCGTTATCGATAAAATAGACTTGCATCCGAGCCGATTGAATCGAAGCAACCTTGATGATAAGCGGATGGTCGGTATCGTCGATAATCAAATTCATACCCGACAGCCGAATGACTTCGTGCAATTGGTTACGACGCTCGTTAATAGAGCCATACTTGGGCATAAACGTGCGTATTTCATGCCCCTTATCCTGGATGCCCTGCGGCAAATAGCGACAGATGTGAGCAATCTCCGACTCCGGTAAATACGGGGTAATCTCTTGGGCGATAAATAGAACTTTGGCTTCTTTCATTCTACTCTTTAAACTCGATTAGTTTTGCAAAGATATAAAAAAAAACGGCTGAATCCTCGAATTATTAGAAGTATTAACAACAAAAAATCGCCAGACTTCTCATATTTTCCCCTCAATGCGAAATATTTGAGGTTACAATCCAGAAAAAAGCAGGCTTTATTTCGTCAATTGGGTTTTATTTGTTTCTTTTGCACGATTTTTTAACCAAAGTTCAATTATGAAAGTATTCACAACAATCGCCGAATTGCGCCAACAGCTCGATTCGGACAGGAATGCCGGTAAAACGATAGGACTTGTACCGACAATGGGAGCCTTGCACAACGGACATTTGCAACTGGTAAAGACCAGTGTCGCCAACAACGACGTAACGGTGGTGAGTATATTTGTCAACCCTACCCAATTCAACGATAAAAACGACTTGCGGCTCTACCCCCGCACCCTCGACAAGGACTGCGCCCTGCTCGAGTCGGTCAACTGCAGCTATGCCTTTGCCCCCTCGGTCGAAGAGATGTATCCGACCGAAGATACCCGGATATTCAATCTGGGTCCGGTAGCCGAGGTGATGGAGGGGAAATATCGCCCGGGACACTTTAACGGAGTGGCTCAAATCGTGAGCAAACTCTTCGACATCGTGCGCCCCGACAATGCCTACTTCGGTGAAAAAGATTTCCAGCAGATCGCCGTCATCCGGGCCATGGCTGCCCAACTGGGCTACACGTTCAATATCGTGGCCGTACCCATCGTGCGCGAGCCCGACGGCCTTGCCCTGAGCAGCCGCAACACCCGACTCACCGAATCGCAACGAAGAAATGCGCCCAAAATAGCCGAGACTTTGTTTAAAAGTCGTACCTTTGCAGCCGATCATTCGGTGAAAGAGACTATCGATGAAGTGGTCGCCACGCTCAACGCTATCCCCGAAATGCGCGTAGAATACTACGAGATTGTCGATGGAAACACGTTGCAACCTGTTGCCAACTGGAACGACTCGGACTATATCGTGGGCTGCATCACGGTGTATGACGGTGAGGTGAGACTGATCGACAACATCGCTTATCGACGTCCCGAAAAATAACACAATAAAACCATGTTTATAGAGGTTGTAAAATCAAAAATTCACAGAGTTACCGTCACTCAAGCCGATTTGAATTACATCGGCAGCATCACCATCGACGAAGATCTGATGGACGCGGCAAATATTATCGCCAATGAGAAAGTATCGATCGTGAACAACAACAATGGCGAACGATTTGAAACCTATGTCATCAAGGGCGAACGAGGGTCGGGTGTGGTATGCCTCAACGGTGCCGCAGCCCGCAAGGTACAACCCGGCGATATCGTCATTATCATGGCCTATGCCTTGATGACTCCCGAGGAGGCTCGCAACTTTACCCCGGCTGTTGTCTTCCCCGACACCGCGACCAACAAACTGATATAACCGAACTCACTATTTGAGAATGCCTGCCCGAATTGTCGAGTGGGCATTTTCGCTATATAACTGAACCTTTCCATCCAACCCAACCAGATGTACAGTCGTAAAGATATTTGGGGCATCGCACTGCCCATTCTCGTCAGCCTCTTTGTACAGAACCTCATCAACATCACCGACACCGCCTTCATGGGCCGCGTGGGGCAGGTGGAGCTGGGAGCCTCGGCCCTGGCCGGCGTGCTCTACCTGGCCTTCTATATGGTCACTTTCGGCTTCAGCACGGGGGCTCAGATACTCATGGCCAGGCGAAACGGCGAGGGAAAATATCGCGCTTTGGGGCCGATCATGAACCAGGGTACCCTATTTCTGGTACTCTTCTCGATACTACTCGTACTGGCTTCACTGGTATGGACCCCGCAGCTACTCAAACTGCTCATCTCGTCACCGGCCGTATGCCAGGCCGGCGAAGATTACATGGAGTACCGCATCTTCGGTCTGCTGTTCACCTCGATAGGGGTCATGTTCCGCGCCTTCTTCGTGGCGATAACCCGCACCCGCGTGCTCATGGTCAATGCCATCATCATGACCGTGGCCAACGTGGTATTCAACTACATCTTCGTATTCGGCAACTTTGGCGCCCCGCAAATGGGTATCGCCGGCGCCGCATTGGGCTCGGTCCTGGCCGAAGCCTCGGCAGCTCTGCACTTCATACTCTATACCCTCTTCTGCATCGACCGGGAGCGATACCAGCTCTCCCGATTCGGATTCCAAGGGCTCGGCCTCATCCGCGAGATACTCAACGTGTCGGTGTGGAGCATGATACTCTACTTCCTCACCATAGGCACCTGGTTTCTCTTCTTTGTAGCCGTGGAACATTTGGGAGAGTTGCCCCTGGCCATCTCGAACATCATACGCAGCACCTCTACCCTGTTGTTCATGCCCGTCAATGCCTTTGGTGCCACCGCCTGCACCCTCGTGAGCAATGCCATGGGGGCTCACCGAGCCGACGATGTGATACCCATCGTGCGACGCATCATCAAGATGTGCTACGCTATTGTGCTGCCGCTCATTATCCTGCTGTGCCTGTTTCCACAATGGATTCTGCTCATCTACACCAACGACAGCGCACTCATTGCCAACTGCACGGCTTCGGTCTATGTCATGTCGGCCTACTACCTGCTAGCTCTGCCGGGTAACCTCCTGTTCCAGTCGGTATCGGGCACGGGCGACACCCGAATGGCCTTCCTCATCGAGATGGTCACTATTGTCTTCTACACTTTGGCCATCTATGTAATCATCGTGCGGCAACGCGTGGATATCTCGCTCTGCTGGACCGTCGAGTATATCTATTGGGGGTTCAAACTGCTGCTCTCGATACTCTTCTTCAAAAAGGCAAACTGGAGAAACAAGAAGATATAACCCTCAAATGGCGAGCCTCGACAAAGAGTTGAAGCGCACCTATATATACATTATTTATAATATTTATTCTTTGGTTTTTATTCGCATATTCCGCCGATTTTGAGTAATTTTGCACCGATTTATCCATCAGTATAAATAATTTTGTTCTAAAAACTATGTTTGAAAACCTTAGTGAAAGACTGGAACGGTCTTTTAAAATATTGAAAGGTGAAGGCAAAATCACCGAAATCAACGTGGCCGAGACACTGAAAGATGTGCGCCGTGCCCTGCTCGATGCCGATGTCAACTACAAAGTCGCCAAGCAATTTACCGACACGGTAAAGGCCAAGGCCTTGGGACAGAATGTGCTCACCGCCGTGAAGCCGGGACAGTTGATGGTGAAGATCGTGCACGACGAACTGGCTACCCTGATGGGAGGCCAGACGGCCGACATCAACCTGTCGCAAAACCCGTCGATCATCCTCATGTCGGGTTTGCAAGGTTCGGGTAAAACCACCTTCTCGGCCAAGTTGGCCAAGATGTTGAAATCGAAAAAGGCCAAACGTCCGCTGCTCGTAGCCTGCGACGTGTATCGTCCCGCCGCCATCGAACAGTTGAAGGTGCTGGGCGAGCAAATCGAGGTACCGGTCTATACCGAACCCGACAGCAAGGATGCCGTAAGCATCGCCGCCAACGCCGTGAAATATGCCAAGGAGAACCACCTCGATCTGGTCATCGTCGATACCGCCGGCCGGTTGGCCATCGACGAGCAGATGATGAACGAAATCGAGGCTATCAAAAAGAAGATAAACCCCACCGAGATTCTGTTTGTAGTCGATGCCATGACCGGTCAGGATGCTGTCAACACGGCCAAGGAGTTCAACGACCGGCTCGACTTCAATGGCGTGGTACTCACCAAACTCGATGGTGATACCCGCGGTGGTGCCGCCCTCTCCATCCGCACGGTGGTCGATAAGCCCATCAAGTTTATCGGTACCGGCGAGAAACTCGAGGCCATCGACTACTTCCACCCCGCCCGTATGGCCGACCGTATTCTGGGTATGGGCGATATCGTTTCGCTCGTCGAGCGGGCCCAAGAGCAATACGACGAAGAGGAGGCCAAACGCCTGCAAAAGAAGATTGCCAAGAACCAGTTCGACTTCAACGACTTCCTCAGTCAGATACAACAAATCAAGAAGATGGGTAACCTCAAAGACCTGGCCTCGATGATTCCGGGTGTGGGCAAAGCCATCAAAGACATGGATATTGACGACAATGCCTTCAAGAGCATCGAAGCCATCATCTACTCGATGACTCCCAAGGAGCGAACCAACCCCGAACTGCTCAACGGCAGCCGCCGACAACGCATCGCCGCCGGTAGCGGCACCTCGATACAAGAGGTCAACCGACTCGTCAAGCAGTTTGACCAGACGCGCAAGATGATGCGCATGGTCACACAAAACAAGGGCGCCATGATGAAAGGACTCAAACGCAGATAAAAAGACACAACATTATCAACCATGAAACTGCCGGATATACTCTCCAAACCCAACGACCGATTGACTCGAGGCAAATAGAGAGTGTGTCCGGCAGTTTTTATATAAACCCATAACGCATATGCAATTAATCGACGGAAAAGCGGTGGCCGACCGCATCAAACAAGAAATTGCCCAAGAGGTAGCCGACATCTGCAATGCCGGCGGCAAACGCCCCCACCTGGCAGCCGTCCTGGTAGGACACGACGGCGGTAGTGAAACCTATGTAGCCCACAAGGTAAAAGCCTGCGAACAGTGCGGGTTCAAATCGACCTTGATTCGCTACGAAAACGATGTGACCGAAGAGGAGCTGTTGCGCAAGGTCGATGAGCTGAACAACGACCCCGATATCGACGGATTCATCGTACAGCTGCCCCTGCCCAAGCACATCTCGGAGCAGAAGGTCATCGAGGCCATCGACTATCGCAAGGATGTCGATGGATTCCACCCCGTAAACGTGGGACGCATGTCGATAGGTCTGCCCTGCTTCGTATCGGCCACGCCGGCCGGTATCATGGAGCTGCTGGCCCGCTACGAAATCGAGACCAAGGGGAAACACTGCGTGGTACTGGGCCGCAGCAACATCGTGGGCAAGCCCGTAGCTACCCTCATGATGCAGAAAGCCTACCCCGGCAACGCTACCGTAACGGTGTGCCACAGCGCTACCCCCAACATCAAGGAGATATGCCGCACAGCCGATATCATCATTGCCGCCCTGGGCTCACCCGAATTTGTAACCGCCGACATGGTGAAAGAGGGCGCCGTAATCATCGACGTGGGAACGACCCGCGTACCCGATGCCTCGAAGAAATCGGGATTCAAACTCACCGGCGACGTGAAGTTCAGCGAGGTTGCTCCCCTCTGCTCCTATATTACCCCCGTGCCCGGCGGCGTAGGTCCCATGACCATCGTCTCGCTCATGCGCAACACCCTGCTGGCCGGCAAGAAAGCCATCTATAAATAAAAAGCCGATTGGCGATGATAGGGCTCGTCACCTTTTTAGCACCGCTTTTGTTAGGGCAAACTCCGGTAGCCCCCGCTACCGAAGTTTCCCTGCTTTTTGCGGGCGATGCCATGCAGCACCAGGCCCAGATAGCCTCGGCCCGTAACGGCGAAGGCTACGACTATACCGACTGCTTCGAAGTGATTGCCCCCGAGATTGCCGAGGCCGATTATGCCGTGGTCAATCTCGAAGCCCCTGCAGGCGGAGCTCCCTATACGGGCTACCCCTGTTTTTCGGCTCCCGATGCTTTTCCCGCAGCACTGCAACGGGCCGGGTTCGACCTCTTCCTCACCGCCAACAACCACTGCCTCGACCGCTACTCGCGCGGAGCCCTGCGCACCCTGCATCTGCTCGACACTCTGGGTGTCGAACACGCGGGCACCTACGACTCCAACCGTTCGCTCGAGCGCTTCCACCCCTTGATGACCCAGGTGGGCGGCATCCGCATCGCCTTCCTCAACTATACCTACGGGACCAACGGATTCGCCCCCTCCCCACCCCTCATCGTCAACTACATCGAGCGGAAACGCATCCAACGCGACATACGCCGGGCCAAAGCTCTCCAGGCCGAACTGATTGTAGCCTGTCTGCACTGGGGCGACGAGTACCAACTACTCCCCAACGCCCGGCAAAAAGAGTTGGCCGATATGCTGGTTGCCGAGGGTGTACAACTGGTTATCGGTTCGCATCCGCACGTTATTCAACCCATGGAGGTGCGATACGACGCAGCGGGCAACCCACAGGCTCTGGTCGTCTATTCGCTGGGTAATTTCATCTCCAACATGAAAACGCGCGACACCGTGGGTGGCGCTTTGGTCAAGGTCAACGTAGCCCGCAACTCGATGAATCGGGTCGTTCTACAATCGGCCCAATATACGCTGGTCTATACCCGCCGACCCGTCACGGCTCGCGACCCGTTTGTAGTCGTCCCAGCCGAACAAGAGGTACAGGACCATCCGCAACGTCCACACCTGAAAGGTTTCCTGCAAAAGGCCCGTGAGATTTTTTCGCGGCACAACAAGGGGGTAACCGAGTACTTTATCAAGAGCAGCAATTGAGGAGATACTGCGGCGCTGCGACATTCAGGAAAAGGGGAAGAGAAAAAATTCAGTTCGATTTACTACAGCCGTCGATATACCCGATAATCGCCTCCCTGTCGTCGGGCGAGAACCAATGCATATCGGGATCTTTCTTGTACCAGGTCACCTGTTTCTTGGAATAGACCCGGGTATTTCGTTTAATCTTTTCGATGGCCTGGTCGAGGGTCATCACTCCATCGAAATAGGCAAACAGCTCCTTGTACCCCACGGTATTGAGCGAGTTGAGGTGTCGCTGGGGATAGACCCGACGGGCCTCGTCGAGCAGCCCCTCGGCCATCATCTGCTCGGTGCGTCGGGCAATACGCTCGAAAAGCTCCTCGCGGGGACGTATCAGCCCTATCTTCACGATGCGGAAAGGGCGAGTCTTCACCTGCCGGGTGCGCAGGTCGCTATACCGTCCCCCGGTCTGGCGACAGATCTCGATGGCATGAATCACCCGCTTGTGGTTCTTCAAATCGACCTCGCCGTAATAGACCGGATCGAGCTCGCGCAACTCTTCGCACAAGGCTTCGAGCCCCACCCGATGATAGTGCTCCAGCACCTCACGACGCACCTCGTCGCTGATGGTAGGGATATCGTCGATACCCTTGCACACGGCATCGATATACATCATGGAGCCCCCGGTAAGCAGCACATAGTCGTGCGTCTGAAACAGGGTATCGAGCAGGCGCAGCACCTCCTCCTCGTAGCACGAGGCACTGTAATAGTCGGTCAAGGCCAACTGCCCCACAAAGTAGTGTTTGACCCGAGCCAACTGCTCGGCCGTGGGGGCAGCCGTACCGATGGGGATGTCGCGATAGAACTGACGACTGTCGGCCGACACAATGGGGCAACCGTAGTGCTCGGCCAGTTGTAGGCTGAGTTCGGTCTTTCCCACCCCGGTGGGACCAGTAAGGACAAGGAGGGTTCCTGACATGGATTGCTGCTTTAGGATAAAAAAGCCCGACGAAACAGCCGAGGCTACCACTCGCGCCTCTTCTGCTTCGTCGGGTTAAAATGGGTTGTTATTTCTCGGCAGCCATACGGGCGATTTGTACAATCACCTCGGTGGCTTTCTCCATCGACTGGATGGGCACGAACTCATAGCGTCCGTGGAAATTGAGTCCGCCGGCAAAGATATTGGGGCAAGGCAGACCCTTGAACGACAGCTGGGCACCATCGGTTCCGCCACGTACTGGTTTCACCTGGGGCACTACATCGACGGCACGCATGGCGTCCGACACGAGATCGACAATGTGCATCACCGGCTCTACCTTCTCGCGCATGTTGTAGTACTGGTCGGTAATCTCGATGCTGGCACAGCCGGGGAACTCGTTGTTGATTTTGCGGGTGAGGTGCTCGAGCTCTTTCTTGCGACGCTCGAAACGGTCGCGATCGTGGTCGCGGATAATATAGGTGAGAACCGTCTTCTCGACACTCCCCTCGAACGAGATGAGGTGATAGAATCCCTCATAGCCCTCGGTATGCTCGGGAGTCTCCCAACGGGGCAACATGATGGCATACTGGTTGGCGATACGTATCGAGTTGATCATCTTGTGCTTGGCATAACCGGGATGCACGTTGCGGCCTTTGAAGGTGACCCGAGCCACGGCAGCGTTGAAGTTTTCATACTCCAGCTCGCCTATCTCGCCGCCATCCATCGTATAGGCCCACTCGGCGCCAAATGCCTTGACATCAAATTTGTGAGCCCCCTTGCCAATCTCCTCGTCGGGGTTGAAGGCTACCCGTATCTTGCCATGCTTGATTTCGGGGTGAGCCAACAGGTACTCCATGGCGGTTACAATCTCGGCAATACCGGCCTTGTCGTCGGCACCCAGCAATGTCTTGCCGTCAGTCACGATAAGGTCTTGCCCGATGTAGTGGAGCAACTCGGGGAACTCTGTGGAACGCAATACCACATCCTCCTCGGCACACAACACGATATCGGCTCCGCCATAGTTCTTTACGATACGGGGCGACACATGACGTCCCGACATGTCGGGGCTCGTATCAAGGTGGGCGATAAACCCGATTACAGGCACCTTCTTGTCGATATTGGCAGGCAACGTAGCCATCAGATAGCCGTTATCGTCGAGGGTTACCTCGGTAAGTCCTATCTGCTTCAACTCTTCGGCCAGTGCCTGGGCAAACACCATCTGCCCCGGCGTACTGGGAGTCATATTGGTAAGCTCGTCCGACTGGGTATCGAAACTTACATAGTGGAGAAAACGATCTACTAAATTCATCGTATATGTTTTTATTGGTTTTTCTTTCCGGTTCACGGTCCGAAGGATTCATCCAACAGACGAACAAAGGTAAAAAAATTTTTTCTTACATTTGCACTACCTCATTCAAAAGTGGGCTGTATGGCTAAAAAGAGAAAAAAGAAGAAAAAATCGTCGGCTCAACGCAAAAACAATCTGGTATCCCTGCTCATGCTGCTGCTCATCGCCGGCGGCCTGTGGTACCTCATCCAACATGCCGACGCACGACCGGGCTATCGCGACGAAGGCAACTCAAGTCTCGACCACATCGAAAAGGCCGAGATGGCCCGTACTCCGGCCGATACTCCCGAGCAGTTGCTCTACCGCACGGGATACACCGCCTCGTACAACTCGGAGTGGAAACTGCCCAACTGGGTGTGCTACGAACTGTTGCGCAGCGAAACGCAAGGAGAATCCTCGCGCAGCGACCGCTTCGTGAGCGACCCCGACGTGAAAGGCACCCCGGCCGATACCCGCGACTATACCCACAGCGGATATGACCGCGGTCACATGGCTCCGGCCGGCGACATGAAGTGGAGCGAAGAGGCCATGAAAGAGTCGTTTCTGCTCACCAACATCTGCCCCCAGGCTCCCGGTCTGAACCGCGGGCGCTGGAAGGAACTGGAAGAACAGGTGCGCGAATGGGCCCAACGTGACAGTGCCCTGCTCATCGCCTGCGGCCCCATCGTGAGTAAATCGCCCCGAACCATCGGTCGCCACCACATTGCCGTGCCCGAGCGCTATTTCAAAGTCGTGGCCGCCCCCTATGTAGGCCGTCCGCGAGGCATCGCCTTCCTCTTCGACAACAGCGACGAGCAACCCTCGATACGCACCCTGGCCGTCACCATCGACAGCGTGGAAAAAATTACCGGGATAGACTTCTTCTACAATCTGCCCGACAGCATAGAAAACCAAATAGAAAGCAACTTATGGACCGAAGCATGGAACCTCAACTAAATACCCCCCTGCCCCAAGATACCATCTGCGCCGTCTCTACCGCACCCGGCCGAGGCGGCATCGCCGTCGTTCGCGTCAGCGGCCCCCAGGCCATCACCATCACCGACCGCATCTTCAGCACGCCCCACGGCAAACCACTCGCCGAGGCACGTCCCAACACCGCCCACTACGGCACCATAGCCGACGAGACGGGCCACACCCTCGACGACGTCATCGCCACCCTCTTCGTCGCCCCCCACTCCTTCACCGGCGAAGACACCGTCGAAATCTCATGTCACGGCTCCATTTACATACAACAGCAAATCGTTGCCCTGCTGCTGCGCCAGGGCTGCCGCCTGGCCACACCCGGCGAATTTACCCGCCGCGCCTTCACCAACGGCAAACTCGACCTGTCGCAAGCCGAAGCCGTGGCCGACCTCATAGCCTCGACCTCGGCCGCCTCACACCGCCTGGCCATCCAGCAGATGCGTGGCGGATTCAGCCGCGAACTCGCCCGCCTGCGCGAACAGCTGCTCACCTTCGTCTCGCTCGTCGAACTCGAACTCGACTTCAGCGAAGAGGAGGTAGAATTTGCCGACCGCCAGAAACTCACCGACCTCGCCCGCGAAATCGAGCGCGTCATCAAGCGCCTCTCCGATTCGTTCAGCCTCGGCAACGCCATCAAAAACGGCGTACCCACCGCCATCATCGGCGAGACCAACGCCGGCAAATCGACCCTGCTCAACCACCTGGTCAAAGAAGATCGCGCCCTCGTCTCCGACATCCACGGCACCACCCGTGACGTCATCGAAGACACCGTCGTGCTGCAAGGCATCACCTTCCGCTTCATCGACACCGCCGGCATACGCGAAACCCACGACACCATCGAGAGCATGGGCATCGAACGCACCTTCCAGAAACTCGACCAGGCCACCATCGTCATCTGGCTCATCGACGCCACCCACACCCCACAAGCCATCGAGGAGCTCTCGCAAAAGATACTCCCCCGCTGTCACGACAAGCACCTCATCATCGCCTTCAACAAGGTCGATAAGATCGACGACGACGCCCGGCAGCAACTCACCCGCCTGTACGAACGCCTCACTCGCGGGATGAACAGCACCGCAATGATATTCCTCTCGGCCTCGCACAACCAGAATATCGATACCCTCGAATCGATGCTGGTCGAAACCGTCAACCTGCCCCAAGCCGGCGAGAACGACATAATCGTCACCAATGCACGCCACTACGAAGCCCTCATGCACGCCCACGACGCCATACAGCGCACCCTCGACGGCCTGCAAACCGGCCTCTCGGGCGACTTCCTCGCTCAAGATATCCGCGAGTGCATGCACTACCTGGGCGAAATCACCGGCCAAATCTCGACCGACGAAATCCTCGGCACCATCTTCTCCAAGTTTTGTATCGGTAAATAAATATCTGATTATCAAATAGTTAAATCGATTACAATCGATTAGTATGGCGCTCTTTACGGGCGCCTTTTTTGTTGCTCAAGTATCGTTGATAATCGTTGCTAAGCCTTTTTACGCCATTTTTTGTACCTCCTGTGTACCTCACCACGAAATCTGAGGATTTTCGTTGGCAAGGTCGTGGAGAACTTTTACGCCATTTTACGGGATTTTACGGAGTTATACAAAAATATTGGAGAAATAAGGAGAAATAACATGAGTAGCAACATTGAAATCAGACGAATCTGTGCGTGGTGCAAGCAAGAATTCATTGCGCATAAAACAACTACAACCTGTTGTTCGCACAGATGTGCAAACCTTCTGTATAAACAGAAGAAACGTGAGGCTTCTATTAAGGCTAACAACCAAGTTGTCGAAAAAGCCATCAAGGAAAAGCCGATTGCAAAAATCAGAGACAAGCCTATTCTTACTATCACAGAAGCTGCCACATACATTGGAGTAACCCGACCTACTCTTTATGGCTATCTGAAAAGAGGTGAACTAAAAGCCTCCCGACTTGGATATAAATTTCTATTGAAAAAGGAAGATATTGATAACTTATTCAATAAGCCTATAGAATTTAAGATTCCGGTCAGAGATAAACCTTCCATTAATGATTTCTACACCACAGCCGAAGTCAAGGAGAAGTATGGCGTAAAGGATTCCTGGATATTCCATATTGCTAAGGAACATAATATTCCACGAACCTTTCACCGTGGGAAAACCTATTGGAGCAAAAAGCATATTGATGACTACTTTGCAAAGAAAGCTCCCGACCCTGAAATCAAGGAATGGTACAGCACACAAGACATGCAGGAGAAGTTCTGCATGACACTGACAGCCATCTATTCTTTTGTATCAAAGAATGCCATTCCCAAAAAGAAAGTCGGCATCATGGTGTACTATTCCAAAAAGCATGTGGACATTGCCAAAGGTCTCATAGCTCCCGAAGAGCCCCAATATTACACCATTGCCGAAGCGATGGAGCGATTCAATCTGACACGGGATCAACTCTACCATTATGTGAAATAATAATAAGCGGCCAAGGTATTTCTTAGCCGCTTTTAACTATCCTTATACTATCTTTTGGTGTCAGTTCCTTATGCTTTTAATCACCTCATTTCTCTTGTTCTGTTAAAATCTCTATCAGTTTATATCTGACATTGCTATCATCAGCAGGAGGATTTGCTAAGGTCGTTTTTTCAACCTTAAGAGTGAATTCAGTCCCTTTCTTATAAACAAATCCGTCTATACCACTGAAAGGAAGTTTTGAATAGCTTGCATTTCCTTCTTCTTTAACAAGCATACACTCTATAGGAATCTCACTTCCCCAAGGTGTATAAGTATCTGTTTCTGCAGAAACATACATTTTTACAATTTCTACTTTGTCTGTCAGATCATCTTTATCACAACTGATAAAGGTGAATATCAAAAGGAACAGCATAAGTATTCCAACTAAATTCTTTGTCTTCATATCACTTTGGTTTATAGATTCGTAATTATAAAGTTCCAACTAACATTTATCTAAGCACTTCAAAAAATCAAAATACGTCCCTAAATTATCGGATTTCTTTTTAATGACCAAGTCTTTTATGACTTTATTCCTGTTTGGTTCACAGAATTTTCTGTAATTCGTATTTTCCTGTATCAGCCATTGTTCCAGCTATCGGAAAATGCGTCCCTTTTTATCTCCTTTTACATACCGTTTGTCCCTAATGAAATCCACCCGGGTTCTGATTTTTGCTATTCCTACTGTCACATGTCGGTAAGTAAATACATCATTGGCCAATAAATAATCCATAAGACATTTATTGGCCAATGATGATATGATATACAATCGTATTTAATTATTTTATAATGAGGGCCTTGTTCGATTCCTCTCCAAATTACGAGATGACACGGACCGCGATTTTGCGACCGTCACGTTTCTCTATCGGATGGCTGCGGAAGTCATAAAGGGTATCCCACATCTCTTCATTGAAAACAATTCGCAGCGTTTTCTCAATCCCTTCTTCGAGCCGCCGCAAAAATGCAACCCCTCTACAACGAATTGCTCGCCATCTTACTAAACACTCGTATGCGGTTATCCAAATCTCTTTAGGCACAGACATTTACACTGTATCGAAGATGCTGACGTACAAGAATATCACCACGACACAAATCTATGCTGATTTGGTCAATTCCAAGAAGAGAGAGACGGCGAATAAGATTTCGCTGAAATAGTATAAAGTTCTGTAACGTAAGAAGAGTCCGACATGGGGTTAAAACCTAGTCGGACTCTTCTTTTTTATTCTATTGTGGCATAGATGGCATAGAAATAAGTATCATATCGAGGACAAATGCTGCCACTTTCTTGGATTTATAATATGGTATCTATGAAATGACATCATTAGTGTCCCATTTTAACGAGACACTAATGAACCTGAGTGAGTCTTTTTATTGAAATCCAAATTATGAATACCTGCAATTAGTTCTTGGGGATTGGAACATTTTTAAATGCAATAGGTCCTTCCCCGTAAGGTTTAACGGAAATGTTAAAACCATACAATGATATATTGATTTTAGTAAATGATGTTGCATTGGGGTCAACTTCCTCTATTGTAATTACACCTTTTTGTACAATGCCATTAGGTAAGGAAAAAGAAACACTGCTGTAGATAGAACCAGAAAGGGTTGCATTGGCAATTTTAATGCTTATTGAACTCATATCATAATAATTACCTTTATTATCAAAGGCCTCTGTTTTTTCTAATCCGTATTTCCCCAACATTATTGGATGTAAATCTTTACCGGTATCATTGACTATTGTGAATTGGATAGTAGCAGTGTTTCCCTGCATAGTTATTTTTTCAAAGTTTACCGTGATTCCTGGTGCTTCACAAACAATCTGTTGAGCAAAAGCAGAGCCAGTGCAGAAAATAGACATTAATAATGTCAAAAATAAAAACTTTTTCATGTTCTACAAATTTAAAATATTAATGGTTGGATTTTTCCGTATTTAATTAGCTAAACATAGAATTTTAGTCCCTTAATGCAATTTTTCAAAGGCTAAAATAAATTCTAAACCTGAAAGCAAATATATCACTTCTTTTGAAATGAAGATTAATTTTTGTAAGAAAGGTTTAGAAAATTTTATATGGAGCGACAAAAGAAATCGGATAGGATGCACTGCTTTTGGCATCCTATCCGATTGTATTACATAAATTTTTGATTGGTATCCCGTTGACAGAATTAGGGATGGGAGTATTTTCCTTTGCTGTTGGTTTTACGGCCGAAGACGATGGTGTCGGCAGGGCATCGATGGTAGTAGTCGAGGCGATTGAGACTGTTGCCTTGCCATTGCAGGCAGCCGTCGATGAGGCGGATGTTGGCCATCGGCAATAAAATGAAATTATGGTACTTGTCACCTTTGGGTTGCTTTTATACGCTGTGCTTATCTCTTTCATGAGCGAGTGTATGATTGACTTGATTTTCTATTTTGGCAACTATGATGCCTCCGCCAAGGGAATCACCTCACATGTGCTTTCTCTAGTGATATTCTATCTGCCATTCTGTTTTATGTTCTTTTTTTATGCAAAGGTGTTCAATGCCAAGCCTACGATTTCCGATCGCAAGAGTACGCAAAGTTCCATTTTTATCAGACGTCCCTATATCTCCGTTATCGGTACCATCCAAAAGAAAATTCTGGGCGAACTGGTCAAGGGCGAGCGTTCGAGTAACGGTTTTATTGATCGTATTCTTTTCGTGATGCCTGAATCTGTCTTGAAAAGCAGATGGAATGACCGGGAAACTCCTGAAGAACTGGAAATCCAGTGGCAACAGATTATCGATAAGCTGATCGCACAAGATTGTCCGCATGACGAGAATAATGAGTTGCAGTCTCAATGCCTGCCATTCGATGAAGAAGCCAAGCAACGGCTTTACTGCTGGCAGCATGAAAATGCCCGCCAATGTGATTTGGAAACCAATGATGCTTTGGTAGGTATTTACTGCAAACTGGAAATCTACATTATCCGGTTTTGTCTGATTATCCAACTTGCCCGATGGACTTGTGGAGAGTGCGACAAGCATACGATTGACCTTGAAAGCGTGAATCGTGCCATCCTGTTAACTGAGTATTTTCGGACAACAGCCGTAAAAGTGCAGACTGCTGTCAGTCAGGAACAGTTGAGCGAATTGCACCGCAATATCTACCTGAATCTGCCTCAGAGATTTACAACGGCAGAAGGTATCGGTATTGCTGAAAGCTACGGGATGAAGGAGCATGCTTTCAAGATGTTTCTAAAACGCCACATCGGAACATTATTCAGAAAAGAGAATCATGGAGAATACAGTAAATAAACCTGTTACTATGCACATTTTCGCAACCGAGGGGTTTGTGAAGTTGCGAAAATGTGCATAGTAACATCCAAACAGAAAGAAAAATGAACTACAGATTCACATTAGAACCATATAAAGGTGTCAGCACCCGGCACACATGCCCGAACTGCCACCGCAAAAGTTGTTTCGCCAAATACATCGATACGGAGAAGCAAATCAGCTTTCCTGATTATGTAGGGCGATGCAACCATGAACAAAAGTGCGGCTATAACTATACGCCCAAAATGTATTTTGACGAGAATCCGATTGCCAAAGAGCGATTGAACGAAGAGTTTGTGCCGATGTCAAAGCCACGCATCAGTCTGCCTCCTGCACCATCCTTCATTGAGCCGGAAATCATGAGGCAGTCCTTGAAGCTATATCACACGAACAAGCTGTTTCAGTTCCTGAGCTTTCATTTCGGACAGGAGGCTACCGAAGAGCTGATGTTGCGCTACCATGTGGGAACCTCAAAGCATTGGCCGGGAGCAACAGTCTTCTGGCAGGTAGATATTTCCGGACGGGTACGAACCGGAAAAGTGATGCTCTACAATCCCGAAAACGGGAGACGGATTAAAGAGCCGCACAACTACATCACGTGGGTACATTCCCTTCTGAAGAAAGAGAATTTCAATCTCCGGCAATGTTTGTTTGGTGAGCACCTTTTGTCCTCCGACCAGCAGCGTCCGGTTGCCCTTGTAGAGAGTGAGAAAAGCGCTTTGATTTCCAGCTTCTATTTGCCGCAATACCTCTGGATTGCTTCGGGCGGAAAGAACGGAGCCTTCAATCGGGACGCCATGAGCGTATTGAGAAACCGACGTGTCCTGCTCTTCCCTGACCTGGGTGCAACCGACTATTGGAACAGTAAAATGGAGATGATCCGGAGCCTGGGAATAGAGGTTTCTCTCTTCGATTTTATGGAAAGAAACGCAACAAAAGAAGAACGTGATGCGGGTTATGACATCGCCGATTTTCTGCTGAGAGAAGAGACAAAGGAGGCTATTTTCAATCGTCTTATCACGTTGAATCCGGCCTTGAAAACGCTGGTCGAAACTTTCGATTTACAGCTTGTCAATGTGGAGAAAGCACCGCTTTCAGCAACGGTTCAACATACTCGGAAAGGACTTTTCAAACGATGACTGTCAGATGTCTGATTCACTTCTTTTTCACTGGAGCAAGTTTATGCCGGTGTATTACATTTCCCGGCCACTTGCTCACCTCAAAAGACGGTGAGACGGCTCCCGATGGTCACAATTATTAATCTCAAAAACAAATATTATGGACAAGAAAAATACAGTTACAATCCGTCTTACAGACGAACAATTCGGCTGGCTCAGAGCACTTAGCCGACGCAGTAAACGCAGCCAAAGCGAAGTAGTGCGTTCACTCATCGAACACGGTACGGTGCGCGAACGAATTACGAGAGAAAATCTAGACATCATCCGAAAACTGATTGGCGAAAGCACGAACCTGAACCAGCTTGCCAGACGAGCCAATGCTTACGGTTTTTATCGTGTGGCCGATGAGTGCAGTACCGCCGTTCAACAGATTTCACAACTCATAAAACAGCTCAAGGATGATAGGTAAGATTGTCAAAGGCACGTCGTTTTCCGGGTGCATAAACTATGTGCTGAAAGAAGATAAGTCACGCCTGCTGAAGGCAGTTGGTGTCTACGGTTCGCCCGAAGAAATAGCGGAGCAATTCGAGTTGCAGACTTTACTGAATGACAAGGTCAAGAACAAGGTCGGCCATATATCATTAAGCTTCTCCGCAGAGGACGGGGACCGCATCCGTGACGATGATGGGCTGATGCTAAAGATCGCCCATGACTACATGAAATTGATGGGAATCGAGAACACGCAGTTCATCATCGCCAGGCATACTGATCGTGATCATCCGCATTGTCATATCGTTTACAACCGGGTGGATAATGACGGCCGCACTATCAGCGACAAGAACGACCGTTACCGGAATGAAAAGGTCTGCAAGATGCTGACAGCCCGTTACTGTTTGCATTTTGCCGAAGGAAAAGAGCATGTCAATTTCATGCGGTTACGTCATCATGACAAGGTAAAGTATTTTATCTATCATGCCTTAAAACGAGAGGTTCCGAACGCCCGAAGCTGGAGTGAGCTGCGAGTGGCCTTACGGAAGTACGGAATTGATACGCAATGGAAGCAAAGTCGCACGACCGGAGAGATGCAAGGTGTCAAGTTCACATGTGACCAACTGACCTTTAGCGGTTCCAAGATTGACCGCCAGTTCAGTTTCCTGAACATCGACCAGGAGCTGAGATATAACGCTCTTTCTGCTACCATGAACCAGCGTCAGGCACAGGCAGAAACCATACGCGAGGAACCTCGTCATGAATACCAGCAGGAGAATCATTCCGGCATCAGTGTGGGATTGTTCACGCTCTCTCCTACGGATTATGATACGGAGGAAGCAATACAGGCCAACCGGCTTAAAAAGAAGAAAAAGAAACCGAAACGCAAGCGAGGTTTCAGTCTATAATCAATTTTTTATTAACCATCAAAATTCAAATTATTATGAACTATTCCGATTTTATTTATGATTTCAATCTCTATTTGTGTGAGAGATTCGGTTACAGAAACTGTTGTTCCGTCATGCACAACGCCAATGGCATTTGTGTTTCTGTCCATGTGGGCGAAATGGATTTATACATCCGTTTCTGGGAATATAGTTGCGGCGTTGGCAGCATCCCCGACTGGAGCATTATCATTGTGCGCAGCAACTTCAAACGAAACCAGCAGGAAAACCTGAAAGACCTTGCCCGATTCTTTAAGGAGTACGCCCCACGTTACGGTTACAAATACCTCTGCACCGAAGATGACGATTACAAGTATTATCAGATCCTTGGTTTGAAACTTATTCACAGAGGATTTTTCGGACAATATAATTATGGGTTGCCGTTGAAGGAGTTAGAGGTGTAACTTTTTTCGTAACAGAGAGGAAAATCCTCTCTGTTGCTTTTTTTACAAACTTTTTGTCTTTTATCTCTCTTTTTTCTGAATCGTACTGTTCTGACTATTGTTTAATAATTGAGAGATCATATTATTAAGAGAACTTGTTGCAGTTACGCTTCGATAATTTTCTATATCCCAAAAGAAGCTACTATCCCATAGACCACGATCTATGTCTGTTATTAAACGCTCAATAGAATCTTCCTTAGGCAAGCCTTGTTCATCAAAATATTCGTCTAAAGATATACGTTCTCTTAAAACCGCAATTCCTAACCTTTCCCCTAATGTATAACCTAGCCACCAATTAGTAGGATAAACTATAACAATAGGATTCTGAGAACGATCAAGTTTGCTTTTACCAAAAACTTCTCTTACCCATCTTTTGGCAATATAACGTAATGTTTTTAAACGAATGTTTTCACTAAAATAATTATCAGGTTCAATGTAAAATAACTGATCACAATGTCCTAATTGTATTTGGCTGATAATAGCTTCTATTTCGTCTTTATCTATTTCTCTTTTTTCAAATACAATATTTTGTATGTCAAACTTAGAATCTGGAGTTGCCAGAATAGGGATACCCAACTTATGTAATGCAACAATAAAAACTCTTTTCTCAGCAATACTTAATGCATTATTGAATTCAGAAGCTGCAACATCGTAAGTTTGTCTATTACGAGCATACTTTTGGAATATTTTTAAAGCTTTTATAGCGACTTGTCTAAGTTCTTTTATATGTTTTTCTTGTCTTTTTGCAGCAAATAACGCTCCGCCATAAGTACCAATTATGGCACCGATAGCTCCTGATATTAAAGTTACAACTGTTGTTGTTATTATTTGTTCCATATAATTAATATCTATTTTTCTATTTCTATCAGCAATTGCCCATATCAAAACATTGTTACCTACAAAGATACAGATTTCTATTCCAAAAAGAAATTATGTTATCTATAAATAGCTATAATATTGAACTAATTCGCAATTTATATTACAAATAGTCCTATTGAAATGATGAAAAATAGATAGGCTTTCTTATCTTTGCATAGAACGAAAGAAAATCCTTATGGAAAAAGAAAAAGACATAAACCGCATCAAGGTTGTGCTTGTGGAGAAAAAGCGAACCAATAAATGGCTAGCTAAGCAATTGGAGAAAGATCCTGCTACTGTGTCCAAATGGTGCACAAACACTTCCCAACCAAGTCTTGAAACATTATTAAGAATATCTCAAATATTAGAAGTCGATATTCGAGAACTGTTAATAAGCTCAAAACAATAGAACGATTATATACAAATATGAATATATTAGATATATACAAAGAAATAAAACGAAGCTATAAAGAATATATCGGTAGTTTCGTTTCCATAAAAGACGAACGGATAAGAAAAGAGGTTAGTGAGGCCATTAAAAGTGAAAAATTGTGGCCGGATGCCTTAATTCAGTTTAATCCTAATTTTGCGTCTGGAATCGATGTCAGTCAAATGATCAAAAATGGCTTCCCTATTCATAAAGACTTAGGATTATTTTTTAAGAATACCTTCTATAAACACCAACAGGAGGCGATAGAATTAGGATGTCAAGATAAAGAATTTATTGTAACCTCAGGTACAGGTTCTGGCAAATCTCGTACATTTATGGCTACCATCTTCAATTATATACTACAACATCAAGAAGATTCTATCAATAAAACAATAGCCATTATTGTATATCCTATGAATGCGCTCATCAACTCTCAATCCGAAGAGTTGGCTAGATATCGTCAACAGTATGAAAATGCAACAGGAAAAGAATGCCCGTTTACATTTGCCAAATATACAGGACAAGAAGATTCACAAGTTAGAGAACGCATACAAACTACGCCTCCCAACATCATATTAACCAACTATATGATGCTGGAACTTTTAATGACTCGAGCTGGCGATGAAAAACGGCTCAGAGATTGTTTCCTTGAGAATCTTCATTATTTGATATTTGACGAATTGCACACCTATCGTGGTATGCAAGGTAGTGATGTCTCATTTTTGATTAGGCGAATAAAGGCACAAGCTAAAAAGCCAGTGTTATGTTTTGGAACATCTGCCACAATGGTTGCAGATGATAAACTTAGCTATAAAGAACAGCGTCAAAAGGTTGCAGAAGTTGCTTCTTGCATTTTTGGCAGCTCCTATGATATTAATCAAGTTGTAGATGAAACTTTGAAGGTTGGCTTATCCAATACAAATTATTCTAAAGAGGATATACTATCAGCTATAAATTCTCCTATTCCGTCAGATTTAAATGCTGATATGCTCCGTAATCATCCTACAGCCAATTGGATTGAGCAGAACATTGCGCTGAGCTTTGACAAACAGGAACAAAAGTACTTCAGAGGAGCTCCTTGTTCTATTAGGAAAATAGCTGAACAATTACATAATTATATTGATAGAAAAGTCTCAATAGATATTTGTATTCAGCACATTATTGAGATATTAAACTGGTGTAATGATATTAATATTAATCAAGGGGCTAATCTATTACCTTATAAAATCCATCAATTTATTCCTCAGACCGGAAATGTATATGCAACATTAGGAAATCCTGAAAACCGTTACATTACAGTTGATGAAAAATTATATTGTGAAGAATTGTCTGATAATGAGCATAAAGTAAAATACTATCCTATCATGTTCAGTCGTTTAAGCGGACATGAATTGTATTCTGTAAAAATTATAAACGACACTCTTCTACCCAGAAATTACGATGAGCGTAATGAATTAGATGAAGAAGAGCAAGAATTTACTATAAACAACGGTTATATTATCGTTCCCCATAAGAATGAATCTGTTGAAGATTTCTTATTAGATCCAAATTCAGATGATATTCCAGAGGACTGGTACACTATAGATAAAAATGGGAATCGAAAATTTAAGAAAACTTATTTAGATCGTTTCCCAAAAAGAGTTTATTTTACAATATATGGGAACCTTTCAGAAGTTCAAGATGTTAATAATGAGTGTATTGAAGGAATATATGTGCCAAGTCCACTGAAGTATGATCCAACGGCAAAAGCTATCTATTCAGGATCAAGTAAAGAATGGTCTAAGTTATCAAAAATTGGTAGTGAAGGTAGAAGTACAGCAACAACCGTACTTTCATATGAGAATGTCATAAAAATGAGAAATGCAAATGTAGAACCTGCAGACTGTAAAGTCATGACTTTTGTGGATGCTCGTCAGGATGCTGCCCTACAATCTGGCCATTTTAATGATTTTATACGTATAGGTAAAATACGCTCTGCCATTTGGAATGCTGTAAAAGAAGCAGATGAGCCTATTGGTAGTGATAGAATTGCTAGACTCGTATTTAAGCACCTTCATCTTTCTCATAACGATTATTTCCGATTCCCCAATTGGACTGGAGGACGTGCAAAGAAAGTAGAAAATGTAATGGAAAGATATTTAGGAACTATCATCTACGATGATCTGGCTGGAAACTGGCAAGTAAACATGCCCAATCTTGAAGAATGTGCACTATTGAAGATTAATTATGAATATCTCCATGACGAAATTACAGGTGAGAATGGTTGCGACCGTCTCTATGATATACCTGAACTAGACGGATTATCTGATGAAAATAAGGAACGCTTCATCATCCAAATATTGGATTATATGCGTCACAAATTGTGCATATATTCTGATGATAGAACAGAAGAGGCTGCAAAAGACATAGAGAAACAAGTTAGAGAAAATCTAAAAAGTCCATGGACATTAGACGATAACGACAGAATTACTGCCTCACATGCATTATGCTTTGTAAAACCACAGAATAAGCGCAAGGCTTTTGGAAAAGAGGTCGCTGGCTATCGCTCTAAATTGGCATTTTTTGTTCGCGATTTCTTGAATATAAATGGAGGTACTGCAACAATCCGTAATTCAGAAGATTATGTTTCCTATATGCAATCTTTATTTGCTGCATTGGGTAATTACATTCAAGAAAATGACGGAGCTTACCAATTATTTTATTCAAGCATTTTATGGGAAAAAGGTGATGAAAAAAATGTGAGAACAGATCTTACAAGAATTAGGACTATTGGGGATGAAATTGTTTATACCCCTAATAACTATTTTCAGAACTTCTATAAAAATATTCCGCTTTCCAATATAAATTTGGAAGCGAAAGATCATACAGGTCAGGTTCCTAAAGATGAACGTGAAAAACGAGAACAGCAATTCCGTAATGGAGAGTTTCCTGTACTATACTGTTCACCTACCATGGAACTTGGTATTGACATTAAAGACCTATCTATAGTGGGTATGCGCAATGTTCCACCTACTCCAGCAAATTATACTCAACGTGCTGGTCGTGCAGGACGTAGCGGTCAAGCAGCTTTAATCTATACTTACTGCCGTACACGTAACTCACACGAAAATTATTATCTTCGTCATCCTGAAAAGATGGTGAGTGGTGAGGTAAAAGCACCACGTATGGAATTGGTTAACGAAGAATTATTCTCGACCCATTTGCATTCTACTATATTATCCATATGCCCCATTCCTCAATTATCTAACGGGATTGCAGATTTGGTTGATTATAGTAATGCAAATAACATCACGTTAAAACCCGAAGTTGTTCATCATCTCCAACTTTCAAAAGAACGAAAACAAGAGATTAAAGCCATTTTTAAGCAAGCTATATCAGACTATTATTTGTCTAGTAGAATCGACAAAGAAATGCCATATTGGTTCTCTGACAGTTGGATGGACTGGATTTTGGATAGTTATTTATATGATTTTGACAAAGCTCTCAACCGCTGGCGTAGCTTATATAAATTAGCTCAACAGCAGATTGAAGAAGCACAAACTGTTACCAGAAATAATATATATGGTGAAAATTCCAAGGAAAAGAAAGAGGCACTATTAAAGGAAAGACGAGGAATCGAGCTTCGCGATATGCTTCTCGGACAAAATCAAGGGAAAAATGCGGAAGAGAACGAATTCTACCCTTACAGATATTTTGCCAGCGAAGGATTCTTGCCAGGATATAATTTTACAAAATTACCTCAGAGAGCTTTACTGCAATATAAAAATAGCGATAAGGTAGAATATCTTAGCCGGGCAAAATCGTTGGCATTAACAGAATTTGGTCCTCAAAATATCATCTACAATGATGGTGGCAAATTCCGTGTATCTCGCATGATGTTAACGGGAGAAGTAACGCCTAACAAATTTTTCTACAATCCCAAAACGGGAGTAATTTACAAAAATCAAGAGAATGCTTCACATCATACAGATATAATCACAGGAGAGAGTCTTGATGGTGTCTCTAAAATGATACCAGGCTATTGTATACAATTACAAGACATGGTAGCACAAGAAAGCGAAAAAATTACGTGTCAGGAAGAAGAACGAAGTCGAAAATTCTATCAATTAAAAACCTATTTCTCTTCAGATGATACTCGTGCAATAAGCATGTGCGAACTAAAGACTAATAATGGAACTCATTTAGCCAATATTCGTTACATCCCCTCATGCCGCTTGACTTATATTCTGGAATCAAAAAATGACGACAATGCAAATGGCTTTGCCTTTGATACAAAAACAGGTGATTGGATTAGTGCAGAACGTATGGCAATTCATATGCAAAAACAACAACAGCATCCGGAAGAGCCAAACAGTATCAAGTACGTCAAGTTATTTACAGAGACAACTGCAAATGCTATTTATATTCAGCCTCTTGATACGCTTGCTTTATCAGATAAAGGAGCTGTTCGTACATTCTTGTATGCATTTAAGCAAGCAATAGAAGATGTCTTTCAAATAGAAGGTAGTGAAATAGGAGCCGATGTAATGGGAGATGAAAAAGTCCCCAATCTTCTCATTTACGAAAATGCAGAAGGTTCATTAGGTGTACTGGAACGCTTAGTATTAGAGCCTGCATCTTATCACGCAGTAGTAAAACGAGCTTATGAAATCTGTTATGGAAGAACTACACCACTCTCTGAGGAAGAGCGTGCCAAATTAATTCCTGCAGATTATACTAATTTGCTTAATTACTACAATCAGCCATATCATCAACTTATTGATATTAGAAAAATATATAATACATTATCTATCATGATGAATGCTGATATAGAAGTGCGCAATGCTGGCCAACTTCAAAGCTACGATAAACAGTATGAGGAACTCGAAGCAACCCGTGACCATAATAGCAGCACAGAATACGAATTCTTAAAATATTTATATGAGCATAAGCTTCGTCTACCAGATAAAGCCCAGCCAATGTTTCCAGAAAAATATTATGTGCAACCAGACTTCATATATGGTGATAGAATCGTGGTATTTTGTGATGGTACACCCCATGATTTACCAGAAGTGCAGGAAGATGATAGAAAGAAAAGAGAAGTACTTGAAGATGCCGGCTATGTAGTCATCGTTTGGTACTACAAAACGCCATTGGCAGAGTTCGTATCTGCACATTCAGACATATTTACTCCAATAAGTTAATTGAGATGGAATATAAAACAGGAACACTTGTTGAATTTCGCTCACGTCCATGGGTGGTTCAACAGTCATCAGATAAAGATATATTAATTATAAAACCTTTAGGTGGTACAGATGCCGAAGTTATCGGTCTGTATAAGCCATTATATAAAGACCAACTAAATTCAATGGTCTGCTCATATGATTTTCGCAAGCCCTCATCTGATGATGTGGGAGCGAATAGTTATCCTGAGGCAGCACGTATTCTTTATAATGCGTGCCGATTATCATTTCGTGACATAGCAGGACCATTCCATTGTTTAGGACGACTTTCTTTTGAACCTCGCCCCTACCAAATGGTTCCCCTCATATTGGCCCTGAAACACCAGGTTATACGTTTGCTGATTTCAGATGATGTAGGTATAGGTAAGACTTTGGAATCTTTATTAATTGCTAAAGAACTTTTGGATCGCAAAGAGATTCAACGTTTTGCTATTATATGTTTGCCACACCTATGCGAGCAATGGCAGAATGAAATTCGCGATAAATTTGGGCTGGAAGCCGAAATTATCCGCTCCAGCACAATAAGCCGTTTGGAAAAGAATATGCGTGCCAATCAAAATGTGTTCCGCGATATACCCTTCCAAATCATTTCTATAGACTATATTAAGTCTTCAGACCGAAAGCCAATGTTTCTACAACATTGTCCGGAATTTATCATAGTGGACGAAGCACATACTTGCGCTAAGCCCAAAGGTGCCAACAAGAGTCAGCAGCTACGCCATGCTTTACTTTCTGATTTGTCTAAATCAGAAAGGCATATAGTACTTCTTACTGCAACTCCTCATAGTGGAAATAATGAGGAATTTCAATCACTTATCGGGCTCTTAAAACCTGAGTTTGAACATTTCACATTGGAAGATGCTCGCCAACGTGAAGAACTGTCACATTATTTTATCCAACGCCGTCGTGCAGATGTTAAACCTTATGTAGGAAATGATATGATATTTCCTACTCGCGTTCAATTTGATGCCAAATATGAATTAAGTGCTCAGTACCATGCTCTCCTTATGAACATTATAGACTATGTACGTGAAGGTGTCAAAGCTGCACGTTCTTTAGGTAAAATAAAACAACGCTATATTTACTGGGATCTATTGGCCCTTATCAGAGGTGTGATGTCAAGTCCAGATGCAGGTATTAGCATGCTACAGAACAAAATAAACAAACGCTCTAATGATTCTGAAAATGTAGCAGAAGATAACGACAAGATTTATAAATTTAATGATGCATTAAAAGATGGGCTTTTCAATGATGATGTAATTCCTGAATCATACGAGGAATCATCAAATAGTGAGAAGAACAAGTTACGTTCATTCATTTCAATCCTTCGAGAAATCAAAGAAAAGGGACAAGATAGCAAAGTTACAGAATTGGCAAAGAATGTTGAATTTGCTTTAAATTCTGGATATGCTCCAATAGTCTTTTGTCAATATATACAGACAGCAGAATATTGTAAAGACTATATAGCCAAACATTTATCTGGCAATAAAAAATACAAAGATGTATCGATTGAAGTGATAACCAGTCGACTTACGGATGAAGACCGTAAAATGAAGATTGAAGAATTAGCTAAAGCACCTCGCCATGTATTAGTATGTACTGATTGTCTTTCAGAAGGAGTAAATCTTCAAACGGGTTTTAATTGTGTTATTCATTATGATTTACCATGGAACCCTAATCGTATGGAACAGCGTAACGGTCGTATAGATCGCTTTGGACAGACTGAAAAGGAAGTTGCGATTTTTACGCTCTTTGATGAAGACACGAATCCTGTCGACAAAATCATCATGAAAGTACTTTATCGTAAGCAAAATCAGATTCGAAAATCATTAGGTATTTACATCCCAATTGCCGATAATGATTCTACGCTTATGGAGAGTATTATGGAAGAGATTATTGTACTCGACACGAAAAAGGAATTTATTAAACAGCCGACTCTTTTTGATATGGAGTGGGCTTCAGAAACGGTTGAAGAACATGATAAACGTATTCAACGAGCTGTAGAAATTGAAAAGAAGTCACATACCTACTTTGCCCATAATACGAAAGCAATGGATCCGACCCGGTTGATTGAAAGTCTGAATGAAGCCAAAAAGGTTATAGGTGATATTTACGATACAAGGGATTTCGTTATCGGAGAATTACGACATGCCGGTATCAATGTGAAAGTGGATAGTATTCCACTGTGCTATTCCTTCCAATTTATCGAACTGCCAGAAAATTTGAAATCCTACTTTCAACGGACGGTAGATAAAAAAGGAACAGTGCGGATTTCATTTGCTTCGCCTACTCCTAAAAACTACATGTATATTGGACGTAATCACACTTTCGTAGAAGATCTTTCAAGGAGTGTTGTCAATGATACAATCAACGGCGGAAACTTGGGAGCTTGCCGTGCAATGGTTATAGAGACAGACAAGGTTGATATGGTTACTACCGTACTCCTTATGCGAGTCCGATCTGTAATTAGCGAGACAAAACACAACGATAATCAATTGGTTGGTGAGGAAATGATATTCTTTGGGTATAAGGGGAAAGTAGACAATCATGATTTCATTTCAGAGGCTGAATGCCAAAATCTATTTTTGGATTCACAGCCAACCGGTGATATTGACTTAGCTGCTCAACGCAATATCTTCAACCGCCGTTTGGAATGGATTAACAATGAAGCGACACTACGCCTACACACCGACGACATTGCCACAGAACGGGCAAATAACCTGGTACGTTCGTTTGCACGATACCGTACGTATCTTTCAGAAGCAGAATATCAGGTAGTAAAGCCAATTCTTCCCATGGATGTTATAGCTGCGTTTGTTTATACACCCAAAGTATCACATTTATAAAGTAAACTATTGGATATGGATTATACTTCTATACATATATATGGCCATCTTCTCTCAGATGATATTTTACATGAAATAGAGACTGAATCTTCCATGCAAGGCAACCGTGAACAAGATTTTAATCTTGATGTTTCGCTCACGGCCAAAATTGATAATGCATGGAGCAGTCTGCGTAACGATTGGAAACTATTTTCTGAACGTAACTCTCTTCGCGACCCATACGGAACGAAAGCTGTACGTCGTCTCATGGAACGGTTCTTTTCAAGTCTTGATTATCAGTTAGATTATCAACCTACACAAATTGAAGTAGGCGAACGTAAGTTCGACATACCTTATATTTGTCCTGAATTGGACCAAATGCCAATTATTATAGTCGGAGATAAAACTGGTGATGCAGAATTAGATCTTCTCGACAAATGTACACTCGACCAGCGAATCAAAGGTGAACGCCGCCAAAAGTCACCTCAAGCTACTATGCTTGACTATCTAAATAATACCGAACATGTATATGGCATTGTAACTAATGGTCAAGTATTACGCCTTATTCGTAACACCGGACAATTAGTCAAACTTACATACATTGAGTTCGACATACGTCGTATGGTCGAAGAAGATCATTATGCTGAATTCTGCTTGTTGTTCCGACTGATGCATTCTTCCCGTTTCACACACAGCGGGGACGATGCCTGTATCATGGAACAATGGTTCAATCGCTCTATTGAAAGCGGTAACCGCATTCGTGCAGGGTTAAGTGATGCCGTTCAAAAAGCAATGGAAATACTGGGACGCTCAGTGGTATGTGGAAAAGGTGCAGGTAATGAAGTATTCAGACAGGCTGTCATCAATGGTGAAGCAAACGCACAGACTTTGAATAAAGAACTGATTCATTTTATTTACCGATTATTATTTCTCTTTATTATCGAAGACCGCAATCTGGTATACAATATTGGTGCTCCGGATACAGATAATGATTATGATCAAAAAGTTCGTTGCCAGGACATCTACAAAAAATATTATGCAGTGTCTCGCTTACGTGGTTTGTCTGAGTTACCCTATTTGCGCAATGAACACTACTGCGACTTATGGGAAGGACTAATGGATTCTTTCCGACTTTTTGAGGATGAAACATTTGGAACTCCACTCTTGATAAAGCCTCTTGGAGGCGTATTATTCGCGACTGAGACATTACATTATTTACGTCAATGCCAGATTACCAATAAACAGCTTCTGGCTGCTTTCTCTTGTCTAAATGAGTTTAGGGACGAGAAGCAAAATCGGGTAAAGATTAATTATTCATCTCTTGATGTAGAAGAGTTTGGGTCAGTATATGAGGGCATTCTTGAAATGCGTGCTATCATTATGCAGGGAACATCCGTCTCAGAGTGGAACTTTACTTTTGGCGCAGGTCTTGATCGGAAATCATCTAGTTCCTACTATACCCGTCCGGATCTCGTGCAAAGTCTTATTCGTACAACCTTGGAGCCGGTAATTAAAGAGCGTATTGCCAAATGTCAGACCATTGAAGAAAAAGTTCGTTCACTACTCTCCATGAAAGTATGTGACGCCGCTAGTGGTTCAGGTCATATTATTTTGGCTATGGCTCGAACTTTAGCCTGGTATATATGTACCTTACGTACTGGTGAAGACAATCCAGCTTCGCTCGACTATCGTGAAGCGCTTCGTGAAGTAATTCAGAAGTGCATCTATGCAGTAGACTATAATCCCGATGCTGTAGAACTTTGTAAGGTTGTGCTTTGGATTGAAGGTTATTGTGCTGGGAAACCACTTTCTTTCCTTGACCATCATATTCGTTGCGGTAACTCTGTGGTTGGAGTGACCAACCTTGACATACTCCTTGATGGAGTTCCCAAAGAAGCCTTCACTGCTGATAATAAAGAAACCAAGAAAAGAATTATTGAGCTCAACAAGCAGGCTCTCAAAGATGTCGATTTAGTCCGTAGTGGGAAAAATATAGGCTTATCCGTAACCTTGTTCAGTCAGGATATTGCCATTCAAAGCATTGATAGCGAGCAAATCGGACTGGCCGGTAAGGTAAAAGAAATAAATGATTTACCTGAAGACTCACTCTTACAAGAGCTTACCAAGCAATCAAAATGGGAAGAATTGATGCAATCTCCTCGTGTAGAATGTCTACGACGAGCTTGTGATATATATGTTTATAGTTTCTATAAACAATTCCATGCAACAGATTTGACTTCTGAATTTGATAGTGAAACCGAGACATTTACCCCATTCAATATTCCCTATACCCGTACAGTCTATAATGCTTTACAGGAGATAAAGTATCTTGATTATTCAACTGAGGAGATGGAAGGTTTACAGGTTCTTCCTGATTCGTTTAAGCAAGAAGTTAACGAAGTGGCACAGGCCAATCGTTTCTTCCACTGGTGCGTTGAGTTTCCAGAGGTCTTTGCTGATGGAGGCGGATTTGATGTGATGTGTGGCAATCCACCTTGGGATAAACTTCAAATGGAAGATGAAAAATGGTTCGTTGGCAAAGATGATTCCATTGTCCACGCTGCAAACCAAGCGGCTCGAGATAAAAAAATTGCTCAACTTAAAGAAAATAATCCAGCCTTATATCTTGAATACAAAACTGCTCGTGAGGCTGTATCGAGTCAATCTAATTATTTAAAAAATTCTGGACGTTTTCCTCTTACTGCTATAGGAAAAATTGATTTATATCCATTATTTGCTGAACATTGCTTAAATTGTTCAAAAGAAGCATGGGGATTAGTATTGCCTACAGGTATTGCAGTAAATGATTCAACAAAAGACTTCTTTGCAAGACTTATTAATGACAATCGATTAATATCATTATATGATTTCGTAAATAGAGAAAAAATATTTGATATTGCTTCTCTAGCAAGATTTTGCCTTATTACTGTCGGTCAAAAACAAGATAATCCACGTGAGGTTTCAGGTGGATTTTATCTTACTCGTCTGGATCATCTTCTCGATCCAACAAGAATCTATCAACTTAAAACAACAGATTTTAAACTTCTGAATCCGAATACCCAAACATGTCCGATATTTCGAACCAGTCGTGATGCAATGCTTACCACAAAGATTTATCGCCGTTGTAAAGTGATAATAAACGATACAACAAATGAGAATCCTTGGGATGTCAAGTTTGGCAGTATGTTTAATATGTCTACAGCTTCTTATCTTTTCCGGACCTACTCTCAACTTATCAATAAAGGAGCAGAATTAAATGGGAATAAATTTCTTTTAAATAATCAAATTTATGACCCGCTATATGAGGGAAAAATGATTTGGCATTATAATCACCATTTCGGAACGATCAACGAAGGAACAAAGGAGAAGCCTGCTAGACAAATGGCTATGCCAACATCTGATGAATTAAAAAATCCCAATCATAATATTATGCCATGGTATTGGATTCCCAAAGAGGATATGGATAATAGACTTATTAAAACTGATGCCAAAGGTAATATTATATGGAAGTGGTCACATAAATGGCTTATTGGATTTCGAGACATAACAAATGCAACACATGATAGAACATTTGTTATATCACTTATTCCCGACGCCTGCGGCGTCGGGCATAGTGCCACGCTCCTCTTCGTGGAGCGTGGCACTATGCCCGGAGCACTGCTTTTGGGAATGATGTCCTCATTAGTATTTGATTATGCAACAAGACAAAAAATTGGCGGAAGTCATGCCAGTATCAGTTTTGTGAAACAATTCCCTGTCCTTACTCCCGAACAGGTTTCCTCATCGGGTTACGAACAGGGAATTGTGGAGCGTGTAGCACGCCTTTGCTGGTTCAATCATGACTTGGATGGTTGGATGGAAGAGTTACGAGAAGAGTGCACAGAAGAGTATGACCTACCTGAAGAACCAGTCATATGGGATGAAGAGCAACGAACTGTGTGGCAAGCCGAACTGGATGCCATCTTTGCTCATTTATATGGTCTTACCACTGAGGACCTTCGCTATATTCTTGATCCTGAAGATGTGTGTGGCAAAGGCTGTATCAACGAAACATTCCGCGTGCTCAAAGAGCGAGAACTCCGAGAACTGGGCGAGTACCGTACCAAACGCTTGGTTATGGAGGCATGGAATAAATTTGGATTTGACAGATAGGATAACTATAAAATTTTCAAATAAATGAAAAATAAAGATGATTTAACTACTGGCTTATTTAGAATGTCCGCATTGATTTATGCAAATAATAATGATGGCATTATTTCAAGTAAGCAGATTTGCAAAAAAGTAATAGAAGATTCTTTGATAAAGATTTCAACGACGGCTATTCCCT
This sequence comes from Barnesiella sp. An55, assembly GCF_002161555.1. GTDB lineage: Bacteria > Bacteroidota > Bacteroidia > Bacteroidales > Barnesiellaceae > Barnesiella > Barnesiella merdipullorum. The sequence goes on along the minus strand of NZ_NFHZ01000008.1, from coordinate 10,043 downwards.
TATCTGAACTAATGTTGTATATACAGGAAAATTATGGGGGATTATCTTTTTCATACGAAGAACTAGAAAACATTATAGACACTCCAAAATATAAGGAACATTTTGATTCATATATAGATAATGACATTAAAATGGTCTCCTTAAACGGGAAAAGAAGAATAACTTTGGAGAATCTTCCAAAAGTGAAAAATCTCCAAACTTATATTGAGGAATATATTTCAAATAACGGCATAGATCCAAATAAAATTGAAATATTCAGACAATTTTTCTATGGTGTTTTCACTACCAACTTATCTGCATACAAAAAGCTATTACAAGAGGATTACTCGATAGATGTACCAGAGGAATCATATAGTGAGGAGGACAGATTATTAATTAATGGTTTCCTAAATAGTGAAGACCCAGAAAAAAATAAAGCGATTTATAACTTTGCAAGTTCCGCATTAGAGTTTTGTATGATGACAAATAAAAAAAATACAACTCTGGAATTTAACAATCTCAAAAACAAAAATCTCTATCTTGATACAAATATTATTTTTAGAGCGATTGGACTGAACGGTGAAGATCGGAAGATTAGAACTCGATCATTTTTGCGTAATATTGCTAGGAGTAATTTACAACAGCATATTTTCATCACAAAAAAGACTGAACAAGAATTTAGAGAAACACTGTCTTATCAATTAGAAAGATTGGAAGATGCACTAAAACCGACGCCAAATGTTAATCCTAAGGTTTATAATGAATTTATTACGATTGATGGAATTTATAAACTCTATTTTAAATGGAAAGCTGGTCGCTCCAATAGTTCTATCGAGCTCTTTAAAGCCCATATATTAGCATCATATGAAACCTTAAAAGAAACATATAAAATAACTAAAGACTCAATGGTGCCTTTTAATGAAAATAATGAAACAATTAAGGAAAATATAAGTGCATATGCTTCTTCTATACGTAAGTTTGATCCCGAGAAGCAATTTATTGCCTCTGAAATTGATGCTTATAACATAATGTGGATTGAATATAAACGAGGAGACTCAAATAATGATATTTTCAATACTAAAGATTTCATTATTTCATCAGATCAGGCATTACGAATATGGGATTACAATAGAAATTCAAATGAAGCCCCTATCGTTATGTTACCAAGTCAATGGCTTAGCTTAATCTTGAGGTATCTTTCACGCACAGATGATGACTATAAAAGTTTTGTATGTTTTCTTAATATGAAAGTTAATAGCAGTGTAATGTCTGAAGAGCAATTATTATATGCGATTGAGGGAATAAGCGAAACCACCTCAGATATTTTACAACAAAAACACCTTATTACACAATTAATCAAAAGTGATTATCAAAAAAAATTATGTAATCTTTCTAGTACAGAAATTATAGAGAAAACAAAATCATTTGCTCAAACAGAACAGGACAAAATAATAAACTCTTTAGAAAAAAATAAAGCGCAAAATGAAGATAATATATCCCAACTAGAAGAAATTAATAGAACCCAATCTACAGAAATAGAAAAATTAAAAACAGAAAAAACGGAATTACAGGAATCACATAAAATTGAATTAGAGCAAAAAGATTCTGAAATATCCCGACTGGAAAGCACTATAGAAGAACAGAAGTTAAAAAATTGGAAAAGGCCTAGATTTATATTCATATTAATGGTAAGCATATTACTTATTGCAATCTTAACTCTTTGCTTTATATATAAATCTGAGAATTGGAATATTATAAGTAAGTTAATCACATGGATAGATTCTTTAGATGATACTCAAAAGGAGATAGCTAAATCTATAACTTTTGGAACATATGGTATTTTAGTTCTTCTTGTCGCATATTCTTGGGTTGCGTTATTTTCTGTTAAGAATTACAAAAATCGTAAAGGATGGCTGAAAAAAGTAGCGATTAATTTATGGAATCATATTTCTTAAATAAAAATGGACTACATAAGTCATAATTTAATCCATAAACAAAGAGGAGTATAGTATGGATTCTCGCCAATGCATGATTATAGATTTAGAGAAACGCGGTGACAAGCAAATGTTTGTCACCGAACGTGTTTCTTCTATTTACCAAAACAAGAATGGACTTTGGGCTGTTCGTTTTTCGTCATCACCACGTGTATTCAATTACAATCCATCCCGTTTACTTTATCTGACACATCCTGATACTATCAATCTTGGAGAAAAAGGGCTATACATCAATAATAAACACATTAACAATGTTGCAGAATTACTACGTTTTACAGATGGTCGCTACATTTTTTATCGAGTGACCTATGACAATGGCTACTATGAGAATCTGGAAGGAAACGAGGTCTATATTACCCGTACCCCGATTGACAAAAATGGAGGTTCTATTTGGGATTATCTTCGCAAACTGGCTGATGAAACAGGACTGATTGCGGAAGAAGATGATGAAAGTATTCTATCCAAACAATATGAATTGGTAGATGTGAAGCGTGACAATGTTCCCTTGGCTCAATTCCTAGGTGACAAAACAAAATTGGCAACTTACCCCACGCCCAAACAAGTCTATTATCCGTTTGGATGCAATGCCAGCCAAAAAGCGGCTGTAGAAGCAGCATTGACACATCAGGTAAGCATTATTCAGGGACCTCCGGGAACCGGTAAGACACAGACGATACTGAATATCATTGCCAATCTGCTGATGAAAGGTAAAACGGTATTAATCGTATCAAATAATAACTCGGCTGTAGAGAATGTAGCTGAGAAGCTAAAGGGAGAAGGACTTGGCTTCCTTGTGGCCCAACTGGGCAGTGTACAAAACAAAGAAACATTCATCGCCAACCAGCCAGAGTATCCTACTATGACAGATTGGAAGCTAGAAGAACAAACAACTACAAAGAATCTGGCGAAAGACTCACTTCAAGCCGTTTCACAAGGATTTGATAGACAACTCCGGCAGGCCAAACTAAAGGCAGAATACGATGCCCTATTAAAAGAATCGAAATACAACGAAATGCGGGAAGACAACCATACAGAAGATGAATGGTTGAATGGCAAACCATCGACTAAACTTATGAAATTGCTCAACCGCTATCAGATGATGGTTGAGAACGGACATAAGCCAGGTTTATGGTTTAGATTGCAATGGGCTTTTTCATTAGGAACTAAAATATTGACATTTTTAAATAGAAAAGCAATAGATGTTATACACAGTTTGGAGTCGGCCTATTACTTTTCTCGAAAAACAGAATTAGAGCAAGAGCTGGAATCGATTGCTTCGGCACTCCAAAGCATAGATATCCAGAAGAGTATGAAAGAACTTCGCTCCTCTTCTCTGCAACTATTGAAGGATAAGATAGCTAAACGGTATAATACCGGACAAAGGAAAAAATTTACGATCAAGGATATTAAGCCCAGAACAGAAGAGTTCATGAAAGAATATCCAGTTGTGCTCAGTACCACTTATTCGGCCAAAAGCTGTATAAGTAAAGACCTGGTATTTGACTATGTGATTATGGACGAAGCTTCACAAGTGGATATTAAGACGGGGGCTCTGGCTCTATCATGTGCCATGAACGCCGTGATTGTGGGTGACGATAAACAGTTACCCAATGTGGTAAGCCGAGAAGAAGAATTGGCGTTGAAGGCTATTCAGACCACATATCAAGTGGACGACCGATACAATGCTGTCACGCACAGTTTCCTACAATCTTGCGTAGAAATTTTTCGGGATGCGCCAGTAACACTGCTTAGAGAACATTATCGTTGCCATCCGAAAATTATAGAGTTCTGTAATCAACGCTTTTACAATGGAGAACTGATTGCTATGACTACAGACGAAGGTGAAAAAGATGTATTGCAGGTGATTCGAACTGTACCCGGCAACCATGCCAGAGGACATTTCAACAAACGGGAAATAGATGTCATTACGCAAGAGGTGTTACCGGAATGTACAGAGTCGGGAAGTATAGGTATTATTACTCCGTATCGGGCACAAGCTGAAGCAATCAACAAAACCGTCGGAAAAGACATAGCCAGTACAGTACATAAGTACCAAGGGCGGGAATGTGACACCATCATTATGAGTATGGTAGACAACTATCCTACCGAATTTTCGGATGACGCCAATTTGCTTAATGTGGCCATTTCACGTGCTAAGACCAAATTATGTTTGGTTACAAACGGAAATGAAATGCCAGAGGATTCCAATCTCAGCCAGCTAATCAGCTATATTCAGTACAACAATTTTGAAGTGAAATCCAGTAAGTTGCATTCTGTTTTTGATTTGCTCTATCAGCAATATACGGCAGAAAGATTGGCTTACGAAGCTGCTCATCCTGCCGTCTCTGAACATTTATCAGAGAATCTAATATACAATATCCTGTTAAAAGCTATTGCTGAATTAGGTTTGCCCCATACGGGAGTACTTTGTCATTATCCACTGTCCAGACTTATTGCCGACTGGAATCAACTGGAAGATAAAGAAAAAGCGTTCGCCGAAAGTCCATTCTCACATGTGGATTTCCTGCTCTATAACTCCCTGACCAAACGGCCGATCTGTGCCATAGAAGTGGACGGATGGCATTTCCATAAAGAGAATGGCGCCCAACAATCACGTGATGCGTTGAAAGATCAGATCTTCACCAACATAGGACTTCGCCTGCTTCGCATTTCTACGACAGATACAGTGAATCAGGAAACGATAAAAAAATCATTATTAGCAATTTTATGAAATTAGGATATATACAAAGAAACAAAGAAAAATCCTGAAGAACCTACCGTTTTATCATTCAGAGGCATATAAAATCAAAACTTTCATTCCTTTCGGATGATGCCATCAAAAAGACCGTGTATCTTTCACTTATGGAAATTGAGAAGAAATGAACACAGCCTATTCATAACTGAGGATTGATTATGAATCAATTTATGTATATTTTTGAAAAACAGGATCCCGATATAAGGAGAAGCTTACAGACGAATCCTGTTTCCATTTACACAAAATTTTGGACAGTGCCCATTCAGATTAGATATATACTTGAAAATCTAGATTTTCAATGTATTTTCCTCTTGTATCCTCACCAGAACTTTGATGAATTGTTACGTGATTTGTTTTTACTTCAATACCGTCTGGCATAAAAGAATTCATATAAGTACATATAGAATTCTCTAAAGTATTAGCTTCGACATAACAAGGAACTTCGCAAATAACTCTCACAATTGTATTACCTACTTGTTCAAATAGTCTTGGACTAATTTCTTGATTGGCAACATAGCCTTTTTTTGTTGATCTAATTTCGAGCATATCCGATATAATTTATTAGGTTATAATGCAAAGGTAGAGTAAACTCTTGGGCTTTACAATAGAATAAATGTTTTACTAATACTACTATAAATCATTTTATTATACTTCCAAAGTTAGATATAGAGATCATTCCATATAGTATTTCCTTTCTCATACGAATATTTTAATACCTTCATTGAAAAACGATAATGTTCATCAATATTATCTAAAGACCAACTGCTATATTTTGAATAAACATATAACATTTTCAGACTTTCAACGGTTCCGTTTCCAGATGCATATCTCTGCATAACTGCATGTTTAACTTCAAAACATGAATTAGTCAATGTACTGTTCTGACCAGAAGATATCATGACCATATTACCCAGACAATCTCGTTTCCAAGCAACTTCCGGTCGAGATTCATCGTCCCAGTAGAATCTGGTTTTGTCACCATACTCATCTTTAGGATGCTGTGGGGCAATGTGCTCAATGGAACGATTCCTTCTGAATACATATTTTTCAACGACATTGAGTAACTCATTTTTAAAGAATAACTCTCTTTGTTCCCATAAATAGTAATCTATTCTCCAAAACCAATATCTATCAATGGTTGTGTATGTCAGATTATTATCGACAACGTTTTGTTCTGGATGCCATTTATTATCTATTGCCTTAAGTTTGACAAGATATTCTGTAGCGTTAATATCAAGACTATTATTAATTGAAACAAAAAATTCCAAATAGGTAAGCAATTGGGGCATCCACATATAATATGTCATGGCTGATGAAGCGGAATATAGCATAGCAAGATACATCCTAACCTTCATCTTCTCTTTGTCATCTCCTTTATATAATTTAAATGGGTAAGGCTCCTCATCTTCATCGTTCATTCTAATAATGAAATAATCCGTAATCAGGCGATACAATCCTAGTTTCCGCATAAAAGTTTCTGCATCAAGACCACGTTTTTCAAAGGCCCACTTGAAAGTGTCACATAGTTTTCTCACATCAAAGAAATCTGTAACAAGCATACCTTCTACTGCCTTTCCATCCTTTTCTTGTTCAGAAATATTCATATTAAGGCATATATATAATACTTGCAAAAGAAATTCCGGAAATGTCAGGAGTGAATGTTCATCAGTACGTCGTTTTATAATCTTATATGGATTCTCAGTATTGATAGCTATGTCACCTATAGCTATAGAGGTAGCTTCCAAGTCTTGATTGTCATCAGAATCCTCCTCTTCAATATCAAATTTAGTTTGATATTTTTCAAATGCATTATCTATATTCCCGTTTTGGATTATCTCAATCATAGCATTTTTATAACGATTCCTCAAGCTGTCGAGCTGTTCATTATTATGTTTTCTGAGAATCATCTTCTCCATTATGCTACAAGCATTCCAAAGAAGAGTATATTTTTCCTTATCAGTGCGCAAACGCCGGATGATATCGACTTTGAGTATTTCATAATTCTCCAATGATTTACCCGAGGTGTTCATCCTTTCAAAATAAGTATTCAATTCCATAGGGGAATAGTTTCCTGGAAGTTCAGAAAGGAAAAATGTTAGTTTTTCGAAAATATAATTCTCAAAATCTTTACCTGAATTATTCTGTAGTATTTTCTTCAGGTGTTTTGAAATATAATTCAATCCATTTTCCATTTTTTCATTTAAGAACGAACACTCTATTCCCTTGATTTTTGCTTCAAGATATTTTTTGTCTTCTTCTCGCGCTGTAAATTGTAGACGCAAGATATTATCATGTTCAGTAGAGACATATAGAAAATTATTCCACTTGAAATGGATCCCTAGAAGAATCATTGCGGTAAAGCGTTGCTGACCATCGACAAGTTCTATACTGCTTTCAGTCCTTTTGACTGTAAGCATTCCAATGTAATATGCAGATTCTTTGTCTCTTTTGTACGAAGAATAAAGGTCATCAAGTAGCTGGATTATCTGCTCCTCTCCCCACTCAAATAATCTCTGATATAAAGGAATACTGAAGAATAATCCTGAATCTACAATTTTTCTTGGAGTATAAGCTTGTTTTATATTCGTCATTTGTTATGAAGTGTTTTAAATGAGTCAATGAGATAATTTTTTTCGTTCTGTTCATAAAGTGACATTTCTTTATTGAAATAATCAGCTCTTATTCCTTTCAGATTTTTATCAAAATATGGGAGACGTTTTATGATATCTCGTGCACTTGCAAGGAAGAATGTTGGTGATGTAGCCTGATTTATCATTACTATGATTTCCATCTCCCCTGCTTTGTCCATTATGGATTGCTTATTGGCTTTACTTTTCTCATACCTTAATTGAGATACAATCCTTGTTATACAAGTTAAAGCTTCAGATAGATATTGGTTTCCAAATTTCATATAATAGGCGAATAAAAATGCCGCTATGACATCCCCGTACCACCAATGAGTCCGTCGTTTTCCTTCCGATAACTTTTTATTGTCATCGTTACCGTTAATATTTATTTCAATTAATCCAGAACATGAAATGGTTTCCCAAAGAATATGGTATTGCTTTGTCTCAATAAAATGATTATAATGTTGAATGAATGCATTTACAAAAGCAAAGAAATGTGTTCCTCCCTGGATTGGGTCCATAAAATCGAATCTCTCGCCAAAAGGTGGAATTTCTGGTATAGTTGGAGCTGCTTCAAACTCATTCTTAACCCTGTTTGGTTCTTTTATATACCAATATTGTTTTCTTGTCCACTTACGGAGGCAATATAAATATATTCCTAAGATAATTGATACGCTTCTATCTCCATTTTCCCGTTCACTTTTCATAAGAAGCTTATCCCACATCTTTGCCAAATGACGCTGTTGAGCTTCATGGCTTTCAGGAATGAATCTGAGATGATGTGATTTTAACAACTCATAATCTGTTAAAGCCTTTCCTCTGGCGTTCTGTGTTGAAAAAAACGTATAAGCAAGTTCAAGTGAAGAGTCATTAAGTACTAGTACGTCAAACGAAATTATATCAAGAATTTTTTTTGCTTCTTTACTACGTGTTTCAATGTTAGGATAATGTCTATCAAGGTACGTTTCTATAATATATCTGTTATACCCTATATATTTTTGAGCTTCAACAGAATCAAATTTTTCTTTCAATAACAGAATATTATCAATACACATAGCACGTAAAATGAGTGCCAAAGTAACAGTTCTTTGCTGACCATCAATGATATCATAATCATCACCTTTCTTTTGAAGAATCAATGTCCCTAAATGATATTTATGATTTCTTGGAATAAAAATATCATCCAGCAGCTGTTCTACATTTTTTTGTGGCCAGCAATATATACGTTGATAATCCGGTATCTTTAATTTTAAGGAAAATACATCTTTTAATAACATCGTATGAAGGACAACTTTGCTTTCAGTTCCTTCTGTGATATTAATGTTGACAGAAGCACCATTTTCTATTTCATTAAAATCAATAGATGATACTGTACAACTATCCTTTTGAGTATCATTATTCCCGTCATAATATGTGTTTAGGAAATCTTCAATCAGTGGATCGATCTTACTAATAAATTTTGTAAGATAATCTGCTAATTCCAGAAGATCTCCAATCTTATATTCATAGCGTAATCGTCCTTGTCTCATCCCATACCAATTATGCCATAAATAATCGCCCGATTCCGTATCGATGTTATCACGAAGATATTTATACAATCTCTGATTGAATGTATTACCATAATATTCGTCCTCCAGATGCAACTCCAAGTAGCCATTAATATATTCATAATGCACTACTTTAAAGTTAATCCGGGGTGAGACAGTAATCAATATATACCTATTCTGATGCCAAGCACTTTCATTTTCTTGGCAATACACTTCTTTATTCTTATTTGGCCATTTCCTATTTACAAATTTTCTGACTGATTCTACTGTTTCCGGATAGATATACAACATATTATTACCAATTCATTTAATTTTTATTCCTTTTTGGATGCTCTTTCTCGTTTCTTAAGGCTCAAATCCTGCAAAGCCTTTCCCATTGTATCTTCTTTTGCAAGCAGAAGAATATCATCATCCAACTGAAGCGCATAAAGTACCCTGAGATAAATGCCTATCGACACAGTCGGTATGCCTTTCTCGATGCGTGAAACCGTAAGAGGCGAACAGGTGGCACGTTCGGCAACCTGAGCAATACTGAGATTTCTACGCAGTCTGGCCAGCCTGATCTGCTCACCCACAATTTGCATCTTCTGCCCCAATTTCCTTGGCAACTTGGTACCCATCGTACTCTTCGTCATAGCTCAACATATCATATAATATGCAAATATAGCGGTTTTACTTTATTTTATGATAGGTTACAAAAATAAATTTTAGAATTTACTCTTACCTGAATCTGCCTTGGGCACATTATTGGACGTTGAAATATTAAATGCTATTATATTATTCGTAGAGTTCGTATTTCACCTATAACAAATAATATATTGTTTCTTGCCAGAAAACGAAACCCATTATGATTGTACAACTTTTATCCAGATATTTATGTATAGACAACACCAATCAGCAAAATACTACAATAAATGTATATACACTTTTTGTAGCATCGACTTATGTAATTACATTTTTGTGCTATATTAGCAATATAATCAAAAATAGAGTGATATGGAAGAAATTCCGTTTATATATGGAAACACTGCTGTCCGGAGAAATTTTACCATAAAGTAGGTTGCTCGACAGAACCCGCCTCCGGAACACAAACGGGAGTTGTCGGCTGATTATAAATTTCACGGATATCCGCCCTCTGGAA
>NZ_NFHZ01000007.1 GCF_002161555.1 Barnesiella sp. An55 | reverse complement strand
CTTTCGGTGATCATAGCGATTATTGTTTGTAATTCTTTGTAATTCAGTACTATAAAGATACAACAATTTTCGCTAATCACCAAATTTACAAACACTTACAATTCGTCGAACTCACGTTATATTACGGCCTCTGTAAAGAGCCTCTTTTCTTCTGTCCTTAACTTTCTTGACGATACCCTGTACATCTTCCGGCTTGTAGAATATCTTGTGATTGATTTGAGAAAAAGGCAGGGTACCGTTATCACGGAGTGTCTGCAAGGTACGGGGCGAAATGTTCAGATACCGGCACACGTCCTGATTGTCCATCCACTTGTGCAGCGTCCTGTCGTTCTCCCGGTTGCAAATTTCCATGACCCGATGCTCAAAGTATTCAAACTTACGCACCAATTCTTCAAACAGTTGTTTTTCTATTCCTACAAATTCCATATCGTTGCCTTTTTTGTTGATTGATGTTTATTCTTTTTTTAGTTGTTTGCAACAAAGAAAAGCCATATATTCTGAAAGGCAATGGTTTCCGCTTAACTGGCAGCATGTGGCGCTGATTATCCTAGTTATGAGGTCACATTCATATCATTTTTCTGCAAATATTCCTACATTCAGGGACTCCATCCAATAATGAATTACAGAATAAAAGATCTATGAACCTGATTCAATAAAGGTCCATAGCAATGGATAAGGAATGGTTTATTTCCATGTAACCTTACTTCATCACTTTTCCAAGCCATTGATTAGATAAGGAAGCAAAGAAGTGTTCCTTCAATGATTCACAGACATGAATATTTACTACAGTACGACAATACGACATTAAGTCAGTAAATATTCAAGTCAATAGATCAGTAACTGTTTGACTCCCCGGTTCATTGTTTCATCAAACAGGAAAAATACCGCATTCCACACCGATTGCCCTTCATGCAAACTGCAACAGGCCACATTGTTGCCACATCCCGACCAACTGTTTGACTATTGGAAACTTATATTCTTTTTTTGCCAGACAATTCATTCCGAGATATATCGGAACATGGCAAACAAAATGAGAAAATACATTATGAACAGAAACGGAAAAACAGGCCTGTCCCCTCCATAAGATGATACAGACAACGGTATTATTTCTCCCGAATTTATAGAGGGCATATTCAGAGCTGCTCAAAATAGCGGGATTCTGGTTTTTAGTGGGGCAAGTTTGTGTTTCGGGCAGACCGAAACCGCTTGCTCCCATTACTGGACGCAGTGAGAGGTTCATCCCGCTGGTCTAATCAGTACATTCATTTTATACAATAGTCAACAGATGGAAAAGAAACAGAATACAGAACGAAACAACAAGGGCGGCCGTCCTCCCAAGAGTACGGCCGACAAACTGAAATACCGTGTTACCGTGAAACTGGCGACACCGGATTACTACACGCTGAAAAGCAGGGCAAGAAGCGCAGGCATATCGGCAAGCGAATACCTGAGGGAATGTTTCCGTAAGGGATATGTACGGCAAAGACTTACAGCGGAACATTCCGACTATATCCGTAAGCTATGCGGTATGGCAAACAATCTGAACCAGCTGGCTCATAAGGCAAATGCCGGAGGTTTCGATACGGAAAAGCTGGAATGCCGTGTACAGGTGGCAAGAATCGAAGAACTGCTGAACCATATCCTGCTATGATTGCCAAGATTGTAAAGGGAAGCGGATTCCGTGAGGTTACCGGCTATATCATTGACAGTAAAAAGGATGCCAGGATTATCGCACATGCCGACTTGTTTATTGAGGATGTTGCCACAATTACAAAGTCTTTCGAAGCACAGGCCGGCATGAATCCGAAAGTATCCAGACCGGTCGGACACATTGCACTGGGATTTTCCAAAGAGGATGAAAGCAGGCTGACCAGCCGGATTATGGCAGAAATAGCTTTGGAATACATGGGACGGATGGGCATAAGGAACACACAGTTCTTTATAGCCAGACATTTCGACAAGGAGCATCCTCATATACATATCGCCTACAACCGGATAGACAATGATGGCAGGACCATATCCGACAAAAACGAGCGGTTACGGAGTGCACGCATCTGCAAGGAACTGACCTTGAAATATGGTCTGCACATGGCCAAAGGCAAGGATCATGTCAAGACTGAACGCTTAAGAGAACCGGACAAGACAAAGTATGAACTTTACAGTCTGCTTAAAACGGAAGTCAGAAGATCTGATAACTGGAAGGAGCTGATTGCCGGATTAAACGAAAAGGGAGTGGATGTACGGTTCAAATACAAGGGAAATTCGGATGAAATACAGGGTATCGTGTTCATCATGAACGGCTATTCCTTCAGCGGTTCCAAAATTGACAGGCAGTTCAGCTATTCCAAAATAGATGCCGCGTTAAAGACACCGTCACATTCGGAAACCCATAGACAGGTGGTGGTTCAGAGTGAACCAACATGGCAACAGGAACCGCATGGCTATGAATTATACAGCGGTTCTTTAGGTCTGTTCACACCTAACCCGCAACCGGAACAACCTGAAGGTTATCCGGACGATTATTTGAGAAAGAAGAAAAAGAAAAAACAACGTAAAATAAGATGGTAAAGTATGGAAAAAGACAATGTATATGTTTTGTTTGAAGAAATCAAGAACAAAATTGAGATGATAAACGGGAAGCTGGAACAGAAGGCCGGAACACCTACTGACGGACAGGCAGAAGAAGTGATCCCGACATGTGTAAGGCATATTCACCGGCATAGTTTTGACATCAGGTCAAGCAAAGTATTTTCTCTTTTGGTCGGAATGGGAGTGGTATGCAGCCTGTCCTTATGGGGAAATATCAGACTTTGGCAGTCCAACCGGCAATATGCAGACGATGCTATGAAGTTCCGTGCCATCCGTTCCTGGAGCGGGTGTACTCCGGAAGATATTCTCTGGCTGAACAAGGTTTTCGATATTCATCGTGACGAGAAGGCCATCGAATGGGTCAGAAAACAGGCTGACGAGTACGAAAACGAGCTGAAAGTTGTTTCCGACAGCCTGATGCAAGAGAAACTTAAGTTACAGGTAGAATCTGAATCCGATTGATATGGCCAGTGTTAAAGTGAAATTCAGACCTTCCACCATAGAAGGAAAGGAAGGTACCGTCTATTATCAGATTATCCAGAACCGTGTAATCCGTCAGTTAAAGACGGATTACCGGATATTTACGGATGAATGGAACGAAGCAGGAAGCTGTATCATTGTCGGTAGTTCGGAACGAAGCAATCTGCTCCTTTCCGTGCAGGAACGCATGGAATGGGACCTAAAGCGGCTGGACATGATTATCCGACAACTGGATAACCGGAAAGCCGGATATACGGCAGATGATATTGTCATTTCTTTTCAAAGCAACACAGAGGGACAGTCGCTTTTCAACTTCATGCAGGGCATCATAGCCCGTCTCAAACAGATGGGCAAGATACGCACGGCTGAAAATTATTCCTGCACTCTGAAAAGTTTCATGCAGTTCAGAGGAGACAGGGATGTTCTGCTGTCCGAAATTGATTCGGATTTGATGCAGCTTTATGAAGCCTACCTTCATGGAAAAGGTATCGTACGGAATACCAGTTCATTCTACATGCGTATCCTTCGGGCGGTATATAACCGTGCCCTGGAAAAAGAACTGATGGAACAAGGCAATCCTTTCAGGCATGTCTATACGGGAGTGGACAAGACCGTCAAGCGTGCCGTTCCCTTATCCGCCATCAAGCGTATGAAGAATCTGGATCTGTCCTTACAGCCTAATCTGGAATTTGCAAGGGACATGTTCCTGTTCAGCTTCTATACCCGTGGCATGTCATTCATAGATATGGCTCACCTGAAAAAGAAAGATCTTCAGAACGGATTTTTATCGTATCGCAGACGAAAGACCGGGCAGCAGCTGGTTATCAGGTGGGAAAAATGTATGCAGGAAATTGTCGGCAAATACCTGGAAGACAGCCTCAGTCCTTATCTTTTGCCGGTATTGAAATATCCTTTTAAGGATACGCACAAGCATTACAGGAATGTCATGTCTGGAATAAACAGGAACCTGAAAGAAATAGCCAGACTGGCCGATATATCCGTTCCTCTGAGTATGTACTGTGCCCGTCATTCATGGGCAAGCGCAGCCAAAGGCAAGAACATTCCGATTTCGGTTATCAGTGAAGGAATGGGACATGATTCCGAGGCGACTACACAAATTTATCTGGCCTCATTGGATAACTCCGTAGTGGACAAAGCCAACGCACAAATTCTGAAAAGTCTGTAGGACTGGAGAACGTTTAGCAAAAGCATTCATTTCTTAGACAGAGGGACTCACTCTTGCGCAAAGTTATACATTTTATTGAAAATCCTGCAATTCCGGCCGTTGGATTTTCATCCGGAAGTCATTGAATTTCAACTGTTGTTTAGCAACTCTACATATAATTCATCAGCAAATCAGCCTTATAGCCCGAAATCTCCCTCTGTCTAAGAAAGACGCAGACACCGGGACTTTCTCATCCCCTTTACGCACAGAAAGAAGATGGAGAGAACGACCGGAGAAGCCGACATACAGGAGAACAAGCTGAAAGAACTTTCACCCGACTTGCTGAATACCTTGCTCAAAGATCATACAACGAGCAAGGAAGGAAAACAGTGTAACATATTCTGGGCTACTTCCGATTATGAAGCGCTCGGCAGAGGTTATGAATACGGATCGCAGATTCTTCCGGAGCTGATAACCGGAGAGAACGGTCATGTGGTCATGCCCCGTGTTTTGAAACACAGGGATACCCAAAGCACACGTTCCCGGGAAATGGCGGAGGTATTTACTCCGTCCTGGATATGTAATGCCCAGAACAACCTTATTGACGAGGCTTGGTTTGGCAGAAAGGATGTATTTAACCATGAAGTGACATCTAAAGACGGTACACATTCATGGGAAATCAATCCGGATAAGATTGCTTTTCCTGAAGGCAGGACATGGAAAGACTATGTACGGGAAAACCGGTTGGAAATCACCTGTGGAGAAGCTCCTTATCTGGTAAGCAGGTATGATACGACTACCGGAACATTCATTCCCGTGGAGAAACGTATCGGCCTGCTTGACCGTAAGCTCCGTATTGTCAGTGAGAATACTGCGACAACGCGTGAATGGCTGGAGGCAGCCAAGGATGCTTACAGAAGCATCTACGCCTATGAATGGCAGGGTGACAGTCTTCTTCTTGCCCGTGAAGCCCTTCTCTTATCCTTCATCGAATATTACCGGAACAAGTTCGGTAAAGATCCACAAATTAAATCCATCAACCATATAGCCTATATCATCTCCTGGAATGTATGGCAGATGGACGGACTGAAAGGTGTTGTTCCGGACAGTTGCGGAGAACGTGTACGGACGGAACTGGGCCTGTTCGGTACGATTGAAAGACGGGAACCGTGCGAGGGCTGTCTGAAAAATGACCTGGCCAAGCACAATGGCATTTACTGCATTATCAAGGACTGGCGGGCTACAGACAAGGCAACAGGCAAAAAGGGGAAACGAATCCGATTTATCGACCTCATAAATGAAGAAGCATGAGATTCACATCGTCCCTGAAACTAAAACTGATCTATGTGTTCCGTATCAATGATGCGGCACACCGTGGATGCCTAAAGATTGGCGAGGCTACCTGTGAGGATGAAAACGTGTTCGGTCTGTCTCCTAACAGCAAGGCGCTCAATGAAGCGGCAAGAAAGCGTATCAACCAGTACACACAGACGGCAGGCATCGCATACGATCTGCTATATACGGAACTGACCGTTTATAACCGTGGCGGACTTCGTTCGTTCAACGACAAAGAGGTACACAATGTCTTGGAACGCTCCGGTATCAAAAAGAAAGTATTCGATACAGTCAACAAGGCCAATGAATGGTTCATCACCGATCTGGAAACAGTCAAGCGTGCCATTGCGGCTGTCAAGGAAGGGCGGAGTTCCCTTTCATCAGCGGAAGTTACCCGTGAATATTCCCCGATTGTATTCCGGCCGGAACAGCAGGAAGCCATCAACAAGACCAAGAAGCAGTTTAAGAAAGGCAACCAGATGCTCTGGAACGCAAAGATGCGTTTCGGAAAGACACTTTCTGCCCTACAGGTTGTCAAGGATATGGAGTTTCAGCGTACTTTGATTCTGACTCATCGTCCTGTGGTGGATGCCGGATGGTTTGAGGATTTCGGTAAGATATTTTACGACCGCAAGGATTTTGCATACGGTTCCAAGAACAACGGGGAAAGTTACGACAGTCTTGAACGGCAGGCAGAAAGTCACGGATTGCATTATGTCTATTTTGCCTCCATGCAGGATTTGCGCGGTTCTGAACTTGTAGGTGGTAACTTTGACAAGAATAACAAGGTTTTTGCTACCGATTGGGACCTGATTATCGTTGATGAAGCGCACGAAGGCACCCAGACCGAACTGGGTAAAGCGGTTATGGGAGAGCTGGTCAAGGAACAGACCAAAGTATTACGCCTGTCAGGTACTCCATTCAACCTGCTGGATGATTTCAAAGAGGATGAAATCTATACATGGGATTATGTGATGGAACAACGGGCCAAGATAAACTGGGATGAGCTCCATTTTGGTGACCCCAATCCGTATGCTTCACTGCCTACACTCAATATATATACCTACGATCTGGGACGGCTGCTTCATGACTTTGTAGATGAGGATGTCGCCTTTAACTTCAGGGAATTTTTCCGAGTCAATGAGGCTGGCGGTTTCTGTCATGAAAAAGATGTGCGGGCTTTTCTGAATCTTCTTACCAAGGAGGACAAGGACAGCTTTTATCCATATGCCAACGAGGAATATCGAAATATTTTCCGCCATACACTCTGGATGGTGCCCGGCGTGAAGGAAGCACGGGCACTGAGTGCCATGCTCCAGACACATCCGGTGTTCCAGCATTTCAAGGTGGTCAATGTAGCCGGTGACGGCGATAAGGATGAAGAGAGCCATGATGCCCTAGAAGCCGTGGAACAGGCTATCGGAAAAGATCCGGATACAACACGGACCATTACCCTTTCTTGCGGACGGTTGACGACCGGAGTAAGTGTAAAGGCATGGACTGCCGTATTCATGCTGTCCGGTTCCTATAATACAGCCGCATCCAGTTATATGCAGACCATCTTCCGCGTACAGACACCGGCCACCATCAACGGACGGATGAAGGAGCAGTGCTACGTTTTTGATTTTGCCCCTGACCGTACCCTAAAAGTGATAGCCGAAACCGCCAAAATATCGGCCAAAGCCGGAAAAACTTCACAAAGTGACCGTAAGGCCATGGGAGAGTTTATCAATTTCTGTCCCATCATATCCATAGAGGGCTCACAGATGAACCGCTTTGATGTACCCCGTATGTTGGAACAGTTGAAACGGGTATATGTGGAACGTGTCGTCCGTAACGGGTTTGAAGACAACAGTCTGTATAACGATGAGCTGATGAAACTGGATGATCTGGAACTGCAAGAATTCGATGACCTGAAAAAGATCATCGGCCAGACCAAAGCCATGCCCAAGACCAACCAGGTGGACATCAACAGTCAAGGCCTGAACAATGAGGAATACGAGGAAAAGGAGAAGCTGGAAAAGAAACCCAAGAAGGAACTTACGGAGGAAGAACTGAAACGGCTGGAAGAACTGAAAAAGAAGACCAAGAACCGGGAAGCGGCCATTTCCATACTCCGAGGCATCTCCATCCGTATGCCCCTGTTGATTTATGGTGCGGAACTGAGTGATGAGAATCAGGAAATCACGATTGATAATTTCGCCTCACTCATTGACCCACAGTCGTGGGAAGAGTTCATGCCCAAGGGAGTGACCAAGCAGAAATTCAACAGCTTCAAAAAATACTATGACCCGGAAATATTCTGTGCTGCCGGAAAACGAATCCGTGCGATGGCCCGTGCCGCGGACAAACTGAGTATAGAGGAACGAATCGAACGGATTACGGACATCTTCAGTACTTTCCGTAATCCGGACAAGGAAACGGTGCTTACTCCGTGGCGCGTGGTAAACATGCATCTCGGAGATTGTCTGGGAGGCTATAACTTCTATGACATGGAGTATCAGAATGTGATTTCTGAACCACGGTTTATAGACAAGGGAGAAGTTACCGCAGAAGTTTTCTCTCCTGAATCCCGTATTCTGGAAATCAATTCCAAATCCGGACTTTATCCGCTCTATATGGCATACGGCATTTACCGAGCAAGGGCAAAGGCTTCTCTTTTCGCTGTAGAAACAATAGAAGAGCAGCAGGCTGTATGGAACAAGGTCATAGCTGAAAACATCTTTGTCATCTGTAAGACTCCAATGGCTAAGAGTATTACCAAACGTACGCTTGTTGGGTTTCATAAAGCAAAGATAAATATGTGGGCTCCGGAAGATCTTGTCAACAAGGTAAAGAATCAATCAGAATTATTCATTAAAAAAGTACATGACTTAATAGGCAAAGACATGAAGATTAATGCTATAGTCGGTAATCCTCCATACCAAATCAATGATGGAAGTGGTGCATCTGACGATGCTGCAAATCCTATATACCAAATATTTGTACGGATAGCAAAACAGATCAGACCTGAATACTTTTCCCTGATTATGCCTTCAAAATGGATGATTGGAGGAAAAGCAGTTCTCAAACCATTCAGAAAAGAAATGATGGAAGATAAACATATTGCATCCATCTATGATTATGAGGATTCTGGCGAATGCTTTAACGGACAGCATATAGATGGTGGAGTCTGTTATTTTCTTTGGAGTAATAAACACAATGGCAAGTTGCGTTATACTTATATTTCTGCAAATAAAGAGTTTCTTGTATCTACAAGATTCTTATCCGATGGAAATTCTGATATCGTTATACGTGACAACCGTCGTCAATCTATTATTGCTAAAACTTCGACAAATTGCTCCTTATTTAAGGAGATAGTCTCATTAACCCAGCCGTTTGGAATCAGAAAAGATTTATTTAATTCGCCAGAAAGATATCCACAGTCTAATTTACAAGCGGAGCCTTTCTATGGGTGTGTAAAAATTTATGGTGTTAAAGGAATTAAAGGAGGAGCAAGAAGGACAATTGGATATATTTCACCTGAAATTATAACAAAAAACAAAGCAGCAGTAAACAAGTATAAATTATTTTTTACAACCAGTTATTCTACAAATGCTTTCAATCCCCCTGAAACCATCATAGGAGAACAAAACTCAGTCTGTACAGAGACTTTCCTTTTGATTGGGCCATTTGACACTGAGATAGAACAGAAAAATTGTTATAAATACATTTGCACAAACTTTTTTAAGGCATTATTGTTTTTTGGTCGAGGTACTATGCAGGTGTCACAAGATGTCTTTAGATTTATTCCATTACAAAACTTTAGTAATCAAAGTGATATAAACTGGAATAAATCAATTACGGTAATAGATAGACAGCTTTATGAAAAGTATTATCTTACTAACGAGGAAATAACATTCATTGAAAATAGAATAAAATCAATTTAAAATAATATAAAGAGTAACTAAATGAAGTATAGCCTGCGAATTTACAGGATATACTTCATAAATATAATTTCCTTATTCTATTTCTTGGATTTGAAGAAGTTCATAGGTTACTTTCGACTTTCCATGAGTTGGAATTTTTTTATATTCTTTCATTACCAATTTACACTTTGTATTTGTATAACGACGAGCATATTCAGCTAATTGTTCATCATCTAAATCTTCTGCGGTACTTCCTATTCGTCTATGACCTTCATTATCCACAAACTCGAATGTTCCAGAATCAGTAAATATTCCAGATAAAAGAGCCTCCATTGTTATATATGTTTCTGTAATATTTGACTGTTTCACCCTGCTATATCCTATCTGTAATTCAGTTTTTGATAATTCCGTATGATTCATTCCCGATTCCATTCTCAATATATTACTTGTTTCAGAAACCGTTTTATAGAAATTTCTCAGATATGTAACAGTTCTTGGAGATTCATTTTTTAAAACATCATCCAAATGCTCCTCATCTTTAGCAGCCAAATCTATCAAACTAATAACTTCTCCTATCGCCTGTGATGCATTTTGCTCCGAAAACAGATCATTTCTAGCCCATCCCATTTCATAACCAAAAGAACCATGTAAAATATTGGATATGTACATTTTACCTTTTCTTAGCCCCTTAATTTTACCTCGTTCTGATTGATTAAGTTTTCCACTAATTATTTCTGTATATTTGGTAGCTATCATATTGGATAAAATAACGGATGTTTTAGAAGCAAAATCCGAAAATATACCCATAGAACCATATACAGCCTCTCCTCCAAACCACAATTTTAAAGATGTATCAAAATATTCAACAGCATCTATCGAATTTAATTCAGTTTGTATACATTCAATACGTTTCTCTAATGAAACCCGCATTAACGGACTGTCAATATTCAGCTTTAAAACTTCTTCCATTTCTGCTAACTGACGTTTAAGCCATATATATTCTGAATATGTTTTCATAAGCTCAATGAGTTTAAAAAGTCCATAGCCATTAAGTCCTTTGTATTATCTTGATACAATGGAATCTCAAGCATCCCTTTCCAAACACCATAACGATTATGGCTAAAAAGTTGAAGCCAATATTGGGTGTTTCTAACAGCAGCTGTTGGCGTACTAATGTCTATTATATAATGGTCTACATGATATTTTTGTTTAGAAGCTATACAATTTACAAAGTCAGGAAAAGCGACTAATATTGCCTGCTGAACGGGTTGTGGCATATTTACAAATGTTACGACATCAATATCATTAGGCTCTACATTTTCTCTTTTCAACTTGTCCTCAACAAAACTCCCATCAATCCATTGTATTGTATTATATATACCATGGGTGTACGCTTCCAATCTAAATTGTATAAATCCTTTCAGAATATCAACTCTAGAGCGTGTTGTACCAAAATGTTTACACAAATCTAAAATATCCGTACGATATGGAGATTGCGCAACAGGAAGAGCTGGATTATCTCCAATATAAGGCGGAAGCACATAGTTATGGTTAAAAGGAGGTATCAATTTTATACTATTTAATATTATTAGTTAAAAAATCTTTCAAAGGTTGTAAGGTTACTGCATTCAAATCCCAATAATTGATATTGTCAAATAACCAATTTCCAGTCCCCAATTTTCTTCGCAATTTATTACTCAACTTTTGGGCATTAATATAGGTATGCAACTTTCCTTTTAAATTAGGAGTATTGTATAATGGCTGCCCTAATTTATCTTTTACACCTGAAACACATTTCTCATAATCCTCAAAACAATCAAAAAAAACTTGGTGCAAATCACGCCGAGCAGCAGATTCCATTAAAGTCTCTACTTCTCCATCATCAGTATTGTTTGGATAGATGAAGTATGGTACAGAAAGTTTTAGTATCTGCAACTTATTATCTATATCTGCTTTACGCTTTGCGAACCCATATCCTTTGGCAACAGTATCTGCGTCTATTAAAATAAGCACTTGTTCTCCAACAGCTTGAGCTTGAGAAATCTGATTGATATTTGTTTCATTAAAAAGGTTACCGATTCCTCCAATGCATATAAAATCGATGTCCTTTGTAGGAAAATGCATATCTATAAATGCTTTAAGGAAATTGTACTCTGGTGTTGTTTTATCCTCGGCTTCTATGAAAATTTTAGTCATATTACCTTATTTCAATTTCTTGGTTAATAGAATAATCTAGACTTTCTAAAGAATAGTGATATGCCTTTAATTCATCATCATCTGTTTTCAATAGTTTAAAGGTCGCAACAATATCTTTATAATTTTCAAGTGCAGCATCTCGTAACCCTTTTATAGAGTCAACATCGTGAGTTGTTATAAACAATTGGGTATTGTTCCTAATAGCTGCATTGATAAGGACTTTCCATAAACTACACATTACAGAATAATGAAAACCGTTACTAATCTCATCAACAAGTAAAGCACCATCCTTGCAATCATATACAGCAGTTAGAAGAGAGACAATCTTTCTTGCACCATCTCCCATCATATTTACAGGAATACGCCTTGAAAGACCAACGTCAACAAGCATCTCCTTGTCTGTAAAAATAAAGTCTTTTACACGAGGTTCTATCAATTGAAGACCTTCTACAATAAAATGCTCATCTTTATTTTGAAGAATATTTTTTAATCCTTGTATTGATGCACTAAAATCATATTTAGGACTTAAATATGTACATCGTAATGATTCGACATATTGTTTCGATACAATACGTGTTGCATCAGTTGAATTTGCAGAATCAAAACGTAACTGTGATTCAAAACATTTTTCATCAATCTTAAAATTAAATTTTAATCCATATTTCCCCTCTTCAACATTCGAAAGAATATTTGTATCATCAGCATTTAAAGATATGTTACTTTGATTTTGTTCAAAGAGCCTTATCTTCAAATCACGTTTTTCCTTGTTTTCTACTCGAATATGGATAGGTTGGCTTGATTCTAAATTATAGAAATCTAATTTAAGATCATTCAAACGGGCTTTGTTATAACCACGCATAAAGTTCACATGGATAGGTAACAATGGATTTGATAATCCACTAGCTAAAAACAACGATTCCAACAATGAAGACTTTCCACAATTATTCTTTCCAAAGAAAAGATTAATCTGTTTGAAGCCTTCTATAGAAGCATACTTTATACCTCTGAATCGTTCTATTTCGATTTTATTAAACATTGTTTCTGCAGTTATTCCATTCCAAATTCGTATACAAAGTTACAAAAATATCTAGAATAAAATTGTGTCCTGCATAGTTTTTTATATAAGAAGGTCATTCTTGATAAAATTGCACTATATAATTTTATGCGGGAAAAATGAATTCTCAAAAAATACCTATAATCAAAGTGAAAGGACAGATAGGTAGAAACATTTCTATTAAAATATTTAAGAAACTTCATCAAAACACAAATTAATAAATATAACACTTCATTTTAATACATAAATTATGATAGTTTTAGTATCTTTGCAACAAGAAACTTCCACGTAAAATTGTGCAAAATACAGCAAGCTTCAGGTGGAGCAATAGCGGGAGATTACTTCTTTAGCTAAAAGATACATCAAAGATATTCAGCCACTTATCGTTAAATTACGATTCCTGGTGGAAACAATGCCTATATCTTTGGCGTGGGTTCCGAATCGAGCTGGGGCACCTGGAAGTTGAACGGTGTGGCCAATCTTTTTGAGAAGCCCAGCAGTCCTTATCTGATTAACAGCATTTGGGCCTTGTGTGTAAACGTAGATCCCAAAACCGACACACAGTTGGCACTGACTATCTATCGCTCCGAAAACGGTTCGTCCAAAGAGGCAATTGCTACGGCCGTGTGCAAGAGCAGTGATATCCAGTTGCGCCAAACCGATCCCTCCTCGGGTATCAGCATGTATTCTGCACCATTTGTATTTGAGCAGCCGGTAGAGATTGATGACGAGATTTTGGTCTCCATTCGCAATTTCAACAACGACAACTTCAACTCCATCGGGTTCTGCTACCAGTACAACAATCACGACAACAACAAGAACTATGCCTATGTGCATCTGCTTCAGGCACAAAACTCCAATGGGTCTGAGTATGAGTATGCATTGCCCGCACTGTTCAGCGATTTGAACACGTCGTTCTTTATCAACATGGATGTCACCTGTCCCTATTTGTCGGTAGTCAATCCCGGCAATCGCTTTGAGGTGCTGGCCGATGGTGGCAAACAGACCTTCACCATCGACAGCTATTTCCCTGCCGACAGCCTGAAGTTCAACAACCTGCCGTCGTGGATAAAACGAGGCGAACTCACGCAAAATGCCGAGGGTAAATATCTCTTGGATGTCGAGGTGGATCCGCTCCCGGCCGACAAGGAGAAGCGAACCTATCAGCTCAACATTTCGGGGCCGGCCTGTAAGACATCCATTACCGTGGTTCAGGCAAAAGAGTTCAGCGGTATAACCGAGACTGAAGCCGAGGCAGGCGCCAAGTTGGTATCGAGCAACGATGCCGAATGGCAGTTCTCGGTCAATCCACAAAGCTATACTCGCTATGAATTGTTCGATGTTTCGGGGCGGCACATAGAGTCGGGCCACATTGCCGACAGTTACTTGACTATCGACAAAGGCAACCTCTCACGGGGTATCTATGTGATTCAGTTCACGGGATATGGTAAGGCCCAAATAAAACTTGTGAAATAGAGCCCTCTGTTGAAAATACAGTAAACCTTTATAATTAGTGCCCCAAAAGTCATTCAAAATGCTTTTGGGGCGCTGCTTTTTCTACGGTGAGATACCGCTTATGCCTCCAGAGCCTTTTTGAAGATAGCCTCCACCTCGTTGGGGAAGATGCCACCCTCGTGAACCTTTTCGTCGCCTATGTAGAAGGTGGGTACATAGTAGTAGTCATATTGGTCGGCGATATCGGGATGCTCGGTCTCTTCGATAGTTTCGATAACGATATCTTTGTATTCGGGCCGTTTCTTCAGTTCATCGATATAGCTGAATGCCCGTTTGCAGAAGGGGCAGCGTGTTTGGTAGAAAAGTTTAATCGGTTTCATTGCATCAATGTATTGGTTTTTTGTCGGAACAAATATACGGTATAATTGTTCTTTTTCCTGGATT
The DNA here is from genome assembly GCF_002161555.1 of Barnesiella sp. An55. GTDB lineage: Bacteria > Bacteroidota > Bacteroidia > Bacteroidales > Barnesiellaceae > Barnesiella > Barnesiella merdipullorum. The sequence goes on along the minus strand of NZ_NFHZ01000007.1, from coordinate 133,556 downwards.
CAGTCGAGTATTATTACATGCTGTACTCTCTTTTTACGATATATTATTATGGAGAAGGGAGTAGTATGGCTTGATAGAGGCCGATGAAAAGTGGGAACGAAAACCGTTTGTATCTGCGATTCTGCATCAATGAGAACTGTCGGAGAGGAGAAAAGAAAAAGTTATCTATCCCGATAGTTTTGAATGATAACTTTTTTCCTATTTTTGCAAGAAGATTGGCAAAGTTCAATCAATGACATATTAATAAGAAGCGTTATGCTTATCTTGTAGTTTGAAAACGTAGGAAATTTTCTAAACGAGATACAAGGTTAGGCATAGTGGTTCTCACGCATCATGGCGTGGGCTGCTATCTCATATCTGTATCTCGGGTTTTTCCTACGGCCTTCAAACTGCGGTATGAGTATTCAGTTCCACGCTTTGGTGTATATATAACTTCTTAGGAGGGACGATAAGAAGATTTTTTTTGAAGGCCATGAAACCGATAGGGGAACTTATTCAGGAGCGGTTGAAAGCCGAGGAGCGCAGTGTCGCCTGGTTTGCCCGCAAGTTGTCTTGCAGCCGTGCCAATGTATATAAGATATTCCGCAAGGAGTATATCGATACCGAATTGCTTACGCGCATTTCGCGAATACTGGACTATGACTTTTTTCAGTATTTCTCCGATCATTTGAAAGAGGAGTGAGGAGACCGGGGGTGACACTATTGACAAAAAAAAGGATACAGAAGTGTCGATGAATAGGAACTCGCTATTCATAGGAATAGTAGTCGATTTTAGATTTCTTTGCATAATAAATTTTTAATTAAATTGTATTATGAAAAAATTATTATGGATTATCCCTGCTCTTTTTCTGTTGATGGGAAATGTAGCAAACGCTCAGACTAAAGAAGAGATGGAGGCATCTCAAGCACGTTATGAGAAATTGGTTAAACTGTGCAAGAAAGAACCTAAAAAGACCAATATCCCGGAGGTCGATACCTATGTGACGAGTGTCTATACGTCGGCTGTTGCTGCGGCTGCTACAACCGAACAGTTGCAAGGCTTGTATTACCGACAGATAGGGGAATCGAAAGATGGGGTTACAGATGTGACGGTAAAGAAGCCTACTCTTGAAGAGTTGACCAGTCTCAGTGCGACGATTGCTGCGCAAGCTGTTTCGATTACGGGTGCAGCCAAGTCGGCCGAAGCCGCCGTGCAGGCTTCCAAGGGAGAAAAGAATCCGATGAAAGCAGCCAAGATAGCTGCAGCTTTGGCCTTTACAAAAGATGCTTATCCTATTCTTGTAGAGGAGTCGGCTTTGCAGACAAAGGCAATTGCCGAGATGATAGAAACGGCTAAAACATCGGATAACTTATAGGGTAGGAACATGAAAAGATGTTTTTGGTCCTTGATGATGTTTGTGTGTGGGATTTGTGCCTATGCACAAACATCATCAGATATCAGGCCCGTTGTCGGGGTTGCCCAGTTTACTTGCGAAACCGATAGCAAGTATGCCGGGTTGGTGACGGAGAAGGTTGTCGAGATGCTCACGAATACCAAGCGTTTCCAAGTAGTGGATCGCACTAGTCACGACAAAATCAAGGAGGAGCTGGAGCTTCAGAAGAGCGAGGCTTTTCTGGATAGCAAGAATCTTGTGGAACAGGATATTGCTGTCGCTGCCGAAAAGTTGATAACGGGGCATATCAATAAGATACCTATTTATGCCATGAAGAATGCCAATGGCAGTATAAAAGGATATAAAGGGAGCGTTTCGTTCCAGATGAAGGTAGTCGATGTCGCTACCGGATTGAGTACCGAAGCTGTTAGTTTTGAAGGAAAAGCCAGCGACCTGATGCTTTCGCCCGAGAGTGCGGTGAACCAGGCCATGCAGTCTCTTCAAGATGAGATTTATGAGTATTTCAAGAAAAATTTCCCCATTTCGGGAAAGATTATCAAGGTGCTGAAAGAGAAGAAGAATAAGGCCGAGGTAGTCTTGCTCAATGTTGGGAAAAAGCAGGGCGTGAGCCAGGGCGACCGGTTTGCCGTGCAATATGTCGAGATGCTCGAGGGTGAGCCTTATCCCGTAGATTTGGGTGAGATCGAGGTCGTTAAACTGTCGGGTGAGGCTTTCTCGGAATGTAAGGTACCCTCGAAAATGGGCGAAGAGCTGGCCTCCCGATTGGCTTCGAATGCGAATGTCGTTTGTAAAATGATTATCAAATGAGACTGATAGTACGAAATCTTTTATTGCTTCTCTCGTTGATTGTTGCCTTTGGATTGAGAGGGCAAGACAAAGTCACTTATGTATCCGATGGGACCGGAACCATCTCTTTGCGCGTACTTTCGTATGGAAAGAAAAGCAAAGAGGCAATGAATAATGCCGAGAAAGTGGCTATACAGACGATTCTGTTCCGGGGTATTCCGGGCTCGAATCAGGTAGAGTATCCCTTGGTCGGGGTCAATGAAAAGGCTATTCAAGAGCAGCATGGAGCTTATTTTAAGGAGCTGTTTGATAAAGAGCGCTATCATAGTTTTATAATATCGAATGTCCCTATCTCCCAGTTTGAGAAGGATGCTACCAAAAAGAAACGGATAATCGTGGATGTGAAGGTGAATATTAGAGCCTTGCGCCTCGATTTGGAGCAGAATGGGATTGTAAGAAAGTTTGGATTCTAAGTATTGAGTATGAAAAAGAGTATATTATCTGTGCTATTTTGTTGCATGAGTGTCCTTGGTATGTGGGCACAAGATGTAGTCACGGTACAACCTAAAATCATGGTCATCCCTTACACCAAGGCGGGTGAGGATATACGCACTATCCTGGAGCAGGATGTCAACAAGCGCATAACGTTGGCAAAGATAAAGGAGGCCTTTGACAGCAGGGGATTTACCACGGTCGATTTTACCGCGAGACTCAAGGCGGCCTCGCAAAGTGCTGTCTTCAAAGAGGAGAATCAGAGCGATTTGAAAGCACAATTGATAGAGCTGTCGGGTGCCGATATCTATGTAGAGGCCGAGATGGATATCTTGTTGTCCAATACGGGAAATTCGGTGAAGGTCATTGTCTCGGCCTATGATATTTCGACAGGAGCTTCTTTGGCCAATAAGGTGGGAGAGAGCGGTAAGTTCTATACCGACGATATCGGCAAACTGGCCAGCAAGGCCATCGAGTCGTGTGCCGAAGAGTTCCTCAATACGATTCAAATGAAGTTCAATGATATCGTCGAGAACGGACGCTCGGTGATGATTAACTTCGGTTTCGATCAGAACTCGGCCTATTCCATGTCTTCCGAAGTGGGGAATCAGGGATTGCAGCTCTCCGATGAAATAGAGTTGTGGATGGAGGAGCACGCCTACAAAAACAATTATCATATCCAGGGCACTACCGATACGCAGATGATATTCGATGAGGTTCGTATTCCGCTTAAGGATCCCAAGAATCAGTCGAATTACAATCCCAACAAATTTGGGTTGGAGATATTTAAGTTCATGCGCTCGCTTGGGTTGCAGATACAACGAGATATCAAGGGGACCACGATTTATATAACCATTATGTAGTTTTGCGATGAAAGCACGCATCCTGTCTCTTATATTATTGGGGTATTCTCTCATCGGTTTTGCCCAGCAACAAGACAATAGCATTGTAATTGGAATTGTACTTCCCGAGCAGCAGGCAGATATTAATGCTAAATCATTCAAGCTGTTGGAGACCAAGCTGAAATCTGTAGCTGCTCGGAATGGAATTTTTTCCGATTCGTATGGCTCTTTTGTCATGTATCCCCAAATCAATATTATCGATAATGCGCTTGTCGAGGGGGGACTGAAGAATATAAACATCGTCGAGTTGGAGATGACTCTTTTTGTAAAACAGTTTGACACGAATGTGGGTTTTGGCAGTTGCTCGAAAACCCTGAAGGGTAGCGGCAACACAATCTCCGATGCGGTGAAAAACGCCTTCTCCAAGATTTCACCCAACGATAATACGTATGCCTATTTCTTTACCGATGTCAAGGACAAGATAAAGCAGTATTATCGTGAAAACAAGGAGAAGATGATAAAGAGTGCCCGGACTATGGCTGCGCAGCAGCAGTATGAACAGGCCTTCGCTTTACTCATGACCTATCCGTCGTCGATGGAGGGGAGCGATGAGGTGCAGGATGTAGCGATTGAAATTTACAAGAAATATCAAGACGCTACCTGTTCGGCCAAGATTGCTCAGGCTCGGGGTTCCATCTCTACACAGGACTATGAGGCTGCCATCGACATCCTGGCCACCGTCGATAGCGAGTCGGCCTGTCATGAAGAGTCGTTGAAACTGATCGAGCAGATTGGTGCGGAAATTCGGGATGAGCAGAAACGAGAACTCGAAATGCAGAATAAACTCATTGACAATGCCATGACTCTCGAGAGTAAACGCATAGATGCGATTCGGGAGATAGGGGTCGAGTATGCTAAGAATCATCAGCCGCGCATAACCTATACGCAGATTATAAAATAGCTGTCGTGGCGCCGGTATGTGTGGCGGCCGGGCTATTCATGGGAAGATCGATTTTAGTATAAAATCGAGCAGCCGGGTAGGAGGGGAGTCCTGCTCGGCTGCATTTTTTTTCTTTAGTGGATAGATGTGTTGTGAGGCGGGTGCAATCAGTATTTGTTATACGAAATCACCTCGCTGGCCGGTTTGCGTTTCTTCTCGCGCAAGGGTTGGGTGGAGTATCCCAGCACGATGTCGAGCAGTACACGTTTCTTGTCGGGGATATGGAGCAGACGGCGCACGGCCTTCTCGTCGAACCACCCGAGTATGCAACTGCCCAGTCCTTCGGCGGTGGCTGCGAGGGTGATGTGGGCGGCGGCGATGCCAATGTCGAGCAGCGGAAACTGTTTGTCCTTGATAATGCCGCCGATACCCGCGGTGAAGTTGGGCCGTTCCTCCACTACCAGTATGTGTACAGGGGCCTGTTTGGTAAAGTGGTTCATGCCCAGCAGACGGCTGGCTACGGCATCGGCCACCTGGTTGCGCAATTCGGGATCATCGACCACGATAAAGTGCCACGGCTGGGCGTTGCAGGCCGAGGGGGCCAGGCGGGCGGCCTCGACGATGCGGGCAACCTTCTCGGGCTCGACCGGACGGTTGGGGTCGTACTGGCGGTCGCTCTGCCGGTGGGCTATGAGTTCATAGATATCGTTCATGGCGGGTTAGGCTTTTTCGAAGTGCATGATGCGGCTGATGTATTTGCCTATGATGTCGAACTCGAGGTTGACGATGCTGCCTACTTCGATCTGGTAGAAGTTGGTGTGCTCATAGGTATAGGGGATGATAGCCACCTGGAAACTGTTGTCCTGCGAGTTGCACACGGTGAGGCTCACGCCGTTGACCGTGACCGAACCCTTCTCGACAGTCATGTAGCCTTTGGCGGCCATCTTGGGATCGAGGTCATAGACAAACGTGTAGTAGCGGCTGCCATCGACCAGATCTATCTTTTCGCAGCGGGCCGTCTGGTCCACATGGCCTTGCACGATGTGGCCGTCGAGGCGGCCGTTCATGAGCATGCTGCGCTCGAGGTTCACCTTGTCGCCCACCTTGAGCGAGCCCAGATTGGTGCGGTCGAGAGTCTCCTGTATGGCGGTGACAGTGTAGCAGTCGCCGTCGATATCGACCACGGTGAGGCATACGCCGTTGTGTGCGACGCTTTGGTCTATTTTCAATTCGTGAGTAAACGAGCTTTTGAGAGTGAGATGCAAATTGCCGTTATCGTGGGTGAGAGCTACGATAGGAGCGGCTTCTTCGACAATTCCTGAAAACATAATCTTTTGGGGTTAGCAGTTACAAATAGTTCCCAAAAATAGAAAAATAGTTCGGTATCTTGTGCCGATTATTCCCGAAAATAGTTATTTTTGAGAAAGGATTTCTATAACGTTAAAAAGTGCTACCATGGAAATACTGCTCCCGAAAAAAAACAACAGTTCGCCGGGCGAAAAGTTGTCGTCGCGAACTGTGACGGTGATTGGTGCCAATGGTGCGGGCAAGAGCCGTTTTGGCCTGGAGATAGCCCGCCAGATCAAGGAGCACGCTTTTTGGCTTTCGGCGCAGAAGGCGCTGTGTCTCATGCCGCCGCACGAGGTGTGGCCAGGCTCTATCGAGGCGCAATACAAAGAGGCCATCGAGCGTTCGCACTATGTTTCGAAAGAGACTCCTACCGAGTTTGACCAACTGCTTTATTTGTTGTTGAGCGAGGAGTTTCGCAACTTGTTTAACTACAAATTTGAGGTCCAGAATGGAGGTCATGTCGAGCTGCCTCGCACCCGCCTCGACCGGGCACAGCAGTTGTGGGAACGCATCTTTCCCAAGAACAAGATGTTGCGGGCCGAGGGTAAGCTGCTTATCCAGAGCGAAGACTCCGAACCCTTTAATCCCTTGCGGTTGAGCTCGGGCGAGAAGGCGGTGCTGTACTACATTGCCGGCGTGCTCTATGCCATGCCCGATGCCGTGATTCTCGTCGAGGATCCCGAGTTTTATCTGCATCACTCCATTTTGAAATCGTTGTGGGATTCCATTGAGAGTCTGCGCAAGGATTGTACCTTTGTCTATCTCACGCACGACATCGACTTTGCCGCGTCGCGGGTCGAGAGCACCTGTATTTGGGTGCGTTCGTTCGATGCCGAGCATATGACCTGGGACTACGAGTTTATCCACGACGACGACTCCTTCCCCGAGGGCATGTATCTCGATATCCTGGGTAGCCGCAAGCCGGTACTCTTTATCGAGGGAGCCGCTACGGGCAGCATCGACGTGAAGCTCTATCCCTATATTTTCCCCGAGTATATCGTGAAGCCGCTGGGGGGCTGCAACAAGGTAATCGAGGCGACCCGGGCCTTTGCCGATTTGAAGGAGATACATCACCTCGAATCGCGAGGCATTGTTGATCGCGACCGTCGCACCGATCGCGAAGTCGAATATTTGCGTAGTCGTCACATCTATGTGCCCGAGGTGGCTGAGGTCGAGAATCTGCTGATGCTCGAGGGGGTAATCAGGGCTGTGGCCCGCCGCATGAAACGCAACGAGAACAAGGTGTTTGAGATTGTGAAAAACAACGTTATCCAACTCTTTGCACAAGAGATCGAGTCGCAGGCCCTGCTGCATACGCGGCACCGCATACGGCGTAATCTGGAGTACAAGATCGACCGGCGCTTCAACGACATATCGGCATTTGAAGACCATATAGGTCACTTGACCGACGATACCGATGTGCGAGGGCTCTACAACAGCATTTGCAGTCAGTTCCGTTCCTATGTCAAGAGTCGAGACTATCGGGCGGTGCTGAAAGTCTATAACCAAAAATCGATGGTCACCAACAGCAATGTGTGCAACTTGTGCGGGTTGGCCAATAAAGACAAGTATCTGCGGGTAATCCTCACGATTTTGAGGGACGACCGCCCCGAAGCCGACAGCATACGCCGTGCGATACGGGCTTGTTTCAAAATCGATGAGAAAGAAGAAAAAGAAGAAAAGAAATGATTAAAAGTTGGATTTCGGCGGCCCGTCCCCGCACCTTGCCGGCATCGGCAAGCCCGGTAATAGCCGCCTCGGCATACGCATTTTACGACGGCTCCTTTCGATGGGCACCGGCACTGCTGTGTCTGTTGTTTGCCCTGTTGGCACAGATTGCCTCGAACATGGCCAACGACTATTTCGATTTCGTCAAAGGGGGCGATACGGCTCAGCGGGTAGGCCCCCGCAGGGCGGTCGCTTCGGGCGACATCTCGCCCCGGGCCATGCTTGTGGGTACCTTTGTGGTACTGGGGCTGGCCTGTGTGGTGGGGCTGGGACTTGTCTTTTTTGCCGGGTGGCAGCTGATACCGGTGGGCGTGGTCATAGCCCTGTTTGCCCTGGCCTATACGGCGGGTCCTTATCCGCTGGCTTATCACGGGTTGGGCGATGCCACGGTTTTTCTCTTCTTCGGGTTGATAGCCGTCAACTTCACCTACTATGTGCAGGCGTTGCATTTCGATACGATGGTATTGCTCCTCTCCATGGCCATGGGGTTGCTCTCGATCAATATCTTGTTGGTGAACAACTATCGCGATATGGAGGAGGATGCCGCGGCCAACAAGCGCACGACGGTGGTTCTCTTCGGCCGGCCCTTTGCCCGCTGGTGGTATCTGGTGAATGGTTTCCTGGCCGTGGGGCTGGTGTTGCCTTCGCTGCTTCCGCTCGGCCCCTATTACGAGGGGCTTGTGCCTGTGGTACTGTATCTGTTTCTGCACTTGGGAACCTGGGTGGAGATGGGGCGTCGCAGCGGAGTGGCCTTGAACCCGCTGTTGGGCGGGACGGCACGTAATCTGCTCGTCTTTACGTTGCTGGTCTCGATGGTGTGGATATGCAAAGCCTTGATGTTATGAGAAAGATCTTGATACTCACACTCCTCGGGGTAGGGCTGGCGATGGGGCCGTTGTGGAGTCAGTCGTCGGGCATCATGCCCCGCAAGAGTGCGACGGTGCGAATCCCGGTACAGTGCTTGACCGGGCCGTCGGGTGAGACTGTCGCTACTCCCGTAGAACGGGAGCCGGTGGTCACGACCGATTCGGTGGAGGCCGTTCGCCCGGCTTTTTCGCCGACAGCCGTCGATATGCTGGCTTTCGACAAGCGCATGAGCGATACTCGTGAGAGTTTCCTCCTGCGCAACAATTCGCCTTATCACCTCTCGCGGGTGGTGCTCAAACTCGTTTATCGGGCTCCCGACGGGCAGATGATTGACTATCGCACCTGTACGGTCGAGTGTGATTTGCTGCCTGGATCTACGCGCAAATGCGAGATCGACAGCTTCGACCGTTCGCGCAACTACTATCATGTCGATTCCCCGCCGGCACGGGTATCGGGGCGTCCCTTCAAGGTGAGTTACCAGGTGCTGCGTTACGATGTGGTGGTGGAGCCATAACGCTTTTTGTACTTTTCTCGCCAACTTTAACGCCCTGCATCTGAGCCAAAGGGCAGACCTCCTTGTTGTTATGGGTGGACGACGGGAAATCCTCGTCGTTGACTAACGTATAAAACTTATTTAGGAGGAAAAGATTATGACACCTGCAAAGCATCAGCAAAACTGGCTCCCCAGTATTTTCAACGACTTTTTCGGGAACGAATGGATTGCCAAGACCAACAGTGCCGCTCCGGCCATCAATATTGTGGAGACCGAAAAGGAGTATGAAGTAGAGATTGCCGCACCCGGCATTACCAAAGACGATTTTGAAATTACGGTCGATAAGGACAACCACCTGGTAGTCACCGTCGAGCGCAAGCAAGAAGAGGACGAGAAGGACAAGAAGGGGCGTTATCTGCGTCGCGAATTCTCTTACTCGCAGTTCCAGCAAACGCTCATTTTGCCCGATAATGTCAATACCGACGCCATCGAGGCTTGTCAGAACAATGGGGTATTGACGGTGAAGATTCCCAAAAAGACCATGCCTGCCGTCTCGGAGAAAAAGAAAATTGCTGTCAAATAAAACCTTTATAAAGTCTCCGGTAGAGAAGAGGTCGTGTCACGGTTGTGGCGCGACCTTTTTCGTATCGAGCAGAAGATGCGCTTTCGCCGTAGGCCTTTGTCCGCACCATATCGGGCCGCTTATCGCCACGTGAAATTCTTCTTCCGTGAGGCCGACCCTATGATGTTGAAATAGAGATTTACCCACGGTTGCAGAAACGAGAAGAGCGGGAGGGCGAAAAAGAGTCGGGGCGAGTGTAGTATTTTGGCTGCGCGTCGGTAAATCACAGCTTTGACGGTAAAGATCGACAGAGCCGGTACCAAAGCTACAATCACGAGAAGCCAGTTGTACAGGATACCCCATACCAACAGAAAAATAAACAGGAGGTTAAAGGCATAGTCACACACCTTGCCGAGACCAAATATGGCTTTGGCTGCCGTGTGCAGATACTTCGAGGTGAAGTCGTATTGCAGTTTCAACTCCTTCCAGGCTTCGTAGTTGTCGTCGTAGCTGGCAGTCATTTGAGCCGCCTCAGAGAGTTCGACCCGAGTATTCTCACGATTGGCTATTTCGTTGATAAACAGGTCGTCGTCGCCATAGTGCAGATGCAGGTATTTCGAGAATCCCTTGTTCTCGAAGAAGAGAGCTTTGCGGTAGGCCAGGTTGGAACTCTCGCCCATGAAGGGCCGACCAATGAGGGCAAACGAGAGATAACGCAGGGTAAAGAGCAGTTTGTCGTAGGAGCAATACCAAAACGACAGCCGTTCTCTCTTCTTGCGGGCCATGGCCGTGTAGCCCAGCACGATGTCGGTGCCGGTGACGAAGTTGCGGGCGATGGTCGCCAGCCACTGGTTACCCGACGGGCAACAGTTGGCGTTGGTAAATACCACGATGTCGTATTGGGCAGCCTTCACACCCAGGGTGAGGGCCAGCTTTTTGTGGCTCAGGTTGCGCGACCCCTCGGGCACATAGGTGTGATACAGGTTGTCGTACTGGGTTTCGAGCGAGGCCAGAATGTCTTTCGAGTCGTCGGTCGAGTCGTCGTTGACCACAATCACCTCGAATTGCGGATAGTCCTGATTCAAGATGCGGGGCATGAACTGGATGAGGTTTTCGGCATCGTTTTGGGCATAGACGATGACCGATAGAGGAGGACGTTCCGAGGAATAGTCGGTTTTCCCCTTTTCACTTTTCTTGTAGAAACGGAACGGACGATCAAACAGGTAAAACTGATATACCAGTTCGATAATCCAGAACAAAACAAATATCCCCATTCCATATATTTCGGGGGTAGAGAAATCCCAAGAAAAGTTCAAGTTCATAATGTATATCAAAAAGTGTTACAAACGTACATAAACTTTTTCAAACAAGGCGCCCTCTGGCTCGTTTAAATCTATCTTTTTTATGAGATGTCGGTCGAGGAGCTTGTATTAAACGACTGTGAGCAAGATGGTTTCGAAACAGGTGAAAAATTATATGCAAAAAACTGCAATAAAAGCATCAAAAGTTGAGGCGTAGCATATAATAAAAGGGGCTATCCTATCGTTATAAATTAGAATTATACCGGGCCAATCTGGTAGGAAAAAATAGTGTAATGAAAATAAACCAGTTAAGTATCTTGGCATTGTTGTTACTCGTGACTTCATGCGCTACCAACAAAGCAACGTATTTCGAAAATTTGGATGTCGAACAGATGAGCGGTCAGGTCGATGTGGGCAATTATGAATTGCGCATAGCCCCCGACGATATGCTCTCCATTACGGTTTCGTCGGTAGTCCCCGATGCGGCATCTCCCTATAATCTGCCGGCGGTTTCCTACTCCGAGCCCGGGAAGCAGGAACTCACCATTGTTCCCAACCTGCAAGTATATACCGTGAGCCGCGAAGGCAATATCGATTTCCCTATTGTCGGGCGTATTCATGCGGCCGGTCTCACTCGTACCGAGTTGGCCAATTATATCGAGGATAAGATACGTCCCGAGTTGAAAGACCCCTTTGTGTTGGTCCAGTTTATGAATTTCAAGGTTGTGGTGCTGGGCGAGGTGAAGTATCCGGGTCAAATCAAGGTACAGACCGAGCGGGTGTCGATACTCGATGCCATTGGTGCGGCCGGCGACTTGACCATCTATGGCGAGCGTACCAATGTATTGCTGATACGCGAGGAGAACGGTAAGCGCATCTATCACCGTTTCGACTTGACTGACAAGTCCCTGTTCGAATCGCCCTATTTCTACTTGAAACAAAATGATGTAGTTTATGTGATGCCCAATAAGGCTCAACGCAACAACTCGAATTATAACCAGTTGGCTTCGTATCGTATATCGGTGGCAGGAACTATTGTGAGTGCTATCTCGGTGTTGGCGTCGTTGGCCATAGCTCTGTTTATCAAATAAGAAAAAGCTGTTTATGGAAGAAAATTATACCTCCGAAAGAAGAAACGATAGTGTCGATGTATTAGCCTTGTGGCGTGCTGCCCGTAAGAGATGGTATCTCTTTGCCGGGTCGGTGTTTATTTGTGTGGTTCTGGTAGCTTGTTATTTGAAGATTGCCAAGCCTCAGTATGCAATTTCGGCCGATATTCTTGTCAATGAGGACGATAAGCAGGGTGGGGGCGGAGCTCTCTCTTCGCTGGTAGGCGATGTGACGGGAGGAGGATTCTCGTTGGATGGCATGATTGGCGGTGGTTCGGTAAACGACGAGATTCTGGTTATCTCGTCTCATACCATCATTCGCGAGATGGTGCAACGCCTCGAATTGAACAAAATCTATACGAGCAAGAAAAATTTCTTCAACAAGGTCGAGTATTATGGCAATTCACCGATTACGGTCGATGTACCCGAGTCGATGTTGGATACCCTGGTTTCGGGGTTTGTGGTAAAGGTACAGACCAACAAGGGCAGCGATAAAATCAAAGTACTCTTGAAACAGGGCTTCTTTACGACACTGGCCGAGACCGAAGCAACCTCTTTCCCCATAAGAGTCGATTATGGTGAGGGCATCGTTATCGACACGACTCGCTATTACAATCCGGATAAGAAATTGCGTTTTGTAGCTCATATCAATGGCTATGATACCCAGACGGAACTCCTGGAGAAACGTCTCGAAATCGATTTGTCGGACAAAAAAGCCAATGGTATCTCTCTAAAAATCAAAGATTCGAACCGTAAACGGGGCCAAGACATCCTCGATACCCTCATCGAATGTTACAACGAGGATGCCGTATTGAACAAAAACTTGAAGGCACAAAACATGCTTTCGTTCATCGACGACCGTCTGGCTACGGTCGAGAATGAACTTCATGAGGCCGAGCGCGTCATCGAGCAGTACAAGCGAGAAAACGACCTCTCGGATATCGACACCGAGGCCAAGATTATTCTCGAGGCGAACAGTGAGTATCGCAAACTGTTGCTCGAGGCCGAGACTCAATATTCGATAATCTCGATGGTAGATAGTTTCATGAACAGTCCCGAGAATAAATATTCGCTGGTTCCTATTACCACCGGTTTGCCCGACAGGGGTGCTGCCGAGGCAATCAACGAGTACAACAAGCTGTTGTTGGAACGTATGCGTCTGTTGCGCACCGCCAAGGATTCCAACCTTTCGTTGCGTACCCTCACGGCACAGATCGATGCCATGCGCGACAATATCCTCAATACGGTATCCAAAGCCAAGGAGAGTTCGGAGATTGCCCGGGCCGACTTGAGAAAACAGGAGGTCGATTTCAGAAACCGACTTCGTGGCTTCCCCGAGCAGGAGCGCGCCTATATGGATATCAAGCGTAACCAGATGATCAAAAACGAACTCTATACCTTCTTGATGAAGCGACGTGAGGAGAGCGCCATGACTTTGGCCTCTACCTCGCCCAAGTGCCGCATTGTCAACGCTGCATACAGCAAGAACAAACCGGTGGCGCCACAGTCGCTGTTGCTCCTGGCCATTGCCTTCGGAATAGGATTGATATTGCCTGTCTTCTATCTGTATGGGAAGACCATCTTCTCGGTTAAGTTTGCCTCGCGCAACGATTTGCGCCGTTTGACCAACTTGCCCATTGCCGGTGAGATAGGACACAATGCATTGCCCGACTCTCTCGTGATGAAAAACAACAGTCACCAGCCGGTGGCCGAGATGTTCCGTCTGTTGCGCTCCAACTTGCAGTTTATCCTGCCCGGTAGCGATACCCGGGTATTGCTGGTGACCTCGTCCGAGCCGGGCGAAGGCAAATCGTTTGTCAGTCTCAACCTGGCCTATGCCATTGCCATGACCGGCAAGCGCACCCTGTTGATTGACTTGGATTTGCGCAGTCCGCAAATAGCCAACTATCTGGGACTTTCGTCACAGACCGGGTTTACCAACTATTTGATTTCCAAGAACGGTATGGACGAGTCGTCGTTGATTTTGTCGCAGACCGAGTCGCTCGACGTCATTACCTCGGGGCCCGTGCCACCCAACCCGTCGGAGTTACTGTTGTCGAGCCGTTTGGATGATCTGATTGCCGGTCTGCGAGCCAAATATGATTGCATTATTGTCGATACGGCACCGGTAGAGCGGGTATCCGACACCTTCTCGCTGACACGTTTTGCCGATGCTACACTCTATGTTTGTCGAGCCAACTATACGCCTAAGAACAGCGTGTTCAATGCAATGGATTATGCCGCAGAAGGTTCTTTGAAAAATGTCATATTTGTATTGAACGACACAGAAATAAAACATACTTACGGTTATTAAGAGAAACATACGAGAAGAGGATAGCAATGGTTTCCTTGAATAAAATATTCTATGGACTGTTTGTTTTGATGCTTATTGTCGGGGTTTATACCTATCAGTTGATGTGGTTTAAAAGCTCCGACGAGCTCATTACATTGTTGCTGGCCTTGTTGTGTATGATCGATATTTTAGGCAATCATAATCATCAGCGCTACAAAGGTCTCTTCTTTGTTGTTGGAGTGATGCTCTTTTATGTACTCTATTCCCTTGTTTTTGTCCATTACAATACGGCAAAGGCAATCATGTACGACTTTTTTATTCAACTCAAGCCTTTCATTGCCTTTTATGTCGCTTATTCCATGGGGGTGCGATTCGATGCTTCACAGAAACGGTTCCTGAAGCGGCTGAGTATTGTGCTCAGTGTCATTATGTTTGTTATTATTGCAGCCGGATTTGGCGAGGTGGCGTTTTTCCATGTGGCTTATTTTGGTATTATCAGTACAATATTATTCCTCATCTATTACTATTGTACCTGTCAAAACCAGACCCGTAAAGACCGAATTATTATGCTGCTGATGCTTGCCGTTGGATTGTTCAGTACTCGTGCTAAGTTTTACGGATTTTTTGTGGTGGCGATTTATATACTTTTTATGTATAAACCAGGAATCCTGTCGAGGGTCAAACTTAAACAGTGGCTCATGATGGTGGTTGTCTTCTGTGCCGTGTTGTATGTGGCTTGGGGGAAAATAAATTACTATTTCATTTCGTCGGGATTTTTTTCGGGGGCGGAGGATATGGACGATTCCTTTGCTCGGGCCGTACTCTATGTGCGTTCGCCTCAAGTGTTTATCGATCATCCCTTTTTGGGATCGGGCTTGGCCTCCTATGCCACTTTTTCGTCGGGTATAGTAAGTTATTCGCAGTTGTACAAAGAGTATGGTATCGACGAGGTTTGGGGATTGTTGGAGGATGATTGTCCTTTTGTTTCCGATACCTATTTCCCCGAGCTGGTTCAGTTTGGTCTGGTGGGAATTATTTTATTTTTCTATTTCTGGATATGGGTATATAGAAAAATAAAACCCAGTGTAATAGACTCCTATGCTATCTCTCTTTATAAGGGTGGGATACTTATTGTCTTGTTCCTCGCTATCGAGTCGATAGCTGGTAGTGTCTTTTTGCAAGGCTCGGGTATTGTAGCCATGATATTGTTGGGATTTATAGTTAGGGATATCTCGGTAATCAAGGAGCGCCATGCGCTGGCCGAGAAGCAGGCAAAGACCGAAAGGCAGATAGAAGTATGAGCAGAGGTGCGAAGTTTATCAACGATATATTTATCTATGCCATAGGGAATTTGGGCTCCAAGCTCATTACCTTCCTGCTGGTACCTCTATATACCTATTTCATTTCGCCCGACGATTTCGGATACTACGATATTGTGCTCACGCTTACGTTTCTGGCTATGGGGTTCATTACCTTCCAGCTGCGCGATGGTACCTTCAGGTTCTTGCTTGATAACGAGGATGAATATACTCGCAAGAGTGTTGTGTCGTTTTCGTATAAATTACTGAGTCAGTCGTCTCTGGTAGTTTTGGTAGCAGGCATTGTCTTCTCCTTTTTTTACGAGATACGTGATTGGGGATGGATTATTGCCTTTGTCATTACTCTTTCGCTGTATGAGGTCGAAATACAGATTGTGCGAGGATTGGGTCGCAATAAGCAGTTCGTTTTTGCGGGTATTCTCACCGCTTTCCAGATAGGGTTGTACAGCCTGATTTTCGTAGCCTGGCTGAAGATGGGTATTGGTGGAATCTTCTGTTCAAACATATTGGCTCGATTGGTTTCAATGATTGTTATCGAATTGCAGACACGGGTATTCAAACGCTATTTTGTGGCCAATTTCAAAGATAAGGCTCTGAATAGGGCTCTTTTGAAATATTCGTTGCCGTTGCTTCCCAATGCCATTTGTTGGTGGCTGTTGGGTAGTTCGTGCCGATTGTTTATCGAGCGTTTTTTGGGTTTGGAGGCCAATGGTATTTTTGCCGTGGGTATGAAATTCTCGACCATACTTGAGACATTCTCGGTTATCGTTTATCAAGCTTGGCAGGAGACGGCAATCAAACAGTACAAGGCTCCTGACAGGGAGAAGTTTTTCTCTCGTATATTCAATACATACACGGTGATACTTACCGTGTTGGCTTTGGTTTTTGTCTTTGTGCTGAAACTCAATTATTCATGGCTGGTCGATGCTCGTTATCAAGATAGCCTGCAATATCTATACCCGATGTTTGTCTCGGTTATTTGCTTTGCCTTGGCGTCGTTCTACGATTTGGGGTATCAGTGTTCCAAACAGACTGTTCGCAACCTGCCAGGAGTCATCATTACCACCATGCTGAATCTGGTCATGAACTATCTCTTTATCGGGCTGTGGGGTATTTGGGGTATTGTACTCTCGTCGATACTTTCCTACCTGTTTATGTTGGGATTCAGAATGATCGATACCTGGAAGTTCTTCCCCGTGAGAGTATCGCTTGAAATTGTGTACCCTATCTTGTTCCTGTTGGGTGGAGCCGTGGTCTTTTATAAAGTTGATTCGGCTGTTGGTCAGATAGGGTATGTGGGGAGCGTGATTATCCTCAGCTACTTGATTCAGCCCAAAAAGGTGAAACAGGAGATTGGTGAGAAGTTGCGAGGATATGCCAGAAAAAGAATAGACAGTTGATATTAAGGCTATGCCTATTTGTCTTCTTTCACTATCTTTGTATTTCGAAATAGAAGCCATATGAAAATCATAGTAATCAATCCTATACTTTTCACGCATGAGAATGGGGTTATACCTCGTGTAAAATCGATAAAAGAGACGATGATATACGATTTGTGTATGGCCTATCTTCGAGCCGAGCACGAAGTTACATTGATTGCTGCGGCCGATTATGCACCTGAAAAGGAAGAATCGTATGAGATAAAAGTTGTTTTTTTGAAATCGGTGTGGCGACGTATATTCCAGCCCAGTGTGTTGCCTTTTATGCCGGGGGTATGGAGCTATTTACGCAAGCGTCGGCGCGAGGTCGATATGGTGTTGACGAGCGAGATTTTCTCCGTTTCTTCATTGATGGCTTCGCTTGTATTACCTCATAAAACGGTCGTATGGCAGGAACTGGGAGCTCACAACCGCAAGATGAAATCGATACCCTCTCATGTGTGGTATAATGTGATAGCCCGCTTATTGATGCGCAGGGTGTGGGTGATACCTCGGTCGTATGTTGCACAGCGTTTTATCGGGCGATACATGCCACGAGTGAGTGAGCCTGTTGGGCATGGAATCGTGGTAGGGCAGACCGATCTCCCGACGGTTAAGAAAAAACAGTTGCTTACGGTAGGACGTCTTTTTTGGGAGAAAAATGTGATTTCGGTCATTCGCAAGTTCGTCGCTTTCCTGTCGAAATATCCACAGTATAGCGACTATATATTGTATGTCGCAGGCGATGGGGCTTTGCGAAACGATTATGCCCGACAGATTGCAGATATGGGACGTGAGAAGCAGATTGTTCTGTTGGGGAAACTTCCTCATGAAGAGCTTTTCCGCTATTACCGAGAGTCAAAGGCTTCGCTTTTCGATTCGTTGCGTGAACTCAATATGTTGGCCCTCATGGAGTCGGTTGCTTTATCGACTCCGGTTGTGACCAATCGGGTACCGTTCGATAGCGAAGTCGTGGAGAAGGAGCAATTGGGCATTGCTCGAGACAACTGGAATGAAGATGATATAGCTCGGGTGATAGAGCAGAATGATTTTTATGTCGAGAATTGTAAAAACTATGCGCCTTTGATTACAGTCGATGCCGTGGCCCGGCGTCTTGTCGAGTCGTTTGAGGAGGCTTCGCGAAAGAAATAGAGAAAGCTGATGGAAAAGAGGAGAGACGTTACGTTCGACATAGCTAAGGGAATCGGTATTATACTGGTGGTCATCGGTCATTACATTCCCGCTGGTGCTCCTGAGTGGTATGAACTCTTCATTCGTTTTTTCTATCACTTTCATATGCCGCTTTTTTTTCTGATTGCCGGATTCTTTTACGAGCGTTCTACCCGACAGGAGTCATATCGAGCCTTGGTGTGGGGAAAATTCCAGCGACTGATGTACCCCTATTTTATCCTTTCGTGGGCAATCATAGGGACCAAAATAGGGGTGAGCAACTATTTGCAGGTAGATCACCCGGTTACATTCGATGCCCTGTATCGGGTGCTGTATCTCCCCGAGGCCGGCTATTTCCTGTGGTTTGTCTATGTGCTGTTCCTCATCTTCTGCATTGCACCCCTTTTCAAACCCGGCAAGCGGCTGATTGTTTTGTCTCTACTCGCCGTGGGGTTGGCATTCTGGCGTGAGGCTCCCAACTGGCTTTGCCTCGCTCAGTTGAGTCGCAATCTCATTTTCTTTGTTGCCGGCATGTGGATTGCCCGCACGTCGTGGCTCGAGCGCGTGATGTATCGCGGTTCGTTGCTTTGGCTCGGCCTTACCGTTGCCCTGGCTGTTGCCTATGCCCGGCTTCCATTGGGAGCGATTACTTCGGCCCTCTCGATTGTCCTGGGAGTAACCGGCAGTTTCATGGTGATGTCGGTTTCGCAGCTCGTTTCGCAACAGGGCCGAGTGTTTGCCCGAGTACTGAATCGGCTGGGAATCATGTCGATGACCATCTATCTTTTCCATACCTGGATTATGGGAGGAGAAAAAGCAATTTTAACACACATATTATCGGGCGGAAATATAATAGAATTCATATTTTCTGCGTTATTTATAATAGGAACGGGAATAGTCTTCCCCATATGGTTGTACCAGTGGGTGTGGGCTAAGAACAAATTTACTTCCCGGATATTTAAATAACCTGAACGCTGCCCATGAAACAACCGCTACGCATTCTGTTGGTCAACAAGTTTTACTATCCAAGAGGCGGAGATTGCATCAGCATGATCAATCTCGAGGCCTTGTTGCGTCGTTTGGGATATGAAGTGGCCGTTTATGCAATGAAATACCCGCAGAATCTGCCCTGCGAAACTTCCCGCTATTTTGCCTCGGAAGTCTCTTTCTCCGGAGACTTCGTTGATAAAGTGAAAGCTGCCAACCGGCTGTTTGGTGCGGGTGATATTATCCGCTCGTTCCAAAGACTGCTCGATGACTTCCGCCCTCAGATTGTTCACTTCCACAACATTCATTCCTATCTGTCGCCCATCGTGGTCAAATTGGCTCACGAGCAGGGGTGCCGCACGGTGTGGACCATGCACGACTACAAACTGCTGTGCCCGTCGTACAACTGTCTGTGTCGTGGCGAGATATGCGAAGCCTGCTTTACCGACCGCTCTCAGGTACTTCGACGCAAGTGCATGAAAGAGAGTGGGGTGGCCAGTGCTTTGGCCTATGGTGAGGCTTTGTGGTGGAACCGGTCGAAGTTGCAGCGGTGGGTCGATACCTTCGTTTGTCCCAGTTCCTTTATGGCACAAAAGATGAGGGCGTGTCACTACGACTACACCAAGTTGGCAGTCGTTTGCAATTTCATAGAGAAGGAGAAGCTCGATTTCTTCGATCAGGCCGAACCGTTGGCTCGGCAGGAGACCGCTCCCTACTACTGTTATGTGGGGCGTCTCTCGGAGGAGAAAGGGGTGCGGCTGCTGCTCGAGGTGGCCCAGTCGTTGCCCTATCCGCTCTATGTGGCTGGCGATGGCCCGCTTGCCGACGAACTGCGAGAGAAATATGCCTCGGAGAAAATACACTTTCTGGGACACCTCTCTTCGCGCGAGGTGGTCCAGTTGGTCAAGTATGCCCGCACACTGGTTGTCCCCTCGGTATGGTACGAGAACAACCCGCTGAGTATCATCGAGTCGTTGTGTATGGGAACCCCGGTCGTGGGATCGGAGGTAGGGGGAATCCCCGAACTGATACGCGACGGCGACGGAACCTTGTTTAGTATGGGCGATAAGCGAGAACTGGAGGAGGCTATCGTCGCTCGAATGTCGGCCGACGAAGCCGACAGGCAGGCCATTTCGCGGCGGGCCCGGGAGCGTTTCTCGGAGGAGCGCTACTGGCGAGAGTTGAAGAAAGTATATGGCATCGAAGAGTAAATAATAAAATTTGATAGACCCGGAAAAAGATATATCTTTGCACGATATTTATAAAAAATGAAGATTTCTGCACCTACCGATATAAGTATCATTACCACCTATCGCTGCCCCATGCAGTGCAAGATGTGTAATATCTGGAAAAATCCCACCGATCCCCGGCAGGAAATTCGCCCCGAGGAGTTGGAGATTTTGCCCCGGGTTAAGTTTATCAACATCACGGGGGGAGAGCCTTTTGTGCGGGAAGATTTGGATAAGATTATAGAAGTAGCGTTTCGTAAAGCGCCGCGAGTGGTCATTTCGACCTCGGGGTGGTTCGAGAACCGGGTTATCGAGCTGGCCAAGAAATTCCCCAAGATAGGCATCCGCATCAGCATCGAAGGCCTTTCACAAAAGAACGACGAGCTGCGCGGTCGTCCCGGCGGTTTCGACAAAGGATTGCGCACTCTCTTGAAATTGAGAGAGATGGGCGTGAAGGATATTGGTTTCGGTATTACCGTTTCCAACAACAACTCCGAAGATATGCTCTCGTTGTACCACCTTTCCAAAGCGCTCGACATGGAGTTTGCCACGGCCGCCTTTCACAATTCGTATTATTTCCATAAAGATGATAACGTCATCACCAATCGGGAGACGGTGTGCGCCAATTTCGCCAAACTCATCGATATGCAGATGCGGGAGAAGCATCCCAAGTCGTGGGCTCGGGCTTTCTTCAACATGGGGCTCATCAACTACATCGAGGGGAATCGCCGCTTGTTGCCTTGTGAGGCTGGTCTCATGAACTGTTTCATCGATCCCTATGGCGAGGTATATCCCTGCAACGGACTGGAGTCGAAGTACTGGAAAGAGAGTATGGGCAATATCAGAAAGGCCGGCTCCTTCGACGAGATATGGAACAGTGACCGGGCTCAACATGTGCGCGAACTGGTGCGCCGATGCCCCAAGAACTGCTGGATGGTAGGTACCGTTTCGCCGGTGATGAAAAAGCTCTCGTATGTGCGTCACCCCATGGGGTGGATACTCAAGAATAAGTTGCGTTCGCTGCTGGGAAAACCGGTCTGCATCGACAAGAAGTGGTACGATGTAGGGCAAGATCCCCGGCAAGGGAACCTCAATCGTTCATAAACCCGCAGAAAGGAGGCTCGTGGCGATGAAGATAGTCGTGGCAGGGACTCGTGGAATTCCCAATATACAGGGTGGGGTAGAGACTCATTGCGAGGAACTCTATCCGCGGTTGGCTGCTATGGGCCACGATGTCACGGTGGTGCGACGCTCGTGCTATGTAACTCCGCAAAACAAGCTCCAATCTTATAAAGGCGTTCGGCTCAAAGATATCTATGCTCCTCGCAAGAAGAGCATAGAAGCCATTGTCCACACCTTCCTGGCCATTCTCTATGCCCGTCGGGTCAAGGCCGATGTGCTGCATATCCATGCCATCGGGCCGGCTCTGCTCACCCCCTTTGCCCGGCTTTTGGGATTGAAGGTGGTGATGACGCACCACGGGCCCGACTATGACCGGCAGAAGTGGAACAAGTTGGCCAAGACCGTCCTGCGCATGGGCGAGCGCATGGGGGCGCGGTATGCCAACGAGGTTATTGTCATCTCGACCGTCATCGACAATATCCTGCGCGAGAAGTATCATCGCTGCAATGCCCATCTCATTTACAACGGTGTGAATACACCCACTCCGGCTCAGACGACCGATTACATTGCCTCGTTGGGGTTGGAGCCTCATAAATATGTGCTGGCCGTAGGGCGGTTTGTCGAGGAGAAGGGATTCGATCTGCTTGTCAAGGCTTTTGACCATCTCTTGCCCGAAGGCTATAAACTGGTGATTGCCGGCGATGCCGACCATGAAGACCGTTACTCGACCTCGCTGAAGCAGCTGGCTCGGGAGCGAGGCGTGGTGCTCACCGGTTTCATACGGGGTGCCAAACTGAACGAACTCTTTTCGCACGCCCGGCTCTTTGTGCTACCCTCGTTTCACGAAGGGTTACCCATCGTTCTGCTTGAGGCCTTGAGCTACCGTCTGCCGGTATTGGTGAGCGACATCCCGGCCAACCGGCTTGCCTGTCTCCCCACCGACGATTTCTTTACCACGGGCGATATCGGTTCACTCGAAGAGGCTCTCGCACGCAAACTGGCACAGGCCGATGTGCGTTGCCAGTACGACCTCTCGCCCTACAACTGGGACTATATTGCCCGCCAGGTCGATGCCGTGTATCATCGGCTCTGATGCTCTTCTCCTAAAAAGAAATTCTGCCATACTAAAAAGTCGGCCCGATTTCGAACCATCTCGGGCCTGTTTTGTTTTTGAGGTATAACAATTATGTTTTCACAAAACAATCAAAAACAGAACGATTATGAAAAAACTAATCCCGATTCTTTTTGTCGTAGCAGCAATCACTGCGTGCCAGAAAGAGCCCAGCCTCTCCAAGCTGGATGACGATTATGTGGTGTTTACCGATTATGATAAATCGGCCAGCTTCGGAGACTATCTCACCTACTACATGCCCGATAGCGTCCTGCTTATCACCGACAGCGAGAAAGCCACCTACTGGACCAACGACGAGGCCAACTATATCCTCGAGACCTTTGCCGAGAACATGGCGGCCCGAGGCTTTATGCTGGTCGATTCCAAGGAAGAGGCCGACCTGGGTTTGCAGGTTAGCTACATCGAGGATGTGCACTATTTTGTCAACTATCCCAGTCCCAACTGGTGGTGGGGCTATCCCGGCTACTGGGGGCCCGGCTACTGGGGTCCCTACTGGAGCAGTTGGTACTATCCCTATCCGGTCGTGTATAGTTACAGTGTGAACTCATTCCTGGCCGAGTTGGTCGATCTGACCGATCAGACCGGTACGAGCAAACGGTTGCCGGTACTGTGGGATACCTATATGGCCGGTTTGCAAAGCAGCTCTCCCCGGGTGAACCAGACTTTGGTCATTCGTGCCATCGACCAGGCCTTCAACCAGTCGCCCTACTTGACCAATCAATAACGAGACTACCCCATTTTGTATATCCAATAAAAAGAAAATCGAATTATGAAAACTATTAAACAAATATCGTTATGGGTGGTAGCTGCTGCTTGTATGGTGGTTGTGCCGACCCGTGGAAACGCGCAAGCCGTTTCGAAAACCTATTTCAATGTCGATTGGCAGTTCAATGCCCCCATGGGAAACAGCTATGCCGATAAGGCGAGCGGGTGGGGTATGAACTTCGAGGGCGGATATTATGTCATGCCCCGGTTGGCCATTGGTGCCTATATTGCCTATCATACCAACAACAAGTATATCGATCGCCAGACGTTGGCCTTGAGTTCCAGCTCGGCTCTCACGACCGACCAGCAACACTCCTTGTTCCAGTTGCCTTTTGGTATTTTGGCCAAATATCGTGTTACGACCAGCGGTATGTTCGAGCCCTACATGACATTGAAGATGGGCGCCAATTACAGCCGCATGTCTTCCTATATGCAGGCTTGGGAACTCTATCACGACACCTGGGGCTTTGCCGTCTCGCCCGAGATTGGTATCAGCATTTTCCCCAGTCCCAATTATCGCTATGGCTTGCACCTGGCCATGTATTACAACTATGCCACCAATAAGAGCAAGGTGCTCACGTATGAAATCGATGGCCGCAGCAATTTGGGATTCCGCGTGGGTGTCACCTTCTGATGCTCTCGATTCGTGACCCGTCATAACAGACCGGGGGAGGAGGTGCCTGGAAAAGGCATTTTCTCCCCCGGTTTTGTTAAATATGGAGAAGCCGGTTGCTGCATAATGATTTATATATTACTTTTGTTCCCGTCGGGAGGTCTGCCGTTGCAGATTGTCTGCCCTCCTGACGATTCGAAACAACAGTATTATAGAAATTCATATATGAGATATCGTCGTTTTTGGAACTTGCTCATCCCTGTCCTGGTGTGGTGGTTGGGCAGCTCTTCCTACTCTTATGCCCAATATTCGATGGACTATGCCGTGTCGATGGTAGGCAATGCCGGGAATGGCACTTTTGCCCCCTACTACTTCTCGGCCAACAAACATGGCCTGGTAACCCACAGCAAGAGCGGCTATCTGCGGGCTGCACTCTCGCGCGACATCGAGATGGACAAACGGTTCTCCTATGAATTCGGGGTCGATCTGGTGGGGCTACTCTCATCGACCTCGCCGGTTACCTACTACGATGCCACCCAGGGAGTGTCGCAGCGACGTCCGCAGGTCTCGGCCTTTCTCATCCAGCAACTGTATGCCGGCATCAAGTATCGCAAGATTTTCATCTCGGCCGGCAGTCGCGAACTCACCGACCCGGTAGTCAACTTTGAGTTGAGTTCGGGAGGTCTGGTGTGGTCGGGCAACTCACGCCCCATACCGCAGGTGAGAGCCGGCTTTATCGATTTTGTCGATATTCCCTTTACCAAGGGGTGGGTGCAGATCAAGGGCGACCTGGCCTACGGTAAATTCATGGACGACAATTTCTATAAAGAGCATTACAACTATTACAACCACTATATTACTACCGGTGCGCTGTATCACCACAAGTCGATTTCGTTCCGCACCAATCCCAACAAGCCTTTTGTCGTGACTATCGGGGCCGAGTTGGCAGCCCAGTTCGGGGGCACCAAGCACTATTATCTCAAGGGAGTCCGCATCGATTCACTCACGACCAAAAGTCCTACTCGGTTGAAAGACTTCTTGCAGATTCTTTTCCCTTCGTCGGGCGACGGCTCGACCAATGTAGGCGATCAGGCCTACTACTATGGCAACCATGTGGGGCATTGGAACCTGTCGGCCGAATATACGTTCAAGAACAAATCGTCGGTGCGAGGCTATTTCGAGTGGTACTACGACGATGCCTCGGGCATGGGTAAGCTCAACGGCTGGGATGGCCTGTGGGGCGTCGAGTACAAGAGCGGCCGGCAGAACTGGCTCTCCGACCTGGTGGTCGAGTATGTCGATTTCACCAATCAGGGTGGCCCCTTGAACTGGTGTCCGACCGACTATGACAACCCCCAACTGACTACCGAGGCAACCGGGTTTGACGACTATTACAACAACTATTTCTACAACGGTTGGATGCACTATGGCCTCTCCAACGGTACCCCCATGGCCAAGTCGCCCCTCTACAATACCGATGGCTATATGCGATACAAGTATAATCGCATGCGGGCTGTTCACCTGGGAGCCATGGGGTATATCGCCCCCGAATGGATGTACAAGGTGCTTGCCTCGTATCGCACCTCGTGGGGCTCGATGCAACTTCCGTTGGCCGATACCCAGCACGATTTGTCGGGATTGATCGAGTGTCGCTATACTCCTGTGAAACTGCCGGGGTGGACCTTCTCCCTCTCGTTGACCGGTGACTATGGCAAACTTTATGGCGATAAGTGGGGTGTCTCTATCGGTATTAAGAAAAGTGGAATTTTAACAATCGGGAAATGAACATGAAAAAGACCATATATCGTATTCTGTTGGGCCTGGTTTTAGGCGTGGCCATCACTTCGTGTACTCAGAACGACGGGTACATAGGCCCTATTTTTGGCAAGTGGCAACTGACCGAGATGTGGGAGAACGGTACGATGACCCCACACGACAGTATCTTCTATAATTTCCAGACCAGTATTATCCAGATACAGCTGGTTCACCGGTCGGGCCTAAACAACTCGACAGACAACTTCTATGGAAACTTTGTGAAGGAGAACGGTGAGTTGCGCTTCAACATCATGGAGCCGTCGTGGGTGGAATTCGTGTTGCCTTCGGTCCTGAAGCTGGAGCCGGTGGGGGCCGAACACATGAATGTGTTTCATATCGAAACGCTTAACTCGTCGAAGATGATTCTTACCCGCGGGGAAGACGAGCGTTTTGTATTCCGTAAATTCTGATTCCGCAACGACGATTTACAGATATCGGATGTCGCGGTTCTCGGTTTCGTCCGAAATCTGTTTGGGGTATATCTTGACAAAACCCGATCGGGGGTCGAAGAGATCTTCGAGATTCTTGGCCCTGTTTCCCGAAAAAATAATACCGTTCAAATCGGTTGTGAGTCGAGCCGAAAACCGCTCGGGCTTGAAGAGAATGGAGCCCGTGAGTTTGTGTTTATACAGCCACACGAAACAGGTGTTGGCCGCCACGCCCCGGCTCAGATAGCCTACGACGGTGCCCACGGGAGTTTCGCTTTGTACAATCGTGTCGAGTTTGACAATGCGGTGGGTAAAGATTTCGGAAAATCTCACATCTTTGAATCGCTCGATCGACACCCGCATGCCGTTTTCGGTCATGAGCCATATCCCTTCCCAATTGTCGATGGGAGCGGTATCGAAATAGTGGCGGGCACTCGGCTCGCTGTATCCTTCGAGAATAAAACTGCGGTAGGGCGGTTTGCTTTCATAGCGGCACTCCTCGTCGGTTATCGACGAGGCACTGAGTATAAATCCCGCACAAATCAAAAGCCAGGCCGCCGGTTTCATCAGAACTTATAGTTAAATCCAAAACTGAGCAGCTCTTTCAACTGGAAGTGCCCCAGGTCTTTGTTCAGCGCCAGGGCGTCGTCGTAGCGCAGGTGCACAAACAGTCGGGTAGAGAAGAACCGGTTGAGAATGAAGTCGAACGTATTCTCCAAGTCGCCCTGTACATGGTCGTAGCTGGTGAAGTAGAACAGCCGGCAGGTCCACACCATGTTGTGGTAGAACTCCCATGTAAAGCGCCCCTCGAACGACGAACCGTACTGGTTGATGCTTTTGCCCGACTTGATGCCGAAGCTGGTGGGGGCCATGTCGTTGTCGATGATGAATTGCAGGTTGTAGGAGAGCGGCGACAGCGATACCGAAGAGTCGAACTGTTTCTTCTCGTTCTTATACTGGTACGACATACCTAAACCGATATTCAGCTCGGCCGGAGAAAGAAATGCCGCAACCTTGTCGTTGGTATTGGCCGTGTAGTTCGAGAAGAACTGCGTCTTGAAGTTCAGTGTAGCCGTGTAGTACCATTTGTTGTAGGCTTTGAGACCAAACTTGGAGTTTATCTGGAACAGATCCTCGCTTATTCTCACCGAGCGTAAGGTATCCTCGGGGGCACTGTTTATATTCAGCCTCCACTGCACCAGATTCTCAAACAAGATGCGTTGCTCCTTGGGGTCGTTGTATTTGATCGAGAACTGTTGGTCGCTCAGCAGGTTCACGTTGCTGGTACCTCCCTGATACCAGTTTTCCGACACATAGACCTGCGAGAACTGTACCGACGACTGGAAGTTGATGATCCAACGTTTCAACTTAATCTTCTCTTTTCCTACATTGTTCTTGATAATCAAGGGCTTCTCCTTGATAGAGAGAATATGCTTCACCGGATCGTTCTCGATGATATATTGCTTGGGCACGTCGGGCAGATTGTCAAGGTTGTATCGAATCATCTTGGGGTAATTGACAATGACATAGTTTTGAGCCATGTTGCGAGTCTTTTCGCTTTGCGCCTCTTTTTGCAGCCATTGGTCATTCACCGAGAGCTCCTTGGGTTTGAAGGGGTCGTCCTTGGGAATCGACAAGTGTTGCAGGGGGGTGGACATCTGCTCTTTAAATACGATGGGCAGGAACAGCGGGTTGACCGGCATTTCGTTTGCCCCTTGAACCGCCTTCAGGCTGTCGGCATATTCGAGCATGTGCAGCATTTGGATAACCGGCAGCTCTTCGTTGGTCGAGTCGGTCTCCATCAGCAAGAGCAGTTTCTGGTTGGCCTCTTGCTGATATTGTATCGAATCGATGGCCGTGAGAGGGGCAGTAGTTGAATCGGCCTTTACCACTTTTACCTCGGGGGCGAGAGGTTGGGGGGTATGAGCCGTACTATCGGCCGGGCTGACCGGCATGGCCGATAAACCGGTTATGGAAAGAATACTGACGAGAATAGTGGCGATTCGTGAGCCCATAGGTCGTATATTTTTGTGTATCGTGAATTTATTCTCCCGGGACCACAAGCACGTTGTGAAGCCTCTTGGGGAGTCTCCTCTTATGTATTTAATGCAAAGATAGTGAAAGGTGAGCGTAGAGGCAAACGGAAAACGAAGTTTTCGACGTTTGACTATACCGAACCGCCTCCTTTCTTCTGGAAAGATAGTGAAAGGTGAGCGTAGAGGCAAACGGAAAACGAAGTTTTCGACGTTTGGCTATGCCGAACCGTCTCCTTGCTTCTGAAAAGATAGAGAATCCATCTTGAACAAGAGAGACAAAAGTCGGCCTGGGAGTCACAAGGTTTTGCCATTCGGGAGTCTTGGGTAGGGGCTTGGTGTCTGCAGTCTGTGGGTGTTCGGCTCGAAAAGAAATAATTATCGTGTACATTGTGCCGGTATGTAGATTATTTTTTCTAATTTTGTACCCCGTAGTGTAAATACATAAAACCATATTTTATCGTGGAAACTAAATATATATTCGTTACGGGAGGTGTGACCTCGTCGTTGGGAAAAGGTATTATTTCGGCTTCTTTGGCCCGGTTGCTTTTGGCTCGTGGATACAAGGTGACGATTCAGAAATTCGACCCCTATATCAACATCGACCCAGGAACTCTGAACCCCTATGAACATGGGGAGTGTTATGTGACAGTTGACGGTCATGAAGCCGACTTGGATTTGGGCCACTACGAGCGGTTCACCAATACGCCCACGACTCGGGCCAACAACATCACCACCGGTCGTATCTATCAGAATGTGATCGACAAGGAGCGCCGTGGCGACTATTTAGGGAAAACGGTACAAATCATTCCGCACATTACCGACGAGATTAAACGCAATATCAAGCTGCTGGGTTCCAAAAACCAGTTCGATTTTGTCATCACCGAGATTGGTGGTACGGTAGGCGATATCGAGTCGCTGCCCTATCTCGAGAGTGTGCGTCAGTTGCGTTGGGAGCTGGGCAAGAACTGTGTGTGCATACACCTTACCTATGTACCCTATATCGCTGCCGCCAAGGAGCTGAAGACCAAACCTACACAACACTCGGTAAAACAACTGCAAGAGGTGGGTATCCAGCCCGATATTCTGGTATTGCGCACCGAACACGATCTTTCGTTGAATCTGCGTAAGAAGGTAGCCCTCTTCTGCAACGTCGATCCGGCAGCCGTAATCCAGTCGATCGATGTGCCTTCGATCTACGAAGTGCCTTTGAAGATGCACCAGCAGCACCTCGACGAGATTGTACTCACCAAGACGGGAGTGCCTATCAATGGCGAGCCCCACTTGGAGCCGTGGATGAACTTCCTCCACCGCATGAAGAATGCTACCGAAATGGTGCGCATCGGGTTGGTGGGCAAGTATGTCGAACTCCCCGACGCCTACAAGTCGATTAACGAATCGCTCTTCCAGGCCGCCACATACAACGATCGCAAACTCGATTTGCAATACATTCACTCCGAGAAGCTGAACAGCAGCAATGTCGAGGAGATGCTCTCGTCGCTCGACGGTGTGGTGATAGCCCCGGGATTCGGGCAGCGAGGTATCGAAGGCAAGTTTGTCGCCCTCAAGTATGCCCGTGAACACGACATTCCCACCTTTGGCATTTGCCTGGGTATGCAGTGCATGGTTATCGAGTATGCCCGCGACGTGCTGGGTTATGCCGATGCCAACTCGACCGAGATGGATGTGACCACCAAACACAACGTCATAGACCTGATGGAGGAGCAGAAGAGCATCACCAACATGGGTGGCACGATGCGTTTGGGTGCCTACGACTGCGTGTTGGCCGAAGACTCTATCGCTGCCAAGGCCTATGGCACTACTCACATACGCGAGCGTCACCGTCACCGTTTCGAGTTCAACAACGAGTATCGCAAAGCCTTTGAAGATGCCGGTATGCGTTGCGTGGGCGAGAACCCCGAGACCCACTTGGTCGAGGTCGTAGAGGTACCCTCGTTGCGTTGGTATGTAGGTGTGCAATATCACCCCGAGTACAACAGC
Source organism: Barnesiella sp. An55 (assembly GCF_002161555.1). Classification (GTDB taxonomy): domain Bacteria; phylum Bacteroidota; class Bacteroidia; order Bacteroidales; family Barnesiellaceae; genus Barnesiella; species Barnesiella merdipullorum. The sequence continues at coordinate 103,367 of NZ_NFHZ01000007.1, read as the reverse complement.
ACCGTGCTCAATCCCAACCCCATTTTTGTCGATTTCATTAAAGCCGCAATTTCGAAAAAATAAATTTTTTAGTAACTTCAAAACCGAAGAATGGATAAGAACACGATTTATGGTCTTGTACTGATGGTGGTGGTTGTACTGCTCTTCTCGTGGTGGATGCAACCCTCGCCCGAGCAGTTGGAAGCTCAACGCCGGTACAACGACTCCATTGCTGCCGTCGAGGCAGAACGTATGGCCGAAGCCGCTGAGGCAGCCGCTCCGGCTCAAACCGATACCCTGTCGCCCGAGATGGCCGACTCGCTCAAACAGGCCGGACTGGTTGCCCAGTTTGGCGAGTTCGCTCCCTGTGCCGAGGGTACCGAAGAGTTTACGACACTCTCCAACAACAAGGTTACGTTGAAATTTTCCAATAAGGGCGGTCGCCTCTACGAGGCCGTGCTCAACGACTATATGGCCTATGACTCGACGCAGGTGACTCTCTTCACCGGCGATGAGAACGACTACGGCTTTATCGTGCGCACCAATGCCCGGGTAATCGACACCCGCGATCTCTACTTCGAGCCTGTGGTCAATGACAGTACGGTCGATATGACCCTCACGCTGGCCAACGGCAGCCGCCTGGGTATCCGCTACACCTTGCCCGAGGACAGCTATATGCTCAAGATGGATATTTGGCAGAAGGATATGGACCGGGTAATTCCCTCGAGCGTGGTCTATTGGGACTTCATGTGGGACCAGAAGATGCGCCGTCAGGAGCAGGGCCGCATGTTCGAGGAGCGCAACAGTGCCCTCTACTACAAATTTGTGGGCGACGATGTGGAGCATTTGAAAGAGTCGGGTAGTGACGAGGAGAAGGCAACCACCAGCCTCAAATGGATCGGGTTTAAGAACCAGTTCTTCTCGACCGCTTTCATTGCCGACAACAAGTTTAACGATGGAGCCTTCACTTCACAGGCCCTCAAAGAGGACAAGTATCTGAAACTGTTCCATGCCGAGAGTACCATCGACTACGATTCGAAAGAGCCGCAGGTAGCCGGGTTTACGATTTTCCTGGGCCCCAACTCCTATCCGCTGTTGTCGTCGTATGACGACGGGCGTTCGGGCGATCAGACCCTCGATCTCGACAAGCTCGTGCCGCTGGGATACAAGTTCTTCCGCTGGATCAACACCCTCATCGTTATCCCCGTATTTACCTTCCTGGGCAAGTTCTTCAGCAACTACGGTATTATCATCCTGTTGTTGACGATATTCATCAAACTCGTGCTGTTCCCCTTCACCTACAAGTCATACAAGTCGCAGGCCCGCATGCGGGTGCTGGCTCCGCAAGTCAAGGAGATTAACGACAAGTATCCGGGACAGGAGAATGCCATGGAGCGTCAACGCCTCACGATGGACCTTTACAGCAAGGCCGGGGTCAACCCCATGGGTGGCTGTCTGCCGCTGCTGTTGCAGATGCCTATCCTCATTGCCATGTTCACCTTCTTCCCCTCATCAATTGAACTGCGGGGTGAACCGTTCTTGTGGGTTAAAGACCTCTCGACCTACGATGCCATTGTTAGTTGGGATACCTACATACCGCTCATCACTCCCTACTTTGGCAATCACATCAGCCTCTTCTGTCTGTTGATGACCATCACCAACTTGATTTACACCAAAATCAACATGCAGAATACGGCCGGCCAGCAGCAGATGCCCGGTATGAAATTCATGATGTATCTCATGCCCATCATGTTCCTCGTATTCTTCAACAACTATTCGGCCGGCTTGAGCTACTACTACTTCCTCTCGCTGTTGATTACGATTATCCAAACCTATATTTTCCGCAAGAGTATCAACGAAGAGAAGGTGTTGGCCGAGTTGAAAGAGAACCAGAAGAAACCGCGCAAAAAGAGTGGCTTCATGGCTCGCCTCGAAGAGGCTCAACGCCAACAACAGGCTGCCCTGCGCGAGCAACAGAAACAACGCGCCAAACAGCAACGTCGCCGATAAGCGTATCGATATTTTATTGAGTAGAGAGGCGCTCTCCCGAGTAGGGGAGCGCCTCTCTTTTTTCGTTATAGCTATGGAACTGAATATATGGAATAGCCATGCGATTGAAAAAACTTGTCTATGTCGTTGTCTCTGTTTTGAGTCTTTCGCCCCTTGCGGCACAACAGGTAGTCTCCACCCATTCGGTATCGGTCGAGATAGCCGGACTGATGTATGCCTATGAGTGCCCGCTGGGCAACCGGTTTTCGCTCGTGGCCCGGGTTGGTACCCAGGCTGGTATTCAATATTCGTCGTATAGCTTTTTGGGGGTGAGCGAACGTCGCTGGAGTGTAGCCCTCTATCCCACGCTCTCGGTAGAGCCGCGCTATTATTACAACCTCTCGAAACGCTACGAGGCGGGGAAGAATACGTTCAAGAACAGCGGCGGATTCCTTTCCTGCAATGTGCAGTATTATTTCCCGCCCTATTACCGCCGTCATGTCGAGAGCCAGGGAGGCTTTGTAGTGACTCCCTTTTGGGGATTCCGGCGGGTGTGGTATCGTCACCTCCTGTTCGAACTGGGCGGGGGGCTGAACCTTATCTCGACCGATTTCAAAAGCGTATCGGTTGGTCCGGCTTTCAATGTGCGGTTGGGGTATCTGTTTTAGTTTAATCTGTTTCTAAGGGGTTGTAAAAAATGAGAGAGGCTCCCGTTCCCCCAGGTTGGGGAATCGGGAGCCTCTCGCTATATAAACTTAACCTATGGCCTTGATTAGTTGTTCTCGGGACGCAGCTTGCGCACGGTGACACCGGCTTGCCACATTTCGCTTTCGCGCAACTCCTTCAGCTCCTGGTTCAATCCATCGCGGTATCCCTCTTTGCTGTTGGCATCGATTGAGCGTTGAGCCTCGTTGCCTTTGGCTACCTCGTCATACAGTTCTTCGAATACCGGTTTGGTGGCATCGCGGAAACGCTTCCACCAGTCGAGGGCACCCCGCTGAGCCGTAGTCGAGCAATTGGCATACATCCAGTCCATACCGTTCTCGGCAATAAGCGGCATGAGCGATTGGGTGAGTTCTTCGACGGTTTCGTTGAAGGCCTCCGAGGGGCTGTGCCCGTGGGCCCGCAGCGTGTCGTATTGGGCGGCAAAGATACCTTGGATGGCTCCCATGAGGGTACCGCGTTCGCCGGTAAGGTCAGAGTAAACCTCGCGTTTGAAGGTGGTCTCGAACAGATAGCCGCTGCCTACCCCGATACCCAGTGCCAGCACTTTCTCCTTGGCGTGTCCGGTAGCATCCTGGAATACGGCATAGCTCGAGTTGAGGCCACGACCTTGCAGGAACATGCGGCGCAGACTTGTACCCGAACCCTTGGGAGCAACCAGCACTACATCGATGTCGGCCGGCGGTATGATGCCCGTGCGCTCCTTGTAGGTGATGGCAAAGCCGTGCGAGAAGTAGAGTGTTTTGCCTGCTGTGAGGTGCTTCTTCACCACAGGCCACAGCTCGATTTGAGCGGCGTCGGAGAGCAGGTATTCGATAATCGTGCCCCGCTTGCAGGCCTCCTCGATTTCGAAGAGGGTTTCGCCGGGTACCCAGCCGTCGGCCACAGCCTTGTCCCAGGTCTTGGAATTTTTACGTTGGCCCACAATCACGTTGAAGCCGTTGTCGCGCAGGTTCATACTCTGTCCCGGGCCCTGTACGCCATAGCCGATGACAGCGATTGTTTCGTTCTTAAGTACTTCTCTTGCTTTCTCCAAGGGAAACTCTTCGCGGGTGACTACGTTCTCGTCAACACCGCCAAAATTCATGATAGCCATGTTCTTTTTTGTTTTGAGGTTATTGAATTGTATTTATCTGTTTTCAAAAATAATGCGTCCTTTGCAGTAAACCGTTTTGTCGTCGCGTATCTCCAGAGCAAAGTTGTCGGGAGCCTCCTCGGCTTTGAGCAGTTGCAGCGGGGTACCGTAGCGGGCCTCGTTGGCGTAGCTTATCTCGAACCGGTGTACCCGTTGGCGGTCATACCGCTCGAGGTCGAAGAGGTCGAGCAGATGCTCGATATACTTCACGCTGTTGACGTGCCGGTTGAGGTCGATGTCGATGTAGCCCACCCGATGGGTAGCGGGAGAGTCGTCGTGCACGTCGCGCACCCGCGATTGCTTGTCGATGGGGCAGGGGCGGTCGGTGATGTTGCGGGTGATGTATTCGAGCTGGCTGAGATCGACCGAAGCCCGGGTAGCCAGGTCGATAACTACCCATATCGTGCGGGCATAGCCGCAGGGATTGCCGTTGGCGTCGTAGATGGCAAAGTTACGCGACGAGAAGTGCTTGTTGTATCCCTCGATCCAGGTCTCGAGCGTATAGCACTCGTGGATGCGCGGGTAGCGGGACATCTCGATGCTCAGGCGCGAGAGTACCCACACCTGTTGTTTCTTGATGAGGTCGCTGTAGCCGATGCCCCACGACTCGGCGTGCAGGGTGGCCACCTCGAGAATTCGTTTTACCAGCAGGGGCAAAGGCAGTTCCTGCTGGGCGTTTCCCTCGGCCGGCTCTACGGTATAGCTGTGGGTATAAACCGGTTGAACGGGCGATTCCGATAGTTCTTGATTCTCTTTCATAGTTGGTTTTGTCGATATTGTTGTTCTTGTAGAAACAGACTCACGTGCTCGACGGTCGATTTGGTGATGGCCACGCGGCCCGACCGTACGAACTGCATCAGTTCATACCGGCTCAACTCCTCGAAAAGGGCTTGGGTTTCGTCGGTGTGCCCCGACTTCTCGATAACCGTGTAGGTGCGGTTTACCTCGAGTATGCGGGCATTGTGTTTGCGCACCAGCTCTTCGATGTGACTGTCGTCGAGCAGCTTGTCGGTAGGGACTTTGTAGAGCGCTACCTCCTGGAACACGATTTCGTCGTCGGTGTAGAAGAAGGCTCGCAGCACGTCGATGCGTTTTTCGATTTGCTTGACCAGCTTCTCCATCATGTCGCGATTGCTGTAGGTGGTGATGGTGAATTTGTGTATTCCCTCGATGGCCGAGGCCGATACCGACAGGCTCTCGATGTTGAGCTGTCGTCGTGTGAAGATAGTCGAGATCTGGTTGAGCAGGCCCACCTGATTCTCGGAGTAAACGGTTACGGTATATAATGTCTTGTCTGTCATAGGTCTATTCATATTTTTCGGTAGCGTTGAGCATGATGTGGGTCACACAGGCTCCGGCGGGAGTCATGGGGAATACCATACCGTCGGGGTCGATTTGCACGTCGAGCAGGTAGGAGCCCTTGTGGGAGAGCATGCGGTCGATGGCGCCGTCGAGCTCTTCGCGGGTGGCTACCCGTTCGCCATCGATGCCATAGGCGGCGGCAATCTCGGTGAAATCGGGGTTGAGCATGGGAGTCTCGGAGTAGCGGTGGTCGAAGAAGAGTGCCTGCCACTGTCGCACCATACCCAGGAAATTGTTGTTGAGAATGATAATCTTCACATCCACGCCATACTGCATGATGGTACCCAGCTCCTGGATGGTCATCTGTATGCCACCGTCGCCGGTGAAGAAGCAGACGGTGCGGTCGGGGGCACCTATCTTGGCGCCGATGGCCGCTGGGAGACCGAATCCCATCGTGCCCAGTCCGCCCGAAGTGACGAGGCTGCGCGGACGTTTGAATCGGTAGTAGCGGGCCGATAGCATCTGGTTCTGACCCACGTCGGTTACCAGAATACTGTCGTTGCCGGTGGCCTCCGATACCTTGCGGGCCACCTCGCCCATGTTCATCAGCGGCTTTTGCGGGTGTATTTCGGGTTCGATTACCTTGGCCTGTTCCACCTCTTCGCATGGGGCAAACGACTCGAGCCACTCGGTGTGGCGAGCCGGCTCGACCCGTGGATTCAGGGCCTGCAGCACGGCACGGGCATCGCCCAGTACCGACACGTCGCATCTTATGTTCTTGTTGATCTCCGAGGGGTCTATGTCGATGTGGATGATGCGGGCCTGGCGGGCATATTGGTTCACGTCGCCCGTCACCCGGTCGTCAAACCGCATGCCTATGGCGATGAGCAGGTCACACTCGTTGGTCTTGATGTTGGCGGCCACGCTGCCGTGCATGCCCAGCATACCCTTGTAGAGCGGGTGGTCGGTAGGCATGGCCGAGAGCCCCAGCAGGGTGCATCCCACCGGGATGTCGGCCTTCTCGGCCAGTTCGGCCAGTTCGGCTTCGGCTTGTGCTATGATTACCCCTTGGCCGGCCAGGATAAAGGGCTTGCGGGCCTGGTTGATGAGACGGGCCGCCTCGTCGATTTCGTTCATGTTGATGGCCGGGTTGGGGTTGTAGCTGCGGATGAACTGGCAGGGTTGGTAGTCAAACTCGGTCAATCCCGTCTGGGCATCCTTGGCGATGTCGAGTACAACGGGCCCGGGACGTCCGTTACCGGCGATGTAGAAGGCTCGAGCCACGGCCCAGGCAATCTCTTCGCTGTGACGTATCTGGTAGCTCCATTTCGTGACCGGTTGGGTGATACCCACCACGTCGGTCTCCTGGAAAGCGTCGGACCCCAGCAACGACGAGCCCACCTGCCCGGTGATGACGATGAGCGGTGTGCTGTCCATCATGGCATCCGACAGGCCGGTGATGATGTTGGTCGCCGCCGGTCCCGAGGTGACCAGCACTACGCCTGTTTTGCCCGATACCCGGGCATACCCTTGGGCGGCATGGGTCGCTCCCTGTTCGTGGCGCACGAGGATGTGGTTCACCCGGTCGCGATAGTCGTAAAGCACGTCGAATACCGGCATGATGGCTCCGCCCGGATATCCGAAGATATATTCTGTATGTTCTGCAATCAAGGCTCTGATGAGAGCCTCGGCTCCGCTTATTTTTTCTTTTGCCATAGTTTCGTGTAGTGATAGAGTTTAGATGATGCGAACGGCTCCTTTGTCGGCCGAGCTTACCAGAGCCGCATAGGCCTGAAGGGCTTTCGATATGGTGCGTTCCCGGCGCCGGGGGGTAAATGCCTCTTTGCCTCGGGCCAGTTCGTCGGCTCGTCGGCGGTCGAGTTCGGTGTCATCGACCAGTAGCGTGATGCTGCGACGGGGAATGTCTATCTCGATGAGGTCGCCGTCGCGCACGAGCCCGATGTTGCCACCCGCCGCGGCTTCGGGCGAGATGTGACCAATCGACAGTCCCGAGGTGCCTCCCGAGAAACGTCCGTCGGTGATGAGGGCACAAGCCTTCCCCAGGTGTTTCGACTTGATGTAGGAGGTAGGATAGAGCATCTCCTGCATGCCGGGGCCACCCTTGGGTCCCTCGTGGGTAATCACAACCACGTCGCCGCTCTCGACCTGGCCGCCGAGTATCCCCTGGCAAGCCTCTTCCTGCGATTCGAACACTTTGGCCCGGCCTTTGAAATGGAATATCTTTTCATCGACTCCGGCGGTCTTGACAATGCAGCCGTCTTGGGCGATGTTGCCGAAGAGTACGGCCAAGCCTCCGTCTTTCACATAGGCGTGCTCAAAGTCTCGTATGCAACCGTTCTGGCGGTCGGTATCGAGTGTGTCGTAGTAATTCTCCTGTGATCCCAGCACCAGGTTGAAGCGGTTGCCCGGGGCGCTGCTCCACAGCTGCCGGGCTTCGGGCGGGCAGTTACCGTTGCGTATGGCGTAGGCTTCGATGGTCTGGGCCAGGCTTTTGCGATCGACCCGATGCACGGTGGTGTCGATGAGGCCCTGGTCGGCCAGGATGGCCAGTATCGAGAGGATACCGCCGGCCCGATTTACATCCTGTATGTGGTAGTGCGAGTTGGGGGCTACCTTGCAGAGCACCGGCGACCGACGCGAAAGGCGGTCGATATCGCTTATCGTGAAATCGACACCGGCCTCGTGGGCGATGGCCAGCAGGTGCAGCACCGTGTTGGTCGAGCCTCCCATGGCGATGTCGAGGGTCATGGCGTTGAGGAAGGCGGCCCGGGTTGCTATCGATCGAGGCAACACGCTCTCGTCGCCGTCGCGATAGTAGGCATAGCTGTTCTCGACAATCTGTCGGGCCGCTTCGACAAAGAGACGTTCTCGGTTGCGGTGGGTAGCCACGATGGTACCGTTGCCCGGCAGGGCGAGGCCGATGGCCTCGTTGAGGCAGTTCATCGAGTTGGCAGTGAACATGCCCGAGCAGGAGCCGCAAGTGGGGCAGGCGGCATGTTCAACCCGGCGCACCTGCTCGTCGTCAATACTCTCGTCGGCCGATTCGACCATGGCATCGATCAGGTCGAGTCCCCGACCGTCGAGTTGCCCTGCCTCCATGGGACCTCCCGACACGAAGAGGGTGGGGATATTCAGCCGCATGGCTGCCATGAGCATGCCCGGTGTAATTTTGTCGCAGTTGCTTATGCACACCATGGCGTCGGCTTTGTGGGCATTGACCATATATTCCACGCTGTCGGCGATGAGGTCGCGCGAGGGCAGCGAGTAGAGCATGCCGTCGTGCCCCATGGCTATGCCGTCGTCGATGGCAATGGTGTTGAACTCGGCGGCGAAGCACCCCAGTTTCTCAATCTCCTGTTTCACACGTTGCCCTATCTCGTGCAGATGTACATGACCGGGAACAAACTGGGTAAACGAGTTGACAATGGCAATGACGGGACGTCCCATCTGCTCGGCTTTCATGCCGTTGGCTCGCCATAGGGCCCGGGCTCCGGCCATCCGTCGCCCGGTTGTACTGGTTGCGCTTCGTAACTGATGTTTCATCATACGTTTTGTTTTCAAAAAAGAAAAACCTTTCCGCCAAGGTGGAAAGGTTTTACAATTACTCTTAATTAATTATATCTACGAATAAGTAACTACATACGCCTTTCCACCTTACCGACTCACGACAATAAGTTCGCTAATAATGACCGATAGTGAAATGACATGTAGTATCATAAAATCAAGCTATGTGATTAATGGTATTGCAAACGTATAACTAATTTGTGAGATAAACAAGTTTTTTGAAAGAAAAATTGCGATAGAGGTTAAATTTTGCTTTTGTTTTGCCGGTTTTTCAATCACGTATATATATTGTGTAGTTTGTCGTGTTTGGGGGGTCGATCGGATGGCTCCTTTCGGCTAAGCATCTCTCGGTGAAAAGGCGGAATTTGAAAAAATAAAGTGTATATTTGCAAGGTTTTATTGACAAGAAAGAAATAGGTTTAATCAATTTATTCGGGGAACCTTGAACATGCGTCGTTTCATAACTGCTTGTGGGGTCGCTGTTGCCTGTGTGGCGATGGTGGCGTGTAGCCCTACCCGTCATGTCCCAGACGGTAGCTATCTGCTCGACCATGTGAAGATAGAGACCGACGATAAAGGGGTGAAACCTTCGGACCTGAAGTCGTATCTGCGGCAGGAACCCAACCATCGCATGTTTGGTCTCTTCCGTTTTTCGCTGGGCATGTATAATCTCTCGGGCAACGACTCGACCAAGTGGTTCAACCGGTGGGTGAGGAATGTGGGTACGCCGCCGGTTATCTATGACCCGTTGCTGATGGAGAATTCTCGGTTGCAGATGGAGAAGGCCATGTACAACAAGGGATACATGGCGGCCCGGGTAGAGGCCGATACCACCTCGCACGGCAAACGCATGGATGTGGTCTATCGGGTCTCGGCCAATATGCCGCACTACATCGATGATATCAACTACCAGATTGACAACGACACCCTTTCGCGACTGATCGAACGGCGTTTCTCGCGCCATTCGCTCCTGAAAAAGGGCGACAATTTCGACCGGAACGTGCTCGACGAGGAGCGGCAGCGCATCTCCGATATCTTGCGCCGCGACGGTTTTTATGCCTTTAACAAGGAGCTTATTACCTATACGGCCGATACAGCCGACCACTCCAAGGCGGTCGATCTGACCATGAATATCCGTCCCGATTCGGCGGTCAACGCTTCGGGCTACCGTCCCTACGAACGCTACTACATGCGCAATATCTACTTTGTGCTTTCCTATGACCCTACGGCGACCGACGCCATCGATGTGTCCAATGCCGGGGAGTATAAGAACTACTATTTTATCGAGGGCGAGCGACCCTACATCCGTCGCGAGACGCTCGTGGAGAACTGCTTTATCAGGCCGGGGCTCCTCTTCAGCAGCCGCGATGTCGATAATACCTATACCGCTTTTGGCCGGTTGCGCATTGTCAAGTATGTAAATATCCGGTTTGAGCCGGCCGGCCAGGATGCTGAGGGCAGAAATGCACTCGACTGCTACATTCTGCTCAGCGAAGACAAAGCCCAGTCGGTATCGCTCGAGGTCGAGGGTACGAACTCCGAGGGCGACCTGGGGTTTGCCGTGGGGGCTACCTATGAGCATCGCAATATCTTCAAGGGCTCCGAGACCTTCTCGACCAAAGTGCGTGGTGCCTACGAGAGCCTTTCGGGCGATTTGAGCGGACTCATCAACGACCGTTATACCGAGTTGGGTGGCGAGGTCGGCATCACCTATCCCAAGTTCCTCTTCCCCTTCCTGCGCACCGATTTCCGTCGCCGCATGAAGGCCAGCACCGAGTATAGCGTGAACTTCAACTTCCAGCAGCGACCCGAATATACCCGTGTCATTTGGGGAACGGCCTGGAAATACAAGTGGACAACCAATAGGGGGTTCTTCCGTCACAATTACGATTTGATCGATATCAATTACGTATATCTGCCTCACAAGACCGACGACTTCCTCGAGACCATCGCACCCGACAACCCGCTGCTGCGATACAGCTACGAAGACCACTTCATCATGCGCATGGGATATACCTTCTATTGCTCCAACCTCAACCCCTCCAATCCCGTGCAGCGGCGCACCAACGTCTATACTCTGCGGGCTGCCGGCGAGGTGGCGGGCAATGTGCTCAATGCCTTTTCGAGACTCACCTCGAAGTCGCAGCCGGCCGACGGGTATAAGATTTTCGGGATACGCTATTCGCAGTATGCCAAGTTTGACTTCGATTACAGCTTTACCCACCTTATCGACGAGCGCAATTCGGTGGCTTTTCATGTGGGCGGGGGGATAGGCATACCGTATGGAAACTCCGATATCTTGCCGTTTGAGAAACGGTACTACTCGGGTGGTGCCAACAGTGTGCGGGGATGGTCGGTGCGGACCCTGGGTCCCGGTAGCTACAACGGCAACAACTCGGTGTCGGAGTTTATCAACCAGTGTGGCGATATCCGCTTCGACATGAACCTCGAGTATCGGGCCAAACTCTTCTGGAAAGTGGAGCTGGGTGCCTTTATCGATGCAGGTAACATCTGGACCATACGCAACTACGAAGCACAGCCCGGTGGGCAGTTCCGCCTCGACTCGTTCTACAAGGAGATAGCTCTGGCCTATGGACTGGGTATCCGTCTCGACTTCAACTATTTCCTGCTCCGCTTCGACTTGGGTATGAAGGCCTACAACCCGGCATCGGGTCAGGAGCACTGGGCCATTGCGTCGCAGAATTTCAAGCGCGACTCGGCCTTCCATTTTACCGTAGGCTATCCTTTCTAAACTTTCAAAGCTGCTCTTTTCACTAAAAAAAGTGGAATTATATATTTGGAATATCGCGAAATATCCCTAACTTTGCAGCACCTTTTTATGAAAGGTCGGTTGAGTAGCTCAGCTGGATAGAGCAACAGCCTTCTAAGCTGTGGGTCTTGGGTTCGAATCCCAACTCAATCACCCTCGAGGGAGTGAACGCAAGTTTACTCCCTTTTTTATTTCTATATTCTATATACTGTTTTAGGTGCGATTCGTGCAATAGAGTAGGGCGAATTGCTCTTGTTGATCCAGAGAAATGTTGTGCCGAGAAACTTCAAGGGCTGTACAAAACAAAGCGTTGTTTTGTACAGCCCCTGAATATGTCTTTGTATTTACTGTTTTGCAGCGGGTCATGCGCCCATGGAGTCGCACTCTTCGTTGCCGCTCTCGCCAATATTGCTGACTTTTACTTGCTTGCGCGATTTGAATACCAGCATATCGGCCACCAGATAATTAAAGAGCCCCGAGATAAGCAGTGCGGCCAGGTTGCAATAGATTACATCCCACATGAAGATGCGCTCAAAGATGAGCAGGAATACCATCTTGATCAGGAATCCGGCTCCCGATGAGATGTTGAATACGATGAACCTGTGGACGAAGTCGCGGGCAGAGCGATGCTCCAACCGGCTTTTCCATATCCAGAAGTAGGAGCACATGAAGTTGCTCAGTACGGCAAATTCGAAGCTGATGGTGGGCGAGAGTATGACTCTGCCGAAGTAGCTGCTGAAGATATAGTCGGAGCATATCCACAATACAAATGTATCGACCCCCGTACCAAACAGGCGGCTGACTACGAATTGCAGATAGATGCGCAGTTTTAATACCCCAGCTTTCACGGCCTTCGCGTTGTTTATTTATTTTTTGAAGGGCTTCAACGGGTCTTGCTGAGCCAAGGCGCGGCGATCGGTTACAAACTGTACCAGCCAGGCGATGAAGAGGAAGCAGGCAATAAACAGGCCGGCTATGTCGCACAATCCCAACGTCTGTCCGTAGATTGTCCAGTTGATACTTCCCAGCGATGTGTAGATAAAGATGGTGTTAATGATGATAATAACCAACCGCAACTCGGTGGGGCCCAGTTTGCCATAGGTGAGCAGGAACTTCCCTTTGACGATTGTCGAGATATAGGTGTAGATCGAAAGAACCAGATAACCGGCCAGTACCAGCATGGCTACATCGAGACGGAACATGGGTGACAAACCGGCTCCGATACACATGATGCAGATGGTGATGGCATCGAGCGAGTGGTCGATAAAGAATCCGTAAACGGGTCTTTGGGTATTACGCACACGGGCCAGTGTACCGTCGAGGCTGTCGCCATACCAGTTGACAAACAGACCAAACGATGAGAGCCACAAATAGTTCGTGTCGATGTGTGCCAGTACAAAACCTACTGCACATATTACTGCACCTACCAGACCGGTATAGGTGAGAAAGTCCGACGTCACCCACGCGGGTTGACGTTGAGCCAACCATACTAATGCTTTTTTCTCTGCTGCATTGAGCAAAGAGGTCTGAATTCTTTCTGATGTTTCTTTCCCCATATCCTAAATTTTGTACAAAAGTACAGATAATTTGGAAAATCGAATAAAAAAAGGCGATGAATTTACAGGGGTATGTAAAAGATTTGAAAATCCTGTTTCAGAGGGAATGTATCGGGGCAACAAGGGGGATAGAAATTTTTTGAGAAATCCTGTTTATAGGGATCTTGAAAGGATGTGGAGACATAATTGTTTTTGAATGAATGGGTTAGTAATCTCGGGAGAGATTAGCTTCTGGCCATGATAACAAAATGTTATAGGAAGTAAAAAAGAATGATAATCAAAATCTCATTTTACTTGTTATATTTGTAATGCCATTCAAGACAAAATACATACTTAAAATAAAACGATTATGGAATTTTTGACAAACGAGAAATTGACAATCGTCGGCGCTGCCGGAATGATTGGTTCGAACATGGCTCAAACGGCGTTGATGATGCATCTGACCCCCAACGTATGTTTGTATGACCCCTATGCTCCGGCACTCGAAGGGGTAGCCGAGGAGTTGCGCCACTGCGCTTTCAAAGGGGTGAATCTCACCTATACGAGCGATGTGAAAGAGGCTCTTACGGGTGCTGCTTATGTGGTATCGTCGGGTGGTGCTGCCCGCAAGGCCGGCATGACTCGCGAGGACTTGCTCAAGGGTAACGCCGAGATTGCTGCCGAGTTCGGTAAGAACCTGCGCAGCTATTGCCCCGATGTAAAACACGTAGTCGTTATCTTCAACCCGGCCGATATCACCGGTCTCATCGTGTTGCTTTACTCGGGTTTGAAACCTTCGCAGGTATCGACGCTGGCCGCTCTCGACAGCACTCGCTTGCAGAGTGAACTGGCCAAGTATTTCCACGCCGTAGCCGACGAGATTGAAAATTGCCGCACCTATGGTGGCCATGGCGAGCAGATGGCCGTATTTGCCTCGACAACCAAGGTAAAAGGTACGCCGCTTACCGACCTGATCGGTACCGACAAGTTGCCTGCCGAAGATTGGGAGAAGATTCGTCATCAGGTAGTTCAAGGGGGTAAACACATTATCGACCTGCGTGGTCGCTCTTCGTTCCAGAGCCCGGCCTATCTCTCGATCGAGATGATTGCCGCTGCCATGGGTGGAAATCCCTTTACCTGGCCGGCCGGTGTTTATCTCTCGGAAGGGAAGTTCAACCACATTCTCATGGCTATGGAGACGATTATCGACCGCAACGGCGTGCACTACAACCCGGTTTACGGTACTTCCGAGGAGGAGAAGGAGCTGGAGAACAGCTACAAGCACTTGTGCGAATTGCGCGACGAGGTTATCGCCATGGGCATCATCCCGCCCATCGCCGAGTGGCACAAGCTCAATGCCAATATCGACTGATTTCCGGTTGGGTAGGAATACCCCCGATGGGTATAAATAAAATAGCGGCCCCGATTTTTCGGGACCGCTATTTGTTTTGTTTTGGTTTTATCAAGTTGAAGAAGGTCTCTTCTTATCGACCGAAGTTGAAGATCGTTGAGGGGGTGTGTTCCCGATCCATGATAACTTTCAACTCCTCTACTTTGTCGGGGTAGGTATTGGCCAGGTTGTTATCTTCGTGCGGATCCTCGGCGATGTTGTAGAGTTCGTGTGTGGGATTGCCACTCTTGATATTCTGGCGTATCAGTTTCCAGTCGCCGGCTCTCACGGCCTGGCGTCCGTTCTCTTCGTGGAATTCCCAGTAGAGGAACTCGTGCTGTTGTTGCTCGCCTTTACCCGTGAGGGTGGGGAGAATCGACAGACCGTCCATGGCTTCGTCGCGCCAGTTGGTATCCTCGCCCAGCAGTTCGACAAATGTGGGCATCATGTCCCAGCCGGCAGCCATCAAGTCGGTAATCGAACCCGCTTCGATGGTCCCGGGCCAGTAGGCGATGTAGGGCACACGCATGCCGCCTTCGTACAAGGCACGTTTCAGACCTCTGAGCCGTTCTTCGGTATTGAAGAATGTGGGGTCGGCACCACCTTCGTTGTGAGGGCCGTTGTCGCTGGTGAAGATAAAGAGGGTCTTGTCGGCGATACCCAGCTCTTCGAGTTTGTCGATAATTTGTCCTACATAGGTGTCGAGACGGGTGATCATGGCTGCAAATTGAGTGCGCGGGTCGGTTGCCGTTCCGTAGTCTCCGTCGTTATACCAAGGCTTGGGTTCCTGGAACTTGCCTTTATACATGTCCACGATGCTGTCTTGGGGTTGACGTAGCTCGGCGTGTGGAATGGTATAGGTAAAGTAGCCAAAGAAGGCTTTGTCTTTGTTGTCCTCGATGAACTGCATGGCATGTTCGTGGATGGCATCCTGCGAGTAGCGTCCGTTCTGATACTCTTTGGTCTTGTTGTCCCACAGGTATTCGGGGTAGTAGGAGTGGGCTTTGCGTTGGCAGTTGTAGCCATAGAACACGTCGAATCCCATGTCGTTGGCTTCGCCTCCCGAGCCGGGATAGCCCATGCCCCATTTGCCGAAGCAGCCGGTCACGTAGCCGTTTTTCTGGAAGAGCTGTCCCAAGGTCTCTACATTGGGGTCGAGGGGTTCCTGGCCCTCGGGCTGAATCTCTTTGTTGCCACGGATCTTGGTGTGGCCGGTGTGTTGCCCGGTCATCAGCGAGGCTCTCGAGGGAGCGCTCACGGCGGTACTGGCATAGAATTGCGTGAAGGTCATGCCCTGGTTTACGAGTCGGTTGAGGTTGGGGGTCGATATCATCTGTTGCCCATAAGCCTCGATATCGCTGTATCCCATGTCGTCGCAAAGCAGGTAGATGACGTTGGGGCGTTCGGTGGTGGCCACGGCATCTCTCTCTTGACCTTGAGCAAAGCACATGCCCGAGGTGAGGAGCAAGCCGCTGGCCGGATATATAAATTTACTGGTATTCATGTTGGTGTTATTTGATATTTAGAATTTGCTGTCGAGAAGTTTGAGTGAAGTGATTTGTCCGGTTTCCGATTCGATGACTGCGATAATGAATCTTTCGGCATATCGCAGGTCGCCTTCGAATGTGGTGTCGGTGGCCAGGAAATTGCCCAGCAATTGTCCCGACAGACTTACGACTCTCACCTGGTTGCGGCCTTCGAGCCCGGTAATAGTGAGGTGACCGTCATAAAGTCGTCCTCGGGGAGTTACGCTCTGAGCTTCGTCTTCGATAGCAGTGGGCACTTTGATGGGTACCTCGTAGAAATACCATCCCGATCCTGTGCCTATACCAGCGTTGTAAAGTACTATGCTCCATACACCGTCTTTGGCATTGAGCAGGTAGGAGTTGTCGCCCTCGTATTTGATCGAGTAACTGCCGTTGGTATTACCGCTGGGAGCGATTTCAAATCGGCTACCCGTTTCCGTTGCGTCAAAGTTTACAGTCTCGAGTACTTTCGAGCCCGATATGCGCAGGTCGGTCCCGCGGTTTACGATATACACTTGTCCGTTGCCGGCATCTTCGAGCCGCCACAAGAACTTGTCGGTTTGGTTGGCCGGTTTCTCAACGCGTAATTTGGTCGTGTAGTCGCCACCGATGTTGGTATCGTAGGCGATGTAACGCTCTTTACGGGTTTCTGACGTATGGGCATTCATGATTTGGTACCAGATGGGGTCATCGGCGGTACTTACTTCGGGTGTTGCCAGTTCGGGAACGGCTGCTTCAAATATGGCTATGAGGCTTGTGCTTTTGGTAACCGTAAATGTATAGACCGGTTCTTTGCTCACAATCTCTCCGCCTTCTTGCCAGCCCTTGAATTCGATTACGGCGTCAGACTCTTCGTTGACAACGGCTTTAACGGTGACTTGGCTGCCAATCTCGTAGCGGCCGGCTTCGTTGGGGGTGGTCTCGATGAGTGCCGTACCCAGGTCGTTGTTGTTTGAGGTTACGCTGATGAAACAGTCGGTGCGGCTTGATGCCTCCATGACATAGACTACGAAATCATATACCCGGCCCGAAACCGATGCGTCGGCCGATGAGGGTGTCGATGAATCTATGCGTATGCGCACTCGGGTCTTACCCAACGCTGCTGTTTCGGGGATACTGATGGGCTGCACGAAACTCTTGCTCGATGCTGTTACCTGAGCTTCTTGTGCTTCTTTCTCATACACGCCATTGCGATCCCAATCGGTATAGGCTGTGATTACATAATTCGAAGGGTCAACGGTCATTGTTGCGTTGAACTCGAAACTTTCGCCGGCAATTAGCAGAGAGGTCTCTCTCGATACTACGGTGAAGTAGTTGTTCGGGGCACTCGATTTGACATAGCCCAGCGGATAGATGATGGCGTTGCCCGAGGTCGTGGCCGACGAGATATAACCACCATTGGCCGAGCCTGCCGGCATCTGGTAGATGGGGCTCTTTTCGCTGATGCGTCCCAGGCGTACCATCGTCTCGAACGGGTCGCTCGTGATGTAGCTATCTGTGGTATCGGCTGCTGTCAGAGGTAAAGCCAAAACTACAAGCGGTACGATGAATAGGAATTTGAAAAACTTGTTCATGGGTGTTTTCTTTATGGTTTGGAATAGAATAAAGGAGGGGAAGGAGATATCTCCTCCCCCCGTTGTCTTATTTCATGAATTTAATCACCTTTCCGTCGATGTGGGCGATATATACGCCCCGAGCAAGCGACGCTACCGAAACCTCAGAAGCATCACCGGCTTGCAGTACGGCTTGGCCTGCCAGGTTGTAAACGACAACTCGCTCCATGTGAGGTGCTACGAGGGTCTGTGCCTGTGCATCGTAGTAGATAGCTTCGGCAGCCACGGCATTGATGCCCGATACTTCGGAGATGTGGATGTCGAAGTCATAGGCAATACCGTTTCTCAACTCGTTGTAGAATTCGGTAAACAGTTTCGAAGGCCAATTCTCGGTATAGGGATTGGGGGCCATGTGAACCAGGCGCATGCGGTAGGTTCCGGCCTTTGTTCCCTGCGGAATGTTTATGGTCCTTTGCCAACCTTCGGGAATACTGCCGTTGGGATCGCCAAAGTTGTTGCTGGCGCTGTTGTCGCCTACCGATTCGTAAATCTCGTTGGCACCTTCGAAGTTCATGTCGTTGTTCCAGTCGATATACAGTGCTTGGCGAGTCCATACCAGTTCGGGCTGGCAAACGAAGTCGGTTTTACCGTTGTTGTAGGTAATGTTACTGTTGTATTGGGTAAATTTCAGAATAAACGAAGTCATGTCTTCGGTCAGCTCGATGGGGGTCTTGGTTTTGTCAATGACGGCTCCTTCGACTTGAGGAATGTGCAGAGTCTTATAGGCGGTAAAGGGGAGGTCACTCTCGGTTTGGCAAGTAAACAACTCGTGAGTTTCACCGCCTGCTATATACGAGGCCGAGCCCAAGTAGCGGTTTTGTTGATCCAAATCCACTACATAGAAGCGGGTCATGATGGGATAGCCTTTTTCTACGAATTCGGCCACGAGGTTGATGCTTTCGCTCCCTTTGTAGGTGTAGGTGTGGCGATAACTTACCACGCTGTCGGTAGTTTGTTCAAGCCAGCGCGAGAACATAAAACCTTCTGCGGCAGTGGCTTTTACGACTACAGAGTCGGTGGCTGTAACCTCTATGCTGCTCTCTTCGCTACCTTCGATGGCTACCGAGCCCTTTTCATTGTCGCTCGATGCTACTGCAACGGTCTTGGTAGCGGCAGGAGCGGTATATTCTGCCGGATAGAAGAACCAGCCAGAGGCTTGGTGAACACCGGCGGCATAGATGGTGATACCGAAGTTCGTACCGCCGTCCATGGCATTCATGAAAGCGCGGGCACCGCTGTAATTGACAAATCGAAGGGCATATTGTTTGTCGGCACAGTCGGTGGTAATTCCGGTAGCGAGACTGGTCGTAAGGTCCCACACACTACCGGTTTCGTTCATTTCGAGAGGAGTGTTGATATAGGTCGATCCATCTTCGGCCGTGGCCGTGCTGGGTACAAATACGCGTTGTCCGTTGCAGTTGACCAGATAGACGTGTGAGTCGGTCCCGTCGTTTGCCGACTCCAAGCGCCACAAGAAGGCTTCGGTTACTTGGTCGGCAGGAATTCCCGTAGCAAACTGCTCGGTTTTCAATGTGGTGCCGTCCAACTTGAGGAAGCGGTTTTGACGAGTGTTGTCTGTGAGGTGCGATGACATCATGGTGTACCATTTGGGTGAGTCGGCAGTGCTGACTTCGGGATCAACGGCACCAGCAATGGGGGTTACTGCGGCTTTTGCCTCGTTGGCAACGAATAAACCGGTTACAAAAAGTAATGAAAGAAATAGATTTTTTTTCATAAGAAAAGTGTTTTTATGGGCAATTGGTTTTGATAATTGTTTTATTTGGTTTATAAAAATGGTAAAAATGTGCTTCATGGAATGTAAAACTTCACATAGGATAAACTGTGTGTATAGGGAGTTCCCTAGTGAGGAGTAAGAATTTTATCAATAATTTAATGTAAAGTTTGCTTTGTTATTATATTTTCACAAATGTGGAAAGGGAATAGATTGTTACCGCTTATCGATGATGAATATGCATGTGATTACGTGATGTGTTTAAAACAATGTGATATACATAGGTGCTTATTTCTTAAAAAAGTTGTAACTTGCGGCAGATTTTAAAATTTCAGGTTATGAAAAAATATTTGGTTACCGGTGCCGCCGGTTTTATTGGGGCTAACTTCTTGAAATACTTGTTGAAAAAGTATGGAGACGATATTTATGTAGTGGTCTTGGACAAGCTCACTTATGCCGGTAATCTGGGGACAATCAAGGAAGAGATTGCCGATCCCCGGGTTCGTTTTATCAAAGGGGATATACGCAATACCGAGTTGGTGGCAAATATTTTTGCCGAGACCGATATCGATTATGTGGTCAATTTTGCCGCCGAGTCGCATGTCGATCGCAGTATCACCAATCCGCAACTCTTTTTGGAAACCAATATATTGGGTGCACAGAACATGCTCGACTGCGCCCGCAAGGCTTGGTATCGGGGTAAAGATGCCGAGGGCAAGCCGGTCTATGCCGAGGGCAAGAAATTTTTACAGGTATCGACCGACGAGGTGTATGGTTCGCTCACCAAAGATTATGACGAGCCGCACCCGCTCGAGATTACTGATCCCGATGTGCGCAAGGTGGTGAGTGGACGTACCGATCTGCACACCTATGGCAAACGCTTCTTTACCGAGACGACGCCGCTCGATCCCCGTTCGCCCTATTCGGCCTCGAAAACCAGCGCCGACCTGTTTGTGCGGGCTTATCACGAGACCTATGGCATGCCGGTAAACATTACCCGCTGCTCCAACAACTATGGGCCGTATCACTTCCCCGAGAAACTTATTCCGCTGATTATAAAGAATATTCTGGCCGGTCAGAAACTGCCGGTCTATGGCAAGGGCGAGAACGTGCGCGACTGGCTCTATGTCGAGGATCACGCCAAGGCCATCGATGCCGTGTTGCAGCATGGGCGCATCGGCGAGGTCTATAACGTGGGTGGCTTTAACGAAGAGAAGAATATCAATATCGTGAAACTTGTGATTGCGATTATTGCCCGCATCATGCGCGAGGAGCCCGAGTATCGCCGGGTATTGAAGACCGATGTCGAGAATATCAACGAGGGGCTCATTACATTTGTAGGCGACCGCCCGGGACACGACATGCGTTATGCCATCGATCCCTCGAAGATTGCCCGTGAGTTGGGCTGGTATCCCGAGACTCCCTTCAAGGTAGGTATCGAGAAGACCGTGCGCTGGTATCTCGACCACCAGGACTGGGTTAATGAAGTGGTGAGTGGCGATTATCAAAAGTATTATGAACAAATGTATGGCAATCGTTGATTGCTTTCAAAATAATGTAACACAATGAAAGGCATAGTATTGGCCGGAGGTTCCGGTACGAGATTGTATCCCATTACGCGAGGTGTGTCGAAACAGATGTTGCCCGTGTATGACAAACCTATGATTTATTATCCCATATCGGTCCTGATGCTGTCGGGGATTCGCGACATACTCATCATCAGTACTCCCACCGATTTGCCGGGTTTCAAACGTTTGTTGGGCGACGGCAGCCAGTTTGGAGTCAAGTTTGAGTATGCCGAGCAACCCTCGCCCGACGGGTTGGCCCAGGCCTTCATCATCGGCGAGCAGTTTATCGGCAACGATACCGTATGCCTGGTGCTGGGCGACAACATTTTCTACGGGCAGAGCTTTACCCGCATGTTGCGGCAGGCTGTAGCCGAGGCCGACAAGGGTATGGCTACGGTCTTTGGTTACCGGGTAGGCGACCCCGAGCGCTACGGTGTGGTCGAGTTTGACGAACAGGGCCATGCGCTAAGTATCGAAGAGAAACCGGCCAAACCTCGTTCGAATTATGCCGTGGTAGGCCTCTATTTCTACCCCAACCGGGTGGTCGAGGTGGCCAAGCAAGTGAAGCCGTCGGCTCGTGGCGAGTTGGAAATCACCTCGGTCAACCAGGCTTTTCTCGAGTCGCACACGCTGGGCGTGCAGTTGATGGGCCGTGGTTTTGCCTGGCTCGATACCGGCACACACGAATCGCTCTACGAGGCCTCCAACTTTATCGAGACCATCGAGCATCGCCAAGGGCTTAAGGTCGCTTCGCTCGAGGAGGTTGCCTACCGCATGGGATGGATCGACCGCGAGCATCTGCTCACTTTGGCCGAACCCATGAAGAAGAATCAATACGGACAATATCTCATACGGTTGGCCAACAATGAGCTTTGATCGGGTGCGACTTATCGATTTGCCCAAGGTGGCCGACAAGCGGGGCAACCTGTCGTTCATCGAGAGTGCACGCCACATCCCCTTTGAGATAGCGCGCACCTACTGGCTCTACGATGTGCCGGGCGACGAGCGTCGCAACGGGCACGCCTTTCGTCAGCAAGAGGAGTTTATCGTGGCGCTCTCGGGTAGTTTCGATGTGGTGCTGAACGATGGTGGTGAGACTCGTCGCTATCACATGGCCCGGTCGTACTACGGCCTGTATGTGCCGCGTATGATGTGGCGCGAGTTGGACAACTTCTCGACCAATTCGCTGGCTCTCGTTCTCTCATCGACGCCCTACGACGCTGCCGATTATATAGAAGATTTTGAGGAGTATCGCTCTCTGTTGAAAGGAGGTAGTCATGAGTAAACGGGCATCGGTGGACGATTGTTGCCTTGTTCAATTGCCCAAGAACGAGCAGGATAGCGGCAACATTACGGTGGTTGAGAACAACCGCGAGTTGCCTTTTGCCGTAAAGCGGGTCTATTACCTCTACGATGTACCGGGTGGCGAGGAGCGTGGTGGCCATTCGCACAAGCAGTTGTACGAGTTTCTGGTGGCTGCCGGCGGTTCGTTCGATGTGTTGCTCGACGACGGCGAACACACGCGCACGGTGACACTGAACCGTCCCTATTACGGGTTGCTCATAGTCCCGGGTATCTGGCGGGTGCTGAACAACTTCTCGTCGGGATCGGTGTGTCTGGTCCTTACTTCCGACTACTACGACGAGTCTGATTATGTGCGCGAGTATGACGATTTTAAGAACAATTGTACCGATCAATGAAATATCCCCATCTCTCTTTGCAGCGGGCCAATGAGCCCTATATGGCCGAGATGAAGGCCGTTGCCGCCGAGGTCATCGAAGGCGGTTGGTACATCCGGGGAAAATATGTGTCGCAACTTGAAGAGCAGTTGTGCCGCTACCTGGGTTGTGCCCATGCCGTGGCTACCGGCAACGGACTGGACGCCCTGCGGCTCATGTTGCGGGCCTATGTCGAGATGGGTGTCATGCAGCCGGGCGACGAGGTAATCGTGCCGGCCAATACCTATGTAGCCTCGGTTCTTGCCATTACCGACAACGGATTGGTGCCGGTATTTGTAGAGCCTTCGGCTCAAACCTATAACCTCGATACCTCGCTGGTCGAGCAGGCCATTACGCCGCGCACGCGAGCCATTATGGTGGTGCACCTGTATGGGTGGGCCTGTTGGGACGAGACGTTGAAAGCCGTGGCCGCCCGCCATGGCTTGAAGGTGGTCGAGGATAATGCCCAGGCCTTCGGAGCTGTCTCGACGGTGGCTGGGATGCACGGGTCGTTCCACACCGGGGCATTGGGCCATGCGTCGGGACAGAGCTTCTATCCCACGAAAAACTTGGGCGCATTGGGCGATGCCGGTGCCGTGACGACCGATGACCCGAAGTTGGCCGAGGTGGTGCGGGCGTTGGGAAATTACGGGTCGGCCGTGCGTTATGTCAACGTGTACAAGGGGGTGAACAGTCGCATGGATGATTTGCAGGCGGCCTTTCTCCTGGTCAAGATGAAATACCTCGATGCCGAGAATCGTCGTCGGGCCGAGATTGCACATCTTTATACCCGGTCGATTGACAACGAGCAGATTATTACCCCGCAGGCCGGGGAGCCCGGCGAGCACATCTGGCACCAGTATGTGGTGCGCTGTGCTCATCGCGACCGCCTGATGCACTATCTTGAGTCTCAAGGGGTGGGTAGCCTCATTCATTACCCCATACCCCCGCACAAGCAGCAGTGTTACCGGGAGTATAATCACCTGCATCTGCCGCTCACCGAGCAGTTGGCCCGCGAGGTGTTGAGTCTGCCCATGTCGTCCTACCTGAGCGACGACGAGGTACGCGAGATAGCCTCGATTGTCAACCGGTTTGCGTGAGTAGAATCGGCTATATGAATAATAGGAAAAGAACAGAGGCGCACCATGCGGTGCGCCTCTGTTGGTAAATAGGGGAGGTGTCGAGGTCTGGTTCTCGAGGTTGGCCGTGAAACAGAGTGGTTTCAGAACTATCCTCCAGGAGATTTACCAATGGCCTCGAGTTATTCTGTTTTCAGGCTTCTGAGAGCCGCTTCGTAATTGGGTTCGTGGGTAATCTCGGGCACGAGCTCGGTATAGACTACTCGCCCGGTCTCATCGATTACCACTACGGCGCGGGCCAGCAGACTGGCCAGGGGGCCATCGACCATCTCCACGCCATACGCTTTGGAGAATTCGGGCGAACGGAAGGCCGAGGCGGCGATGAGGTTCTCGATGCCCTCGGTGGTGCAGAATCGCGATTGGGCGAAAGGCAGGTCTTTCGATACGGCCACGACGGAGGTGTTGTCGAGCGATGCTGCCAGTTGGTTGAATCGCCGTACCGAGGTGGCGCAGACGGCGGTGTCGAGGCTGGGGAAGATGTTCAGGACGATGCGTCGGCCCTTCAGCTCTTCGCTGCGCAGTTCGGTCAGGTTGCCGCGGGTGAGGGTGAACCGGGGAGCGATGCTCCCGACGTGGGGCATCTGGCCGCAGATGTGTACGGGTGTGCCCTTGAAAGCTGTTGTTTCCATTGTAGTGAATTTATAGATGTTTTTACTGTGGAGGCTGTTGTAAGGCGGTGCCCTGCATCTTCGCGATGGCTTGCCTCAACTCCTCGGCGAGCGAGGGGGTGTAGCCTATCTTGACCCAACGGATTGTGCCTGTGGGGTCGAGCAGGAAGAGGGTGGGGTAGCCGGTCACACCATACGCGCCGGCCGTCTTGCCGGTATGTTCCAGTACGATGGCTCCGGAGGAATTGGGGGTGGCGACAGGCTCTTGCCCGGCATAGAGAAATACCGGGGTGAGCCCCTCTTGCAGCGACAGTGCTTCGGCTGTTTGCCGCACCGGTACACAGAATTCGCCCCGGTCGTCGAGAAACAGAAGCAGGCTGTTCTGCCCCTTCAGCTGGTCGGAGGTGAAGCGTAGCTTCCCCCAGGGCTGGTCGAATCGGGGTGCTTTCTGTCCTACGCGGTCGCCAGCGGCATAGGTACCCTCGCGATAGAGGAGGAACACCTCGCCGTAGTCGCGCAGGAGCTGCTCTTCGCCGAAGTGTCCGGGCGGGAACGGTATCCCCGTTTCGCTATCGATGTATTTTACGGTAACCGTCTGCGAACCCAGGTGACCGGGATTGTTCTCGGTCTCGCGGTAGAGGGGCAGGCCGGTAGCCGGGTCGAACGTGTATAGTACGGTGCGTGCCACTTCGCCCCGCGTCGAGTCGGTTACCACGATGGCGAGGCAGTGGCTCCCCTGCACCAGTGTGTCGGGGAAGAGCTGTACCCGGCAGTCGGCTTTAGTGCGATAGCCGTTCAGTTGTCGGGCTATCTCGGCGGGGAGAAGTTCGGCAAAGAGGCCCGAGCGGTGAATACCGGGGTAATTTCCCTGTCGGGCAAAAGGCTCGGGGTTGGCATCGTAGTGATACTCTCGCAGCCGGTTGCGGTCGAAACGGAAGCAGTGGCCCCGATCGTAGGCGGTGAAGTTGGGGTAGGGACAGGTGTCATTCTCGGCCTTGTAGTCGATGGTGTAGCTGTATCCGCACAAGGTATCGGTCGGTTCTCTACGGTAGTCGAGCCGGGCCCGGTATTCGATTTCGGAGTCGTTGATGGGCAGTGTCACCCGGTAGGTCAGCGAGGCCCGATAGGTGTGTAACGAGTCGAGTCGGGCGATGAGGATGTCCATCGGTGCTTGAGCCTGTGTTGCCGCAATACCCACCGATAGTGCGAGGAGGAGAACCCAAAGGCGATGATGTGTCATAGTCGTGGTGATGATTGGTCTGTCCCGAATATAACAATCGTAACGGATTTTGGTTCATTCCCCTCGTCAGCCTCGGGGGTAAAGGCTCTTCGTTATAGCTTCACTTTCTGTGTCTGGTCACCTGTGTGCACGATGTAGATGGCACCCTTGGGGAGCTCTATCTCTACCTCTTGGGTGGTGGCGTGGAGCGATTGGACAGTCTGCCCGGACAGGTTGTAGATGATGACCTCGGTATCGGCAGGAAGGTTGCGGATTACTATCGAGTTGCCGGTCGTGTGTATCGATACCTGGTGAGTGCGCAGTTCGTCGGTTGCGGCCGGACTACCGGTGCCTTGGATGTCGAACTGGTTCCAGGGCGAATTGGCCACATAGTAGTCGTAGGCGTTGCTGGGTACGGTCAAGGTACATTGGCTCACCGATACCCCGTTGAAGCAGTCGTTCCCGCAAACAGGTGGATAGAGTGAGCGGCACTCGATTTGGCGTATCAATTGACTCCAGGCAAAAGCCGACTGGCCTATCTCCTGCAGGCTGCTCCCGAGAGTGATATACTCTAAATGAGGGCATTGAGAGAAGGCATTTTCGCCTATCGAGGTGACTCGGTCGGGGATAGTCAGTGAAGATATCAGGGTATAGGCAAATGCGTTGCTGCCTATGGTTTGAAGGTTGGTCCCGAAGGTTACCCGATAGAGGTTGCTGCATTGGTTGAAGGCCGAGTTGCCGATGGTGGTTACCGCGTCGGGGAGGGTTGCCGTAGAGAGTTTGGTACAGGTTGCAAAGGCCGATTCGCCCACACGGGTTACGCTCGTGGGTATGTCGATGCCGCTTAATTGGGCACAGTTGCAAAAGGCATAATCGCCTATTGCAGTTACCCCGAGGGGTATTTCGTAGAATCCGCTGCGGCTTAGGGGATATTGGATAATGGTCTCTTGCGATTTGTCGAACAGCACTCCATCGACCGAGGTAAAGTGTACATTCTCTGCATCGACGAGAATCTCTTGCAGACGAGTGCAACTCATGAAGGGATTGCTACCCAGCGAGGCGACTCCTTTCCCGAGGGTAATCGAGGCGAGAGCGTTGCACCCCTGAAATGCTCCGGGGCCGATGACGGTTACTTCGCCGGGGATGGTATAGGTTGAACCTTTGGCGTTGGGATAGGCGAACAGGGTGGTTTTTGCCTTGTCGAACAGAACGCCGTCAATCGAGGCATAGGCGGGGTTATCTTCGGCCACGGTGAATTGTTGCAGAGCCGGGCAGTAGTAAAAGGCATTGTTCCCTATCTGGGTTACCTGCTTGCCCAAGGCGATAGCGGTGAGTCCGGTGCAGTCGCGAAAGGCGAAGTCCTCGATTTCGGTTATACTCTCGGGCAGGGCTATTTCGGTGAGTTTGATACACTGGGAGAAAGAACGGTAGGCTATCTTCGAGATTCCTTCGGGCAGGGTGATCGATGAGAGCTCCCGGCATGCAGCAAAGGCATATTGCTGAATCTCGGTGACACTGTTGGGTATCGTGATAGAGGTTATTTCAGACATGAAAAAGGCCTGCTGGGCGATGGTGGTGACCCGGTATTCGGCGCTTTCGTAGGTAACGCTCTCGGGCAGGACTATCGAGCCACTGTATGTGGAGCTGTTGTCGGTAGGGTAGATGACGGCCACCTCGTTGTCGGAGAGTGTACGGTAGAAGATATTGCCATCCTTAAACTCGGCTGCTTGTATGAATGAAATAGATAATAGGCCGATAATCAGCGTCTTCAATCTGCGTCGTGCTTGTTTCATAGTATAAGAGTTTTTGGGGGGATAATGAAATTTTGGTTTATCTTGTAACAAAGATATTAAAGTTTTAGAAAATTCAGTATGAGAGGTATGATAAATCTTTGAATTTCTTAATATTATTGGGTGGTGGTGAGGTGCCTGTCTGTTTATGAAAAGATTAAGGAGAGAAGCACCGCATGATTATGCGGTGCTTCTCTCCTTGATGATTATGTATCAAGTTATACCGAGAGCCATTTGGAAGTCTCGTCGGGCGAGAGTCCCCGTTGGCGGGCATACAGTTCGCGTTGGTCGGTGCCGATGTGGCCGATGTGGAAATAACGGGCGTCGGGGTGGGCCAGATAGAGCCCGGCGGTCGAGGCGTTGGGATACATGGCCCCGTTTTCGGTGAGGAAAATCTCTATCTGTTCGAGGTTGAGGGCTCGGTTCCAGTCGAAGAACAGCGAGTGGTCGGGCAGAGAGGGGTAGCCCACGGCCGGACGTATGCCACGGTAGTCACCGGCCAGGAGAGCTGGCAGGCCGAGTGTGGGCTCGTCGGGGGCATACCCCCACAGTTCGCGCCGTATTTTCAGGTGCAGCCATTCCGAGGCTGCTTCGGCCAGTCGGTCGGCCAGCGATTGCAACAGCAGGCTCCCGTAGTCGTCGCCCGTGAGTCGCAGCCGTTCGATGCGCCGTTGTATGTCGCCGCCGGCAGTGACGGCAAAGAGTCCCGCATAGTCGGGAAGGTCTGTCTGTTCGGGACGCACAAAGTCGCTCAAGGCATAGTAGCAGGCATCGGCCTCGGGATTGCGCACCTGTTGCCGCAGGGTGGGTATTTCGAGCACGTCGCCCTCGGGCAGTTGCAGACGTATGAGGTTGTCGCGACTCGAGGCCCGGGTGAGCAGATAGACTCCTTGAGGCGAATCGTTGTTTTCGTGTTCGAGCGTGTCGAGCAATCGGTTGGCCTCCTTGTAGAGTTGCAGGGCTTCGGCGGCTTTGGCCCGGTCGGCCGTGGGGAAGGCGGCCAGCCAGGCGGCCCGGCAGTGGTCGCAGCCCCGCATGTCGGCTATGGCGGCATATTGTGCACCTATCTTCCATACGGCAAAGAAGGCCCGCCAGTTGATGTAGGGGCGAATATCCGTGATGGTGGGGGCGATTGTGTGGCGGCCCAACTGTCGGGGACGAGGTGATGTGTAGCCCTCCCAGTCGATGCGGGGGGCCCGAGCTGTAGCCTCGGCCAGAGGCAAGGTATCGGCCGGTTTCAGCGACAGGCGCAGCGCCTCCTGTTCGGCATGCAGCGAGTCGATGAAACTCTGGCGGGTGTTGGGGTTGAGCAGTTGTGCGGCAATGAGCGGATTTTGCGAAGCGTCGCCGGCGTGGATGACGGGACCGCTGTATCGGGGGGCTATCTTCACGGCGGTGTGCAGGCGTGAGGTGGTGGCTCCCCCGATGATGACGGGGATGCGCAGACCGGCCTTTTCCATCTCGGCGACTACGTGTCCCATCTCTTCGAGCGAGGGGGTGATGAGTCCGCTCAAGCCTACGAAATCGGCCTTTTCGGCGATGGCCCGTTCGACGATGCGTTCGGCGGGAACCATTACGCCCAGGTCTATCACTTCGAAATTGTTGCAGGCGAGGATGACGGCAACAATGTTCTTGCCGATGTCGTGCACGTCGCCCTTGACTGTGGCCACGATGAATTTGCCCCGTTTGGTTGTCTCGCCGGTGCGGGCGTTCTCCTGCTCGATGAGGGGTTGCAGGATAGCCACGGCCTGTTTCATGGTGCGGGCGCTCTTGACCACCTGGGGGAGGAACATTTTCCCTTCGCCAAAGAGTTGACCCACCCGGTTCATCCCCTCCATGAGCGGTTGTTCGATGACGGCAATGGCCGACCCGTATTGAGCTACGGCTTCGGACAGGTCGCTCTCGAGGTGGGTCGATAGCCCTTTGACAAGAGCCTGTCGCAGGCGGTCGGCCACGGGTTGGCTGTGGCGGTCGGTTTCGGCGGCTGTGTCGTGGTTGCCGGCCTCGTTGCGATATCGGGCGGCAAACTCGATGAGACGTTCGGTTGCGTCGGGCCGGCGGTTCAGCACCACATCCTCGATGAGCTCGAGCGTCTCGGCGGGCAGGTCGTCGTAGGTCACCGAGGTGGCCGGGTTGACGATGGCCATGTCGAGACCGTTGGCAATGGCGTGGTAGAGAAAGACGGCATGCATGGCCTCGCGTATGTAGTTGTTGCCCCGGAAGGAGAAGGAGAGGTTGCTTACCCCGCCGCTCACTTTGGCTCCAGGCAGATTGTGGTGAATCCAGGCGGTGGCCCGGATGAAATCGACGGCATAGTTGTCGTGGCTTTCGATGCCGGTGGCAATGGCCAGCACGTTGGGGTCGAAGATGATGTCGCAGGGGGCCACATCGGCTACCTCGGTGAGCAGGCGGTAGGCCCGGGCGCAGACTTCGATTTTACGTTCGAAGGTATCGGCCTGACCCTGTTCGTCGAAGGCCATCACCACCATGGCGGCCCCCATCTGTTTTATTTCGCGGGCGTGTTGCAGAAACAGCTCTTCGCCCTCTTTGAGGCTGATGGAGTTGACAATGGCTTTGCCTTGCAGACATTTGAGTCCGGCCGAGATAACCTCCCATTTCGACGAGTCGATCATGACGGGTACCCGGTAAATGTCGGGCTCGGAAACGATGAGGTTCAGGAAGTTGACCATCTCGTCGCGGGCGTCGAGCATGGCATCGTCCATGTTGATATCGATGATTTGAGCTCCAGCCTCGACTTGCTGACGGGCTATTTCGAGAGCTTCGGCATAACTCTTCTCGTGGATGAGTCGCAGGAATTTGCGCGAACCTGCCACGTTGCAGCGTTCGCCTATGTTCACAAAGTTGTTCTCGCGCGAGACGATGAGGTCGTCGAGTCCGCACAGGTGCAGGCGGTTGTCCTTAGCTGCCGGTCGTCGGGGAGCAGTGCCCGCCACGAGAGTCTGGTAGGCTGCGATATGTTCGGGAGTGGTACCGCAGCAACCGCCTACGATGTTGACCAGCCCCTCGTCGATGAACTCTTTGATTTGTACCGCCATCGACTGGGGCGTCTCGTCATATTCGCCCAGCTGGTTGGGCAGCCCGGCGTTGGGATAGGCACTCACGTAACAGGGGGCTATGGCCGCCAGGCGTTGCAGCCAGGTTTTCATGTCGCGGGCTCCAAACGAGCAGTTGAGCCCTACGGAGAGGATGGGGGCATGAGATACCGCGGTGAGAAAGGCTTCGAGAGTCTGTCCCGAGAGGGTGCGACCGCTCTCGGTCACGGTAACCGAAAGTGCGATGGGGACTTCCCGATCTGTTGATTCCATGGCCTGTCGGGCTCCCCAAAGGGCCGCTTTGGCATTGAGCGTGTCGAAGATGGTCTCGACAAGCAGCAAATCGACCCCTCCCTCGATGAGGGCCTCCATCTGCTCGCGGTAGGCTGCGGCAAGGGTATCGAAATGGAGACTGCGCAGGGCGGGGTTCTCCACGTCGGGCGACATGGAGCAACTTTTGTTCGTGGGGCCTACCGATCCCGCAACGAAGCGAGGCTTCTCGGGGGTGGAGTAGGCGTCGGCAGTCCGACGGGCGATGCGGGCCGCGGCAAGATTCATCTCGCGCACGAGCCCTTCGAGCCGGTAATCGGCCATCGATATGGCGTTGGCATTGAAACTGTTGGTCTCGATGATATCGGCACCGGCCTCGAGATAGGCCCGGTGTATCTCGTCGATAATCTGCGGGGCAGTGAGGCAAAGCAGGTCGTTGTTGCCTTTCAGTTCCACGTCGGTGTGGGCAAAGCGTTTGCCCCTGAACTCCTGTTCGCTCAAGCCGTAGCGCTGTATCATGGTCCCCATGGCTCCGTCGAGTATGAGGATGCGTTGGTCGAGTAGCTGTTTCAGTGTAGTCATATCCTATAATAATGTATGGGATGAATATGGAAAATAGAATTCCATCTTTACAAAGATAACGCTATTTGTTGTATGAGGGCTCGAATTTATTTCTTCTTTCGTGGGGATATGGTGGAGAAATATTCTGTTTCGAGGATGAAATGATAGATAAAACAAATGAATTTTCTGCCAGGATTGGATATACTGTATGGACAATGTATGCCCCGATGCAATCGGGAGGTTGGTGTGGGCGGAACAGGCCGGCCCTATTTCTTGGGCGAAGATTTTCCCGTCGAAACCTTGTCGGGATTTTTGCTGATGAAGTCTTTCCAGCTGTTGTAGCTCTTGGCCACCTGGGGGCGGTTGGTCTGGTAGAAGTGGCAGAGGGCAGCCGCCAATCCATCGGTGGCATCGAGTTGGGGCAGCATATTCTCGTCGGGGATGTGGAGTATGCGTTGCAACATGGCGGCCACCTGCTCTTTCGAGGCGGCACCGTTGCCGGTAATCGACATCTTTATTTTGAGGGGAGCGTATTCGGTGATGGGTATGTCGCGCGAGAGAGCCGCCGCCATGGCCACTCCCTGGGCTCGGCCGAGCTTGAGCATCGACTGCACGTTTTTGCCGAAGAAGGGAGCCTCGATGGCCATTTCGTCGGGCAGGTACTGCTCGATGAGGCCGAGCACCCGTTCGAAGATACGTCGCAATCGCAGGTAGTGACTCTCGAATTTGTTGAGTTGGATAACCCCCAGCGCCACCACCTCGGGTTTGTTGCCCACGATGCGCAAGATACCGTATCCCATCACGTTGGTGCCGGGGTCGATACCTATGATTACTCTGTCGTTGACGGGTGTCATGGATTACAAGTCGATTACTTCGAGCAAGGTGCTGAATCCCAAAACCTGGTCGCCGAACCGCTGGCGCATCTCATTGAGCAAAGCCTCGCCGCACTCTTCGTGCCAGCGTTCGAGCGCGTCGGTATCGGGCGATTTGAACTGGAGCGAGAGGCTGGTGCCCTCCTCCTCATTGTCGGCAAAGATGCGGGTCAACTGAGGGTCTTGCAGGAGCCCGTGTTCCAGAACGGCCGGTATGTACGACTCTTTGAGCCAGCCGATAAACTCGTCTTTGCGGGCATTGTCGGCGTGGTAGGTGGTGTTGAAGATAATCATCTCGAATAGGGTTGAACGTTTATATAAGACAAAGGTAAGAAGATTTTGCGAAAGTAACATCGTAGTCGGGATGGATAAAAGCCGAACTGGAAGGGTTTGCCAATAGAATCGGGATGTAATAAAAATGAAAAAATGCCAAATATGTGGGATCGAAAAGAAATATGTTTATCTTTGTTTTTTGATAATTGCGATGAACGGATCTATTAATCTTTTGAATATTAGATACAAAACGCTAATACCATGATGTAAATGTAGGAGAGAGGCTTTTTGTAGAGAGAGGATTGGGAGAAGCAAGGATATGTATGGTTTATGCGTAATATCTTTTGGCCTTATCTTTTGATTAATGTAAAGGGCTTATCTTGGTTTTTGTATTATTTTGTCAATCGGATGAAAAGGAGCAGACTATATAGTTGTGTCTTTTTGTTGTGTGTCGTGCTGGGGCAACTGGTTGCCGAGGCGGCTCCCGATTTCTATTTTAAACAACTCTCCCAACGAGACGGCCTCTTACAGAATTTCGTGCGCACGATTATGCTTGACCACAAGGGGTTCTTGTGGATAGGTACACGGTCGGGGGTGAGTCGATATGACTACTACGAATTCAAGAACTATACGGCGGTGCCCGACTCGTCGAATACTTTGCCGGGAAACCTCATTCAGTTTATCGTCGAGGATGCGCAGAATCGCATCTGGATTTCGACCGATCGTGGCGTATGCGTCTATCGGCAGGAGAACGACGATTTTGAACCCGTTTACTGGGGAAACAAAATTCTTCAGGCTCACTCCTATATGCTCACCGATGATGCCCTCTATCTGGGCGGTCGGGGCATTGTCTATCGGTGGGACTACAAGCAGGCTGCGCTCGATACGGTGCCCATGCACTGGACAGAGCCTTCGCGGTCGTTTTTCAACCACATGGCCCGGTGGGGCGACCGTTACTGGGTGCTATCGTCGCGATGGAACGGTTTGTGGTTGTTTGACAGTAAAACAGGACAGATAGAGCGGTCGGATTTTTGTCGGGAGAAAGAGATTATGGCCATGGAGGTGGACCGTCATGGGCGGTTATGGATTTCGCCTTATGGAAAGGGGCTGGATTGTTACTCGCTTGATGGGAGTGGACGGAAGCACTATGATGTTACTAACTCGGCTTTAACCAACGATGTAATTCTCGATATCGAGGAGAATGACAACGAGTTGTGGCTGGCTACCGATGGGGGTGGCATCAGTATCCTGAATGTCGAAGAGCATACGTTTTCCAACATACGCTATGTCCCGGGCGATGTCTATTCGTTTCCTCTCAGTTCGGTCTTCTGTCTCTATCGCGACCGCGACAACAATATGTGGGCGGGTACGATACGGGGAGGTCTGTTTGGTATCAAAGAGGTGTTTATGCGCACCTATCGCGATGTATCGCCGGGCAACCCCTATGGAATGAGCGACAAGACGGTGTTGTGTCTCTATGAAGACGACGGGGGTGCAGTATGGATTGGTACCGATGGCGGTGGTTTGAACCGGCTCGACCCGGCTACTCACAAGTTTACCCACTACCCGGGTACGTTTGGAGCCAAAGTGGCATCGATTACCCGTTACAGCGATCATGAACTGCTCATGTATTTCTTTTCTCGCGGGCTCTATATTTTCGATAAGCGCACGGGTAGCCTGCGTCCCTTTGTTTTTCTCGACGAGCGGCGCAACGAAGAGATTATTCACTCGGGCATATCGGTCAATGTCGATTATTTCGATACCGGCAAGATACATTTCTTTGCCGATAATATCTATACCTATGACAAGTCGAACCGAATCTTTTCGATGGCACACGTAGTCGATTCGACCCGCTACTATGGGGCGGTACAGCGGTTCTACTCCAGCAAGGTGTTTACCTATCTTTTTGGGCGCAATTATATTCTGCGGCTCGACCATGCCCGTAACGAAGCGGTCTGCCTGCTCTCGCTGGGCTATCGCAATATTATCAATGCCGCCTGTTGCGACGACCGGGGTAACTTTTGGATAGGGACCGACAAGGGTTTACTCCATTACGATATTCAGACTCGTGCTTTGCAAGAGGTAAAAACCAATATGTTCCGCGAGGTGACTTCGGTAATCTATGCCGACAACTGTTTGTGGCTGGGGGCCGATGGTATGCTCTTCCGCTATTCGATACCCGAGAACCGTATCTTTATCTATGGCGATTCCGATGGGGCTGTTCCCAATGAGTATCTGCACAAGTCCACGCTTCTCTCCCGTAGTGGAAAAGATATTTACATGGGGGGTATCACGGGGTTGCTGCGCATCGATCGTGAGATGTACAAAGAGTTCAAGTCCGTGATGGCACCGGTCGTCCTGCTGTCAGATGTCAATCTCGACGGGAAAACGGTATTGAATCGGGTGGATCCCGAAGATCAGTCTATACGTATTCCCTGGAATTATACTTCGCTCACTCTCAAGACAATGGTGCGCGAGAAAGATATCTTCCGCAAAAAGATGTTCCGGTTTGATATACAAGGTCTGGGACGTACGGCAATCGAGTCGTATGACCACACGCTCACCCTCTATTCGCTGCCCGTGGGTACTTATAGGGTGATGGTCTCGTGTAGTACGGCCGATGGAGGATGGAGTCCCGCACAATGTATTCTGCAAATCGAGGTAGTGCCTCCCTGGTGGAAACGATCGTGGTTTATTGCGCTGGTTGTTTTGGCCGTGGTGGCTGTATGTGTGCTGATGATGGCCTATACTATCCGGAAGAAGAATTCCCGCATGCAACTCGAGATGAAGGAGCGGGAGCGCAAGATGTATGAGGATAAGGTGCGTTTCCTAATCAACGTGAGCCACGAACTGCGCACACCACTTACTCTTATCTATGCCCCGCTGAAACGGTTGTTGCGCAACGACCTGGGCGATGAGTCGTTGAAAACACAGCTGACGTCGATTTTCAAGCAGGCCAGGCGGATGCGCAACATCATCAATATGGTGCTGGATATGCGTCGCATGGAGGTGGGGTATGAGGCGCTGCACCTGTTGCCTCATCCGTTGAACCCTTGGGTCGAGTCGGTAGTCGATGATTTTACCGAAGAGTTCAAGGCGAAGCAGATAAATCTGCAATTTGTTCCCGACGAGCGTATCGATGAAATTTCGTTCGATAAGGCGAAGTGTGAGATTGTGCTTTCGAACCTGTTGATGAATGCGCTGAAATTCAGCGACGAAGGTACGACGGTAAAAGTCTCTACCCAGTTGCGGGAAGAGCGGGTGCGTGTATCGGTTACCGACGAAGGCATTGGCTTGAAGGATAGCGATTTTGAACATCTATTCACCCGGTTTTACCAGGGCGAGCATCGCCTGAGCGGCAGCGGTATAGGGCTCTCTTATTCCAAGACCTTGCTCGAGTTGCATGGTGGTGAGATAGGGGCCTATAACAACGAGACGAAGGGAGCCACTTTCTGGTTTGAACTGCCGCTCTCCTATAAGGATAAGGAGGTGGTGTGTGCCCCGGGTATGTACTTGAACGACATCAAGTTCTCGGAAAATGTGACCGAGCCCGACGTTTCGGAGAAGGATTTCCCGCTGACGGAGTATTCGATTTTGATTATCGATGATGAAAAAGAGATACAGTCGTTTGTCAAGAGTTCGTTTGCCGATGTGTTCAAGCAGATATATACGGCCGACGACGGCAAAGACGGGCTCATGGTCGTGCACCAGTATCAGCCCGATTTGGTCATTTGCGACATTATGATGCCCCGCATGGATGGTTTTGAGTTCTGCCGGCAGTTGAAGAGCGATATCCAGATAAGCCATATACCGGTTATCCTGCTCACGGCTCGTGACAATCCCGAAAGCCAATCGGCCGGCTATAAGCTGGGAGCCGACTTTTATCTGTCGAAGCCCTTTGACGACGACGTGCTGCTCTCGATTATTCGCAATTTGTTGTGGAACCGGGAGCAAATCAAGAACTACTATCGAGAGGCCGGGGCGGTTACCATCGTACCGAAGGATCAGTCCTTCAGCAATGCCGACGAGCAGTTCTTGTTGAAGTTGAACAAACTGATCCTCGACAACATAGGTAATCCCGACTTGGATGTGAAGTATCTGACCGTCGAGTTGGGTATGAGCCGCGCTTCATTATATAACAAGGTGAAGGCTTTGACCGGCTTGGGGGTAAACGATTTGATTAATCGCATGCGAATCGAGCAGGCCATGCAGTTGCTGGTTGGGACCGATTTGCCCATAGGCGAGGTTGCCGAAAAAACAGGCTTCTCCAACTCGCGTTATTTCAGCACCAGCTTCAAGCAGTTTACCTCCTTTACGCCCCGAGAGTATCGGGAAAAGAACAAGAACAAGGAAGAGGCGTGAGAAGTTTATACGCACATTCTGAATCAATAGGTTGTAAGGTTTTAATTAGATGATTTCGAACTTTGTTTAGACGATTTTGAACCCCCTTTTGAGGGGGCCTCCTTTATATTTGCAATCGTAAAAACACAAACTTTAATCATCTAAATTCTTAATTCTTGCGTATGAAAACAAAAGTATTATTTTTATCATTTTCATTGTTAGTGTCGATGAATTGCGTGTGGGCAGCCGACGAAGATGTGACTCCTGCTCATTTGAATTTTGCGGCTCAAGAAGTCGGGAACTATGAGTTTGTACATTACTCTTCGACGGGTTCCAATCCGGCAACCCCGTATCCTACCGAGAATTTGAAAGAGGGAGGTACGGTAGTTCTCACCGGAGGCCAGGTGAAAAACGACAATGCCAGTGTGGCCGGTTTCAACAAGGGCTGCCACATTGTTTCTTCGGACTATGGCAACATGTTGCTGATTAAAGGTAACGGCAGTACCGAAGAGCCCGATTTAACCGCAGGCGATGCTCTGGGAGGATATGTGAATCTGAACATGTTCACGACAACCGATTTCCCTGTAAACACCCCGGTGCGTTTCCAGTTCGTTTCTAAGGTAGTAGGTGGCATTACCAGCGACTATAAGGTGGCTATTTATAATTTTGGTGGTTCGAATTCAAACATTCCTCTGCCCGAGACAACGACCTACAGTTCCATCGATACGAAGTGGTGGCCGGTTATCAAAGACTTGAACATCAGTACAGTGGTAGGTGACGATCAGATACCTTTGCGTATTAAGTATTCGATTCCCGCAGCTCATGCCAACGGTCGTGCTCTTTACATTGCCACGATCAAATTCACGGCAAATCCCTCGGATGAATGCCCCGAATTTAGCCCTGTTTTTGACGGCTGGGACACGCCCGACGGAAGTCCGGCTACGGCCATAGAGAGTGTAGAGGCCACTCATGGTTTTGTAGCCTGGGATAGCCAGAATATCTACCTCAACGAGATGGAGATGGGTACCCCGGTCTATATCTATTCGCTCACCGGTGCTTTGGTAAAGACGGTCGAAGTAACCGACTCTTTCATGGAAGTGCCTATGAACCAAGGAGCTTATATTGTAAAATACGGTAATAAGACCTCAAAAGTTGTTCTTTAACAACACATCCTGTTGATCAATAGCCCGGGGACTCAAGTCCCCGGCTTTTCCCTTTTTTTGAAACGAGCACTTAAATAGAATATACATGAAAACAAAGTTTTTTTGGCTTATTTTTCTGGGCATATTATATGCCGGGTCGGCGTTTTCGCAAACCACCAACTATGCCTTGCGCTTCAATGGCGATGGACGGGTCGATTGCGGGACCATACAAGACCTGAATAACTTGAGTTTGTATTCTGTACAGTTTTTGGTAAATCCATCGGAGTGGGTGGAGAATTCCTATGTATTTAAACGGGGTAGTGGCGACGAGGAGTTTTCGTTGCGGCTGGGTACGACCGGGCAACTTGTCTATAAGACCGGCAGTCAAGAGATAACTGCATCGACCGAATTGCCGGTAGGAGAGTGGACCCAAATTACAATCTCGGCTTTTGGCAATGGTATCGACGTGTGGACCAATGGCGAGAAGGCCTGGAAGGCCAATGCTGCAGGAGCTGTGATTCCCGAGTCGGCCGAGCCCTTTGTCATCGGTGAGAATTTCAAGGGGCGCCTCGATGAGTTTCGTTTTTGGAACACCGAGATGCCGGGAGCCGAACCCGAGAACCTGATGTTCCGCAACACGGTCAACAAGTTCCACCCCAAATATGACAACCTGCTGTTTTATTACAAGTTCGATCAAGACCAATGTGAAGATATTGTCGATTACAAACTGGCTCATCATGGCAAAACGGTGAATGTGACTCGCGAGGCCGTGACCGACAACGCCTATTTCAAATACCGGGTTGTGTCGGGCTATTCATCGTTTGTACGCCATAGCGACCGCTTGCAGATCGATCGCGACATGCACCTGCTCACCAACGATGTCATCTTCCTCGACGGTCAGGTGTCGGGCTACACGGGCGAGGTGACCATGACCTACCCCGACAACCAGGGTACTTTTGCCAATGCCTCTTATGTGAGCGAGTATGACGGCCGCAGTGGCGTGCTTCATCTCGAGGGCGAAGGTGCCGGCATGAATGTGGGCGACAAGGTATTGAACAACAACTTGGGGTTGCCTACGCTTAACTATGCCACTATCGAGGCTTGGATGAATATCGAGGAGTGGCGCACGGGAGCCGCTATCTTCAACAAGAGCGACGACAACCATCAACTGGCCGTGAAGCTGGGCGACGAGTCGAAGAAGGAGCTTATCGTAGAGATTAACGGATATACCTATAATTTTGAGAATGCGTTGAAGGCCGACGGTTGGGAACATGTGGCTGTGGCTATCGTCTCGAGTACGAGTCGTGCCCAGGCCCGTATCGTGCTCTATACCAACAGCGGGGCCAATCAGTTATATGCAACCCAACTATCGACGATTCCTGCCGAGGACGACTTTACCTTCTTGAGCACGACGGCCGATGCCGTGATTGGCGAGAACTTCAAAGGATATCTCGACGAGGTGATGGTATGGGGTAACTCTCGTAGCGCCGACAAGGTGGCTCAGGATGCTGCCGGTACGTCGGGCGACCTGACTTTCCCGGGCGGGAGTGACGGAGCCATCTATCTGTTGTCTTATTGGAAGTTCGACGATGCCGAGAATCCCGGCAAGGATACCCGCAGCTGGAAAGAGATGCTGGGCGAGATTCGCAAGCTTTACGCGGGCTATCGCGGATACAAGATACGCATCGGGCTCATCTCGTCGGACAAGGACGATAGTGGAAATAAAGTATGGCTGTCGCACATATCGGAAGCTGCCTGGCGTGAACAGTTGGTTGCCGATGTGAAAGAGTTGTTGCCCTATTGCGATGGCATAGATATCGACTTTGAGTGGCTTTACAGCGGCGACTCCCGCTGGAATACCGGTTATGGTCCCATGGTGGAGCAGTTACGCGAAGCCATTCCCTCCGACAAGGTGTTCAGTGTGTCGCTGCACCCGGTAGCCTACTATCTGCCTACCGAGTACATCAATATGCCCGATTACTATACCTTCCAGATTTACGGGCCGGCAGTTACCTGGTTTGCTTATGACAATTACGTATCGGCCTACAACGATTTCATCGCTTGGGGATTCCCCAAGGAGAAGATAGGCATGTCGTTCCCCACGACGGCCAGTACGGGTAGCACGGTATCGGGCTACAAAAATATCGTGGCCGCCAATCCCGACCTTACCCCCGATATGAATACGGCCACGATGTCGGGTTCGACCTATACGTTCAACGGGGTCGATTGTGTAAAGGACAAGATGAATTTCATTCTCGAGCAGAACAGCGGTACGGTGATGTATTTCGATATGGGTAACGACGTGTCGGTATCCGATCCGTTGAGTTTGATACGGGCAGCCAATCTGGTCATCTCGGCCAATGTCGATACGATTATTACTACGACTTCGGGCGAATCGGCTTTGCATGAACTCTCGAAGGAGCCTCAGAAGAATACCAGTCTCATCTACGACGAGCAGGCTCGCCACATTGTGGTAGCCTCGACCGGCGATGCCGAACTGCGTCGGGTGTCGCTCTTCTCGACCTCGGGCATGATGGTACGCGATACCATCTCATCGGGGGCTCAACAGGTGATGACGACCGATGGCCTTCTCTCGGGGGTGTATATCGCCCGGGTACAATCGACCGAGGGGATAGATGTTTTTAAATTTCGGGTTAAACAGTAAATTACATAGATTCTATGAAAAAAAATATTTTCAAAAGAACATTCACTCTTTTGACGGTATTGCTGCTGGGCGTGCACCTTTTGTATGCACAGAATATCACGATAAAGGGTAATGTAAGCGACGGGAAAGAATCCCTCATGGGAGTAACCGTACAGGTGAAGGGTACGTCCAAGGCGACGGCCACCGATTTGGATGGGAACTACACGATCTCCGTGCCCGACAAGAAGGCGGTGTTGGTGTTCTCGTACATCGGATATGAGAAACAAGAGGTTGCCGTGGGCAACCGCACAGTGGTAAACGTGAAGATGAGCGATAACGCTCAGCTGCTCGACGAGGTAGTGGTTGTGGGTTACGGTAGCGTGAAGAAGAGCGACGTGACGGGTGCCATTGCCTCGATTCGCCCCGACGAGCGTGATGCCTCGACAAGTCTCTCGCTCGACAATCTGTTGCAAGGCAAGGTGGCTGGTTTGGTGGTAGGAACTACCAGTGCAACGCCGGGTGCCGCCTCGTCAATTACGATACGTGGTGCCAGTTCGTTGCGTGGCGATAACCAGCCGTTGTATGTAATCGATAATATACCTCAGGCCTCGACCGGCGAATTTGCCGCTTCGGCATTTGGCGACGATGATTATCAGACAGCCGCCGACCCGTTGAGCAGCTTGAACCCCTCGGATATCGAGAGTATCGAGATTCTCAAGGATGCTTCGGCCACGGCCATTTACGGTTCGCGTGGTGCCAACGGTGTAATCCTTATCACGACCAAGAAAGGTAAGACCGGCAAACCTCGGGTAACGGTTAATGCCAACTTTACGGTGGCCAATGCTACCCGTCTGTATGACATGTTGAACTTGAGCGACTATGCCGACTATCGTAACGCCCAGTCGGGCCCCGACGACCGTCAGTTCTTCAAGGAAGGCAACGAGGTACGTTATATCTTCTCGGGTGGTAAATACGATGCAGAAGATCCTGAATCCTATCGGGTGTTGTTAGAGCGTGACTGGCAACGCGAAATCTATCGCACGGCTTTCTCGCAGAACTATTCGGTATCGGTAAACGGCGGCTCCGAAAAAGTGCGTTACTTTGTATCGGCTGCCTTCAAGAACATTAACGGTATTGTGAAACAGACCGGCTTGCAACAGGGAGACCTGCGTGCCAACCTGTCGATGGACCTCTCGAAGCGGGTATCGGTTGACCTCTCGTTGAGCGGTTCTATCAAAAAGAACGACATGATGTCGGGTAGCAACGCCAACGGTGGTGCACAAGGCTCGGTATCGGTAACAGCCATCACTTCACAACCGTTTGAATATCCTGCCGACGACCCCTCGCTGAGCGGTACCAACGGTATGGAGAAACGTATTACGGTGTTCAGCTGGTTGAACGACTATGACGACCAGACGAACGAAAATGCCTTCCGTGCTTCGATGGATTTGAAGTGGAACATTTGGGATGGTCTCACCTACAGCCTGCGTACCGGCGGTAACCTGCGCGACGAGTATCGTGCCCGCTGGTTCGGTACCGAGACCTTCCGCGGTAACAACGATAAAGGTTCCTTGGGTATTACCGATTTGAACCAGTACAATATTACGGTCGAGAACATGTTGAACTATCACAAGACGTTCGACACATTACTCGATCTCGATGTGACGGGTGCCGTCACCTACGACGACTACAACTATCTGAACAAACGTACCCAAGGACGCCAGTTCTCCAACATGAGCTTTGGTATCGACGGTCTGCACATGGCCGAGCGCATCTCTTACCTCGAGCCTATACAACGCGACTACCAGTTGCTTTCATACCTGGGTCGTGTGAACCTGTCGTTCCTCGAGGGCCGCTATCTGGCTACGGCTTCGTTCCGTGCCGATGGTTCGAGCCGCTTTGCCAAGGGCCACCGTTGGGCTTACTTCCCCTCGTTCTCGCTGGCCTGGCGTATGGAGCAGGAAGATTTCATCAAAGACAATGTCGAGTGGCTCGACCAATTGAAGGTGAGAGTAGGCTACGGTCAGACCGGTAACTCGGCCATTGACCCGTATAGCAGCTTCTATAACTATAGCCAGATAATCGATTATGCCAATGCCGTGGGCGACAAGGTGCTTGCCATGGCCGTGGATAAACTGCAAAACGAAGGCCTCACCTGGGAGACGACCGAGTCGTGGAACGTAGGTCTCGACTTCGGGGTATTCAAAAATCGCTTCAGAGGTACCTTGGACTTCTATAACAAGGAGACCAAAGACCTGCTCATCTCGCGTATATTGCCTCCGTCGGCCGGATTCTCGACCATCTATTACAACTCGGGAAACATGCGTAACCAAGGTGTTGAGTTCAGCCTTGATGCCGATATCATTCAAACGAAAGACTTTACCTGGACTTTTGGTGGAAACATCGGTAAGAACAATGCCAAGATTCTCGACCTGGGTGTATCGCGTGGCGACTTCGGTGTGTATAAAGACATCCTGGCCTACGAGGGTAACTCGCTGGGCAATCACTTCGGCAACGCCCACCTGTTCTGGGTAGGACATGCTCCGGGTCTCTTCTTCGGTTATGAGACCGACGGTATCGTGCAAGAGTCAGACCTCCCGGCCAATGGCGGTTCGTATAATGTGACTCAAGACTTGAGTACGGGTGGCGCTCCTCAGGCCGGTGATATCAAGATTGTCGATCAGAACGGTGATGGTATCATCAATACCGACGATCGTGTGATTATAGGCGATCCCAACCCCGACTTTACATATGGTTTCCACACCAGCCTTTCGTGGCGGGGCATCAGCCTTTCGGCCCAGTTCAACGGTGTCTATGGCAAAGACCTCATCAACACCAACCTGCGTTACCAGGCAATTCCCAACCGCACGGGCGGTAACTTGCGAACTGAGTCCTGGCAAGGTGCCTGGACAGCCGAGAACCACTCAAATACTTATCCGCGTGTGAACTATTCGTTGCCTACGCCGGCCGTGCTCGACCGCTATGTCGAGGATGCCAGTTTCTTGCGTTGCACCGATATCACACTGGCCTACAACTTGCCTAAGCAACTGATGAAGAAGATTGGTTTCAACTCGATCAATGTGTTTGCTTCGGTCAAGAACGCTTTCCTGATTACCAAGTACAGCGGCTACGATCCCGAGGTCGATTCCTTCGCTTTCGACGGATTGCGTCCGGGTGTAGATATGAGTTCGTTCCCGCATGCCCGCTCGTTTATATTTGGTCTGAATGTTTCATTTTAATATAGAGTAGGTTATGAAATTGATAAAATATATATTTGCTGCAGGGATTATGGGGCTGGCCATGACGTCGTGTGAGGACTGGCTCGAAGAGAATCCCAAATATTCGATGGACAATACCGTGATCTTCGATTCGCAAGAGACGGCCGAGCAGGCTTTGGACGCTTGTTATGGTTATCTGACTACGACCGATTGTTTTGGCCAGGGCCTTTATGAAGTTTCGGTAGGAGGATCGGGTTTGTCGTGGAGCCAAACCAACGGTGCAGAGGCCGACCGTTATGCCTCGTTGAACGCAATGCCTGCCGGTGATGCTCTGCTGTGGGCTTGGCGGGGCTTGTACAAGACGATACAGGAGTGCAACTCTTTTATCGTGAATATGAATGCCGGTACGCTGAGTGATGAACTGAAAGTTAATTAT
Source organism: Barnesiella sp. An55 (assembly GCF_002161555.1). Lineage (GTDB taxonomy): Bacteria > Bacteroidota > Bacteroidia > Bacteroidales > Barnesiellaceae > Barnesiella > Barnesiella merdipullorum. Next base: position 59,236 of record NZ_NFHZ01000007.1, on the reverse strand, counting down.
ACGGCTCAGGCTTCGTTTATCCGTGGTTTGTGCTATTACTATTTGGCCATGATGTGGGGCGATGTGCCTCTGCGTATCGACCCATCGACCTCCGAAGCCGTGTCGTTGCCGAAATCGCCCTTTACCAAAGTGGTCGAGCAGATTTTCATTGATTGGAAATATGCCTATGACAATCTTCCCGAAGATGGTCAGCATGAAGATGGATACATCGACAAGATGGGTGTAGCCGCTTATTTGGCCAAGTTGAACTGGTTGCTCTCCTGCAATCCCGATTTTGATGAGACTCAGCGCCAGAAATACTTGAACGATGCTAAAACGTGGTGCGATATGGTGTATGGTAAATATTCTTTGCAAACTCGTTATGCCGACCTCTTTGTCAACCACGTACAAAACTCGCCAGAATCGATTTTCCAAATCAACTTTACCACCTCGTCAGATTATTCGTGGAATCGTATGAACTGGATTTTCTCGGCCGATAATGCAACTCCGGGTGTGGCCTATCAACGCATCCGGTCCACCAAGGCATTCCACGACCTCTTCCGGGGTACCTATCCGGGCGACCCCCGTTACGATGCCACATTCTTGACCCGTTGGTACGATGTGAAGAGCGGCAGCTCCTATCACTTGGTGAGCGACTCGGTCTATACCTATCCCTACAAGAGCTACAAGAGCAAGACGACCAGTCGTGTAGCCGATGCCGTAGCTTACATCCCGTATGACCAGATGGCCGATCCTACCAATCCTACGGTCGAGGAACTGACCGCTCTGCAAGAGCAGTTCTATACCGAGAATCCCACTACGGGTGAGCATACAGTAGTCAACCTGGTAGGACAGTTTGCAACCTCGGTGGGCGACCATGCTGGTTGGCCGTTGTGGAAGAAACAGATCGATTTCAATTGCCAGGCCCAACAAAGTAACAACAACATTATTCTGTACCGTTATGCCGATTTCCTCTTGCTGATGGCCGACGTCTATAACGAACTCGACCAGACCGGCCGGGCCATTTCGTTGGTCAACGAGGTGCTTACGCGTGCCCGCAACTCGGTTTCGCCGGCTGCCGCACAGCCTGCCGACTTTGCTGCCGACCTCACGAAAGACCAGGTAAGAGACAAGATTTTCTACGAGCGTCTGTTCGAATTGGCCGCTGAGCCCGATATGTATATCGACATTCGCCGCGGAGGCACCGAAACGCTGAAGAAGGCCCTTGAGATTGTAAACCGTCACAACATTACCTATGAGCACTGTGAAGGCGAGAGACAGCAGCAGAACCCTGATCAGCGTTTCCGCGACCGTTACTTCGGACCCGATGCTACCTTCTACGGTAAGGTGACCGACGAGAGCTTCTTGAAGAAAAATCTGCACCTGCCTATCCCGCACTCGGAGCTTAGCTCCAACGACGGGCTTTCGGCAGCTGATCAAAATTATGGGTATTGATTTTGATTGTGAATGGATAATGAATGGACAGGCATGAGCCTGTACCATTCATTATCTTCTTCAAAAACAATGACTCCTCTCTATTTGCATCGAGGCAAATATATTGTTTGGTCGTGCAGTGATACAATTCGTATCATTTTATTTATATTTGTAAATCTGTGTTATTATCCAACGTTATAGTGCTTAATCTTTTATGAAATCGATCGACTCCAATTTGCTTTACACCGTAGCCTCTTTTACGGTATTGGGCAGCCTGGCTTCTTGCCAGAGTTCCAAAAAAGAGGTTCAACGTCCCAATATCATCTATATCATGACCGACGACCATACGGCTCAAATGATGAGTTGCTATGACACCCGTTATATCGAGACTCCCAATCTCGACCGCATTGCGCGCGACGGTGTGCGGTTTACCAACAGCTTCGTCACCAACTCGTTGAGTGGTCCCAGCCGGGCCTGTATGCTCACCGGTAAGTTCAGCCATAAAAACGGTTTTACCGACAATACCACCTGTCGTTTCGACAGCTCGCAGCAAACCATGCCCAAGCTGTTGCAACAGGCCGGTTATCAAACGGCTATTGTGGGCAAATGGCATCTCGAGTCGCTGCCTACGGGATTCGATTTCTGGGAAATCCTGCCGGGGCAGGGCGATTACTATAACCCCGATTTCATTACACAGAACAACGATACCGTGCGTAAGCATGGTTATGTGACCAATATCATTACCGACGAGAGTCTCGACTGGTTGCAGAACAAGCGCGACAAGGATAAACCCTTCTGTCTCTTTATTCACCATAAGGCCATACACCGCAACTGGATGGCCGACACTTGCAACCTGGCGCTCTATGAAGATCGCGAGTTCCCGTATCCCGAGACCTTCAACGATACCTACGAGGGACGCCTGGCTGCTGCGGCTCAAGAGATGAGTATTGCCAAGGATATGGACCTGATTTACGACTTGAAGATGTTGCGTCCCGATAAGGAGAGCCGCCTGAAATCGCTCTACGAACAGTTCTACGGTCGTATGGATTCGGCACAGAAAGCTGCCTGGGACAAGTTCTACAATCCCATTATCGATCAATTCTACAAGGCCAATCTCCAGGGCGAAGAGTTGGTTCGTTGGAAATACCAGCGCTATATGCGCGACTATGCCAAGACGGTGAAGTCGCTCGACGACAACGTGGGTCGGGTGCTCGACTACCTCGAGAAGGAGGGGCTGCTCGACAATACACTCGTGGTCTATACCTCGGACCAGGGCTTCTATATGGGTGAGCATGGTTGGTTCGACAAGCGATTCATGTATGAAGAGTCGATGCACACACCGCTCATCATGCACTTGCCCAAGGGCTTCGACAAGCGGGGCGATATCCCTCAAATGGTACAGAATATCGACTATGCACCTACCTTCCTCGAACTGGCTGGGGTCACTGTCCCCGACGATATGCAGGGCGTTTCGATGGTGCCTCTCTTGCGAGGTGAGTCGCCTGCCGACTGGCGCACCTCGATGTACTACCACTTCTATGAGTTCCCGGCCGAGCACATGGTAAAACGCCACTACGGGGTACGCACCGACCGCTATAAACTCATCCACTTCTACAACGATATCGATGTGTGGGAACTCTATGACTTGCAGAACGACCCCTATGAGATGCACAACATTTACGGCCAGGAGGGTACCGAGCAGATTACACGCGACTTGAAGAGAGAGTTGAAGCGGCTGCAGGAACAATACGACGATCCTATCTTGAACGAGTTTCCCATTAACGAATGAGTGAGGGTAGAGCCATGAAGATGAGAAACATATGGATGGCGTGCCTTCTTGCCTTGAACCTCCCGGTATGGGCGGGTGAGTCGGTCCCTCAAACCACACTGCCGCTGATACCGGAGCCCATGGAGTGCAAGGTCGATAGCGGCTACTTCTACTTTACTCCTTCGACAACAATTGGGGTGGAGAATGAGTCGCAACTGCAGTTGGCCTCCAATTTTGTGGCTTTGTTGGGGCACACGGTTGGTTTCCTGCCGGGTATCGAGGTGGGGGCTACCGAGCCCGATGTGCGCTTTACAACGGTAGCGACAATGGCTCCCGAGGCCTATCGGCTCATGGTGACTGCCGAGCGGGTGACGATAGAGGCATCGGGCAATGCCGGTTTCTTCTACGCCTTGCAGACGCTGCGCCAACTGCTCCCGTCGGCTATCGAGGGGCAGGAGCCTGTAGCACGTAATCTTTGCCGCATCCCGGCATTGACGGTCAACGATGCGCCCCGCTTCGAATACCGGGGACTGATGATTGACGTGTCGCGGTATTTCGTCCCCAAGGACGACCTGTTGAAAATCATAGAGGTAGCTTCGTTTCTAAAAATTAACAAGTTGCATTTGCATCTGGTCGATGATAACGGCTGGAGAATTGAAATTAAGAAATACCCCCGGCTCACGCAGGTAGGAGCTTGGCGCGTGAAGCGCGACGAGCCCTTCCCCAATCGCCGCAATCAAGTGCGGGGCGAGGAGGCTACCGAAGGGAGCTACTATACCCAGGACGATATTCGGGAGATTGTGCGCTATGCCGGCGAACGGCAAATAGAGGTGATTCCCGAGATTGAGATGCCGGCTCACACCAACTCGTCGCTGGCAGCCTATCCTCAATTGGCTTGTCCCATAGAAGATCGTTTTATCGGTGTATTGCCGGGCATTGGTGGAAAGAACTCAGAGATTGTCTATTGTGCTGGTAACGACAGCGTATTCACCTTTCTCGAGGATGTGATCGACGAGGTGGCCGAGCTCTTCCCCTCGAAGTATATCCATCTGGGGGGCGATGAGGCTTCGAAGGTAAACTGGGCCCGCTGTCCCAAGTGTCAGGCTCGCATGAAAGCCGAGCACATCGAACATATCGAGGAGCTGCAAAGCTACTTTATGACCCGCATGAGCAACTATGTGCGCAGTAAAGGTAAAGAGGTGATGGGTTGGGACGAGCTCACCAACAGCACGCTGCCCGAAGGGGCCATCATCTATGGCTGGCAGGGCATGGGCAAGGCAGCCCTCAAAGCCGCCGAGCAGGGGCATAGGTTTGTAATGACTCCGGCCCGGATACTCTACCTCATTCGCTACCAGGGCCCCCAGTGGTTCGAACCGTTGACCTACTTCGGCAACAATACGCTGAAGGATGTCTATCTGTATGAACCGGTGCAAGACGATTGGAAGCCGGCCTACGAGTCTTTGCTCATGGGAGTACAGGCCTCGATGTGGACCGAGTTCTGTAGCTCGGCGTCCGACGTGGAGTATCAGCTTTTCCCCCGTCTGCTGGCTTTGGCCGATGTGGCCTGGGCACAGAAGGGAACCAAGGACTGGTCTCGGTTCCTCACGCGCCTGGATGGTGTGTTGCCTCATGTCGAGGCTTTGGGTATGACTTGTGCCCGCTCGATGTACAATATCGACCACAAGGTGATCCCCGAGAAAAACAAGTTGCGGGTGAACTTCTCGTGCATACGGCCCGATGTAGAGATACGTTATACCAGCGACGGCAGCGAGCCAACGTCTGCATCGCCGCTATACGACAAGCCTTTCACGGTCGATGCCGCTACCTGTATCAAGGCTGCGACCTTTGCACAGGGAGCCCAAATGGGGCAGACGTTGACACTGGACCTGGGCTGGAATCTTGCTACGGGCAAACGGGTCATCACCACCAACGAGAATAGTTATGTGCTCACCAACGGTGTGCGGGGTAGTTTGCGGCACACCGATTTCGAGTGGGCCGGCTGGCACGACCAGGATGCCTCGTTTGTACTCGACCTCGGCAAGAAGAGTAGGGTGAGTGAGGTGACCCTCGGTTGCATTACCAACTCGGGCATGGCGGTTCACAAGCCTGCCTCGATACGGTTGCTGGTCTCGAACGACAAGAAAAACTACCGGCCGGTGGGCGAGATTACCTACACGACCGAAGAGATTTTCAAGAACCGTACGGCTGTCGAAGATGCCCGCTTTGATCATCTCGATGTGAGAGCCCGCTATCTGAAGTTCGAGATAAAGAATCCGGGAGCCTGCCCGGCAGGCGATATTCGCGAAGGGCAGAAAACGTGGGTGTACTTCGACGAGGTGATGGTGAGATAGTTCCCAACAGCCTGAGGTAAGTCTGGAGACTGCCTACTGAGAAAAAATATACTTTGATTTTACAGCTCCTTTCTCCTCTTTTTTGTAGAAAGGACAACACCATATGATATACTGAAATAGAGATGAAATCGATACCATTGATATTACCCTTGGTGACTCTGCCGTTGCCCTTTGTGAGCCAAGCTGCCGGACGTGTAGCTGCCGGAGAGTCACAAACACCGAATGTGATATTTATTTATGCCGACGATATAGGCTATGGCGACTTGAGTTGCAACGGCTCCAAAACCATCAGCACTCCCCATGTAGAGCAGCTGGCTGCCGAGGGGGTGCGTTTTACCAATGCCCACAGTGCGGCGGCCACGAGTACCCCGGCCCGCTATGCCATGCTCACTGGCGAGTATGCCTGGCGTCGGCAGGGCACGGGCATTGCCGATGGCGATGCCGGCCTCATTATCCGCCCCGACCGCTATACTCTGGCCGATATGTTTCACGAGGCCGGTTATACGACTGGAGCCATAGGCAAGTGGCATTTAGGGTTAGGCGACAAGAAGGGGACTCAAGACTGGAACGGCCTCATCACGCCCAACCTGTCGGATATAGGGTTCGACTATTCCTACATTATGGCCGCCACGGGCGACCGGGTGCCTTGCGTCTTTGTAGAGAACGGGCGAGTAGCGAATCTCGATCCCAACGATCCCATCTATGTAAGTTACCAGAAGAATTTCCCGGGCGAGCCCACGGGCAAGAATAACCCCGAGTTGCTCACCATGCGCCCCTCGCATGGACATAACCAGAGCATTGTGAACGGTATCTCGCGCATCGGGTTCATGAAGGGGGGAAAATCGGCCCTGTGGAAAGATGACCAGATAGCCGATGTGTTGACGGCCAAGGCCATCGACTTTATCGAGCAGCACAAAGACCACCCCTTTTTCCTCTATTTTGCCACACAGGATGCTCATGTGCCCCGGGTGCCCAACGCTCGGTTTGCCGGCAAGTCGGGCATGGGACCGCGAGGCGATGTGCTGTTGCAGTTCGACTGGAGTGTGGGCGAGGTGATGGCGGCCTTGAAACGGTTGGGGCTCGACCAGAACACCATCGTGATACTCTCGAGCGACAACGGCCCCGTGGTGGACGATGGCTATCAGGACCAGGCCGTTGAGCTGCTGGGCGACCACAAGCCGGGAGGCCCCTTCCGTGGGGGTAAATACAGCCTCTACGAGGCCGGTACCCGGGTGCCGTGTATCCTCCGTTGGGCCGGTCACGTGCAGCCGGCTGTCTCCGATGCGCTGGTTTGCCAGCTCGACTGGATGACTTCGCTGGCTTCTCTCCTGGGAGTGTCGATACCTGCCGGTGCAGCTCCCGACAGCGAAAACTATCTCGATGCCTGGTTGGGCAAAGATACCCAGGGACGTCCCTGCCTGGTAGAGCAGAATGCGCAAAACAACCTCTCGATCATTACTGCCGACTGGAAGTATATCGAGCCGGGCAAGGGTAGCCCCTACAACAGCAACGTGGGCATCGAGACCGGCAACAGTCCCGAGCCTCAACTCTACAACATGCGCAGCGACCTGGGCGAGAAGCAAAACGTGGCCGATCGCTATCCCGCTGTAGTCGAGGAGCTGTCGCGCAAGTTGACCGAGATAAAAGACAATCGGGTGGGGCTCCCGCTTGAGTAACTTGTGAGAGAAAACTTTTTTTGGAATCTATATTTATTTGAAGCAATGAGAAAGACGATATGGATGGGCCTTGGTCTTGTGTGCCTTTCGGCAATGGCGATACAGGCCCGTGATACCCAACCCGAGTGGCAGAGCCAATATGCCACGGGGCTGAACAAACTGACCCCGCATGCCTATGTGTGGCCCTATAAGAGTGGCGATGTCGAGGCCATTCGCGAGCAGGCGTATGAGTCGTCGCCCTATTACATGAGTTTGAACGGCGCCTGGCGCTTCAACTGGGTGCGAAATCCCGATACGCGTCCGGCCGAGTTTTATCGACCCGACTACTACGTGGGCAACTGGAACGAGATAGAGGTGCCCGGTAACTGGGAGCGTCAGGGCTACGGTACGGCCATCTATGTGAACGAGTCGTATGAGTTTGACGACCCCATGTTTCACTTCAAGAAAAACCCGCCGCTGGTGCCTTATGCCGAGAACGAGGTGGGCTCTTATCGCCGCACCTTCACCGTGCCCGAGTCGTGGGAGGACCGCCGCATCGTACTCTGTTTCGAGGGGGTAGCCTCGTTCTACTATGTGTGGCTCAACGGTGAATTGCTGGGGTATAACCAGGATTCCAAGACCCCGGCCGAGTGGGACATTACCAACCGGGTGAAACCGGGCGAGAATGTACTCGCCGTGGAGGTCTATCGCTGGAGCGCCGGCTCATATCTCGAGTGCCAGGACATGTGGCGGTTGAGTGGTATCGAGCGCGATGTCTATCTGTATAGCACCCCGCAGCAATATATTGCCGATTACAAGGTGGTGTCGCCCCTCGACAAGCAGGCCTACAAGGATGGCGAACTGTCGCTTGCCGTGCATGTGGGGGGAGCCCGGGAGGACGACATGCCCACGGTGGCCTATGAACTGTACGATGCCGACAACCGTTTGGTGGTGCGCGATACCCGTGAGGTCTCGGCCGACAGCATTGTGCGTTTCGAGCAGGTAATCCCCGATGCGAAGGCCTGGAGTGCCGAGCATCCCTACCTCTATACGCTGGTTGTGAACCTGAAGGATGAGGCCGGGCGAGTGGTCGAAACGACAGGTACGATGGTAGGATTCAAAACCTCTGAGATCAAGGATGGCCGCTTCTGCATCAACGGGGTGCCCATCTTGGTGAAGGGGGTAAACCGTCACGAGTTTTCCGACCGCGGCCGCACCGTGAGCAAGGAGCTGATGTTGGAGGATATACGGCTCATGAAGCAGAACAACATCAACACCGTGCGGTGCGCCCACTATCCCAACAATCCCTATTGGTACTACCTGTGCGACCGCTACGGGCTTTATGTCATCGACGAGGCCAATATCGAGTCGCACGGCATGGGCTACGGCCCGGCCACGCTGGCCAAGGATACTACCTGGCTCAAGGCTCACATGGATCGCACGCGCCGCATGTATGAGCGGAGCAAGAATCACCCCTCGATTTCCATCTGGTCGCTGGGCAACGAGGCTGGCAACGGCATAAACTTCGAGGAGACCTACAAGTGGCTCAAGTCGGTCGAGACCAACCGTCCCGTGCAGTACGAGCGCGCCGAGCAGAATTTCAATACCGACATCTATTGCCGCATGTACCGCAGCATCGAAGAGATCAAAGCTTATCTGGCCCAGCCCGATATCTACCGACCCTTTATACTGTGTGAGTATGCCCACGCCATGGGCAACAGCGAGGGCGGTCTGCAAGACTATTGGAAGGTGTTCGAGTCGGAGCCGATGGCCCAGGGTGGCTGCATCTGGGACTGGGTGGACCAGTCGTTCCGCGAGGTCGATGCCAACGGTCGCTGGTACTGGAGCTATGGTGGCGACTACGGTCCCGAGGGAATACCCTCGTTTGGCAGTTTCTGCTGCAACGGTCTGGTCAATGCCGCTCGCGAGCCGCATCCCCATCTGTTTGCCGTCAAGAAAGTATATCAATATATCAAATCGACCCTCACCGATGCCCGCAACCTCACCGTCACGGTGAAGAACTGGCACGACTTTACCGACCTGAAGGACTACACCCTGCACTGGAACGTGACGGCCGACAACGGCACCGTGCTGGCCCGTGGCGAGCAGGTGGTGGCCTGTGCGCCGCACCAAACGGTCGATGTCACGCTGGGTAGCGTGGCGATGCCCGACAACGCCCGGGAGGTCTATCTCAACCTCAGCTGGACTCCCAACCGGGCCACGGCCTTTGTCAAGACTACCGACGAGGTAGCCTACGACCAGTTTGTGCTCGAGGCCAATCCCCGCTATACGGCCAAGATCGATTTACCCTCGGGCCGGTCGATCAAGCGCACCGACTATACCTGGGGCAACGATCGGGTATCGGCAACCGTCTCGCCCGAGACCGGCGCACTGGTATCCTATTGCTACAACGGCAACGAGATGCTCGCCGAGCCTCTGTTGCTCTCGCTCTACCGCCCCTTGACCGAGAACGACAAGAAAGACAAGACCAGCGGTCAGCTGTGGGTAAAAGCCGGCCTCTCGTCGGTATCGCAGCAGGTGACCTCGATCGAGCCCATTAAAAACGGATTCGAGGTAGCCGTGGCGTTTGCCAATGCCCAAGGGCAGTCGGTAGGGACGGGAACCCTGACCTATACCCTCGACCGCAAAGGTCTGCTCACGGTCAACACCCGCTTTACCCCCGACACCACGGTGGTGAAGTCGCTGCCGCGCGTGGGCCTCACCTTCGGGATGCCGGCCGAGAAGAGTCGCCGGGTAACCTATCTGGGTCGGGGCGATATGGAGACCTATGTCGATAGGCTCGCCGGCAAGATAGCCATTTACGAAACCACCCCCGACGAGATGTTCCACTGCTATGTCGTGCCCCAGGCTACCGGCAACCGCACCGATACCCGTTGGGCTACGTTGAGCGACGAGGCCGGTCACGGCTGGAAGATTGTGTCCGATGCCTCCTTCCAGTTTAGTGCCACGCCATACTCCGATGCCTGCATCGATGCCGCCACACATGTGAACGAACTGCAAGCCGACGGCACGGTGACCGTGCACATCGACGCCGCCCAAACCGGGGTAGGCACCGCCACCTGTGGCCCGGGCGTACTGCCGGCCTACCGACTGCCGCTCGAGACCTATCAATTTGGCTTCACCTTCATACCGGTTGTGAAATAGCATATAGCAAGAAAAGAGAAAGATGTAGAAATGACGTCAAGTCAGTACCGGCGGAGCGAGTGGAGATACCATTCGCTCCGCCTTTTTTGTGTCTGTAAAATTTTTTTTGGTGTAACTGCTTGGGAATAAGCTGGTCATTCGGGTTGGTCGAAAAAAGTTTGTCATACACTTGCACGGTTCGAAAAAACCGCTTATCTTTGCAGCGCAAATCAGCTCAAGGGGTATTAGCTCATCTGGCTAGAGCGCGACACTGGCAGTGTCGAGGTGAGCGGTTCGAGTCCGCTATACTCCACATTTTTTATCCATAATATAGTATTAGGTGAGTTTCTCGAGAGAGAAACTCTTTTTTTTATTCCCCCTCCAACATACCGTTCGTCTCTATGGTAGCCAGGAGTACTGAGTCGTTATTTTATTTCACAAATTGTATTTTTTTTGTAAAAGTTGTTACCTTTACTCCAAATATTCCATTTGCGAGAAAAAACTATGGCAACCATGAATACAGCCGATATAGGCTTTGAGAAGGAGATCTGGAAGGCAGCTGACAAGATGCGCGGCAATATCGACGCGTCGGAGTACAAGTCGGTAGTCCTGGGCCTTATCTTCCTGAAATACATATCCGACAAGTTCGAAACCAAATTCCGCCAGTTGGTCGATGAGGGTGAAGGGTTCGAAGAGGACAAGGACGAATATACGGCCGATAATATCTTTTATGTTCCTGCCGAGGCCCGTTGGGAGACCATTGCCGCCCAGGCACACACCCCCGAGATAGGTACCGTTATCGACAATGCCATGCGGGCCATCGAGCGTGAGAACCGGCGACTCAAAGACATCTTGCCCAAGAACTTCGCACGCCCCGAACTCGACAAGCGGCGCCTGGGCGATGTGGTTGACCTCTTCACCAATATACGCATGCACGAGCACGGCGACTCGAAAGATATACTCGGCCGCACCTACGAATACTGCCTGTCGCGCTTTGCCGAGGCCGAGGGCAAGCTGGCCGGCGAGTTCTACACCCCGGCCTGTGTGGTCAAGACCCTCGTGCAGGTGCTCCGCCCCTTCCGCGGGCGTGTCTATGACCCCTGTTGCGGCTCGGGCGGCATGTTTGTACAGTCGGCCCGCTTCGTCGAGAGCCACGCCGGCAACATCAACAACATCTCGGTCTATGGGCAAGACTCCAACCCCACCACCTGGAAGATGGCGCAGATGAACCTCGCCATACGGGGCATCGAGGCCGACCTGGGGCCGCACAGTGCCGATACCTTCTTTCACGATTGCCATCCCACGCTCAAGGCCGATTTCGTGCTGGCCAATCCCCCTTTCAACCTCAGCGACTGGGGTGCCGACAAGCTGGCCGACGATGTGCGCTGGCGATACGGCACACCGCCCAACGGCAACGCCAACTTTGCCTGGATACAACACATCATCCATCACCTCGCCCCCACGGGGCGGGCCGGGGTGGTGCTGGCCAACGGTTCGCTCTCGAGCCAGAGTGGCGGCGAGGGCGATATACGGCGTCGGCTCATCGAGGCCGATCTGGTGGACTGCATCGTGGCCATGCCCTCGCAACTCTTCTACACGACACAGATACCCGTCTCCATCTGGTTCTTCAGCAAAGCCAAAGCGCAGCCGGGCCACACCCTTTTTATCGACGCCCGCAACCTCGGCAGCCTGGTTACCCGCAAGCTACGTGAGCTCACCGACTGCGACCAGCCCGACCACCGGGGTGATATACAGCGCATAGCCGATACCTATTGGGCCTATGCCGAGGGCCGGTTCCAGCCCGAGTCGGGATTCTGCGCCATAGCCACCACCGACGAGATTGCCGCGCAAGACTTTATCCTCACCCCCGGCCGCTATGTGGGCATAGCCCCCACCGAGGACGACGGCGAACCCTTCGAGGAGAAAATGGAGCGGTTGACCACCGAGCTCTCCCAGCTGTTCGACCGGTCGCACGCACTGGAAGACGAGATACGCCGCCAATTGGAAAGTATTGGGTTTAAAATCGGGTGAGGCGTATGTGTTTCGATTTATATACTATTGATTGGACAGCGATAGGTTCCATAGTTACTTTTGTGGCTATGCTTATAGCTTATAGGGCTATTTATGTTTCTGACAAACAAAATAAAAGAAATCGGCAGTTGCAACTTTTGTTGATGCAACGTGAAATTGAACAGAAAAGATTGGATGAGTTGGTTGAAAACCTGATGAAAATGAATGATTCAATGCAGCCCATCGTTGTAGCCGATTATTCTATGAAACTGATTCAGGGAATTTTTTCTGAAGATGACAGGCATTTTATAGACCAGTTGGCTGCGCAAGATCGGTCTGACAATAATCGGCTTGACATCCAATTGGTAAAGTACGATAATAACCAATCGGTAAAGAGTGTTTTGATGGTTTTGAGTCAGATGCGCCAGAAATATGGAGAATGGGTCAGAGATATATCCATTCTCAATTTGTACAATACAAGCCGCGTAATTTTTCCCTCAGAGTTAACCAATATAATTTCAACGATGGTGAAGCTGTCACGAGAAATTGCACCAGAGAGTGAAGAGGATATTCAAAAGATACTCAGCATGAAAACGAATGATTTGGATAGGGCTATAAATTTAATGAATATCTTTTGTCATGTGATTTCTAACTATTTAATAGCGAAGAAAAACATATTCGAAAAAGAATTATGTGCTTTTGTCCAGAAAGAACAAAAGAGAATTGATAATATGGCTTTTCATGATTCAATCAATTAAAATAAAGTGGAATGAGTGAGTGGAAAACATACAGGCTGGGGGAGATATGTCAAGTTATAAATGGACGAGCATATAAACAGGAAGAATTATTAAATCGAGGAGAGTATCCTGTTCTTAGAGTTGGTAATATATTTCAAGGAAATAATTGGTACTATTCCGATTTGGAACTACCAGATGATAAATATTGCTATAATGGGGATTTATTATATGCTTGGTCCTGTGGTTTCGCTCCATATATTTGGAGAGGGGGGAAATGCATTTATCATTATCATATATGGAAATTAAAAGAGAATACAGAAATTATAGATAGACAGTTCTTTTACTATTATTTGATCATACATACAAAATACAATCTTGGAGGAACGCACGGGAGCGTGATGTTGCATTTAACGAAAAAAGATTTTGAAAATCAAATACTGCATTTGCCACCTCTTGACGTGCAGCGGAAGATTGCAGGTATCTTGGGAGCATTGGACGATAAAATCGAATTGAATCGCCGCATTAATACAAATCTGGAGGAGCAGGCGCAAGCCCTCTTTAAGTCGTGGTTCATAGATAATGAATCGCTAAAAAGTAAGTCTGGATTTTTTAAAGATATTATTCAAACTACATTAAGCGGAGATTGGGGGCAAGAAGTACCCAAAGGGAACTACTTATCAGAGGTGTATTGTATTAGAGGTGCTGATATCCCAAATATCAAATGTGGTGATAAAGGAAACCTTCCTACTCGTTTTATTTTGGAAAAGAATTTGCAAAATAAAAAATTGTCGGAGAACGATCTTGTTGTAGAAATTTCGGGAGGAAGTCTAACTCAATCTACGGGTCGGATCTGCTTAATTACTAATTCGTTAATTCGTGGTTTGGGTAAGGATGTAATTTGTACGAATTTCTGTCGTGCTTTGAAACCTGTCTCGGGTTATTCTTTTTTTATTTATTTGTATTGGCAGTATCTTTATAACAAAAATATAATGTTCAGTTATGAAAATGGAACAACAGGGATAAAAAATTTGAATATTACAGATTTCCTAAATAAAGAAGCTATTCTTATTCCGGATAAGAATAGAATACAAGAATTTAATAATATGCTGCAGCCCATTTATGATATGATTTACAGAAATGGTATGGAGAATGAACATCTTTCCACTCTTCGCGACACCCTGCTGCCGAAGTTAATGAAGGGAGAAATAAAAGAGTAAAAAACTTAAAATATTATCATCATGAACCAACTACTTACCCCTTGCATTGTGCAAACGATTGTTATATGCTGCACGGTTATTGTTATTGCGCTTGTGCTTCTTTCTGGATATAGAATTAAGAAGCAACAAGAGCAGTCTTGGCAAGGATATATATTTATCTCCAGTATCTTAACTATTCTGGCAATCATTATTCTATCTTATATTTTTTATGGGGATAGAAATGTGCTCGATTTTGTTTCATTGGCATCTGCTTTGATTTCAATTATTTTAGCCATTATCACGATAATATATTCATTTTACAGTAATAGCCGTTCGTCTGGTCAAGTTGAAAAATCACAAGAGGCTGCTGAAAAAATTCGAGAAGCTGCAGAAAAAGTTCAAGTTGCAACTAAAGCATATTCTGAATCTGCAGGTAGTTTGCAATTTAATATTCAAAAAATATTGAATAAGATAGATCATGTAGAATCAAATACTAATGAGATACGTCAGAATTTTTATAATGTTTCAGATGAAAAAGTCAGTCAGTCTGTGTCAAAAATGGAACGATTTGTAAAACAATCTTCTAAAATGGGAACAATGGCATTATACGCAGGGATTTTATCAAAAGATAATAATAAAAAATTCCGTCTTTCAGTTCTGGGGCAAAATCAAAATGAATCTTATTGCGCAGGATATTTAATAGCAACTTCTTGTATCAATTACATAGAGGTTCAGTTGATTGTTGAGGATAATTTGTTATATGTTTCAGTTGATTCATATGATCATAATCTTAAAGATAACATCAATAAAGAGATAGCATATTATTTAACTGATAAAGACGTTAGTTCTGAAGACAAAGAGTTTTATACAAGTGTTAAAGAGAAAATAGATCAGTATTTTTGTGATACATCGGATAAATAAAAACAGCCTTATGCCTTTTACCGAAGCTCATTTTGAAAATGCGATACTCGAGATATTCCGCGACCTGCTCGGGTATGAATATCTCTACGGTCCCGATGTAGAGCGCGACTACAGTGAGCCGCTCTGTCTCGATATACTTGGCGAGGTGTTGCCCCGGCTCAATCCCGGGCTTCCGCAGCAGGCTATCGACGAGGCCATCGCCCGCATCCGCAACCACGAGAGCGGGTCGCTGGTGCAGAAAAACGCCTGCTTTACCGATATGCTTCAGAATGGTGTGGCGGTCAACTACTTCGACGGGCGTGAGCCACAATCGGCTCTGGTGAGGCTCATAGACTATGATTTGCCCTTGCATAACCGCTTTATGGTGGCCAACCAGTGGACGGTCGAGGAGCGGTCGGTGCGACGGGCCGATGTGGTGGTTTTCGTAAACGGTCTGCCACTGGTGGTGGTCGAGCTGAAGTCGCCTTCGCGCGAGGGGACCGACGTGTCGGAGGCTTATGCCCAACTGCGTAACTATATGCAGGAGGTACCTTCGCTCTTTGTGTACAATGCTTTCTGTGTGATGAGCGATCTGGCTATCACGAAGGCTGGAACCATCACGGCGGGCGAGGACCGCTTTATGGAGTGGAAGAGTGTGGACGGTGGGGAAGAGGACAGGCGATATGCCAATTTCGACGTGCTCTTTCGAGGTATGTTTGAGAAGAGTCGCTTCGTCGAGTTGCTGGGTGGTTTCATTTGCTGCCCGGTGAAGGATGGCCGGCAGATGAAGATATTGAGTGCCTACCACCAGTTCTATGCGGTGCGCAAGGCGGTGGAATCGACCCTTCGTGCTGCCGAGACCGACGGCCGTGGCGGGGTGTTTTGGCATACGCAGGGCAGTGGCAAGTCGCTGTCGATGGTCTTTTTTGCCAAGCGGTTGCAGCGGGCTATGACCTCGCCTACGATTGTGGTACTGACCGATCGCAACGACCTTGATGGTCAGCTATATGGACAGTTTGCACAGTGCAGCGACTTTTTGCGGCAGGTGCCTGTGCAGGCCGAGAGCCGTGCCCATTTGCGTGAGTTGCTGGCCGGGCGCGAGGCCAACGGCATTTTCTTCTCGACGATGCAGAAGTTTGAGGAGAGTGACGGTCCTCTCTCAGATAGGCGTAACATTGTGGTGATGGTCGATGAGGCACATCGCAGCCAGTATGGGCTGGAAGAGCATATCGACCCGCACACGGGACGGGTACGCATCGGTGCGGCCCGGTTGGTGCGCAATGCGTTGCCCAATGCGACCTACATCGGTTTCACGGGGACACCGATTTCGCAGAAAGACCGCTCGACTCGAGAGGTGTTTGGCGACTATATCGATGTGTATGATATGACCCAGGCGGTGGAGGATGGCGCTACGCGTCCCGTCTTCTATGAGAGCCGCGTGATTAACCTCAAGCTCGATGAGGCGACGCTGCGCCGTATCGATGCCGAGTATGATGCCATGGCCGAAGAGGCCGAGGAGTATGCCATCGAAAAGAGTAAACGCGAGTTGGGCCGCATCGACTCGATACTGGGTGCCGACGAAACGCTGGAGTCGCTGTGTGAGGATATCGTGAAACACTACGAGGAGTTCCGCCAGTGGGAACAGACCGGTAAGGCGATGATTGTGGCCTATTCGCGGCCTATTGCAATGAAGATTTACCGCCGGCTGCTGGCCATGCGCCCGGCCTGGAGCGAGAAGTTGGCCGTGGTGATGACCTCGAGCAACAAGGACCCCGAGGAGTGGCGCGAGATTATAGGCAACGATGCCCACAAAAAAGATTTGGAACGGCGCTTTAAGGATAACGACGGGCCACTGAAGATTGTGATTGTGGTAGATATGTGGCTAACGGGTTTTGATGTACCCTCACTGGCTACGATGTATGTCTATAAGCCTATGGCAGGGCATAATCTGATGCAGGCTATCGCTCGGGTGAACCGGGTCTTTGGCGACAAGCAGGGCGGACTGGTGGTCGATTATGTGGGCATTGCCTCAGCCTTGAAGCAGGCAATGAACGACTATACGCAGCGCGACCGTCGCAACTATGGGGATCCGGATATTGCCAAGACCGCTTATCCGGAGTTTGAGCAGAAACTGGAGGTGTGCCGCGATTTGTTGCATGGATTTGATTATGGTGGATTCCGCGAGGTGTCGGATCTGGAGCGGGCCCGGGCCATCAGTGGCGGTGCCGACTTTCTGCAGGCTCCCGAGCGGGCTGAAGTCAAGGAGCGTTACGTGAAGGAGTCGCTTTTGCTCAGACAGGCCCTGTCGTTGTGTCAGAGTATGTTGAATAGTGAGCAGCGGCTCGAGGCGGCCTATTTCGAGGCGGTGCGCACGTTGTTGACTCGAGTCGAGGGGAAGGGCAAGATTTCATTCCGCGAGATTAACGCACGCATCAACGAGTTGCTCAAGCAGAGTATTCAGAGCGAAGGGGTTATCAATCTCTTCTCGGATGTAAAGGAGGAATTCTCGCTCTTTGACCCGAAATTTCTCGAAGAGATAGGCCGCATGAAGGAGAAAAATCTGGCTGTGGAGTTACTGCGCAAACTCATTGCCGAGCAGGTGCAGATTTATCGCCGCACGAATACGGTGCGGGCGGCCAAGTTTTCGGAGATTCTCGCTCGAGCCATGAGCAACTATCTGAAGGGGATGTTGACCAACGAGGAGGTGATCGAGGAGCTGTTGAAGACGGCACGCGAAATTATCGATGGCGAGAAGGTGGGCGAGGCGTTGAATCTGACGTCGGAGGAGCTGGCCTTCTACGATGCCTTGACCAAGCCCGAGGCGGTGCGCGACTTCTATACAAATGACCAGCTGCTGGCCATTACCCGAGAACTTACCGATGCCCTGCGGCGCAACAAGACCATCGACTGGAACCTGAAGGAGAGTGCCCGAGCCGGGATGAGGCGGCTTGTGAAAAGATTACTACGCAAGTATCACTATCCGCCCGAAGGGCAGGAAGATGCATTGAATACCATCATGGAGCAGTGTGAGATGTGGTCGGATAGTCATTGAATCATGTGGCAGAGACTGTGGATTGGAAAGTGATTCCATAGAATTGTATTTGGTGATTTTTTTGTATCTTTATACCCCAAATTTTAAAAATGAATAAGTTATGAAGAAAATTAGAGCTGCCATCGTGGGTTATGGCAATATTGGTCATTTTGTTTTGGAGGCCTTGCAGGCTGCGCCCGACTTTGAAGTTGCGGGTGTGGTGCGTCGTCGTGTTACCGATATTCCCCGGGAGTTGGCCGACTATCGGGTGGTTACTTCGCTCGACGAACTCGAGGCTGTCGATGTGGCTATTCTCTGTACGCCTACCCGCGAGGTAGAGCATTATGCCCTGAAGGCTCTCGAGAAGGGCATCCGCACGGTCGATAGTTTTGATATTCACACCCAGATAGGCGACCTGCGCAAGACGCTCGATGCCCAGGCCAAGGCTCACAACTCGGTAGCGATTATCTCGGCCGGTTGGGACCCGGGCACCGACTCGGTGGTGCGTGCCCTCATGGAGGCTTGCGCGCCCAAGGGGATTACCTATACCAACTTTGGCCCCGGCATGAGCATGGGTCACACGGTGGCCGTGAAGGCGATTGCCGGTGTGAAAGCGGCCTTGTCGATGACGATACCTCTGGGCACGGGCATCCATCGCCGCATGGTTTACATCGAACTCGAGGAGGGGTATAAGTTTGACGAGGTAGAGCGCGCCATCAAGAGCGACGACTACTTTGCTCACGACGAGACTCATGTGATTCGGGTCGATAGTGTCGATGCCCTCAAGGATATGGGCCATGGCGTGAACATGGTGCGCAAGGGTGTCTCGGGCAAGACGCAGAACCAGCGTTTCGAGTTCGACATGACCATCAACAACCCGGCTCTGACGGCTCAGATCTTGGTGGGTACGGCCCGTGCCGCCATGTTGCAGCGTCCCGGTTGCTACACGCTCATCGAGATTCCGGTTATCGATTTGCTCTATGGCGACCGCGACGAACTGGTGCGTCGCCTGGTTTGATGTCCCATTTGTAATTGAGGCGAAGCGGGTATGTTTTCGCCGATTGCCCGATCTCTTTTCTGTAGGAAGGAGGTGGTTGGGCATAAAAAATCGAGCGAACTTGTTTTTTCTGCTTCCGACTTTCACTATCTTTGCTCTGTCTATCTCTCATAGACAGAGCATTGTTTTATAGATATGATTACCGATTTTATTACTTGGACAGCCAGCCCGGCCCTGTATGACGGGTTTATCCAGATCCGTTGGTATGGCTTGTTTTTTGCCATCGGGTTTATCGTGGGTTACAGCATGATGGATCGCATGTTCCGTCACGAGCAACTGAATGTGAAGTGGCTCGACTCGCTGTTTATCTATGTGGTGGTGGCCATGGTCATAGGCGCCCGCTTGGGGCACTGCCTGTTTTATGAATGGGATCTCTATTCGCAGCATCCGATTGAGATTCTGAAGATATGGAAAGGCGGCTTGGCCAGTCATGGTGGGGCTATCGGTATTCTCATCGCTATCTGGATTTATTCGCGTCGGGTGACTCACCGCAGCATGTTGTGGACACTCGACCGGCTGGTGGTCCCGGTGGCTCTGGTGGCGGCTCTCATCCGCACGGGTAACCTGATGAACCACGAGATTTACGGGCACGAGACTTCGTTGCCGTGGGGATTCCGTTTTGTCGTGAACCTGCCCGAGTGGATGGCCGGTGCACCTCCCGTATTCTCGGCACCCTCGCACCCGACACAGATTTATGAGGCTCTGTGCTATCTGCTGCTCTTCGGGCTGTTGCTCTACATGTATTGGCGTCGCAATGCCGAGGAGCGTGAGGGGCTCATTTTCGGTACCTTCCTCATCGGTACTTTCCTGTCGCGATTCCTGATCGAGTTTATCAAGAACGACCAGGTGGCTTTCGAGGCTTCGATGTCGCTCAATATGGGGCAATGGTTGAGTATCCCGTTTGTGATAGCCGGTGTGTGGCTGGTGGTACGGGCCATGTCGCGCGACCGAGTTCCCATAAAATATGCTCCGGCCCGGGCCAAGGGCAAGAAGTGAGTCGTCATATTTGAGTCGGGGATATGCCTTGAGTATCCCCATTGACGATAGCGGCTTATGCGAAGTCGCATGAATTTTGAAGAGAGAGGCGGTCATATATATGATCGCGAAGAGCTGTATCCGCTAAGGGTATAGCTCTTCGTTTTTGGGGGGATTCCTTGTCGGGCAGATGAGTAGTAACACAAGCCCCCGATGCAGAAACGAGCATCGGGGGCCTTTGTTATGTTTTTTACCGCCGTGGGCTGGCAAGGCGTCAGTAGTCGTACTCGAGCGAGAAGTCGTCGATAAAGAGCACACTGCCGTCGCCGCCCGTGAAGTAGTCGCCATACTTGCTGGCCGAGGCTACTACAATGATGTAGGAGGGGATGCGGGCCGTATCACGGTACTCGAGTTCGAGGGTGAAGGGGGTGTATTCCAGTACCGACTCTCCCGACGACATCTCGGCATAGGCAATCACATGCGGGTCGTTCTTGTCGAATACCTTGCGGTCGCTGGGTTTGGTGCGAATCTCTACCGGTTCGCTCCAGTCGCCCAGGGCAATATATATCTGGCAAGTATCGGGCTGACCCATGAGCGAGGTGAAGTCGCTGTTGGTCTTGTTGATAGGCGCTGTGGTGTATTTGAAGTATCCCTTCAGGCGGGTAGGCCGCTGGGTGAAGGGTTTGCCAAAGTTGAGCACGCCATTGGAACCGTCGGTGCGGATGTAGTTACCCACATACATGTTACCGGCAGCCAGTTTGCCCAGCGAACCGATGCCCACGAACTTGGTAGCCAGTTTGGCCGCCTGTCCGGTGCCCGACCAGGTGTCGTCGGTCGGTTGGGTGTTGCTGTCGCCGAGGGTGGTTGCCCCCTTGTTGCCGGTGTCCCAGAAATTCTCGCTGCCCTCGGGCCAGGGATTCCACACTTTGCCGGCCAAATTCCAGTAGTCGAAACTGCCGTTGGGCAGTTCGGCCAGGGCTCCGGTGGTAAAGGTTACCTCGTTGCCCACGAGGTCGCCCGATACGGCACGGCACACATAGGTGGTGTTGGCCTTGAGGTGGATCATGCGGGCGGTGAAAGAGCCCTTGTCGTGGGTGATGTATTCGTCGGGCACCTTCTCCCAGGTATCGGCGGTAGCCTCCTTGATTTCAAATCCGTTTTGAGCTCCCTCCTTGCCACTGCCGTGCAGCCAGGCCACGTTGGTCCAGGCATCGACTCCGTCGGTCGAGACTTCGCTCTCCGAGGGCACGATGTAGAGAGTCCACTCCTCCATGATGTCGTGATAGACCACCACGACCTTCTGGAATCCCAGGGAGAAGTCGGTGATGTTCTCGATCTGCGGTGAGTAGGTCGTTATTCCTGCCGGGCCCAGTACCAGTTCGGTGATGTGTATGTTCGAGAGGTCGGCATCCTTGTTGACGTAGGCGATGGCCCGGTGGTTGTAGGCATCGAATACCGGGGAACCAATCTGCCCCTCGACACTGAACGAACGGGCTATGTTCTGGGTAGCCTGTATGGTCCATGTGTAGTCTTGATAAATCGACAGGGTGAGTGTGTAGTTGCTGGAGAGGTCGATGGTCGAGTCGGCCGGCAGGGTGGTCGTAGCCCCTTCGGTAACCGTGAGCGACTCGATGCGCACATGACGCAGGTCTATGGTGTCGGCCAGTTCTATCCGCACGGTGCGGTTTTCGTTGTCGATAGTGGCACTCCCCACCTGACCTTTGGCGGCGATAGCGAGTATCTGCGCCTTGATGCGGGGGTAGGGAATATCGTTCTGGATACACCCTGCGAGCAGGAGCATCGCGAGCAGCGGGAAGAGAGAGATGATATGTTTTCGCATCGTTTTCATTCTATATATGCAGGCACATGCCAATGTTGATGTTGAAGAGGTTGAGTTTGAAGTCGGCACCACTCGACCGGCGGCTACCGGTCTCTACGTTGTTGGTGGTCTGTTTGATGGTGCCGTAGCGCAGACCGGCCACGCCAAACGACACGCTGGTGCTGATGTTGTTCATGATGAAGACACAGAATCCCGGGTTCAATCCCAACTTGATTTCCGAGGTAGTCGTCTTGGTATTGCGCAGGTTTTCGTCGCTGCCTCTCACAAAGCGGTTCGAGCCGCTCGAGAAGGCCAGCTCGGTTTCGTTGAAGAAGCCAAACCGCTTGTTGCGGTCGATACCGATGTAGGCCCGGTGGAAGATTGAGGCCGAGAAGGTCTCGCCCAGGTAGCGCATGTTGCTCAGGTTGAATTGCATATCTTCGTCGATATCGATGCTGAGATTGTCGAGATTGGCACTCAGGTGGCTGTATCCCAGTTTGATACCAATACACTCGTTGTCTTTGATGAAGTATCCAATAAAAGGATTGAGTGTGGTGATATTGCCTTTGAAATTGAAATCCTTGACAAAGATAAACAGGTTGTTGTCTTTGCTGTCAAACTCGCCGTGCGAGAGGGTAAGGCCCATAATCCACTGTTTCTTAGGAATAAACAAGTAGTTCTTCAACCCTCGCGTGTATTTTTTTCGGTTGAAGCCTCGTTTCCTCACAATCGTGTCGGGTTGTGTCACGGGAGTCTCTTTTTCGATTGAAACCACAGGAGCCGACTCCTGTATGGGAGTCGCTACGGCTGTCGAGTCAAGCTCCTGAGCCTGCAGAAGCGTGTGACCAGGGAGGGCGAGACCTATGGCGATGAGTATATATTTCCAGTGTTTCATAAATAAAATGCGATGCCTAATCCCAAGGAGAAAATGTTTACTTTGAAGTTGGCCAGGTTCTGCGACCGTTTGCCGGTATAAACCTGGTCGGTCGTCTGTTTCACATGGCTGTAGTTGAAACCCAGCACGCCCACGTTTACCTCGATGGCCGTGTAGTCGTTGATAAAGGCCATCAGTCCCGGAGCAATACCAATCTTGAGGTTGAACGACCGTTCGAATGTGCCGGTGAGAGCATCGCCCGAGCCGTTTACCATCTTCGACTCGCCGCCACCCAGGTTGAGTTGCAGTTCGTTGAAGAGCCCGAACCGGTTGCTGTTTCCTATACTGATATAGTTGCGCATGATGGCCATGCCCGAGTAGGTGTGGCTGAGGTTATAGACATTGTTTACGTCGAAGTTGAGGTCGTCGCCAATCTGTATCGAGGCGCTGTTGAGTTTGGTGAGGCTACGCTCATAGGCAAATCGCCCGCCCAGTCCCAGATTGTCTTTGACAATATAGCAGAACATGGGGCTCACCTTGAAGTTGTAGCCTATGCCGTCGATACCCTCGATGACGAGGAACTGGTAGTTGTTGTTGCTGTACTCCGAGTAGGAGATGGAGTTGCCCACTACCCACTGACCTTTGGGAATGAAGGTGTTGAGCACAATGCCCCGGTCGAATTCCTCGGCCTTGGCCAGGCCGGGAATCAACAGGAACAGGGCAAGTATGGGATAGATAAGTTTATTCATAAATCAATTCTAAGTCGTCGATCCACATGGTACTGCCGGTACTGCCGGTAAAGTAGTCGCCATACTTGCTGGCCGAGGCTACGATAACGATGTAGCTGGGAATTCGGTCGAGCGAGCGGTAGTCGAGCGGTATTTCAAATTCGAGCAGGCCGCCGTCGGCTCCCTGCGTTATACTGGTGAGTTCCTTTTCACCATAGGCGATAATCTTCTCGTCGTTCTTGTCGAAGAGCTTTTTGTCTTTGGTGCGTATCTCTATGGGTTCGCTCCAGTCGCCGATGGCGATATAGATGTTACCGATGTCGGTGGCTCCGGTGGGTAAGTCGCTGGTGCTGGAGTAATCGACGGTCCCAGGGGTGTATTTGATATACCCTTTCAGCTTGGTAGGACGCGAGGTGAAGGGGCGTCCGAAACTGAGCACGCCGTCGGTACCGTCGGTGCGCAGGTATTGACCGGCAAAGAGGTTACCGGCCGCGAACTTGCCGAAACTCAGCACACCCACAAACTGCGATTGCAGTTTTACCGAGTAGCGACCGCTGTGCTTGTAGGTCTCGTCGGGCGAAGTCACATTCTTGTTCAGGGTGGCCGACCCGTGGTTGCCGCTGTCCCAGAACATCTCTTCGCCGGGCCCATACATGACCATGGCGCTCGACGAGAGGGTCTGCCAGTTTTCAAAACTGCTGTTGGGCAAAGCGGTAGCCGCTTCGGTGGTGAAGGTGGCTGTCTTTACCGATGCCTGTGTACCGGCCATGGCCTGGTATTCATAGGTAGTGCCCGGGGTGAGGTCGGTCAACTGGGCCGAGAGAGTCATGCCCGAGCGACTGGCCGGAACCGAAGTCCAACTGTCGGTGCCTGCCTCGCGGAATTGGAAGGAGAGGGGCTCGGAGGTCTCTTTCACCACGGAGCCCAGCAGGGTGGCCCGACGAGCCCAAATGCTGGACCGTTCGGCCTCTTCGGTCACCACGATGGCATCCGACACGACAAGCGACAGAGTGGCGGTGTTGTCTTTACCGGCGGCATCGATTGCGTTTATCGTGAAGGTATATTCGTCGCCGGGGAGTGATTGTACAAAACTTTCGGACAAAGTAATCTTGGCATTGGAGAGGTCTTTATCCTCCTGGTAGGTATGCTTGCACGAAATGCCTCGAGACTGGAAGTCGGCAGCCAGGCTACCGTTGGCAGCCAGGAAGTCGATCGAGTCGGTGGGGAATCCCAGGTCTGTGAGTTTGTCGCACGAGAGCCATACCCGTTGCAGTTTGGTGGCGGCATTTACCCACAGGGAGGTCTCGCTGCCACCGTTGGTCTCGTAGTAGAGCGGTTCGTTCAGGTCGAACTTGTCGCCTACGATCTGCGGCCGCAGGGTGATGACTACGTTGTGGGTCGAGTCGATGGTGGCCTCGTTTACCTTCACGTCGAGGAAGGTACCGCCGGTGGCTGCACCGTCGGGATCGAAGTTAAAGGTAAAGGCATATTTGGTGGCAGGGTTTACATGCTCGACCACCCCCGATTGGGTGTAGCTGTTCCCGTCGGTCTTCTTCCCTTCGAAGGTCCAGGCCAGGTTACGCTCCTTGCCACTGAACATGTAGTATCCCACCGAGTCGGTAGTGGCTTCGGTGAAGTAGAGCTCGCCCGTCGTGGTGAATATCTTTACTTTGCAGTCGGTAACCACTTCGTCCAGGGCGGGGTCGAAGGCGACGGTGGCCAGCGTATTGGCTATGGTACAGGTTACACTGGCCGAGGTAGTTTCGCCGCTACGCACGGTAAAGTCGGTCGAACCCGTGTAATAGGGGGTATTGAACGCTGCAGGAACCGAGTCGCCGGCCAGTACAAAGGCGTGGTATTGACCGCTGGCCAGGTTGAGGGTTTCGGGCATGGGGGTCGTCGCATCGTAGTAGCGGATGAGCCCTTTGCTGCTGTAAATGCGGGTTTGCATGGAGGCCGAGATGCCGGGGTCAACGGCTCTCGTGACTACCGACACGTCGCCCGATACGTTTACGCTCAGCCGCACCGCCCCTTCGCCCAAGGCCATCTCCTCCTCCTTGCAGGCGGTGAAGAGTACCATGAGGAGGAGTGCGCAAGCCAAGTATTTTTTTATATCGTATTTCATATCATTCGGTTACGAGGATTAGCGATTCGGTGGTGGTGCCTTGTGCATCGGTCGCCTTGATGATGAAGTTGTGCGTGCCGGCACCCAGCAGCCCCAGCAGTGGCATGAAGTCGCTGATGTCGAAGGTTACTTTCGGTTGGTTCAGCACATTGCTCTCGGTGGGGAAGCCCAGACTTTCGATAGCCTCTTTCAAGGCTCCGGGGTTTACCAGGTCGAGATGGGCCGAAAGCCCCATGCCCGAAAGTTCGTCGGGGGTAAGGGTGGGCGAGTCGATATCGACAGTGAGTCCGGTGAGTCCGGCCGGGTCGGAACTGGTAATATCGACTACCACTTTCATGCCGTCGGTAATGGTGACGGGGGTGCCCAGTTGGATGGTCTCGCTGGTGATTTGGGGAGCTTCGCCCGGTTCGGGGTCTGGATCGGGGTCGGAACCCGGATCGACGGGATTGGGATCGGGAATAATCTCCTCCTCGACAGTCACGTTACCCTCGTGGTCGATGGTCTCGCACGAGGCATCAAGGGTTACCGAGGGGGTTACTCCACCCGTTTCGCTACCCGGTTCGGGCCGTTTGATATCGTAGTGTATCTTGCGCCATTCGCCGGCTTTTACATTATCGACCTGGATGCGGTTCACCTCTTCGTATCCGTCGATGGTGCCGGTGAAGGTGGCGATGAGCAGATTGCTCTCGCTGTCGGAGCGGAAGTAACCCGCCCGGGTCTCGGTCTGCGAGAAGTCGAGTGTCCCCGAGCCTATATCGACGGTCACTTTGCAGTCGCTGCCCATGAACGACTTCAGATCTTCGGAGTAGGTGACCGTAACTTTTATATTCTGTAGCGTGCATACCACCGTGTCGAGTTGGGTTACCCGATTCTCTTCGATGTTGAAGGCCTTGTCGGCATAGTAGTAGGGGTGTTCCCATTCGGCCGGCAGCACTTTGTGTGAGAATACGGCCAACTTGTATTCCCCTATGTTGAGGGTGACAATTTCGGGCATTTCGCGGTATTTCCAGGTGAGGGTGTCGTGCCCTTGTGCCGGATATATCTGTACGGTGAAATCGCCAGTATCGACGGCTCGGCTCACGGGCGTCTTCTCTACTATTTGCGTGTCGTTGTTGGGAACGGCCTCGAAGGTCGATAGGTCGAGGGTGCCGGTTTTTCCCGAAGGGGTCTCGGTACCCAGGTCGTAGGTAAATTTCTCTCGGTCGCATGAGGCCGTAGTCACGGCCAAAATTACGGCGAGCGAGATGCCCAATATATTTCTCATAGAGTTGTGCATTGTCTTATTCATAGGTGAACGTTAAGTTATCGATAGTAAGTGTCGCACCACGCGAGGCCGATTCGTACTGGCCGTTCGAGACGGAGGTTTTTATCGCGGCGGTCTCTTCGCTCTGGTTGTAGGAGGCGTGGTTCGACGAGGTGATCATGATGCGCAGCGAGGTAGCCTTTCGATTGGTAACCGAGTAGGTTACCGGCACCGAAAATTCGGTGTAGTCGGCTGCGGCCGAGAGGTGGGTCGAGCCCGTGCCGATAACCGTCTGCCCGTTGAGCAGGGTCACGGTTACTACACCCGTCTCGGTGGGGTCGTTGCTGTCGTTGGCATATTTGTACCAACCTTTCAATACCGAGGGTCGCGAGGCGAAGTTGACCCCTTCGTTGTAAGTCTCGGTGCCCCCGTTATAGGTATAGCTGCCCAGGAACAGTTTGCCGGCCGAGCGGTTGGCAATGTTGGGCACGTTGGTGTTGTAGTAGGTGGTATTGAAGGCTCCGCCCGAGGTGGCTGGTGTGGTACCGTTGGCATCCCAGGCCACGTTGCGCACCACCATGGCATTGCTGCCGTTTTGAGCCGTGAGGTCGCGATAGAGATCGGGGGTCACGGTGCTCGATGCAAAGCTGCGATAAGCGTCCCAGGTGAGGGTGGTGTTGTAGGTCGAGGGGATGACAAACCAGGTCATTTGGTTGGCGGCACTGGTGTTGCAGGTCTTGGCATTGACGCTGGCCCAGCCTGTGGGTTCCTGTATGGTGAAACTGCAGGTGTTCTGGTAGTTGACGGGCCATACCGAGTATTCGCCACCCTGTTTCATATCTTGTATCGAGATGGTTTGTACAAGGGTTTCGAAGTCTCCGTTGGGCACGGCAGCTGCCGATTCGGTGCGCAGGGTGCAGTCGCCGCTGTAATTGACGTTGTCCTGCCCGCTGTTGCACGAGCCCCGCAGTTGGTAACGGGTGTCGGGGGTGAGCCCGGTGATAGTGCGCAGCCCTTGGCTGAAGGTCGAGGCTACAGGCTCCCATTGGCCGGTGCTGTTGGCAAAGAGTGTCGCATAACGGTTCACGGCATCCTGATACTGGGGATCGGTGGCCGTGAGTTTGACGGTGGCCCGGCGGGCCCAGATGTCATACTCCTCGGCCGTGATGGTAAAGGCCGGCGTCTTGACCGGTATCGAGGTGGTGGCCGTTTTGGCGCCATTGGCATACGAGGCCTCTACCTCTACGGGCTTGTCGGTTGCCTCGATCGATATCTTTATCTGGTAGAGGTTGCCTTCGTTCGATACGACCGACGAGGTGCTGTTTACCCTCGATCCCGAGGCATTGAGGTAGCTGAATTTGATCTGGTCGATATAGGCTCCGTCGAATTCTACGGGAATGGTGGCACTCTTGCTGCCCACAAATACGGCTTTGGGGGTGTGCAGGGCAAAGGTGATGGGTATGCTCTTGACCGAGAGGGTGATAGGCGTTTCGCTCACTTTGCCATAGGTGTCTTTGGCCGAGAGGGTAAAGGTGTGCTGGTCGCTCCCATCGGTGGTGTGCAGGTGAGCAAAGACCTCGGAGAAGTCGATGAATCCCATCTTGCTGCCCATCCCGGAGAAGCCTTTCAGTTTCAATCCCAGACGCGAAAGCAGGGCGCTGTTCTCTTGGCTCATGCCCATCAAGTCTATTTCGCGAGGCCAACCTTCGCTCTCGAGGCTGGCCGACGAGGTGGTGAGGGTACAGGCGGCAATGCCGGCTTTGGCTGTGAGCGAAATGTTTACCTGCTTGTTGTCGGGGTAGCTGTTCTCTTTAACTTCGAGGGGGGTACCCGATACGAACCCGGTCGGCAGGAACGACGGCGCAGGGGCCTCCATCACTTCGTCGGAGATATTGATGGTGACCGGTTGGGTCTCGGTGGTTTCGTCGAAACTGATGTTGAGTTGGGCCTCGCCGGCGGCATTGTCGGCAATGTCGAGTTTGATGCGGTAGTGCTGCCGTGGTTTGGCATCTTCGATGGCCGCCGGTTCGAAGGTCGATTCGATACCGTTCTGTTTCTTCAGATAGGTCTGTATGGTTATCTTGCCAGGTTTCACATAGGCAGCCCGCGTCTCCTCTTTTTCAAATTTCACATAGTCACCCTCGGCGGCATGTATGGTGGTGGCATAGTCGGCAAAATATTTCTTGAAGGCGTCGGAATATTCGACGGTCACCTTCACGTTGGCCAGCGTGCAGTGTATCTCGACGGGCGAGTTCTCGCGGTAGCGCACCGATACTTCGCTTTGACCCAAATAGTAAGGCTTGTCGAATCCCTCGTCTTCGAGGTCGCCATAATATGCACTCATCGTGTAGGAGCCCACGGGTATTTTTTCGGCGGGGTCGAAGTCGGCCAGGCTATCCCACGAGCGGGAGAAGCTCCCATCGGTGGAGACCAGTTTCAGGGCAAATTCACTGACATCGGGATTCTGCGGAGTTTCGGTCGTCTCGGTCGTCTCGGCACTCGATCGGGTGACAGGCACTACTTGATAATCGGCCGAAACCTGTACATCTATGGTCCCATATCCCGAATCGACTTGTTGGTCTTCCTTTGCGCAAGATACTAACAATAGCATGGTTGCGCCGTATAAGAGAATATCTTTTATTTTCATGCTTGTCCGTTTTAAGTCCCTTCTATCAAAAAGGGGAGTAAAGTGTATAAGAAGTAACCTTGGAATGTATCTGATACACTTTCGCATAAGTCGAAAATCGCTCCAAAGATAAGAAAAAATCTGCACATAGAACAGCCGACGGCCGGTTTTTGTTAGGTATAACAATATAAATTAAGTAGATAAGAGATTTGGAGTGAGGACTTTGGTATGCACATTCTTCCTCTTGAAGCGGAGTTGTTGGTCGCTTTTTTCGACGATTTCGACAAAAAAGAGGGCAGGCTCGAAAAATGTTTATATTTTTGCGCTATAAAGTGTAAAATATATGAAAATAGCGGTAGTGGGTACAGGCTATGTAGGCCTGGTTACAGGAACTTGTTTTGCCGAGATAGGTGTAGATGTAGTGTGTGTGGACATCGACGCAGAGAAGATTGCCCGCATCAAACAGGGCGATATCCCCATTTATGAGCCCGGTCTCGACGAGATGGTTATCCGGAATATGAAGGCAGGACGGTTGCGTTTTGCCACCGATTTATCGACCTGCCTCGACGGGGTGGAGATTCTGTTCAGTGCCGTGGGCACACCTCCCGACGAGGATGGCTCGGCCGACTTGCACTATGTGCTCGATGTGGCTCACAGCGTGGGCCGCTACATGAACGACTATCTGGTGGTGGTGACCAAGAGTACCGTGCCGGTGGGCACGGCCCGCAAGGTGAAGGCTGCCATACAGAGCGAGCTCGACAAACGTGGGGTGAAGATCGATTTCGATGTGGCTTCCAACCCCGAATTCCTGAAAGAGGGAAATGCCATTGCCGACTTCATGCGCCCCGACCGTGTGGTGGTGGGTGTGGAGAGCAAACGGGCCGAGGCCTTGATGCAGAAGCTCTACAAACCTTTCATGATTAACAAGTATCGTATTATCATTACCGATATACCTTCGGCCGAGATGATCAAGTATGCTGCCAATGCCATGCTGGCGACGCGCATCAGTTTCATGAACGAGATTGCGCTGTTGTGCGACGAGGTGGGGGCCGATGTGGGTGCGGTGCGCAAAGGCATCGGTGCCGATGATCGCATAGGCAGCCGCTTCCTCTATGCCGGTTGCGGCTACGGAGGCTCTTGTTTCCCCAAGGATGTGAAGGCCTTGATAAGGACGGCCGAGGAGAACAACTGTCATATGCAGATTCTGGAGGCTGTAGAGCGGGTGAATGAGTCGCAGAAAGAGTTGCTTTATCGTCGGTTGAACGACTATTTCGAGGGTAATCTCGCCGGACGCAAGTTTGCCGTGTGGGGACTCTCGTTCAAACCCGAGACCGACGATATGCGCGAGGCTCCGGCCTTGATTCTCATCGACCGGTTGTGTGGGGCAGGGGCCAGTGTGCGGGTGTATGACCCCGTGGCCATGCCCGAATGTCGGCGTCGGGTAGGAGACCGGGTAGAGTATGCCGAGAATATTTATGAAGCGGTGGCCGGGGTTGATGCTCTGCTCATCGTTACCGAGTGGAAAGAGTTCCGCATGCCCGACTGGGATGCCGTGCGTCGAGCCATGAAGTCGCCCGTGATATTCGATGGCCGCAACATCTACGACCCGGCCGAGATGAAAGAACTTGGATTTGTCTATCGCAGCATAGGCCGGCCGTTGCATTAAGGCAGTTGCCCCAACGAAGCATAAGGTTTATAAATCACTGGAAAAAGGTAAGGCAGGTATGCGCCCTATCCCTGGACGGATACCTGCCTTTTTTAGTAGGGAAAGGGGCCGGTGGAATATTCGTCTGCTCGCAATGGCTGCTCCTCCTTTTACCGTTACTGTGCTTGGAATTTCTCTCGAGCGCCCTTTCTGCCTATAATAACATGGCAGCCCGGTTTTGGTTCGATGATGAGATGTTTTTATGCCCAATATTTTATCGGGTTTTGGTTTTTCTCTTTGTAACAGAGCCGAAAAATAGAGAGATGGAACACCATTTTTTCTCATTTTGGATGTATATTTGCATGTGATTAATTGCATAACGGTGGACTGCTTTGGCTATAAATAATAGCCCCGTGGCTTGTCCCTGTTGTGGCAGAGTAAAAGATAAAAAAAGATTAAGTATGAAAAGCTGGGTATTGGCCTTGTGTGGGCTATGTTTATTTGGGAGTAGTGCCCAAGCACAATTTTCGCTGGACAATCTGTTAAATTCATCGACCGTCAATAAGGTGGTGGGTGCAATAACCAACAAAGATGCTACGCTCACGGTGGCCGATTTGGCTGGCACATGGCGTTATTCGGCTCCGGCATGCAAGTTTGAGAGTGAAGATCTTTTGAAATCGGCCGGAGGAGAGATGGTTGCCTCAACACTCGAGAATAAGTTGGCTACCTATTATCAGAAAGCGGGTATCACCTCGTCGCGGGTCTCCTTCTCGTTTGCCGACACGACGATGGTCATGAATTATGGTAGTGCCAAGTTGAATGGTTATATTGTGAAGGATGAGCCGAGTGGCAAGTTTGTAGTAACCTTTGCCTTGGTGGGTGGCCGCATCCCGGTGATGGTGATGGATGCCACAATAACCAAAACCGGTAATACGATGGAGATTCTCTTTGACGTAGAGAAGTTGATCAATGTGTTGACCACGATAGCCTCGAAAACGCAGAACTCTACGTTACAGACAATTAGCAGCCTATTGTCGGGGTATGACGGCGTGCTGATGGGGTTTGAGTTGACCAAGCAGTAGTCTCGGGAAGCCATACTCATTCGGTGAAAGAAAGCGGTAAATTTGCCTCTGGAGCTTATTATTTTTAGGAAAAAGCGAATTTGTTTCAAATAAATTATTATATTTGTTGAAACAAACTAAAAATATAAGTAAAATGAAAAAATTAGTGTTAACCTTAGTTCTTGTGTTTGGTATGTTGACAGCCAATGCACAGTTTTTTGTGGGTGGTCAGTTTGGCTTGACTTATGACACCGACACCGAGAATACGACTTTCCGCATTGCACCCGAGTTTGGTTATGCTTTTAACGATGCTTGGACGGTAGCCGGGACCATCGGTTATACTCACATGGACAACTACAATTCGTTTTACATTGCTCCGTATGCTCGTTGGACTTTCTTCACGAAAGATTTTCTGAGCCTGTTGGTCGATGGTGGTTTTGGTTTCTCTACTGGAAAACACAAAGGATTCAAAGCCGAGAATGGATTTGAAATCGGTTTCAAACCGGGTATTGCCTTTAACCTTACCGAAGAGTTCTCTTTGGTAGCACACTATGGATTCCTGGGTTATCGCAATCAATACAACGGCAACAGCGTTTCGGGCTTGTCGCTGAGCGGAAATGACTTGAGCTTCAGTCTCTATTACAAATTCTGATTTCATCTCTGATATAGCCAGCTCGGCCATCTGCCGAGCTGGCCTTTTTTTAGACCTTTGTTTGGGGTGGGGAGGTTCTGTTTCGTACCCGAGTCTATGAGGCGTATTGGGGAACAGATGGCGCCTTGATTATACGACAAGGGCCGTGTCGAAAATTCCTCGACACGGCCCTTGTGTGTATTGCAACCGATCAATCGTTATTTCTTGAGGGCGGCGATGCTCTCTTCGAGCGATTTGATCTTCTCTTCGGCATCGGCTTTTTTCTTACGTTCCATGGCTACGACGGCCTCGGGGGCGTTTTGAACAAAGCGCTCGTTGTTCAGTTTGCCCATTACGGTTTTGAGGAATCCTTGAGCATACTTCAACTCACCTTCGAGTTTCTTCAGCTCGGCCTCAACGTCGATGTTGTTGCCCAGCGGTATGGCATATTCGGTAGCATGAACCCGGAACGATGCAGCGGCGGGGTCTTTCTCGTCGATGGTCTCGATAGCAGCGAGATTGGTCATCTTGGTAAGCACGCAGTCGTTGGTGTGGTCGTGCGCTCCGATAATCTGCAGCGTGAGCGGCTCTTTGTTGGCAATACCCTTTTGCAGACGCACGGTGCGCACACCGGCTACAATCTGCTTGGTGGTCTCGAACCGGGCAATGATTTCGTCATCGACCGGGTGAGCTTCGGGCATGCGGGCATACATGATGCTTTCGCCCTCTTTGCGCTCATAGAGGTGTTGCCACAACTCCTCGGTGATGAAGGGCATGAATGGGTGCAGCATGCGCAGCAGAGCGTCGAAGTAGGTGAGCGTAGCCTCGTAGGTAGCTCGGTCGATAGGCTGCTGATAGGCCGGTTTGATCATCTCGAGATACCACGACGAGAACTCGTCCCAGAAGAGACGGTAAATGGCCATGAGAGCCTCGGAAAGGCGGTATTTGCCAAAGAGGTCTTTCACCTCGGCAAGGGTGCGGCTGAGCTGGGCATCGAACCATTTGACGGCGATTTGTGCCGTTTGCGGTTGCTCGAGCTTGTCATCGACACTCCACCCTTTGACCAGACGGAAGGCGTTCCAGATCTTGTTGTTGAAGTTACGTCCTTGCTCGCACAGGGCATCGTCGTAGAGTATGTCGTTACCGGCAGGAGCGGCCAGCATGAGGCCCATGCGCACACCGTCGGCGCCATAGGTCTTTATCAGTTCGAGTGCGTCGGGCGAGTTGCCGAGCGACTTCGACATCTTCCGTCCGATTTTGTCGCGCACGATACCCGTGAAATAGACATTCTTGAAGGGCTTTTCACCCGTGTATTCATAACCGGCCATGATCATGCGGGCCACCCAGAAGAAGATGATGTCAGGGCCCGTTACCAGGTCGCTTGTGGGATAGTAGTATTTGATCTCTTCGTTGCCGGGGTTGTTGATACCGTCGAAGAGCGAGATGGGCCACAACCACGAAGAGAACCAGGTGTCGAGGCAATCTTCGTCCTGACGCAGGTCGCTCAGTTGAAGTGAGTTGTCGCCGCTCTTTTCGCGAGCCAGGGTCAGGGCCTCTTCGGGAGTCTCGGCTACCACGAATCCGCCTTGAGGCAGGTAGTAGGCCGGGATGCGGTGTCCCCACCACAACTGACGCGAAATACACCAGTCTTTGATGTTCTCCATCCAGTAGCGGTAGGTATTCTTGAACTTGTCGGGGTGGAACTTGATATCGTCGTTCATGACCGCCTTGAGGGCAGGCTCGGCGAGTTTGCCCATCTTGACGAACCATTGCATCGAGAGCTTGGGCTCGATGACTACGTTGGTACGCTCCGAGTAACCCACCTTGTTGTCATAGTCTTCGACCTTCTCGAGCAGGCCGGCAGCTTGCAGGTCTTTGGCAATCTGTTTGCGCACATCGAAGCGGTCCATGCCAATGTAGAGGCCACCGGCTTCGCTGATGGTGCCGTTGTCGTTGAAGATATCGATTGTGGGCAAGTTGTATTTCTCGCCCAGCATATAGTCGTTTACGTCGTGGGCGGGAGTTACCTTCAGGCAGCCGGTACCGAATTCGATATCGACGTAGTCGTCCATGATGATAGGTACGACCCGGTTGACCAGCGGCACGATTACCTTCTTCCCCTTGAGGAACGTATAGCGGGGGTCGTTGGGGTTTACACACACGGCCGTATCGCCCAAAATGGTTTCGGGACGGGTTGTGGCCACGATGATGTATTTGTCTTCACCCTCGATGTAGTAGCGCAGGTAGTAGAGTTTGCTGTGTTCCTCTTTGTAGATAACCTCTTCGTCGGAGAGGGCGGTGAGTGCCTTGGGGTCCCAGTTGACCATGCGCACACCGCGATAGATGAGCCCTTTGTTGTACAAATCGACAAATACCTTCAGCACACTCTTGGAGCGGATTTCGTCCATGGTGAAAGCGGTGCGGTCCCAGTCGCACGAGGCTCCCAGTTTCTGGAGTTGCTTGAGGATGATGCCGCCGTGCTCTTCTTTCCATTCCCAGGCATATTTGAGGAACTCTTCGCGGGTGAGGTCGCTCTTTTTGATGCCTTGGGCGGCGAGTTTGTTTACCACTTTGGCTTCGGTAGCAATCGAGGCGTGGTCGGTGCCGGGTACCCAGCAGGCGTTCTTGCCCTCCATGCGGGCGCGGCGCACGAGGATATCCTGTATCGTGTTGTTGAGCATGTGCCCCATGTGCAGAATACCGGTGACGTTGGGGGGCGGGATGACTACGGTGTAGGGTTCACGACCGTCGGGCTTCGATTTGAAGAGCCCGTTTTTCAACCAGTAGGCGTACCATTTCTCCTCTACGTCGGCGGGATTGTACTTTGTGGCAAGTTCGTTCATAAAGCGATTTATTCTGATATTCTTTCTTAGCGTTAAGCGGTACAAGGGTATCGGCCCTTGTACCAATTGGGTGCAAAAGTATAAAATATTTTCCGAAAAAGATATTTCTTTGTCGCTAAAGTGGCTCGTAACCTATCGGTTGAAAAGGCTCACTGCCGTTGCGAGTTGCTCGAGTGCTTTTTGTAGCACGGCTCGCGGTGTGCCCACGTTGAGTCGCATGTGTCCTTTGCCTTCGGGCCCGAACATCTCGCCGTCGTTGAGGGCGAGCCGGGCTTTATCGACAAAGAGGTCGATGAGGGCGTCGTGGTCGAGTCCCAGACGGGTGCAGTCGAGCCACACGATAAACGAGGCTTGCGGGCGTATGGCTTTGATGGCGGGGATGTGTTGCTTGAGGAAATCCTCGACAAAGAGAATATTCCCTTCGACATAGGCCAGCATCTGTTCGCGCCAGTCGCGGCAATGGTTATAGGCGGCCTCGGTGGCGATGGTGGCCATGAAGGTGGGCTCGTTCAGCTCGTTGGCGGTGAGCCAGTCGAAGAAGCGCTGGCGTATCGTGGGGTTGGGCACGATGGCATAGGAGCTCACCAGACCGGCGATGTTGAAGGTCTTGGAGGGTGCCCCGAACGAAATACTGTTTTGGGCGGCTGTCTCCGATACCGAGGCAAAGGGGTGATGCTTGGAGCCGAAGATCGGCATGTCGGCATGAATCTCGTCGGCAATGATGAGGATGTGGTGGCGGGCACATATCTCGGCTACCCGTTGCAGAGTCTCGAGCGGCCACACGACACCACCTGGGTTGTGGGGGTTGCAGAGGATAAACAGTTTGCACTGCGGGTCGATAATCGACTCGAGGTGGTTGAAGTCCATCTCGTAGTGGGTACCGTTCCACTTGAGGGGGTTGTGTACCACTTGCCGTCCGTTACCCTCGGGCACTGCCATGAAGGGGGTATAGACAGGGGTTTGTATAATGATTTTATCACCGGGGTCGCTGAATACGTTCACGGCTAGCCCTATGCCCTTGACGATACCGGGGATATAGGTAATCCACTCGCGCTTTACGTCCCAGTTGTGCAGATATTTGAGCCAGTCGATAATCGATTGCCAATAGCTGGCGGGAGCCTCGGCATATCCATAAACGGGGTGATGCAGGCGTTGCACAAGCGCTTCGGTAATGGGAGGCGCTACGGCAAAGTCCATGTCGGCAATCCACAGGGGGATAAGGTCTTCGCGTCCGTATCGTTCGCTCAGCACATCGGTTTTCATGGCACCGGTGTGATGCCGATCGATGATGGTGTCAAAATCATACTGAATAGCCATATGTGTGTTGTTTAGGTATTAGGTTATCGGAGTCTGTTGAGCCGGTTTAAAACCCGAGCTCGATCTGGAATCGCAGTTGCCAGCGGTTGTAGTTGGTGGCGGTGAACTCATCCTTGTAGTTGTAGGAGAGGTCGGCCTGTACTTTGAGCCGGTGGTCGATGAGGTATTTAGTCACGCCCAGCGTCGATTGGTTGTATTTGCGGTAATTGGCATGGGGTTGCACCTCACGGTCGGGCAGGATGATGGAGTTGCGCAGGGCAATCTCCCAGTTGGAGGGGAACAGATAGCTTGTTTGCACGTTGATACCCATGCCGGTGAGGATGTATTGCTCTACCGTTTCACCCGATTTGATAAGGGGCGAGGTGGTACATGCGCGTCCCATGAAATCGGTATAGAAGGCAAAACCTCGGTACTTGAGAATGAAATCGACGAAGTAGGACGACAGGTTGCGGGTTTGGTTGGAGATTAGCCAATCGCCGTTGGAGCCTTGGGCCCGCATGGCGCGGTCGTTGTAGCTATATGCTCCGGCCAGCAGAATCTTGGGGGTGGACTCGCGCTCGAAGTCTCCCTCGATGGCGTCGCCTTTACCCTTGAACCGGCCTAAAGGGAAGAATTCCACACGGCCGGTATAGGCGAGTCCGCTTCCTTTGCTGTTGCCCCAGTTACGGCCTTCGCCGGTTGTAATCGAGGCTTTGGCGGCCAGGTCGAATGTCCCGAACAGGTGCTGGTTGTACTCGCCGAACAGACCGAAGTCGCGGTCGAGATTGAACTCGGAGTTGACGATGGAGCGATCGACAAACTGCAAGGCACTCGACGAATTGACGCGTGCCCGGTTGGCCCGAATCTTGGTTTGACCGAACCCGATGTTCCATGTGGCGTTGGGCACATAATAAATCATGGCGTCGCGCACGATATTGCTGTTGCCGTTGGGCAGGGTTTTCATGTCGTAGGGGGTGAATCCCAATTGCACGAGGTAGGTGAGTTTGGGAGTGTAGATGTAGCCGTCGAAGCGCAGTCGCAGCCGTTTTACCCGGGCATCGATGTCTTGAGCTTCGAACTTGTCGTTGAACCCTACATCGACTATGTTCTGCATGCGGATGCGCATGGTGAGTTTATAGCTTTTGTTTTTGGGTTGGAACGATATGCCGTTGCCCACTTCGATATCGGGCATGTGCATGCGTATGTCTCTCAATTCGTCGGCATAATTGGTGTTGGGGAGCGTGATGTTGAGTGAATCGTTTTTGAAGGCTTGTGTATCGGCCGATGCGGGCCAGGCAAGCAGCGTGAAAGATAATGCCGATAAAAAGAGTCGTAGAGGATTCATAGCGTACTGTTTTTTGTCATGATTAAAGTTTCATGCCACAAAAATGAATTTCAAATTTGAAATGAATTTGAAATGCAGGTAACTTTTTCGAGAGACAGGTGGCTTCCCTTGATATTTGACAGCCAATGGTTTGCCGGGCTTATATCCACTTCACCGGTAGTGTATCCTCTTTCAACGTCCTGCATCGGTTCTTCATTTGGCTTCAAAAATACAACCATTGTGGCAATATTCCAAAGCCCGGATGGCGAAAAACTCGGTATTGCCGTTTTGAGTGGCCTGTCTCGTGGATGGAGGATATATTGGGTATCTGCTTTGGGGGAGCGATAAACTTTACACGTGCTCCAGTTGTTGGAAAGTTATATTTAAAATAGAGAAAACCATGATGCGAAAAATCTTGTATTATCTGCTGCCCACACTGTTGTGTCTGGGAGTAGGGTTCTCGGCCAGTTTTTTTCAAACCCGGTCGATGGTCGAATGGTATCCGTTTCTCGACAAGTCGGTGCTCACGCCTCCCGGTATAGCTTTCCCCATTGCCTGGAGTCTGCTTTATGTGTGTATGGGAGTCTCGTTGGGACGGTTGATTGGGCGTTGTCGTGATCGTATTCTCTTTGGAATATGGGGGGCGCAGCTGGTTCTCAATTTCTTGTGGAGCCTGTGCTTTTTTACTTTCCGGTATCCGCTGCTGGGGCTGGTCGATATCTTGTTGCTCGATGTGTTGGTGCTGGTCTATATGGTGGGGGCCTATCGGCGCGATCGGGCGGCGGCTTGGCTGTTTGTGCCCTATTTTGTGTGGCTTTTGTTTGCAACCTACCTCAACGGATATATATATTTGTATAACTAAAATATGCCGGATTATGGAGATTGTACATGATATGTCGCACTGCCTGTTCGAGACCGTGGTCGATGGCGTGAGAGCTTATGTGTCGTATGTGATTGACAATGATTGCCTTGATATAGAACATACCATTGTTCCTCCCGAGATTGGAGGTCGTGGCATTGCAGCCGCTTTGGTCAAGGAGGCGTATGACTATGCACTTGCACAGGGCCTCACTCCGTGTGCCTCGTGCGAATACGCGGCCGCGTGGTTGAAACGTCATCCCTCGTATATACAGGGTTGACACTCGCAGTGGTTGCCGGTTGAACGTGCCTGGCCGCTTAGCTTTTGTCGCAATCGAACATTTTGCAGCGGGCAAGCATGCAGGCACCCACCACACCCGCCTTATCCTGGAGCTTAGAGAGGACGATGGCCGAGTCTTTGTTGACCAGGTTGAGCGAGTATTTGCGTACGGCACTCTTGATGGGTTGCAGTATGTAGTCGCCGGTTTGGGCGAGTACACCCCCGATAACGACCAGCTCGGGGTTGAGCAGGTTGATGAGGCTGGCCAGGTATCGTCCCAGTTTCTGACCGATTTCTTCGGTGAGTTCGATGCACAACAAATCTTCCTTGTTGGTGGCGTCTATGATGTCGAGCAGGGTAAGCGAGGCTTCGTCGTGTTGGATGCGATCCGAGAGTATCGACTGTTTCCCTTCGTGTACACATCGCAGCAACTCCCGATAGAGCGCCTCGCCCGAGACTTCGGTCTCGAGGCATCCCCGCTTGCCGCAGTGGCAGATGCGCTCGTTGTCAAACACGCCGAAGTGGCCGAACTCGCCGCTGAATCCCGATTTGCCTTTATACAGTTTGCCGTCGAATATCAATCCGCTACCCAGCCCCCAACTGAGGTTGATGAAGATAATGTCTTTCTCGCCCTTGACCACCCCTTTGACCATTTCGCCATAGGTCATGGCGCGGGTGTCGTTGTCGATACTTACCTCGACGCCTATCCGCTCGGTCAGGATTTCGGCCAGCGGGCGCTCTTCGAAATTGAACTGGGAGAAACTGAACCCCGACTCGGGATTGACCCGCCCCGAGATGTTGATGCCAATGTTAAGTATCTTACTTTTGTCGATGCTGATGGCCTCCAGAAAATCGCGTATGTGGTTGCACAGTATCTCAAGCCCCTCGGGGGTATTCTCCAACTGGCATTCGACTCCCATGCGGGTCTCGATGATTCCACCGATGAGGTTCATGAGGGCAAAGTTTATGGAGAATTTTTTGATGTCCACGCCAATGAAATAGCCCGACTCGGGATTCAACCCGTACAGCGTGGGCGGGCGCCCCTCGGCCGTCTCCATCTTGCCATAGCTGATGATGTAGCCGTCGTCGAGCATTTCGGTAACAAACTTGGTGGCGGTGGGGACGCTTATGTTCAGCTCTTTGGCCAGGTCGGGCAGGGTGGCCGACTGGTTGTAGAGATAGAAACCTATAATCTTTTTCTTCATGGCGGCACTGCGGGTGCCTTTTTCTATTTCGGAGAGCAGGCTCATGGCTTGTATAAGGGGTTTTTCGTTTATGCAAATGTAGGATTTAATTCTCAAGTTGCTAAATTTTTCGGACAATAAGTGCAGGAAGCTGAAGCTTTATCGTTACATTTGGCTGTCGGTAACCTTTTTATCTGTTTTTATGAAAGCGACAGAATGTTTGATAATTCTCGGCACAGTCCTTGTGATGATGTGTGGCTGCACGGCAAGCGGCACAAGGGGTGTGGGTGAGTTGCCCGATTATCCTGTACCGGGCGGTGTTTCGGCTCCCTTTGCCGGTGTGCTGGACGGTTATATGGTGGTGGGCGGCGGTTGCAATTTCCCCGATGTGCCTGCTGCCCGGGGCGGGGCCAAACGTTTTTGCAATCGCTTTTATGCCCTCGATCTGAATCGGGTCGATAGTGGGTGGCAGTCGCTCCCCGATATGCCTGAGTCGTTGGCCTATGGCGCCTCGGCCGTGACCGACGAGGGGTTGGTGTGTGTGGGTGGCCTTGGTGCCGACTCGGCCGTGACCCGTGTATTTCGTATGGAACGGCAGGCGGGGCCTGCCGGTGAGGTGCATTTCACGCTAAACGACCTGCCCGCATTACCTTCGCCGATCGACAATGGGGCTGCCGCATCGGTCCAAGGGGTTGTTTATGTGACCGGTGGCAACCAGCCTGATGGCGGTCGCGCGCTGTATGCCCTTGCTCCAGGCGATACGGTCTGGAGCCGATTGCCCGATTATCCCGACCCCGTCCGGGTACAACCCGTCTTGCTGGCGGTAGGGCGAAAACTCTATTTGGCCGGTGGTTTCTGCGACGACCGTCCGACCAATACCTGTACGATTCCAGCCGATATGGTACCCTACGATATCGTCACGCGCGAGTGGGGCGAACCTATACCTTTTCCCTCCAGAGCCGATGGCGGGCAGTATGCTCTCTCGGGGGGAAGTGGTGTGGCAGTCGATGGCAAATTGCTGTTGACCGGGGGCGTAGATTATAAAATATTTAAGGAAGCCATGGAGGGGAATGTACCTCCCGATTATCTGGAAAAGCCGGTCGAGTGGTATCGGTTTAATAGCGATGTGCTTGTTTACGACCCGGCCCTTGCCCGTTGGACGGTTTGCGACTCTGTGACAGGAATGGATAGAGCTGGGGGTGCGCTGCTGCACTTTGGCGACAGGCTTTTCATGATTTGCGGCGAGGTGAAGCCGGGGATAAGAAGCTCGCAGATAGGAGCTTTTGTGTTAAGTGAGAATGAGGGAAATATACAGGTTGAGCCTCTGAACTAAATGCGCTCTCGGCAGGCTTTCGAGGAGTCGATATTTTTTCTTGGTTTCATTTGTATTAATAAATATAAAATCCTATTTTTGCGGGTAGTTAATAAAACAATTTATAAACGCAGCGAAGATGAAAAAGATAATAGGATTGATTGATGCGCCGTTTACACCGTTCTATGAAAATGGTGAGGTGAATCTTGAGCCGATAGAGGCCTATGCCCGCATG
Organism: Barnesiella sp. An55; assembly: GCF_002161555.1. GTDB lineage: Bacteria > Bacteroidota > Bacteroidia > Bacteroidales > Barnesiellaceae > Barnesiella > Barnesiella merdipullorum. The sequence goes on along the minus strand of NZ_NFHZ01000007.1, from coordinate 16,915 downwards.
TTGGTCAAGAATGGATTGAAAGGTGTATTTATCAATGGCTCGTCGGGCGAGGGCTATATGCTCACCGAGGAGGAGCGCATGAGACTGGCCGAAGAGTGGGTGCGAGTGGCTCCCGCCGGGTTCAAGGTGATTGTGCACGTAGGTAGCTGTTGTGTGAAAGAGAGCAGACGGTTGGCCGAACATGCCCAGAAGATAGGCGCATGGGGTATCGGAGCCATGGCGCCTCCCTTTCCCAAGGTGGGTCGTATCGAGGAGCTGGTGAAGTACTGCGAAGAGATTGCCGCCGGAGCCCCGCAGTTGCCCTTCTACTATTATCATATCCCCGCTTTCAATGGGGCCTATCTGCCCATGACCGCCTTTCTCGAGGCCGTGGATGGGCGTATCCCCAACTTTGCCGGTATCAAATATACCTATGAAAGTATCTATGAGTACAATCAGTGCCGTCTCTACAAAAACGGCAAATTCGATATGTTGCACGGGCAGGACGAAACCATACTTCCTTCGTTGGCCATGGGTGGCGCTCAGGGGGGAATAGGCGGTACGACCAACTATAACGGCGTCAATCTGGTAGGTATCATCGATGCCTGGAACGCCGGCGATATCGAGAAGGCTCGCGAACTCCAGAATTTCGCTCAGGCTGTCATCAACGTAATCTGCCACTACCGGGGCAATATCGTGGCCGGTAAACGCATTATGAAGTTGATAGGTCTCGACCTGGGCAAGAACCGCACGCCCTTCCAAAACATGACCGATGAAGAAGAGGCCCGCATGAAGGCCGAGTTGGAGGCCATCGGTTTCTTTGAGCGTTGCAACAAATTTTAATTCTAATCGGAGGAAGACCACAATGAATACCCAACTGTATCTCGGCTATTGGGCCGAGCGATATAAAGACGACCTGGTAAACAACATCTTGCCCTTCTGGCTCGAGCATGGTCTCGACACGGATCATGGCGGGGTATATACCTGTGTCGATCGTGACGGGAGCCTCATCGACACTACCAAGTCGGTGTGGTTTCAAGGTCGGTTTGCCTTTACCTGCTGCTATGCCTATAATCAGGTAGAGAAGCGCCAGACGTGGCTCGATGCCGCCAAGAGTACACTCGACTTCATCGAGGCTCACTGTTTCGACAACGACGGGCGCATGTACTTCGAGGTGGCTGCCGACGGTACTCCCTTGCGGAAACGTCGTTATGTCTTTAGCGAAAGTTTTGCCGCCATAGCCATGGCCGAGTATGCGTTGGCCACAGGCGAACGGGAGTATGCCGAGAAAGCACTTGCCCTCTTTAAGGCGATGCGTCGATTCCTCTCGACTCCGGGGCTGCTCGAGCCCAAGTATCTGCCCACGGTAGAAGCGCAGGGACACTCCATCACGATGATTATGATTAACGTGGCTTCGCGCATCAAGAAGGTGATTGCCGATCCCGAACTCGACGAGCAGATATCGACGTCGCTCTATGCTCTGGAGCACTACTTCATGCATCCCGAGTTCAAGGCCCTGCTCGAGATGGTGGGACCTCGCGGCGAATTTATCGACACCATCAACGGGCGTTTAATCAATCCCGGGCACTGCATCGAGACCTCGTGGTTCCTGCTCGACGTGGCTGCCGACCGGGGAGGCGACGAAGCGATAACCCGCATGGCTCTCACGATTCTCGACTGGTCGTGGGAGTGGGGTTGGGACAAGCAGTATGGCGGCATCATTAACTTCCGCGACTGCAAGAACTATCCGCCTCAGGACTATTCGCAGGACATGAAATTCTGGTGGCCGCAGACCGAGGCTATCATCGCCACGCTCTATGCCTACAAGGTAACCGGGAATGAGAAATATTTGAACATGCACACCCAAATAAGCGACTGGACCTATGCACACTTCCCCGATGCACAATATGGTGAATGGTTTGGATACCTGCATCGCGACGGTAGTGTGGCCCAGCCGGCCAAGGGGAATCTCTTCAAGGGACCGTTTCATATCCCCCGCATGATGACCAAGGGGTATGAACTGTGCCGGGAAATGCTGAATGGCTATTGAGTGCCCGGCCGGGAGTGCAAGAGGGGACTACTTGTCCTTCCCGGCCGTGGCTCCGTTTAATCTTTAATCCATAATCTTGTATCGTGAAAAGACCCTCTAAAATATATCCCTGGGTTGTGGTTGCCCTTTTGTGGGGAGTAGCTCTGCTCAATTATATGGACCGGCAGATGCTGAGTACCATGAAAGATGCCATGCAGATCGATATTGTCGAGTTGCAGTCGGCTACCAATTTTGGTTGGCTCATGGCCATCTTCCTCTACATCTATGGCTGTATGAGTCCCATATCGGGGATTATAGCCGACCGCCTGAATCGCAAGTGGCTCATCGTGGGCAGTCTGTTTGTGTGGTCGGCCGTGACCTATCTCATGGGTATAGCCACTACCTTTAATCAGATATTTTGGCTTCGGGCCCTTATGGGGGTAAGCGAGGCTCTCTATATCCCGGCAGGGCTGTCGCTCATTGCCGACTATCACACGGGCAAGTCCCGTTCGCTGGCCGTGGGAATCCACATGACGGGACTCTATACCGGCCAGGCCATCGGAGGCTTTGGTGCCACGGTGGCTGCCGCCTATTCGTGGCATACGACCTTTCACTGGTTTGGTATCATCGGCATTGCCTATGCTCTGCTGCTCACCCTCTTTTTGCGGGATAAGAAGCCCGATGAGAATCTGGAGCACCCGGTTCCCGAGACTGCCGCTCCCGCCAAAGAACCGGTATGGGTGAGCCTGAAGACCCTCTTCAGCAATGTGGCCTTCTGGGTCATTCTGCTCTATTTTGCCGCCCCCAGTCTCCCCGGGTGGGCTACCAAGAACTGGTTGCCCACGCTCTTTGAGGAGAACCTCGATATGCCCATGTCCGAGGCCGGGCCACTCTCGACCATCACCATTGCGGTGTCGTCGTTCCTGGGAGTCGTCATCGGGGGTACGCTTTCCGACCGTTGGGTGCAGAAAAATCTGCGCGGTCGGGTCTATATCGGAGCCATCGGGTTGGGACTCACCATCCCGTCGCTGCTTCTGCTGGGCTATGGGCACAGCATCGTGGCCGTGGTAGGAGCCGGCCTCCTTTTCGGCATCGGTTATGGCATGTTCGACACCAACAATATGCCCATCCTTTGTCAGTTCGTATCGGCCCGGCAGAGGGCTACCGCCTATGGCATCATGAATATGGTGGGCGTTTTTGCCGGAGCCTTTATTACCAGTCTGTTGGGCCAGTGGACCGACGACGGTAATCTGGGGGGCGGCTTTGCCATGCTGGCCGGGGTAGTGGCTGTGGCCCTCGTGCTGCAACTCTATTTCCTGCGGCCCAAGACCGATAATATGAAATAACTTGTTTCAACTCGATAAAAACAGCATATCAAATAGAAAGAACCATGATACTTACCAACTTACAGAATACCGCCCGCATCGAGGCGCTTCATCCGCGATTCAAACAGTTGTTTGATTATGTCAAGAGCCACGATATCCTGCACATGGAGTGCGGACGCATCGAACTCGACGGTGACAATCTCTTTATCAACAACGCCAATCCCGAGTGTATGCCGGCCGAGAAACAGGTGCTGGAGGTGCATCGCGACTATATCGACGTGCAGATTTTGCTGGAGGGTCGCGAAACCATGGGATGGAAAGCACTCGAAGATGTGACCGACGAAGTGAAACCCTATGATCCCGAAGGCGACTGTGCGCTCTATGCCGATCGTCCCACCTCGTGGCTGCATCTCGTGCCTGGCCAGGTGGCCGTCTTTTTCCCCGAGGACGCCCATGCCCCGATTATCGGCGAGGGTAAGATTCGCAAGATGATTGGCAAGGTGAAGATAGAGGAGAAGTAATGGCTGATTTTGATTTTAATTTCATAAAGATAACCGCTTAGAGAGAGGCAGTTATATAAAGGGAGCGGCCCCGACGAAATCAATCGCCGGGGCCGCTTGTATGATAGGGATAGATAATTTCCTTAGAAGACCTCGGTGACGATGCGGATGTCGCTGCGGTTGGCAAATTGCAGGGTGAACCAGATTTTGCCCTCGCTGTTCACCTTTTCGATGGTGACGGTGCAGGCCTCGTATTGTACCGGGTCGTTGTGGCTCTCGCGGGTAGCTGCGATACCGTTGTTCAAGGTACCCTTTTGAGTGAAGTCTCCTTCGGCCGAGAAGCGCAGCAGTTTGCCGGTCTCGGGGTAGAGGAAGGCGTAGGAGCGGGTCGAGTTGCCGGTCGTCGAACCGGTGATGTCGAGCCCCGGTTCGTAGCTAACCTGCAGCCCGGTGGTCTCTTCGGTCTTGAGGCTCGTGCCTGTCCACGATTCCACGCGCGGTGTGGAGTCGATAGTGAATCCTATTTGGTAGGCGTTGGCTGTGACGGTGAAGGTGTAGTTGCGGCTTTCGCCCGAGTCGAGCACGACGGTGAGCGTGGCTTTTCCCTCTTTGATAGCCGTGACGGTGAGCGTGCTGCCTGCTTGGGTATAATCGATAATGGGGTTGTTGACGGTGAGGGTGTAGGTGGTCGAGTTGGGCAACTTGATTGTGACCGACTCATCGACCCGCAGGGCAAAATCGGTAAGTTGGTTCTCCTCTTTCTCCTCTTTGCAGCCGCAGAGCAGCGACAGGGCTAAAAGGGAGGCGACAATGTAACGTATATATTGGGTTGCGTTCATAAACATTTGTCATTAAAAGGTTATTCGATAATTTGTACTCGCATTTTCCCGCTCCCGTTTGCCGTGGTGAACTTAACGGTGTGAAGTCCCGGCGAGAGATTGGAGGGAGTGAAGTGTGTGGCGCTGGTTCCATCGACGGTCCATTTGACGGCCACGTCGCTGTTCAGTTGCAACAATACGGGGCTGTCGCTCTTTTTATAGGTCGATTTCAGCCCTACAATCTCGAGATAGCTGACTTGCGACGAGAGTACCGATCCCGAGAGTGCGATGTCGGTAGCCGATTCGAGATCGTTGCTGGTGAGCCGCAGGGTGGCGTTGTGTGAGCCGGTGGTCTGGGGCGAGAAGCTAACGGTGAGGTTGATACCCGTCGTGTTGAGCTCGTCGGCCGTCAGCGAGGTTGGGGTTACCGAGAACTCGCCACGGTTGTCGTTGAGAATTTGAACCGTAACGGTCGAAGTGAGGTTGCGCCCTTTGATGTATATCTCGGTCTGTTTCGAGGTGCCGTCGGCGATGTAGCCGAAGTCTATGAGGTTGCTCGATACCGTGATGCTTGGGGTTGTGGAGTGAGCCCCCGAGAAGCTGAACTCGTAGCCGATCGAGTCGCCCCAAATGTATTCTACCATATTGGGGTAGTCGATGTAGGGATTGCGGTTGCCCTGGAAACTATATACTGCGTTGTTGCGGTCGATCTCCTTTTGACTCACGGGATCCTGGCGGTGCCACTTCAGCAGCAGGGATTGGCCGTAGGCGTTGAGGGTGGGGTAGGAATTCTGGGCAAACATGGTGGTTGCCAGTGACTTCCAGGCATAATCCTGGTAGCAGGTGACGAAATAGAGATACATGCGGGCAAAGTCGCCTTTGTATTCGTCGGCCGGTTCGAAGAGGTTGGTTGCCTTGCCATTGGCATAGCCGGTACCCACCTTGCTCACTCCGTTGTCGAACGAGGCGGTAACCACCTCGCCCAGCGGGTAGTTGCTTTTGGCCGAGTTGGCACTGGCATCGGCAGGCACCAGGTGCTGCAGGTCGTAGGAGGCATCGTACTGGTAGGGATAACCCGGAGTGGTGTCGTCGTAGTTGCTGTCGCCCCACCAGCTTTTGGGCACGCTGTGCTCGATGTTCATGCCTTTGGCTGCGCCACTGTTGGGGAAACTATAGGTGTAGTTGGAGTACATGTCCCACACTTTGCCGTTGTCACGTTTGTCGCTCTCCCTGAATACCGTCCAGGTACAGGCCCCGTCGTAGTTGCGCGACCCGTAGGCGATGCGGGTATGATTCTTGAGCAGGTTATGCAGTTCGGTTTTGAGCTCGGCGCCACTTTTTCCCTCGAGAGTATTGGGGTAGTAGTCCCGGGGCATATCGGCCAGCAGCGAGAAGCAGATACCGCATAGAGCGGTGATAATCATTACATATCGTTTGTTCATACTCTTTCTGTAAAAGGGGCCACAAAGGTAACGAGAAAGCGGTGATTTGCCAAATCGTTTACCGGTTTTAGGTTTGTGCATTAACAAAAAATAGTTACTCTTGGTATCGAGGAACCGAGTGCGTCTATGGGACTATGAGAGAAAAATGCCGGATACAAAAAAGAGACCGGCCTCAGAGTCTTGTGAGGTCGGTCTCTTTTGCAGACATTACACGAGAAGGTGTGGTAGTGGTCTCGGTTCGATTTCTCAATAGAATTTCGACATTGGATAGATGTTTATCGGGTAGCTGGCCTTGTTCTCGATGTTCATGACCAGTTGCGGTTCGTCGCCGCTGCAGTTATAGACCAGAATATTCCCGTCGGAGGTTCGAGCTTCGTTCAAGTCGTTCGATACCGATACATAAAGCAGATTCTTCTTCGAATCGGCCACGACGTTGCAAGTGAGGTACCGGGCTTGCGGAGCATCGTTTTCCACGTGGATATACTCTTCGATTTTCCAGGTCTTGAGCGAGATGCGGCTTACGGTCAGGGTGCCGGCCGCAAAGTAGAGGTGGTCGCCTATGACAGTCATGCCCCGTGTGGCTACGACGGTCTCAATGGTGTTTCCCTGGTTACCGAAGTGATATCCCCCTTCGACGAGGTTCAACTTACCTGTTTCGGTGTCGAGGCGGAACATACCCTGTCCGTCGGCAAAGAAGAGATTGTGCTCGTCGATGACGGCCATATTCTCAAACGGAGTAGCCAGCGATAGTGAATCGACCACTTCGAGCGAGCCTTCGGGCTTGTGGAATTTCAAGTCTGAGAATTGAAACGCTTTTTCACGACGGAAGGTCTCGGCATCGACGATGACAATCGAGCCATCGCCCGGCTCGCTGTTTCCCAAATCGGGGACTTCGTTATTGTTGCTCATGATGTAAATCTTGTTGCCGCAGAGGTAGAGGTCTTGCGACGTGTTTCCGCACGCCGAACCGTTGACCGTGCGATAGACATTTTGTTCAACTATACCCTCGGGCGAAATCCAGGTCACCGATCCGTTTTCCAGGCGCGGAGCCCCCTGGTTGAGAATGAGCACACCGTCGGGTGCCGCATATCCGCCGAGGGGTTGCGACTGGCCTCCACCCGAGTTCCCACCCGGGTTATTGATACCTTCCGGATCGGACGTGCATCCGCTCGCCACCATCATGGCCCCCACCAGGAGGGCTGTTATCCATTTCATTTTCATCGTTCAAATATTTTACAAGATTTATTGACGACCGGCAGGGAAATAGAAGCCGGCAGGGAAATTGGTATAATTCTCATATTTGACGGCCGGAGCCTTGGTACTGGTGGCGAAGTCGAAGCCCCAGATCTGATTCTGTCCAAAGAGGGCATACGATTTGATGGTATTGATATAGACACGTCCCGATGTGGGATGTACTCCCAGCCCGTTGTAGCGCAGCCCGGCGTTCTTGTCCAAAGCCGAAAGATCTACCATCCATTGCTCGGCCTCGAGACCCGAATCGGCTTTGAGGTCTTCGCTTTCGTCGAAGGGCAGGCAATAGACGGTCACGCCATCGGCATAGTAGAGGTTGTTGCCATAGGCGGCAAAAGCCTCGCCCGATGAGCCTACACCCGGCTCAACCCCGATTCGCCGCTGAATCATCGAGCGGTCCGAGAGGTTGAATTTCCCGATGGCCGTCTGTCCCGAGCCGACAGTAGTCGAAGTAGAGGTCATTACCCACATGCGGCCATCATCGGCACCTTGAATACCCAGCACCCGGTTGATCATGCAGGGGATGCTGTAAGGGAACGAAATTGAAGTCACGGCATCGCTCTCGGTCGAAATCTCGAGAAGCTTGCTCGAATAGCCCGACTTGAAGGTATAGGCTTTACCTCCCATTGTGACGAAACGGCTTTTGGGAGCACCGTCGGAGCCGGTTATGAAGGTCAGCGTCTTGGTCGTCGGGTCGAAGCGATAGATGCCGGCGTTGTCGCGAATGTATAGATGCTGGGCATCGAGTACTGCGATATGTGTAGGCCAGTCGAGCCCTTGGAGGTCGTCGTTGGTGAAAGCGGCCGTCCGTTTCAAGGTATGGGCATCGGCAATCACCAGCATGCCGTCGTTCTCGAACGTTGTGCCGTTCGGGTTCTTGTTGCCATTTTGCGAGATGATATAAATCTGTCCGTCATAGATGGCCATGTCTTGAGCCACATTACCCAGCTCGGAGCCATTGACCGTTTTGTAGGCATCGTCCAGCACATACCCCTCGGGCGAAATCCAGGTGAGCGAACCGTTCTCGGTGGTCATGTTTCCTTCGTTAAGAACGAAGACTCCGGCCGGATCGTCAAACGTATTCAAGCAATAAAGTTCCACATGCTGCGAGAGAGGCTTCCCGTCGTTACCCGTTATCGTAACCTCCAGTGTGGCTTTGGTTTCGGCGTCGGCTGTTGCTGAGATTTCAATCTTTTGAGTTCCTTCATTCACCTTTACGTTCCACCCGTTGGGCAAGGATCCTGTTGTAACCGATTGCACATATTCGGCGGCATAGCCAATCTCGACTTTGGTATCGGGAACGACAAATACCGGCATATCGGTCGCGATATCTGTCGTCCATTCAAATTTCGGAGCAGGAATAGGTTCATCCTTCTCTTTCGAGCAACTGCCCATTACCAGAGCTACTGCAACCAGCAGCACCCCCCCCCCAAGTTTTTCTTACTGTCTTCATCTTATTCTTTATGTAAATGTTTATGGTTCAGCTCTATTGTTGATAACTTGTGAGCCAGAGACTTGGGAGGGGCAGGCAATGTAAATCCTCTCGTCACTCTTCCGACCCAAAGTCGGGGACGTGTCGATGGATGCCTGGGCAGATACAAGAAGCTTCATACTCCGTGAGGAGTTATGAACGGCCTGAAAAACCTACAAAAATTATAAAGCGTTTAACCTTGTACATTTAACCGTCCTGTCCGCGGGCTCGATTAAAAATAAAAATCGATGGCAGGTCTTCTGACTGACTCCCCACTCGATGCCTTCCCGATACATGGATCAGTGGCGTGTAGAATTCGAGTGGTTGGTAGAGCTTCACAGCAGCGGGACTGTCCGGGATTTTCACCCGATTCCCTTTTAATCCTCGAGACCCGAAGGGCCTGTTGGAACCAATCGTCTGCAAAAGTAATACTTTTTTTCGAGAATGGTAATTTATCGCTCTTTTTTCACGACTCTTCCTGTTTTGTCCCGGTCGGGTGATATTTATTTTGTGGCACGAGCAACGATTTTGCCCCTGCCGCATATGAATATTGCGGTAAAAGTGATACCTTTGTACGCTAATGTATATGCAGAAAAAGAGTATCGGATGGTAAAAAACGAAGAGCAGAAAAGTATCGTGCAATTTGCGATGGAGTGGGGTGTATATATGGGACTCTACTTTGTGGTAAAGTTTGTGTTCGAGGTGTGGAGCATGGACTCCTTTTTCTGTAACACAGTCTCTTTGCTCATGTTGCTGTGTATCCCGATCGTGGTTTATCGTGCAATGCGCAAGTATGATGTGATGAACGGCTTGAAGTGCTACTTCGCCCAGTTGTGGATGATGGGCATCATGCTCTTTTTCTTCACGTCGCTCATCAGCAGTCTGGCCCAATATATCTATTACGTCTATATCAACCCCGAGTACATCAAGGTGCAGTTCCAGTCGGCCGTTGCGCTCATGGAGTCGTTGAACCTCATGGCCAAAGACCCCTCGCTGCTCGAAGCCCTCAAAGAGGGAGTCGAGAAAGGCAATGTGCCCTCGCCGATGTCGGTCGTGGTAGAGCGTATGTGGGTGAATATGTTTTTCGGGTCGTTGCTGTCGGCTGCGATAGCCTGGCTTGTCAAACAGCGTGCTAAGTCAAATCTTACAAAACAATAGGAATATGGATATTTCGGTAATCGTACCTTTGTATAACGAGGCCGAATCGCTGCCCGAACTGGCAGCGTGGATCGAGCGGGTGATGGCCGCCAACAAGTTTACATACGAGATATGGTTTATCAACGACGGCAGTACCGATAACTCGTGGCAGGTAATCGAGTCGTTGCGGGAGAAGAATCCCTGCATCAAGGGGGTGAAGTTCCGTCGCAATTATGGCAAGTCGCCGGCCCTCTACACGGGCTTCCTGCGTGCCGAAGGCGACGTGGTCATTACCATGGATGCCGACTTGCAGGACAGTCCCGACGAGATTCCCGAACTCTACCGCATGATCACGGTCGATGGCTATGACCTGGTGTCGGGGTGGAAGAAGAAACGCTACGACCCGCTCTCCAAGACGATACCTACCAAACTTTTCAACGCCACGGCCCGCAAGGTGTCGGGCATCAAAAATCTGCACGACTTCAACTGCGGACTGAAGGCCTACAAGAAAGAGGTGGTGAAGAATATCGAGGTCTATGGCGATATGCACCGCTATATTCCCTACCTGGCCAAGAATGCCGGGTATAACAAGATAGGTGAGAAGGCCGTGCACCACCAGGCCCGCAAGTATGGCAAAACCAAATTCGGTCTGGATCGTTTTGTAAATGGATATCTCGACCTCATCACACTGTGGTTCTTCTCGCGTTTCGGGGTGAAACCCATGCACTTCTTCGGACTGCTGGGCAGCTTGATGTTTGTGCTGGGATTTATTGCCGTGATTGTTGTGGGTGCCAACAAACTCTATTGCCTCTACAACGGGCTGCCTTACCGGTTGGTGACCGATTCGCCCTATTTCTATCTGGCCCTCACGGCCATGATTCTGGGTACTCAGTTGTTCCTGGCTGGCTTTGTAGGCGAGCTTATCTCGCGCAACTCGAGCGAGCGCAACAACTACCAGATAGAGACCGAACTGAAATAATTGTGAAACCAAGATACGGACTCATATGAACGAAAAGAAATATCCCGATTTGATGGCGTTGGTAAAGGCGCGCAAGTCGGTGCGCGCTTTTGCTCCTGCTCCAGTAGAGCGCGCCAAACTCGAATATATGCTCGAGGTGGCCCGGTTGGCACCGTCGGCCGTGAACTTCCAGCCGTGGTGCTTTGTGGTCGTGCGTGATCCCGAGCAGTTGAAGGCTCTCAACGGGTGCTATCCGCGCGAGTGGTTCGCCTCGGCTCCGGCCTGTATTGTCGTTTGTGGCAATCACGAGGCTTCGTGGAAACGGGCCTCCGATGGCAAAGACTTCTGCGATGTCGATGTAGCTATTGCTACCGAGCATCTGGCTCTGGCTGCTGTCGAGCAGGGATTGGGCGCTTGCTGGGTGTGCAACTTCGATGTGGCTCGTTGCCGCGAGGTGCTGAATCTGCCTGTGTCGTGGGAGCCTGTGGTACTCTTGCCGGTAGGCTATCCGGCCGATGCAACCGAGACGGAGCGTAAGCGCAAACCGCTTAACGATGTAGTGAAATGGGATCGTTTCTGACGAAAGTTTCCCGTGTGGCCGGAGGCTTGTGCCTGGGTGTCGGGCTGCTCTTGTTGGGCAGCTGCGGCAGCGATGGCTGTGTGGAAAACCGCAACAGCATACCTCTGGCACAGTTCTATTCCTACGGAGGTCAGGAGTTGGCCCTGGTGGTTGACTCGATTTCGATTTACGGGATAGGGCAGCCCAACGACTCTATGCTGCTCGATTCGGCTGTTGCCGTGACTCAGGTCTATCTGCCCTTGCGCTTTACGCAAGACTCCACGCAATATGTCATCCAGTATTTGCAGCACTCGCTCTCGTCACCCCGCTACAACGACACGCTCACTTTCGTTTATCAGGCCTATCCCTATTTCGAGTCGATCGATTGTGGCGCCATGTACAACTTCAACATTGAGACTTGCCGCTACACCCGCAATGTGCTCGACTCGGTGGCTGTGACTGTGCCCGAGATTACCAATAAGGACGTGGAGAGTGTACGCCTGTTCTATACCGTTCAAACCACCGAACCCGATGAGGAGTAAACTATTCATATTGTTCTTGCTGACGGTACTCTCGTCGATGGCTCAGCGCCGCATTACGCCGGTCGATCCCACGGCCCGGCGCGACACGGTGACTACCCAGCAGCCCGATAGTGTGGCCGCTCCTCAGCCTGAGGAGCCCGAGATCAAGGGATATCTCTATCCGCTTTTCAACGGCCTCACGTTGAATGTGAACATTATCGACGGAGTGACCAAACTGTTTGGCCAGAGCTATGGCAATTATGAAATCGCAGCCGAACTCGACCTGCACAACCGATTCTTCCCGGTGTGGGAGATTGGTGTGGGCTATGCCGACAATACTCCCGAGGAGTTGAATTTTACCTATCGCACCAAACCTTCGCTCTACAACCGCGTGGGTATGAACTACAACTTTGGCTACAACAAGGAGGCGATGAGTTTCTTCTATATTGGTCTCAGGTATGGATTCTCGGTCTTTACCTACGATATCGACAACGTGACGATGGAGTCGTCGTATTGGGAGGAGACCGAGCAACTGCGCATCGCCGGTCAGAAGTCGTGGGCCCACTGGGGCGAACTGTTGGGCGGACTGCGTGTGCAGGTCTATAAAAACTTTTACATGGGTTGGACGGTGCGTTACCGCATGATGTTTGGTTACAAAAAGAATGAGCGCTCCCAACCTTGGTTTATCCCGGGATTCGGGCCCGAAGGGTCGCCGTTTGGGTTTACCTATACGGTAGGGTATCGTTTCTCCTTCGACAAGAAAAAAGAGAAGAAGGGTGTCGAGACTACTCCTGCCGTGGAATAAAAAGCAAAGGTTATGTTGGAATCGATAGAAAATATTTTGCACTCGGCTGCCGGCCTCTTTTTTGACGACACGGTGGTGTGGCATACCCTCATCTATGTGGCGTTGATTGTGCTGATTGCCTTCGTGTGCGATATTCTTTGTAAGCTGCTCATCAATAAGTTGCTGCTACCGGTTATTCGCCGCACCAAATTTGAGTGGGACGATCACCTGTATGACAAAAACGTGGTGGCCCGGTTGGCAGCCCTGGCTCCGGCTTTTATTCTGTATGCCTTTTTGCCCTCGGCTTTTGAGCTGGGAAGCAGCTGGTTTATCTTGGCCGAGCGCATCTGCAAAGTCTATATTATTGCTTTGATACTCCGTTTCCTGAACGGTATGCTGAATGCCTTCCTCGATATCCTCAACGAGCGGGAAGATTTGCGGCATTATCCCATAAAAGGTGGGGTACAGACGTTGCAGGTGATTATTTTTTCGGTGGGTTTCATAGCCATTGTAGGTACCATTATCGATGAGTCGCCGGCCCGGTTGTTTGCCGGCTTGGGAGCTTCGGCTGCCGTGCTCATGTTGATTTTCAAAGATACGATTCTGGGTTTTGTCGCCGGCATACAGCTTTCGGCCAACAACATGCTGCACAAGGGCGACTGGATTACGGCTCCGGCCCACAATGCCAATGGTATCGTGCAGGATGTGACGCTCAACACGGTGAAGGTCTTGAACTTTGACAATACGACTACGACCATTCCGCCCTATGCGCTGGTGTCGGGGTCGTTTACCAACTGGCGCAGCATGTTCGAGAGTGGGGGGCGCCGTATTTCGCGGCAGATTCTACTCGATGTAAACAGCATTGCGTTTCTGAGCGAAGAGGAACTTCGCCGGTTTGAATCGAACTTCTTGCTGGGCGAGTTTGTTTCGCAGCGCTTGCAGGCTATGGCCGAGGCCCGCGATGAGGGAAATCTGTTTCGAGCCGAGGAACTGCGGGTGACAAACAGCATGTTGTTTAGAATTTATCTCGAGAATTATATCAGGCAAATGGGTAAGTCGAATCCCGATTTGCTGTATATGGTGCGCTATCTGCCCATGGCCGAGAAGGGACTACCTGTGGAGTTGTACCTCTTCTCGACCGAGAAAACCTGGAAGGCTTATGAAGGTGTGGCTGCCGACTTGATGGATCACACCTTGGGTATGACTCGGGAGTTTGGCCTGCGCATCTATCAGTCGCCGGGCAGTTACGACTTTCAAACATTGAAAGACCATTTGTCGTGATGTCTTGGCAACCGTTTGTGTAGTGTGTTACTTCTTGCTTGGTAGGATAGTGATTGGTAATTTTTATTGAAACCAGAGTATGGAATAGTACGGTTTCTCGATAGTCGGGGTAATGTCCTGGACCAATTCGAAGGGGACTAAATTGTTTGGAGTGAGAGTGTTATGATATTAACTATTTGTGCGTTAATGTTTGTATTTAGTTGTGCCGATATATTAACTTTAAGAAAAAAACTTAATGGGGACGAGATTATATAGTTATTCATATGTATATTTATCCAGAAATTAAGAGTGCTTATGTTTATATTTTAATGTGCTATGATATCGAAACGAGTAATCAAGGCTTTGTATAAGAAATATTCGAAGCCGCCCAAATCACCGGTCAGCCTGAACCTTGATGAGTTTATGGCTATATGCGGCGAGTTGTACCAGGTCGTTTTGACCGACGATACCATCACATTTTCTCAAATGAGCAACGACAATCCGTTCCGTACCATTTTGTTGCGCAATATCTATGGTATTGAAAAATTTGAGTATCATATGGCTCTTGTTTCATCGTCGTATATTCTGTTTTTCAATCGAGACGAAGTTGATGTAACCGTCCACTTCAAACCCGAATCTACCAACTGGATAAAAAGGTTTTATGACTGGTGCAAATATCGTCTTATGCGCAAAGACAATTCCTGACTCTGCTTTTGCAGGGGAGACAAAATAAAAGAGATGCAGCTATGGTTCGATCGATAGAGATAACGTTACCCCATTATGAGCGGGGATACCATTTGGTTACAAAAGAGATTTTTACCCGTTTGCCCGAATTGCCACAGGCGGGACTGCTCCATCTTTTCATGAGGCACACGTCGGCAGCTCTCACCATTAACGAGAATGCCGATCCCGATGTGCGTCGCGATTTCGCCTCGTTTTTCGACCGGGCCGTACCCGACGGGGCCTCGTATTTCCTGCATACCTGCGAGGGCGACGACGATATGTCGGCCCATATCAAGGCTTCGCTGTTGGGCGCTTCGCTGACTATTCCCATCCGTAATGGGCGTCCCGATTTGGGAACCTGGCAGGGCATTTACCTGTGTGAGTTTCGCAACGACGGAGGCTCGCGTCGCATTACAGCCACCATTGTCGAGTAGCGAGATAACAGCTAAGGAATGAAAAAAAGAGGCCATCACATTGATGTGAGGGCCTCTTCCCGTTTTTACTGTGTATGTGTGTTACAAGGTGTAATCGTCGTCCATGTTCAGGTCGGCAAAGCCTTCGTCGTCGAGTTCCGAGGGGTCGTAGGTCTCGTCGCCATAGAAATCTTCGTCGAGATCCGATGTGCTGTTGGCTGCGTTCTTCTTCTCCAGCTCGTCGAAGTCCATGGTCTGTTGCGGGGGATTTCCCTCTTTGCGCGTGCAGATGGGGGCGTCGAGGTCTTTGCCTGTTTCGATCTCTTTCAATTCCATGAAAAACATACGGTCGGTCATGTAGTCAAATACGAAAACCAGCCGTTGTCCCTCGTCTTCGATCAGCTCGCTCAGCCGCGTCGAAGACATAATCCAGGTATCTTCGTCGGAATCCTTACCCATATCCACGAGCGTGATTTCGGTCTTTTTCTCCCAATCGTCGTCACAAATGAAAAACGAGGTCATTTGATCTTTGGTGAAGCCCACCGAGTCGAGTATGGTATCGTGCAAATCGAGAAAGGTGGCATCGGAGTCTATGCAGATTTCCCGTTTGAAATTGTCAACTTCGTCCGAAACAATTCTGAATTTATAGATCATGATGTTGTGTAATTAAGTTCTTTTTTTGGATATGTAAAAGTAGTAAAAAACTTTCGCTTACCAAATAATGCCTGTAAAAATATAGGGGCCGACATTTATATTTCGGCAGTTGTCGGCCGTTGAGGGGAGGGCAATACATTTTTAAAGAGGCGAGGCATACCGTGGTGATATGCCTCGCTGTTGATATACAAGTAGATAAACTCTTTATGGCCGATTAGAAGCACCAGCCTACGCGTAGCGACGGGGTGGCATGGAAACCGAAATCGGTTTGCAGTATAGCCTGATTTCCCGTGTCTTCGGTAGTTCCGGTTTCTGTCGTGTGGATAGTCCGTGTACGCTTGTTATCCATCGATTCATATCCCAGACCCAGTTCAAAACCCAGATAGAGGCCTTTGCACAGATACACATCCACACCGGTGAACGCGTTGATGCCAAACCCCAATCCTGGTCTTTTGGTCACGGTTTTGATGTCGCTGTTCGAACTGCTGTCTGTCTCTTTGGTCATAGAGGTGAGTATCCCGATTTCGCCACCAACATAAGGCGATATTCTTTCGTATTTGGTAAAGTGATATTCAAAGCCAGGCATGATCGAGAATTTCGTTTGTGTGTTTCGATGATAGGTCTCGGTTTCTTCGTTAGTGCCGTTGGCCGTAAAGTCGGTTGTCTTCGAAGACGTTGTGTTCAATCCCAGATTCAAGCGTACGGCCATCTTTTCGTTGAGGTGCAGGCACACTTTGGCACCATACCCGGGCAGGCTGAAGCCGCCATCGGTAGCACCGCCGGGCGAGTAACTCAATTCGGTGGATACGGTCATGGCATCGGGTTTGAACTTTTCTTGTGCTTGTGCGCTGGTGAGTACCAAGGCCGTTGCAGCGGCTGCGAAGAGAATCTTTTTCATGATTTCATTTTTTTCGTTTTTTCCTACTCTGTCTATGGTTTTCGGAGGCGCCATTGTAAATTATGATGCGCAAACACTAGTGTCCGGAAAAAAATTCTCCGACAATGTTTTAATTATTAAACATCAATAAGTTACAAACATCAGAAAATTTTTCGATTAGAACATCAGTAACTTTGCGGTAGCCATCAAGAGG
>NZ_NFHZ01000006.1 GCF_002161555.1 Barnesiella sp. An55 | reverse complement strand
CTCATAGAATGAAACTTATTGACGAATATATATCAAGACATTATTGAGGATTATCCTGAATTTTGTCGACTAGGAAGTTTTTCAACTGGTTTCATCCTGAATTTTGTCGACTAGGCCTAAAAGTGTACTTCCTGACGAAAAGAAAAAGAAAGAGTACTTTCGCCGTTTTAGCAACCTTATATTTATGCTTTATTAACAAAGATGCTGCATATTTCTTCCTTTCTCTTGCTTTTGTTTGCTTTGAAAACGGTATCCATCACTTATCTTTGTAACCCAAACCGATTTTAATGCACAACGTATATGGAAGATTTCAGAGAAACCAACTTCAAAAAGATACAGCAGTTACTTGATAAATGTGTTGCCCATGAATACGGGATAAAAACTAATGCGCTTGCCTTAAAGCGTGAATACCTGACGGAAGCGCAAATGAATGACTACATCCGGCAAGAAATTTTCAACGTGACCGAGAACCTTGTATCCCTATGCCAAAAGAACCGTGCCCTGCACAATATACGTTTTGACATACTGATGCCGGACTTCCTTTGGGAAAGCGGTTTCTTCGAGAATCTCTCTTTTGACGAGCGGAAAAAATATATTTCGTTCCAATGTTCTTCTTTTGATATGGACAAATACCTGCAATCTTCCACTTGCTATGATGAGCAGCTTCCGTTCTTTTCTTCCATTGTGCGCCTTGTCATGCAGACCCAATATCTGGAATACCTCCAACAACTGGAGAACGCCAGTCATGCCTCTGTTCCTTTGGATGAGAAATCAGAAGAACAGCCAAAAGAAGAAGAGAAGGCACAGCCTGAGCCGACCAAGATAGTCGGGAAATCCAATCCATTCAAATCAGTCCTTACAACGCAACAAATCAAACTGTTGGTCGAATGTATCAACGAAGCGCACATATTCACCACGACAATCACCCCGAAAATCCTTTCGGACTTCTTCGCCTGCAAACTGAACGGGGTATTGAAGTCCAACAACAACCGCTTGCTGGCTTATCTGATGATGCAGCTTAGCTGCTACAACTATATCGCTTATGAGTGGCAGTCCGTCATAGCCAACAACAAGCTGGTACTTGCCAAGATAAAAGACAAATACCTCACACGCAGCGACTTGTCGAGCGCGACAGACAACGTGAAGTGCATCTACCCGAAAGGATACGAACTCATAGACAAATACATCAAGCAACTGCAAAAAGGTTGAGCATAGTCTGAGCGGTCAAACAAAGCTCAATTAGACTTCATTTCCAAGCCTTTAACTTTGCCCCCGTTAACAAAACGATGCGGCATGTCGGCATAGGTCAAAACAAAAATATTTCACGTGAGTTACCCGTAACTTATGTGTTGATGTTTTGGAGGATGCCGATTTTTGCTCCATCAAAAATAAAACGAGGGGGCGCACCTTCATATTGTTTCACCAAAAAGTTTCAAGCAATATGGAAAAAACTTTGGAAATGCGAGTGGAAGAACTCGAAAGAATGTTGTTCCTAACCAAGAACGTGCTTAGCTTTGATGAAGCGAGCACATTCCTCAACCTGTCCAAAAGTTACCTTTACAAGCTGACTTCGGGCAATCTGATTCCCCATTACAAGCCGCAGGGGAAGATGCTTTATTTTGAGAAGTCCGAACTGGAAGCATGGCTCCGCCAGAATCCGGTAAAGACCAAAACGCAGATAGAGCAGGAAGCGCAGAAGTATGTTCTCAACCGTCCCTTAAAGAAATAAAGCCCATGGAAAACAAGAAAAGCACGGAGGCTAAAGGGGACACCATCATGAAGAAGGAAGAATTTGCTGCCCTTTGGAAAAGCATCCGCCTGAAAGTGACGGACACTTACGATGTGCCGCCTGAAATCCTTTGGGTAAACGGCTCCACCATCGGGACGCTGGGCAACTTCAGCGCCTCCACAGGCAAGGCGAAAAGCAAGAAGACGTTCAACATCTCCGCCATCGTTGCAGCGGCACTGACCAATGACGAGGTGCTGCACTATTCGGCGTGCCTGCCTCCGGACAAACGGAAAATCCTTTATGTGGACACCGAACAGAGCAGATACCATTGCCACAAGGTGATGGAACGCATCCTGCGGCTTGCCGGGCTGCCGACCGACCAAGACAGGGACGACTTTGTTTTCATCGTACTTCGGGAACAGACCCCTGACATGCGGAAGCGGATTATCGAGTATATGCTGGAGAACATGCCCGATGTGGGGCTGCTCATCATTGACGGCATCCGCGACCTGATGTATGACATCAACAGCCCCAGCGAATCGACCGACCTGATAAACCTGCTCATGCGCTGGTCAAGCGGATACAACCTGCACATTCATACCGTGCTGCATCTGAACAAGGGGGATGACAATACGAGGGGACATATCGGCACGGAACTGAACAACAAGGCGGAAACCGTCCTGCAAATCACCAAGAGCACGCAGGACGGGAACATCAGCGAGGTAAAGGCGGCACATATACGCGACCGGGACTTCGAGCCTTTCGCCTTCCGCATCAACGACAGCGCATTGCCCGAAGTCGTGGACGGCTATGTATTCCAGCAGCCCAAGCAGGAAAAAAGTTTCCCGCTTACGGAACTGACTGAACAGCAGCACCGCACGGCGTTGGAAAACGGTTTCGGCAAGCGCACCGTGCAGGGCTATTCCAACGTCATACAGGCGTTGAAGCAGGGCTATGCAAGCATCGGCTACGAGCGGGGACGCAATGTCCTCGTGGCATTGAACACGTTCCTCGTGAACAAGCGTATGATTGTAAAGGAAGGAAAGGGATACCGTTACAATCCCGATTTTCACTACTAAAACAGGTTTGGTTTAGTTCGGACATATATATAAGGGGAACAGACTTCCCGTTTCCCGTCACTCCCGGCAATCAAGTCCGGTACAGTACGGGCGTATATATGAAGGTCTAAACCGGACTGGTACACTTCCCAATTATTCATCATCCACTAAAAAGTTTGCATTATGAACATTGAAGAAGCAAAGAAAATACCCATCACCGATTACCTGCACAGTCTGGGATATTCACCCGTCAAGCAGCAGGGAGCGAATCTATGGTACAAATCGCCACTGAGGGAGGAACATGAAGCATCCTTTAAAGTAAACACAGAACGGGAACAATGGTATGACTTCGGGGCTGGCAAAGGCGGCAACATCATCGCACTGGCACAGGAACTTTACTGTTCCGACCATCTGCCGTACCTCTTAAACCGGATAGCAGAACAGGCACAGCATGTCCGCCCGGTCAGTTTTTCTTTTCGGCAGCAAAGGTCGGCACCGAGTTTTCAACATTTGGAAGTCCGTGACCTCACCCATCCGGCATTGCTCCGTTACTTGCAGGGGCGTGGCATTGACCTTACACTGGCAAAAAGAGAATGCAGGGAACTGCGTTTCACTCATGACGGCAAGCCCTACTTCGCCATCGGTTTCCCGAATGTGGCTGGCGGCTACGAGGTGCGCAACTCCTTTTTCAAAGGCAGCATCACACCGAAAGACATCACCCATATCCGGCAAGAGGGCGAACCAAGGGAGAAGTGCCTGGTGTTCGAGGGCTTCATGGACTATCTTTCATTCCTCACGCTAAGGACAAAGAACTGCCCTGCCATGCCCAACCTTGACAGGCAGGATTACGTCATACTCAACTCCACCGCCAATGTACAGAAAGCCATTGACGCATTGGGGCAGTATGAACGCATCCACTGCCTGCTCGACAATGACGGGGCAGGCTTCCGGGCAACGCAAGCCATCACAGCGGAATACTCCTATCTGGTACGGGATTTCTCGCACAATTACCGGGAATATTCCGACCTGAACGATTACCTGTGCGGCAGGAAGCAGGAACAGAAAAACGGACAGAAACTGCTGCTAAGGCAGAAGAAAGGCAGGGGAATCTAACCCGGCGGAGATAGACACTGTGAGCAACGGGCAGACGTTTCTTAGGGGAAGCAAGGTTATGTTTCGGTAGACCGAAACCGCCTTGCTTTGCTCCCCGCAAAGGAAACCGCTCCCGTCGGTCGCAATTTTCAAGACAACTTCCAAAGACAAAAATGTATGACAGATACAAGGAACAAATCAGGCGGTCGTCCGGCAAAGAACCGGATAGACAAGCAAAGACGTGTGGTCAGCACGAAGCTGACCGAGTTGCAGTATTACGCCGTTAGGAAGCGGGCGTCAGAAGCCGAGCTGCGTGTCAGCGAGTATGTGCGGCAGGCTGTCGTGTCGGCAGAGATAACGCCCCGGCTGAACAGGCAGGATACGGACATCCTCCGCAAACTGGCAGGCGAAGCGAACAACATCAACCAGCTGGCGCACCGGGCAAATGCCGGAGGCTTTGCGAAAGTGGCGGTCGAACTGGTGAAACTTAAGAACAGGATAGTGGAAATCATAAGCCATTTGTCGGATGATTGGAAAAATAAGGAAGGGAAGCGGGCTTAAGGGCTGTGTGGACTACGTGCTGGGCAAGCAGCAGGCGGTCTTGCTCCATGCAGACGGAGTACTGGCGGAAAGCAGGCAGGACATCATCCGCTGCTTCTGCGCACAAGCCTCCATGAATCCCCGTCTGGGCAAGCCAGTCGGACATATCGCGCTGAGCTATTCGGTAAACGATGCGCCCAAGCTGACGGACGAGAAGATGATACAACTTGCGCAAGAGTATATGCGAGAGATGAAAATCACCGATACGCAGTACATCATCGTGCGCCACCAAGATAGGGAGCATCCGCATGTACATATCGTGTTCAATCGCATAGACAACGACGGCAAGACCATCTCGGACAGGAACGACATGTACCGCAACGAGCAGGTGTGCAAGAAGCTGAAAGCCAAGCACGGGCTATACTTCGCCAAAGGCAAGGAACTGGTTAAGCGGCATCGCCTGAAAGAGCCGGACAAGTCGAAATACGAGATTTACACGGCTGTGAGGAATGAAATCGGCAAGTCCAAAAGTTGGCGGCAGTTACAGGAGCGGCTGGCAGAAAAGGGCATCGGCATCCGCTTCAAGTATAAAGGGCGTACAGACGAGGTGCAGGGCATCTCCTTCACCAAAGGTGCCTATACGTTCAAAGGTTCGGAAATAGACCGCAATTTCAGCTTCTCCAAACTGGATAAGCATTTCGGGAACGCAGGAATGGATACCGTAGAAAATAGCCGCCAGCAGATAGTTTCCGCACCTATTTTGGAGCCTGAGCAAACACCGCAAAGGAACGACAGCCCTTCAATGGGCGGCTTGTTCAGCTTGTTCGATGTTTCGCCGTCTGCTCCATCGGACGAAGAAATTGACTGGAGTCTGAGAAAAAAGAAGAAGAAAAAGAAAAGACAACTTAAACTGTAAACGGATATGGAAGAAAATTTGATTTTAGAGGGGCTTCTCTCCATGGTCACGGAACTGAAGGAGAAGCAGGAAGCGCAGGTGACGCCAGCCGGACGCGAGGAAACCCTTTCCCGACTGGAGGCTATAGAACGGGCATTGTCTGAGTTACGCAGGAACCCGGCGGTTCCCGAAAAAGAGTTGCAAGACATCCTGACCCGGCTTGCCGAACTGCGGAAATCAGGACAGGAACAACGGCAATCTTTCGGGGAGGTCAAGAATTATGTAGTAGCCACTTTCGGCTGTCTCAAGGAAATGCAGGAAACAATGAAGCGGTACCATGATGAGCGCATGGCAGAAAAAGAAGAAGCCAAACCCGTACCGTTTCATCGGCGGATTTACAACAAAGTAACTTCTTTGGTACGCCCGAAGCTATTCCTCTTTTCGGCAGGTCTGATTGTCTGTGCCACGTCCCTGTTCCTGAATGTCCGTCTGGCTGAACGGATGGGGCAGTTGCAGGACAACGACATGAAATACCGTTATCTGCTGATGCAGGGACAAGCGGACGGCAATACCCTTGAAAGACTGGAGAATAAGTTCAAGTGGCAGCGGGACGAGCGTTTTATCCGCAACCTGACGGATTCGGTACTAGATTTTGAGGAACGTTGCCGCAGGCAGGCGGAAGCCTTGGAACGGGCAAAGCTGCTTAATGAGCAGGCTGAGCAGTTGAAAAAGGAAGCTGATAGGTTAGGAAATCAGTAAATAGCAAAAAGCCGAGGTGAAGGATAAGTCCCATAACTTCGGCTTTTGAGTTTAATAGTTATACGTAATTCAAACAGACTATTTTTTTTAGACAAGCCTTGACCATCGTCAAGGTTTATATGATATTTTTCACGAAAAAAGAAAAGTGAAATCTTATTGTTAAGATTTTATTTTATATTTGCGCCGCTTGAAAGGAAAACAAATATATGTAGAACAAAAAACTACTTTTTATGGCAAACCTATCAAAAGAAGGCAATATTCAACATAAACTTGGATTTGCCGGGTTACTCATCACATTGGGTATTGTTTTTGGTGACATTGGAACATCGCCACTCTATGTTATGAAAGCCATCATTCATACTGGAGAAGCTCTTGATGAAAATTATGTTTTAGGCGCATTGTCTTGTATCATATGGACGCTTACTCTTCAGACTACGGTGAAATATGTGCTGGTGGCTCTCCGTGCCGACAATAACGGGGAGGGTGGCATACTTGCGCTTTATGCCCTTTTACGCCGCCACAGAAGAAGGTGGATTTACATCATTGCCATTATCGGTGCGAGCACTTTGCTTGCTGATGGTATTATCACTCCAGCCATTACGGTCACAACTGCCATAGAAGGACTTGAAAGTATCAGTCCGCATCTGCCTGTGATTCCTATTACACTGACCATTATTACCATTATATTTTTCGTTCAGCGTTTTGGTACAGAAAATATAGGACGGTCATTTGGCATATTTATGCTACTTTGGTTCCTGCTTCTTGGAATCGCCGGAGCTATCAGTCTGACTTCCTATCCTCAAGTATTCAAGGCATTCAATCCTTACTATGCCATACGGTTATTAGTGGAATCCCCCCACTGGTTTCTGATATTGGGTGCCGTTTTCTTGTGTACCACTGGTGCAGAAGCCTTATACACTGATTTAGGGCACTGTGGCAGACGAAATATTACGGTCAGTTGGATATTTGTAAAGGTGATGCTTATTCTAAATTATTTGGGGCAAGGAGCGTGGGTATTGCATCATCCGGAAAGTGCAGAAGGTACAGTGAACCCATTTTATTCAATCATGCCACAAGAAATACTGTTGTTTTCCATAGCAATGGCTACCGGGGCAGCTATTGTTGCGAGCCAAGCTCTAATAAGCGGTTCATTTTCCATATTGAGTGAAGCTATGAACTTGAATTTCTGGCCTCGTATGCGTATTAAGCACCCTACCAACGTAAAAGGTCAGTCATTTATTCCAATGGTAAACCTTGTAATGTATATTGGAGTAATATTTACTATATTGTTGTTTCGAGATTCCACCCACATGGAAGCCGCTTATGGACTTGCCATAACTATTACAATGTTGATGACAACATTGTTGTTGGGATTCTATTTGCATATGCATAACATTCCACGCATTCTATCAATACTGTTTGTCGGCGGATATTGTGTTATTGAAGGTATTTTCCTTGCTGCAAACCTGTCCAAATTTATGGTCGGAGGTTGGTTTACGTTGTTAATAGGTGGATTATTATGTTTTATCATGTTTGTATGGGTAAGTGCCAACAAAATTCGTCGAAAACATATGTCTTCCAAACGGTTAAGTGAATACTACAACATTATTTCTGATATTAAGGCGGACGAAAGCATATCCAAATATGCTTCTAATCTTGTCTATGTGAATCATGCAGACAAAGAAGGTTGTGTGGACGATAAATTGTTGTATTCCATAATTAATAAGCAGCCTAAACGGGCAGATCATTATTGGCTTATTAACCTTGAATTTGTGGATACACCAGACACACTTGAATATAATTGTTCCACATTAATAAAAGGGACATTGTTTAGTATAACCATGCGTATAGGTTTTCGTATAGAACCGCGCGTGAGCCTATATTTACGACAAGTAGTTGATGACCTTGTTGCGGATGGTGAAGTAGAACTAACAAGCTCTTATCCTTCATTGCATAAGAATGGCATACCGGGTGATTTTCGCTTTATTATTATCCACCGGATATATTATCCTGAAGATTCCCGTAACCGCCGACAAAATTTGCTGATGAGCCTTTATGCCTTAATTAGAAAGATAGGCATTGGAGAACCGAGTGCGTTGGGGCTTGACACATCGGTTGTTGTTGTCGAGCGTGTACCGTTAATTATAGCTAATAGGGCAAAACATATTCGTCGTATAGAGCGGATTAAGCCTGAAAAATGCGATAATGATGCTAATATAGTCTTGGAAGAACAGAATGTATCATAAGTGACTTGCTATAATTATCGT
Organism: Barnesiella sp. An55; assembly: GCF_002161555.1. Classification (GTDB taxonomy): domain Bacteria; phylum Bacteroidota; class Bacteroidia; order Bacteroidales; family Barnesiellaceae; genus Barnesiella; species Barnesiella merdipullorum. The sequence goes on along the minus strand of NZ_NFHZ01000006.1, from coordinate 161,891 downwards.
CTGCATTTACGGTTTAGTTCTGTCTTTTGTATATACATCCAAACTAACCTAAACCTATTCTTGTTGGCAGTAATAAACGTGCTGGCGAAAAGAGAAAGAATGGCTTTCCTTCTTTTCGCCAGTAGTGTTTTTTATTGCTAATAGTTTGCAGTTGAAATGAACTTCTTAATTTCCTCTTCAGTGGGAAGTTCTATCATATACTTTTGCACGAAGATGTTCGGGTCTAATCCGGCAGTGGCGTATTTTACCAACGTGTCGCCCTTCTCGGTGCAAAGCAGGATGCCGACAGGCGGATTGTCGTCGGGTTGCATCACTTCCGCCTTGAAGTAGTTAAGATATAGGTTCAGTTGCGAAGCGTATTCGTGGCGGAACTTGTCTATCTTCAATTCCACGATGACATGGCATTTCAAAATGCGGTGGTAAAACACGAGGTCGGCAAAGAAATAATCCCCGTCTATCAGGATTCTCTTTTGGCGTGCTTCGAAGCAGAAGCCATGTCCCATTTCCAACAGGAAGTGTTGCAGGTTGTCCAGAATGGATTGCTCCAAGTCGTTTTCCGTTACCAAAGCACGGTCGTTCAATCCCAAGAACTCCAACGTAACGGGCGTGTTAATAATGTCTTTGGGCTGCAGCGGCATGGCTTGCCGTTGCACCAAAGCAGATAAGGCTTCTTTGTTTTTCGACAATCCGCTGCGCTCGTAATAGAGGGAATTGATTTGTCGCTCCAGTTCTCTTGCTGACCAACAACCCCTTATTGCTTCCATTTCATAGAAAGCACGTTTGACCGGATTTTCTATTTTAGAAATAAACTTTAAATGAGAATACGGTAATCTTTCAAATAATCTATCAGCTTGTGTATTCCATTCACTTGGTTGATTATTAACGGATTGTAATTCGGCACTCACCGTGTGCCGAATTGGGTCTGTGAATTCGGCGGACAGTGTGTGCCGAATTTCGCTTCCTGCCAATATGTATTGTGCGATAGGCTCTTTCAGTTGCGGATAAACAAGGTATAGCCGCCGGAACTCACGAAACCTGCGCTCGTTCAGTCCTTTGACATTCAACCGCTGTTCCAGTTTCTTCAACAGTTGTTCGCCGTATGCGGCACGGTCTTCACCGTTTTGCTCAAACTCCACGATATAGCAGCCCATGAGCCAATTGCGGGCAGTCAGGGCGAGGTTTACAGCGTGTGCGGCTTGCGCCTGCAACGTGCTTTGCATCGTGCTGATATGTTTTACTAATGCTTCAAAATCCATAATTGCAAAGGTAAGTCTTTTATGGTTAAAACTTTAATTCCGGCAGGCTGTTTATCGCTTCCTCTTTCAATTTATCCACCGCACGGGTGTATTTCTCCGTATGTTTCAGTCCGCTATGCCCGAGCAGGCTGGCAACCGTCTTGATGTTCGCCCCATTGTTGAGGATATTCACGGCGAATGAGTGACGAGCGCAATGCCAGCTTATGTGCTTATCTATCCCGGCTCTTTTCACCCAACGCTTGACAGATTTGCAGCAACTTTCATACGAAGGCAGGTTGAAGATGAGAGCGTCTTTGTTACCGTCTGCCGGCGGTTCTCCCACAAGCGAAAGAAGACCGTCATTGAGCGGAATGACCACACCGCTACTGGCGGAATGACCTTTGGTCTTGTTCTGCTCAAATTTTAGCAGCTTATTAGCGTAGTCGATATTCTTATAGGTAAGGTCTTTCACATCACAGAAGCGCAAGCCACAATACAGGCAAAAGATAAACGCACGCCTTACGTTGGGGTTCTCGTTGTCATAATGGCACGCAATCAACCGCTGGATTTCTTCCGGCGAAAGCACGTCCTTGCGTAGTATCTGGCTATCCGCCTTGCAGGTAACGCCTTTGCAGGGGTCTTTCAGCATCACATCGTGGTCAATCGCATAGTGGATAACCTTCTTGAAACGCTGGAAGATGCTTTTAGCCCCTTCGCCCACGCTCCGGGATTGCAGATAAGCTACGAACTGTTCCATCATGTCCTTCGTGATAAGTTCCGGCTTGATGCCGAACTCGTGCATCGGGTAATGCTCCTTCAAAAAGTCCTTGAAACGGCTTAGGGCGATTTGCACCATCCGAATGTCTTTCTTGGTATAGTCATTGATATAGGCTTGAAAATAATCCAAGAAATTCACGTTCCGGTCTTTTTTCAGGCGATAGCCCAACATACTTTCCTTAAACTCCTGTTCACGTTCGGCACGTATTTTTACAGCAAGCTCCAGTGTTTCCTTGTTCTGCTGGCGTTCCGCAGGGGTACGTGGCTTCTCTATCAGATACAGGCTGAGGTTCTCTTTTCGCCTGTGATGCTTGATAGCGAACTTCGGCTTTCCCCGCATCTTACCGCTTTCATAATACACCTGATTACCGTTTTCATCCAATACAGGCTTTTCCTCTCTACCCAAATAATACTCCAGATACAAACTAATTCTGCCGTCCGACAGCCTGTTTTGCTCCAATTTAGGGTTTTCTTTCGTTTTATTTTCTAACTTTTCCATTGTTTAGAGGTTTTATCCCGATTTAGGTACCATAACCGGGTGATTACGCTAAATAATTGATTTTCTTTTGTTTTCCGATATTGCAAAGGTACAAAAGAAAATGGAATTTCAAAGTGTACTAAAAGTGTACTTAATGACGAAAAATGGGCAAAATATGGCAAAAATAGAGAAAATAAGAAAGATGCAAATAATTGATAATAAGGAAGATAAATCCTTTTATTTTCCTATGATTTCTATGCCTTGTACCGGGTCTGGGTACAAGATCGAAGGGCTGCAACCAACAGGTTGCAGCCCATTTTTTTTCTCAAGTTGAGATTAAACTCAAATTTGTAGTTCTAAATTCATCGATTTTTTTTTGTGGATTCATGATTTTTTTTGAATATTGCACCGTGCTAGGATTTTCTTAATCGATAAAAATGGACGACGTCGCTTTAACGATACAGTTAAAACAAGGCAATCAACTGGCTTTTACCATTCTTTACAACACCTATTCGAATCAGGCTTATCGGCTTGCATTCAAATATCTGTGTAATAAAGAATTGGCCGAAGATGCCGTGCAAAATCTTTTTATGAAGATTTGGACCAAGCGCGACTATCTCGATGAAAGGCGGCCGCTGAATCACTTTTTGTTTACGGTGCTGAAGAATGACATTTTGAATATCCTGCGCGATTCTAAAAACAACATTTTCGTGCTGGACGATTGCTTGGAGTTGTTGGAGAGAATCGACGACGATCAGGTCGATGACGAAATTGATCGCGAGCAGCTGGACATGATTCGTCGGGCAATCGATCGGTTATCGCCTCAGCGCAGGAAAATCTTTTCACTGAAAATTTCGGGGCAGTATTCCAATCAGGAGATTGCCGATAAGTTGCATCTGTCTGTCAATACCGTCAAGTTTCAATACAGCCAGTCACTGAAACAGATCAAAGAACTCATTCGTCAATGTGCTATCTCGTTGTTATTGTGAGATAACAAAAAATAATTGAAAAAATCCATTTTTTCTATAATACTTTTACACGTTCGATGTGTATTACTAATGAAAGGCTATGAATTATGCGTCTTGGAAAACGACATCAAACCGATAGTGAGATATTGAATTATATCTCGGATCACATCGACAAGGATATAGAGCGGCTGATGGATGCCGAATCTTTGCCGATGGGAGGTCGTGAAGTTCCCGATTTCGACAAGTTTGGTGTCTATGAAAATTTGTTGGAGGATATTCGGCGAAACGAGCGACGCAACATAGGAACTATCTGTAAGTGGGCTTGTGCCATTGCTTTGGTTTTGTTGAATGTGGGGTATTGGGCATACCAAAGTTTTGATTTTTCCGAGCCTGAATACAAGGAAATATGTGCCTTACGAGGTGAACGGTTGGTCGTTCTGCTCGAAGATGGTACGAGAGTGTGGCTGAATGCCGACTCAAAACTGGTCTATCCCGAAAAGTTTGCCCGCGATAAACGCGAGGTAACGTTGGTGGGTGAGGCTTATTTCGAGGTAAAGAAAGATGTGTCGAAGCCTTTCATGGTGCAGGCCGACGAGATGAATATCCGGGTGACGGGAACCCAGTTCAACGTGTCGGTCTATCCTACCGATTCGGTGGTGACCACAACGCTGAATGAGGGTGGTATCGTGATTAGTTACCCCTATGCCGAAAAGATGGGTTCGTATCAGATGGAACCCGGCCAGACAGCTGTCTATGAGAAAGGAAACAATATTTGCAAGATCATGCGAGACGAATATTATCAAGAGGCTTCGGACTGGAAAGATAATAAATTGGTATTTAGGAATGCGCCTTTGAGCGAGGTCTTGACCACGCTGTCGCGACAATTCGATGTTACCTTCGATGTGCAGAGCAAGCAAATAAATACCTTCACCTATAATTTCACCTGCAAGCTTAACAACCTGTCAGGTATCCTTGAAATGATGTCCGCCATTACCCCCATAAAATTTAATGAAATATCGGAGAATGTTTATGCAGTGAAAGAGAAATAACTTGTAGTCTAATAATATAATAAACACTCACAATTTATGCTGGAAAAATACATTTTTCCATACATCCGCAAGTGGTGTATGGTGGGAGGGCTTTGTCTTGCTTTTCCATGGGTTGCATTCGCTCAGCAACAGAAAGTAACGTTGAACATACAGCATGTTACATTAAAGCAGGCGATGGAGCAAATTAAAGAACAAGCGTCTGTTAATGTGGCATATAGCAAGGAATTTGTCGATCCCGACAAACCTGTTTCCTTGAAGGTCAACAATGTAAGTTTGCAGGCGGCGCTGACTCAACTTTTTGAAGGAACCAATATTGGTTTTCGCTTCTTGGACAACAGTGTCCTTCTTTACAATCGTGACAAACAACAGGGGAGTACCGGAAAGAGTACGACCAGTACAAGTAAAAAGGGTCTGTCGGTCAACGGTACCGTAGTCGATCGTCTGACCGGAGAACCTATCATAGGAGCCTCGGTTATTGTCGAGGGCTTGACAAAGGGAACCTCAACCGATGTCGATGGCAAATATGCCATCAATGTACCCGAGGGCAGTACCTTGAAGTTTTCCTATGTAGGATATAAAGACGAAAAGCAAACCGTGCAGAAGGCGGGAACCATCGATGTGTCCATGGCCGAAAGTTCGGTCTCGCTCAACGATGTGGTTGTTGTGGGTTATGGTGTACAGAAGAAAATCAACGTAACCGGCGCCGTGTCGATGATCAAAGGTGACGAACTCGAAAGTCGTCCAGTAACCAGTGCCGCAGCCGCCTTGCAGGGCGAGTTGCCGGGTGTATCGGTGACCCACGCCTCGGGACAGCCGGGAGCTGCCACCTCTATCGTGATTCGAGGCGTGAGTACCATCAACAGCGAGACCTCGCCGCTTATTCTCATCGACGGTGTGGCTGGGGGTGACCTCGACCTGCTCAATCCGGGCGACATCGAAAGTATCTCGGTACTGAAAGACGCCGCATCGGCTTCTATCTACGGTGCCCGGGCCGCCAATGGTGTAATCTTGGTAACGACCAAGAGTGGTGTGAACGAAAAGGCCAAACTCACCTATTCGGGATATGCAGGTTGGCAGAGCCCTACACGCTTGCCCCGATTGGTCAACGGTCGTGACTATATGACGTTGTCGAACGAGGCCATGGTGGCTGCCGGATTCTCGGCTCCCTATGATCAGACGGCTTTTGAGAAATATGATTCGGGTCGTTATCCCAACGACTATTCCAATACCGACTGGATTGATGAGGTGTACAAGAAGAGTGCCTTTCAGACCAATCACAATCTGAGTATTCGGGGCGGAACGGCCAAGAGCGGCTATTTCATTTCGTATGGCTATTTGAATCAAGAGGGTCTTGTGGTAGGCGATGCCTTCAACTCTCACCGTCATAACGCCCGCATGTCGGTCAATACCGAGGTCTTCGACCGCATCAAAATTACGGGAAACATGAGCTACGTTGACTTCTTCCGCAGTGAAGCCGGATATAGTGGCACATCGGGTGTGTTCCGTCTGGCACAACGCATCTCGCCGCTGTTGCCGGTCAAATGGCAGCAGGAGAACGCCGACGGAACCTGGAGTGACACCGAGTGGTATTCGTTCGGTATGGTGCGGAACCCGGTCGATGTGGCCTATAACTCGGGTACCGAGAAGCGCCAGACCCGTACCTTCAATGGTATCGTGGGGGCCGACATTCGCATCATCGACCAGTTGCATCTGACTGGCCAATATGCCGCCAACTATTATTCGCGGGAGACTAACGAGTATAACCCGGCCATGTATCAGTACTATCAGGACGGCACTCCCAGCAGCGGTAACGAGAATTTGAGGAACTACGTGTCGCAAAGTCAGTACAACTACCTGACACAAACGGTTCAGGCTACCTTGAAATACAACCAGACTTTCGCTCAGAAACACGAGGTATCGGCTTTGCTGGGTTTTTCGCAGGAGTGGGAAGACCGTAGTACGCTCACGGCGAGCCGTAAGAATATTTTGCTCGATGGCATCTATGTACTTGATGCCGGTACCGAGGACATTACCAATGGCGGTACCAAACAATCGTGGGCTTTACGCTCCTATTTCGGTCGTGTCAACTACGCCTATGACAACAAATATCTGTTCGAGGCCAACCTCCGTATCGATGGAACCTCGCGTTTTGCCAAAGAGAACCGTTGGGGTTACTTCCCCTCTTTCTCGGCTGGTTGGAACTTTGCCCGGGAAAATTTCTTCGAGTGGGCTCAATCGGTACTTACCGGCGGTAAGATTCGTGCTTCGTGGGGTGAGCTGGGAAACCAGAATATCAGCAGCAACTATTATCCCTATTTGACTCCTATCGAGCGAGTTGACAAAACCTATCCTATCGGTGGAACGAACAACGTGGGTTTCCAGCAGACCAAGCTGGGTAACAAGAATATCAAGTGGGAAACCATTCGCATGTTGAATGTGGGTATCGACCTTTCGTTCTTTGAAAACCGCTTATCGACCACATTCGACTGGTACAAAAAGAACAACATCGACGCTCTGGTTCAGCCCATCTATCCTACGCTGGTAGGTATCTCTGGTTCGGCCAACCTGCCGTTTGAGAATATGGGAGAAATCGAGAATAAAGGTTGGGAATGGTGGATTCAATGGCGCGATCGCATCGATCAGGTGAAGTATAGCGTGGCCTTCAACCTCTCCGACTCGCGTAACAAGATTATCGATCTGGGTGCCAGCGAACCTTCGTTGGGCAATTATATCCGTCGCGAGGGTGATCCTATTGACGCCTACTACGGATACCTCACCGATGGTCTGGCTCAAATCGACGACTTTGGCGGTGTTGACAGTGATGGCCGTTATATCAATCCCAAATTTGCCATACCCAAGGCTGCTGAGGCCATCACTCAACCTGGTGATATTAAGTATCGCGACATCAGTGGTCCCAATGGGGTTCCCGACGGTGTAATCGACGATAACGACAAGGTGGTATTCGGCGACAAAGATCCGCACTATGCCTTCTCGCTGAAAGGTTCGGTAGAGTGGAAAGGATTCGATTTCAGTTTCTATCTGCAAGGTATCGGCCAGGTGAACGGTTACCTTTCGGACGAGGCTCGTCACTGCTTTATCAACGATTACTCGGTACCCAAGGTAGAACATCTGGACCGTTGGACTCCCTCCAATCCCGATGCTACATATCCGCGTATGTACCAATCGCAGACACACAACCTGCTTTTCAGTGACTATTGGTTGGAGGATGCATCGTATCTGCGTCTGAAAAATGTTCAGTTGGGTTACAGCCTGCCCAAGAAGTGGCTGAATCCGTGTAAGCTCGAGCACGTGAGAGTATATGTTTCGGCCGATAATCTGCTCACCTTCTCCAACTATTTCGGGGCCTACGATCCCGAGGTGAGAACCAGTTCGGGCGATGCCTATCCCCAGGTTAAGACCGTTATATTTGGATTAACAGCAACATTCTAAAAATAAATATATTATGAAAAAGATATATAAATATATACTGGCAGTAGTCGTGTTGTTGTCGACTTCCTGCTCCGACTTTTTGGATCGCTATCCACAGGATTCAATCACCAATGAGACCTATTGGAAAAACGAGGAACAGCTGCGGGCCGCGTTGTATCCCTGCTACGAAGCGTTTTTCAAAGACTTTATCATCAACTGGAGCGAGTGTTGTGCCGAGACCTGCATGTGGGGTAACATCACAAGCGGATTGAGCAAGGTGTCGGGCGGTAAACACGCCTATACCGACGGTTTCCCCTTTACTACCTATTGGGAACAGGCCTATGGATATATCTTTGTCTGCAACAATTTTCTCGATAACTACAACCGCGCTGAGGTCGATCAGGATGTCAAAGATGTCTATGCTGCCGAGGTAAAGGTTATCAGGTCCTATCTCTACTTCCTGTTGACCACCTTCTGGGGCGATGTGCCCTGGATCGACCACGTCATCACTGCCGAGGAGGCCTATGTGCCCCGTGACAACCGCGATGTAGTGATAGACCATCTGATGGATGATTTGACATGGGCGGCGTCGAAACTGCCCCGTGAACGTCAGTTGGGTGCGAATGTAGGTCGTATCGACCGCTGGGGCGCTTTGGCCATGCAGGCTCGCATTGCCTTGCAAAACGGACGTTATGAGTTGGCTGCATCGCTCTCCAAAGAGATTATCGACAACAGTCCTTACAAGCTGTACGACTATGGCATGGTATATCAGCCCGAGGGTGATACCGAAATCAACCCCGATAATACCGAGTCGATGATTTACAGTGTCTATGTACCCGACGTGCGTACCCATAACGTTTCCAACGAAACCTGCTGCCCGGTTGATTATATCCGCATCAATCCTTCCAAATCGCTGGTCGATGCCTATTTGTGTACCGATGGTAAACCGGCCAAGGCTGGTCTGGAATATTACAAGCGTACCGATATTGTCACCTCCGATCTGTACACCTTCCCCGAGGAGCATTATGCCGATTATTTCAAGAATCGCGATCCCCGCATGTATATGACGCTCTATTGCCCCGGCGACGAGTGGCCCGGTGGGGATGACGGTGATGCCGAGACCAAGAAACCCAACAAGATATTCAACTTGCCTCGCTTCCTTTCCTTGCAGGCTGGTAACAACGGAGCCAATGCCCGTACCGGATTCTACTTCAAAAAGTACAACGATATGCAGATTGCCGGTAACTACAACCTGTCGCACGATAACCTCAATGTGTTGCGCTACCCCGAAGTGTTGCTTATCTATGCCGAGGCCATGTATCAGCTGAACGGGACCCTCACGCAGGATCAAATCGACTATACGATCAACAAACTGAGAGACCGGGTGGGTATGCACCGCATGAATCTGGACGAGTTGAAGGCTTGGAACCTCGACCTCTGGACCGAAATCAAGCGTGAGCGTCGCATCGAGATGGTGCTCGATGGTATGCGGTATGCCGACGTGATGCGCTGGCGTGAAGGCGAATTGCGCTTCGGCCGGGCCATCACGGGTCCGAGCGAACGGGTTTGTATCAACGACCTGGGAGCCAATCCCTATCCCGATACCGGAGTCGATGAGTTTGGCGACATTATCTACGAGAAATCGCGTGCCGAGGGAGGTCCCCGCTATTTCGACCCGGCTGTGCACTACCTGTGGCCAGTACCTTATGCCGAGCGCATCAAGAATCCGCTGCTGGGACAGAATCCCGGTTGGCCCGAATAATAACCGACTATTCACAGACTCACGTCATGTATCGTAGTTTATTCATATTGTTTTATTTACTACTCCTGTTACCGAGTTGCTCCAAGGAGAACAGCGGCGAGCCCGCTGTTCCCGGGGGCATCGGTGGACCGGTGGGAAACGAGCGGGTGACGGTGATGTCGTATAATACCCGGCATTGCGCTCCGTATTATGGGGTGAGCGGCGAAGAGACCGTTCCCGATGTTGACGGTATTGCCAACGTTATCAAGTCGAAGATGCCCGACGTCGTTCTGCTTCAAGAGATCGACAGTTGCACTACCCGCAGCCTGGGGATAGACCAGGCTAAGGAGATAGCCGCGCGAGCCAAGTATCCCTATTACCATTTCTTCCGGATTATGGACTATCGCAGCGGAGAGTATGGCCTGGCCATGCTCTCGAAAAAACCGTTTAAGGAGACCAAGACCTACCTTTTCCCCGATGAGATCGAGGGGCAGGTCATGACCAGCGATAATGCCGTGGGTACGGCCATCATCAACATCGGTGGTACCGACATTACATTTGCCGTTACTCACCTCTCTACAATACAAAGCGAACGCGACTTGCAAATCACTTATGCTCTTGAAAATATCTTCGAGCCGATAAAGCGGCCCATTGTACTTGGCGGTGATTTCAACGCTACGCCTTCCAACTCGACAATTGCTATTCTCGATGCTGCCGGGTTTACCCGCACAAACACCGATCCGACGAAATTTACCATTCCGTCGAACAATCCCAATCGGGAGTTGGACTACATCACCTATTATCCCAACGACAGGTTCCGGGTCGTTTCCCATATGGTCATCACCGGTGTGAACGCTTCGGATCACCTGCCCATTATCTCGGTTTTGGAAATAAAACCCTAATTATAATTATCGTATGAACACATTTCGTAAAATAGTAATTCTGTTTTTTATCGCCTTCTCTTGCGGGGTTATTTCGGCCCAGCAGGATACTCTGCGGGTGAGAGTAATGACCTATAATTTGCGTTTTGGCGAATTGTCGTCGCTCGAAGATCTTGCCAGTCACATCAAATCGTTTAAGCCCGATTTCGTAGCGCTGGAAGAGGTAGATGTCCACACCGACCGTAAGCGGGCTCCGCATCAGAAAGGGAAAGATTTTATCGGTGAGCTGGCCTATCGTACCGGTATGTTCGGTCTCTATGGCAAGACAATCGAGTATGGCGGCGGATACTACGGTATAGGTATGCTGTCGAAATATCCCTACATCACGACCGAAAAGGTGCTGCTGCCCAATCCCGATAAAAAGGAGCAACGGGCATTACTCGAAGCTCTGATTGAGATGGGAGGCGATACTCTTACCTTTGTGACCACCCATTTGGAAGTGAATAGTGAGCGCTCGCGCGACATACAGGCTCGGTTCATCTGCGACCGCTTTGAAAATGCTCCCTATCCGGTAATTATCGGTGGTGATTTCAATGCTCGTCATTACTCCAATGCGATTGTCAATATCATGTCGAAGAGCTGGTTCCCGGCTACGAACAACGACTTTACCTTCCCGGCCTGGAATCCCATCATCAAAATCGACTATCTCTTTGCTCGACCTATGAAGGGGTGGACGCTGGTCAAGACACAAACCGTACATTCGCAGCTCTCCGACCACCTGCCCATAGTCTCCGATTTGATTTTCGTGAAATAAAAACTTCCCCAATTCACTATCCATTGGAAAAGCGCTTATGAGAACAACCTGGTTTACCATATGGTGTTTCATCATCTCCCTGCTGCCTCTGTCGGTGGAAGCGGGCCGACTACTGTCGCCCGAACCTCTCGATCGTCTGACTCCGCAAGGTTGGCTGGCCGATCTTATGCAGGCTCAGGAGCAGAACTTTACCGGGATTCTCGACCAGACTGCCTTCCCCTTTACACAAGGAGGGTGGGGGACGCAGCCTTTCCTGAGGGTGAAAAACGGGGTCACCGAGGAGTTTTGGGTCCCTTATGAGCAGACGGCTTATTATTACGACGGCATGATACGTTTGGGCTATCTGCTCGACTCGACCCCGCTGCTCAACAAGGCCCGTCGGGCTGTTTACGGTACTATCGACCGTGCCGGCGACGACGGGTTGCTGGGGCCCCGCATTGTGTCGAAGGAGATGAGCCGTTGGGTACAGGCTGTCTTTTTCAGAGCGATGATGGCCGAGTATGAAGTGACACGCAACAAGGCCATCGTCGAAGCACTCGACCGGCATTTTCGCAACGATACGGTGCGATATACGGCCCGAAGCTTGTGCAATATCGAGGCCCTCGACTGGCTCTATCGGGAGACTGGTGATGCCTTCTTCAAGGCAAAAGCGCTCTCGATGCTCGATGAGCCCTGCTTTGGCGAGTACACGTTGCGGCAGGCGATGGAACAATTTGCTGCCGATGAGCGTACCGAGATTCACGCCGTGACCTTCCACGAGTTTCTCAAACTGCCGGTTCTCTTCTACGACCTCACCGGCGACCGCAAATACCTCCACTTGGTCCGGGCGGCCTTTGCTAAACTCGACCGCTATCACTTGCTCCCCGACGGGGTGGCCAGTGGGGAAGAGGGGCTCTCGGGGCGGACGGCCCGGAGCGTACATGAGATGTGTAATGTGGTCGATTACATGTGGACCTGCTCCTACATGTTGCGGGCCACCGGCGACACGCAGTTTGCCGACCGCATCGAATGGGCCTTGTTCAATGCCGGGCTGGGAGGTATTACCAAGAATTTCGATGCCCATCAATACTACTCGGCTCCCAATCAGGTAGTTTGTACCGAGTATTCCAACCACACGGGGGCTTATGACAACAGTCGTTTCGCCTATCGGCAGGTTCATCGGCCGTCTTGCTGCACGGGCAATCTGAACCGTATGTTACCCATCTATGCCGGGGCTCAGTGGATGCACGGTGAGGGCGAGTATTACAAGATGCTATATGGCCCGGGTGAAGCCACGCTGACTTCGCCCGAGGGGGCGATAACCGTGCGTGAAGAGTCGGCCTATCCGTTTGGTGACAAGGTTGTGCTCTCGGTTGTCGAGGGACAGGCCGAGTTGTTGCTTCATTTGCGAATCCCAGGCTGGTGCGATCGGGCCGAGTTGTATGTCAACAATCAAAAGGTAACGCGTGCCGTACATGCCGGTTATTTCGATATTCATCGGGATTGGAAGGCGGGCGACCGCATCGAATTGCTTTTCCCGAAGCAGGTGCGTTTGCAGCGGTGGGACCATGAGGCCATGGTGGTCACGTGCGGACCCCTGTTGATGGCGCTGCCTGTCAAGAGTCATACGGTACAGACCGATGTGTTCACTCCCGCCATACAATCGTTCAGCTATAAGGGATACACGATGACTCCGGCCTCGAAATGGAACTTTGCCTTGGGGGTTGCCGACGAACAGGACAATGGATATAAGCTCATCGAACGACGCATTGGTACAGACGAGAATCCCTGGACTTTGTCGCCGTCGCCGCTTACAGTGGTCCTGCCGGGCTATGAACTGGCCGGTTGGCAACTTGAATACCGCAAGATCGTGCACCCGTCTGGGAGCGAAATATTTGCCCCCGTCACACCGGGTTTACCGGCCAGAGGCATCATGATATTTGCGTTGAACAACGCCTCTCCGCAGTTGCTCCGATTGGAACCGTATGGGCGCACCACATTGAGGATTGCCATGTTTCCCTTTGGACGCGTAGGTGAAGTCCCGCCCGAGGTACAAGCGGCAGAATAAAACGAATAAAACGAATAACAAAAAGATAAGATTCATGAAAAAAGTATTTACCATAATTGTTTTGTGGGTAGCCGTAGTAGGAAGTATGACTGCGGCCGAACCGGTGAAGTTGCTCACCTATAACATCAAGGGGCATGGCATGACCGATTCGCGGTTGGACGATATAGCCGCCGTCATCAACGCCCAAACGCCCGATATCGTGGCTTTGCAGGAGGTGGATAACCGCACTTTTATTGGTATCAAGCACGACTATCTGAGCGAACTGGCCCAAGCTACCGGCATGCACTCGTCGTTCTTTGCGCTGGTCGGCTCCTACTATGGAGTGGGGCTGTTGTCGAAGACCGAACCCCTGTCGGTACAGACTCAGTCGTTCGATCCGTCGGATACCTCAAAAGACAAGGAGGCCCGCGGGTTCCTTATAGCCGAGTTTGAGGATTTCTATTTCATCAGTACTCACTATTCGCTCAATGCCGACGATCGGGATACCGCTACGGCTTGGGCCATCAATTTTGCCCGAAAGAGCGACAAAACGGTCTTCATTGCCGGCGATTTCAATGCTCAACCCACGTATCGGGCCATGGTCACTTTCAAGAACAACGGCTTCTCGATACTGAACAACACCTCGGCCTATACCTTCCCTGCCGACGGACCTACGTCGTGTATCGACATGATTATTTCCTATTGCAGCGAATTAGGTCAGGAGTATGATGTGGCCGAGACGGGGGTAGTCACTTCGGTCAATGGGCTTACCCTTTCCGATGTGTCGGACCACCTGCCGGTCTATGTGGTAATCGATCCGATTGAGGAGAGTGGAGTGAACAATGCGACCGAAACTCGTGAGATGCGGTTGGTAAGAACCTCCGGCGGATTTTCGCTGTCCTCTCTTCAAGCCGAGTCGATGGTCAATCTCTATGCCATGGACGGCACGTTGGTCGATTCGCACTGGGTCGATAACGGCGAGGAGGTCTGTTTCCCGGCCTCGTGCCGCAACGGGCTCTATCTTGTTCAAGTGAAAAACGGCTATCAAAATAGTACTTTCAAATACATTCTTAACCATTAAATTTTTAAAATTATGAAAAAGAGTACATCATTATTGTGTGCATTTGCACTTTGCTCAGGCACATTGTTGGCAGAGACCGTACAGGTGACTACTGCCGAAATGAACGCAGCTACAGAGGGTTCTCTGCTGCAAGTTATGTCGGCCATTTCTGGCGAAACGGAAACAACGGTCGAGTTTAATTTCGATGGAGAAACGTTGGAATACAATACGGAAGATTGCAAAGGAATCGATCTGGACAAGAAAAATATCAAAATCGATGGTCTCAACAAGAAAACCGGTAAACCCGTGACTATCGTGGGAGGTTCCAACTACTTCCTGAACTTGTCGGGAGGCTCGAATGTATCGATAGAGAATCTCGTGGTCAAAGGGTTCAGCGCCATTGCCATCAAGATGTCGGGTGACTGCTCCTTCTCTGCTACGAAATGTGTCTTCCGCGATAATCGCGACCCCAAGAACGAGAGTGGAAACAATGGTGGCGTAGCCCGTATCAACAACTGTAATGCTACCTTCGACCAATGCTGGTTCTACAACAACAAGGGAATGGGTGGTTATGGAGGCGGAGCTCTTTGCTTCTATACGGCCGAATCGACGATGGCTCCTGCATTGCGGATTACCAACTGTACGTTTGAATACAACGAAGCCGTATCGGGTGGAGCCGTTGGTGTGAACATTCTCAAAAAGGGAGTGGTTCCCAGTGTATATATTGCCAACTCTACGTTTGCCAACAACACATGCGGCAACCGGGGTGGAGCTATTTACATGCAGACAGCCGAACCTTCGGGCGCTTTTGAACCGGCCATAGTCAACTGCACTTTTGTGGGTAATCTCAACAACATTACCAACAGTGACGACGGCGGTGCCATCAACGTATGGGCTCGTGCCACGGCCGAACCGATGAAACCGGTATTTATCAACAACCTCTTTGCCGAGAACTACTACGATCCCTGGTTTACAAATCCGTTGAACGACGTGAAGGCTTTCTATCTCGAAGGCGATAAAGCCGGCGATGAGGCACAACCTCAAACTGTATTCCCGGTTTGCAAAAACAACTATTTTGCCGCTGCCAACGATAAGTTCTATCAAGTTCTCGATGTGGCCGACAATAATACGCTGATCGATTTTTCGAGCGATGCCATTTTTGCCGCTACCGAACAGAATCCGTGGGACGAGAACGATCCCGAATATTCGCACATGACAGCTACCTTGATGGGCGATTTGCACGTAGCCATGATTGCCGAGAACAGTGTTGTTATCGGCAAGGGTTTGAAGACTTACGAAGGGGTTGAGATTCCTACGACCGACCAGCTGGGTAATCCGCGTCCCGAGGCTCCCGCAGTAGGTGCCGTTGAATATGACGCCGAGTTGAGTGGCATCGAGAGTGCCGTAGTTGCCAATGAGGTCCGCATCTGGAATGACGGTCGTGTAGTCTATGCTGCTGGTTTGGACGGCGAAGCCGAGGCCCGGGTTTATAACCTGACCGGTGGTTTGGTTTACAAAGGAGTTATCGCCGACGGTGCTTCATTGGAATTGTCCGTAGCCCAAGGTATCTATCTGATTGTAGTAGATCGCTTGACCCAAAAACTGGTTGTTAGATAATTAGAAAACAGGTTGTTTCTTTGTGGTAAATTCATGAATTTTCGTGTTGTGAGTTGCTTATCTGCTCACGAGGCGTAAGTGATTCGCAACACGATTTTTTTGTGACTTTCCCGTTCGTTTAATTCAAAAAAATATTCATCCATGAAAAGCTTCATATCTCCTTGTTTTTATCTTCTTTCTCTGATTTTGTGCCTGTGCGGGTGTAGCTCGTCGAGTGAATCGAATACGGTGATACAGCCTGCTTTTGAACTGCTCGAGCGACAAATCGGCGAGCGGGCATCGGAGATAAGGTTGGAGGTTATCGCTCCCGAGAACGGGAAAGAGACGTTCGAGATCGAGGCTCGGCAAGGAGTCCTCACCCTGAGAGGCAGTAGTACGGTTGCCATCTGTTATGCTTTTCATACCTATCTGCGAGAGGCTTGTCATTCGATGAAGACGTGGAGTGGGGAGCACATGACATTACCGGCCGTATGGCCCGACTATGCCTTGAAGCGACAGACCACCCCCTATCAGTATCGCTATTTTCTGAACGTGTGTACGTTTGGATATACCACTCCTTATTGGGATTGGGAGCGATGGGAAAAGGAAATCGACTGGATGGCGTTACGGGGTGTGAACATGCCGTTGGCTACCGTTGCCAGCGAGGCGATAGCCGAGCGTGTGTGGTTGAGGATGGGATTGAAGGAAGAAGAGATAAGAACCTTTTTCACCGGGCCGGCTCATCTGCCCTGGCATCGTATGGGCAACCTCAACAGTTGGGATGGACCTCTGTCGGAAGGGTGGCAGGAAGCCCAGATAAAATTGCAACACAAGATATTGAAACGCATGCGTGAGTTGGGCATGGAGCCTGTGGCACCTGCGTTTGCCGGGTTTGTCCCGATGGCATTTGCCCAAAAACACCCCGAGATTGGGTTCAAACATTTGGAATGGGGTGGATTTGATGAAAAATATAATGCTTATGTATTACCTCCCGATACGCCCTATTTCAGCGAGATAGGAAAGATGTTTGTCGAGGAGTGGGAAAAGGAGTTTGGTAAGAACACCTACTATCTGTCGGATAGTTTCAATGAGATGAAATTGCCTGTCGCCGAGGGGGATGAAGCCGGGAAACACCGGCTGTTGGCCCAGTATGGCGAATCGATATATCGCTCGATTGCGGCCGGTAACCCCGATGCCGTGTGGGTGACACAAGGCTGGACCTTCGGGTATCAGCATGACTTTTGGGACCGTCCCAGCTTGCAGGCTTTGTTGAGCAGGGTCCCCGACGATAAGATGATTATCGTTGACCTGGGAAATGATTATCCCAAGTGGGTTTGGGGTACCGAACAGACGTGGAAGAATCACGACGGCTTCTACGGGAAAAAGTGGATTTTCAGCTATGTGCCCAACTTCGGGGGAAAGACTCCGATGACTGGCGACCTGCAGATGTATGCCACCTCGTCGGCCGAGGCTCTGCACAGCGGAAAAGCCGGGAACCTGATAGGATTTGGATCGGCTCCCGAAGGACTTGAAAACAACGAGGTGATTTATGAACTGCTGGCCGATATGGGTTGGACGGCCGATTCGATTAATCTGGATACCTGGGTGCCCGATTATTGCCGGGCTCGTTACGGGGGTTGTCCTGCCGCTATGGACAGTGCCTGGAATCGGTTCAGAGCATCGGTTTACAGCTCGCTCTACTCCTATCCCCGGTTTACCTGGCAGACGGTTGTGCCCGATACCCGTCGGGTGAGCAAGCACGATATGAACGAGACTTTCCTGCAAGGGGTGGAGCAGTTCCTGTCGTGTGCCGATAGTTTGAAATCGTCGCAGCTCTATGTAAACGATGCTATCGAGTATGCCTCTTACTATTTGGCCGTCAAGGCCGACAACCATTATCGGCAGGCGTTGCATGCCGATTCGTTGGGTAATCAGGTGGAGGCTACACAACAATTGAACCGCTCGGTCGAGATTCTTTTGGCTGTTGACAAACTGTTGGCTTCGCACCCGCTGTATCGACTGGACGAGTGGGTTGACCGGGCTCGCGAATGGGGTAAGACTAATCGAGAAAAGGATGCCTATGAGTCCAACGCCAAGCGTCTCATTACGACCTGGGGTGGATTCCAGGAAGATTATGCCGCCCGTTTTTGGAGTGGATTGATAAAGGACTACTATATTCCCCGCATGAAATTGTATTTCTCGGAACAGCGGGCCGACCTGGAGCGCTGGGAGGAGAACTGGATAAAGACTCCATGGCATAATACCTCTACTGCGTTTAACGACCCGTTGCAGAGTGCTATCGAATGGGTGGACCGGTGTAAAGGAGAGTAGTGTTTTGCTGCATTTGGAGAAAAGGAAGAAAAGACCATGAAAAAGATAATTTTAGCATTTGATTCATTCAAGGGTTGCGCGGGTTCGCAGGAGATAGCTGCCGCTGCCCGACAGGGAATTGCTGATGTCCTTGTCGGGTGCGAGGTGGTAACGGTACCCATAGCCGATGGCGGCGAGGGTACAGCCGAGGCAATTTGTGCCAGTCTGCCTGTCGAGCGGGTATCGTGCCGGGTCCACGACCCGCTCATGTGCCCGATAGAGGCTGTGTATGGTATCACAGCCGACGGCACGACAGCCGTGATGGAGATGGCGGCTGCCAGTGGATTGCCTTTGGTACCGTCCGAAAAGCGGAATCCTCTGCTGACGACTACCTGGGGTACAGGCGAGATAATTGCCGATGCGTTGAGCCGCGGGTGTCGTCGCATCGTCATGGGGATTGGTGGCAGTGCTACCAACGATGCGGGTACGGGATTGTTGGCCGCATTGGGTTATCGGTTTCTCGATGACCAGGGCGAGGAGCTCTTCCCGATGGGAAAGAACCTGGAGCGCATAGCCTGCATCGACGAACATGGGGCCAATGGAGCTTTGCGCGAGACGACTTTTACGATAGTGTGCGATGTGAACAATCCCTTCTACGGGCCTCGCGGCGCGGCTACAATCTATGCTCCCCAAAAGGGGGCTTCGCCCGACGAGGTGGCCTTGTTGGAGAAGGGGATGATTCATTATGCTCAAGTAATAGAATCATCGAAGCATATCGATATTTCAACTATTCCGGGAGCTGGTGCTGCCGGCGGATTGGGTGGAGGTATGCTGCCCTTCCTTCGGGCCGAGTTACATTCGGGTATCGACATTGTGTTGGAGATGCTCCGCTTCGATGAGATTATACGGGGTGCCGACTTGATTCTGACTGGCGAAGGTAAACTGGACCGGCAGACAGGTATGGGGAAAGCTTTGGGAGGCATCTTGCACCATGCGCAGCGTGAGAAGGTACCGGTTATTGCTCTGGGTGGATGTGTAGAGGATTGCGAGGTGTTGAATCAGATGGGCTTTGCCGGTGTCTTTTCCATACAGCCTGCGCCGGTCGCGTTGCAGAAGGCGATGGACCGTGCGTTTGCCTTGCAGAATATTCGGCAAGTCGTGTCACAGATAATGCGAACCCTTCAAATCGTAAACCATGGATAGTACGGTAGGTGCATTGTTGGGGTTGCTGGTTGCAATAGGCCTGATTATCAAAAAGGTATCGCCTGCATATAGCCTTATTTTGGGGGCTTTGATCGGGGGCTTGGCCGGAGGCCTCTCGCTGGAAGAGGTGGTGGCCTCGATGACCGAAGGGGTGAAAGGAGTCTCTTCGGCCGTGTTGCGTATCTTGACGGCCGGAGTGCTGTCGGGTGTGTTGATTAAGACTGGCGCGGCCATGACCATTTCGAATGCTATCATTCGGTTCTGGGGCGAGAAGCGCATCTATCTGGCACTGGCCTTTGCGACGATGCTGTTGTGTGCGGTAGGAGTATTTATCGATGTAGCGGTCATTACGGTAGCCCCGGTAGCCCTCTCGATAGGCCGTCGGTTGGGAGTCCCCACTCCGCAGTTGCTGCTGGTGATGATTGGGGGCGGAAAGTGTGGCAATATCATTTCGCCCAATCCTAATACGATTATTGCGGCCGAGAATTTCGGAGCCGATTTGTCTTCGGTCATGTTTGCCAATATCATCCCGGCCCTCATCGGATTGCTTTTTACCGTTTTTATCATAGTCCGTTTCTTCCCGGTGCCTGAACGGCAGGTTCAATCCGATCGGGAGACCGTGGCCGATGACCAAACGTTACCTCCGTTGTGGAGCAGTCTGGTCGCCCCCGTTGTGACCATTCTCCTGCTGGCTTTGCGTCCGTTGTGCGGGATTACCGTTGACCCGTTGATCGCTTTACCGGTAGGTGGTCTATGCGGACTCCTCTGCATGAAGCAATGGAAAAACGCTCTGCCCAGTATCGAATTCGGGTTGCAGAAGATGTCGGTAATCGCCGTGCTGCTTATCGGCACGGGGACGATTGCCGGAGTCATTCAAGATTCTACACTCAAAGACCATATATTGGCACTGCTCGACCACATCAGCGTCGGGAAAGAGTTGATAGCTCCCGTCTCGGGTATCTTGATGTCGGCGGCTACGGCTTCCACGACAGCGGGAGCGACGCTGGCATCAGCCTCTTTTGCCGACACTATCCTGGCGGTAGGTGTTTCGTCGGTATGGGGTGCGGCCATGGTCAATGCCGGCTCTACCGTGCTCGACCATCTGCCTCACGGATCCTTCTTCCATGCTACGGGCGGAGTATGTGAGCTCTCCTTCAGGGAGCGGTTGAAATTGATTCCTTATGAAAGCCTCATTGGGGCTGTATTAACCTTGTGTTCCACGTTAATGTATTGGATATGTCGTTGAAAAAAACTACGAAAAGACTGGTTTCGCTCGATGTGTTGCGGGGAATTACCATTTATGGCATGATTCTCGTCAACAATGCCGGGGCTTGTGGGTATGCTTACGCTCCATTGAAACATGCGAGGTGGGACGGCTTTACGCCTGCCGATCTCGTTTTTCCTGCCTTCCTGTTCATAATGGGGGTATCGATTTATTTGTCACTCAATAAAGCCGGATTTGACTGGCGGGTTTCGATTGGACGTATTCTGCGACGCACCTTTTTGATAATCCTGTCGGGTATAGCCCTCAAATGGGTATTGGCCTGGATTGCGACGGGCGAATGTAATACAATCGAGAATCTTCGCATCATGGGTGTCTTGCAGCGACTGGGTATCTGCTACGGTATTGTCGCGCTTCTGTCGGTCACGGTACGGCATCGGTTTTTCCCGGCGATAATAACCTTGTTGTTGGTGGGATACTATTTGCTTCAACTCTTTGGAAACGGCTTTGAAAAGTGTGCCGAGAATGTGGTCTCGATAGTCGATTTTGCCGTGCTTGGCCCTTCGCACATGTATTTGGGCGGAGCCCAGTTTGTCGATCCCGAGGGGGTGTTGAGCACAATTCCCGCGGTAGCTCAGGTAATGATAGGTTTCTTGTGTGGCCGTATTATTGTTGGAGAAAAGGAGATTCGCACACAAATCGTGAAGTTGGCCGTTTGGGGTACGGTGATGCTCATACTCGGTTACTTGTGGAGCTATGGAGCGCCGTTGAACAAGCGGTTGTGGACATCGAGCTTCGTGTTGGTGACTTGCGGAGCTACCTCGCTCATCTTGGCCACGCTCGTCTATTTTATCGATGATTTGAAAAAGACCCGGTGGACGTTCCCCTTTGTCGTTGTGGGAGTGAATCCCTTGTCTATCTACATATTCAGCGAAATAGTCGGGGAGGCATTTCGTAAGTGGCATTGGACCACACTTTCGTTCGACAGCCTGTGGCAACCCCTCTTCGGGAATTACGGCGGAAGTCTGGCCTATGCGCTGGCATTCCTCCTGCTCAACTGGCTTGTCGCCTGGTTTTTGTATAAAAAGCATATCTATATCAAATTGTAAGAATAAGAAAATGAAGAAACTGTTTATTATTGCGTTGTCCTTTTGGTTTTTGGGAACAGCCTGTTGCTTTTCACAAGATAGCGATGTGAAGGCGGCCGAACAGCTTACTCGCCGCTTGATTCCCGATTATGCCGATGGATTCGTGTTTGAGAAGGCTTCGGCCAGGGCCGGGGATTATTATACGCTCGAAAGCCGGGACGGGAAAATAGTTGTCCGTGGGAATAATGCCAATTCGATGGCGGTCGGGCTTAATTACTATTTGAAATACTATTGCCTCACAACCGTATCGTGGTATGCCGATATTCCGGTCGAGATGCCGCGAGTCTTACCCTCTGTTGACAAGCCGGTTACGGTAGAGGCCAAGGTCGATACGCGTTTTTTTCTGAACTATTGCACCTATGGTTATTCCATGCCCTTTTGGCAATGGCGCGACTGGGAGCGCATGATTGATTGGATGGCCTTGAACGGCGTGAACATGCCGTTGGCCATCACCGGTCAGGAGTCGGTGTGGTACAAGGTGTGGCGGAAGATGGGGCTGACCGATGAGGAGATACGCTCCTATTTTACCGGGCCTACCTACCTGCCTTGGCACCGCATGGCCAATATCGACGGGTGGAACGGGCCTCTGCCCATGGAGTGGTTGGAGTCGCAGACCGCGTTGCAGCAGAAGATCCTGTCCCGGGAGCGCGAGTTGAACATGACTCCCGTGTTGCCGGCTTTTGCCGGTCATGTGCCAGCGGCGTTGAAGCGTATCTATCCCGAGGCCAATATTCAATACCTGGGTAAGTGGGCCGGATTTTCCGATACTTACCGTTGCCATTTCTTGAACCCCGAGGAGCCGCTGTTTGCCGAGATTCAGAAGTGTTTCCTTCAAGAGCAGGAAAAGCTGTTCGGTACCGATCACATCTATGGTGTGGATCCCTTCAACGAGGTGGATCCGCCCAGTTGGGAGCCGGAGTATTTGGCCCAGGTATCGGCCGACATGTACAAGACGCTGACCGCCGCCGACCCTGCAGCCGTGTGGTTGCAGATGACCTGGATGTTTTATCATGACCGCGATTTGTGGACAGCTCCACGCATCAAGGCGCTGCTGACCGGGGTGTCGCAAGACAAGATGATGCTGCTCGACTATCATTGCGAGAATGTCGAGTTGTGGAAGAGTACCGACAAGTTTCACGGGCAGCCCTATATCTGGTGCTATCTGGGCAATTTCGGAGGGAATACGACCCTTACCGGCAATGTCGGGGAGAGCGGACATCGTCTTGATGAGGCTATGAAAAACGGAGGTGACAATCTGGTGGGAATAGGCTCTACGTTGGAGGGACTGGACATCGATCAGTTCCCCTATGAGTATATCTTCGAGAAGGCTTGGACCCTAGCTGTGGACGAGCAAGAGTGGATTGACCGGTTGGCCGATCGCCACGTGGGAGCTGTCTCGGTTCCGGCACGTAAAGCCTGGCACCTCTTGTATGACGATATTTTCGTGCAGGTGCCCCGCACGTTGGGTATTTTACCGGGGTTCCGCCCGCAGTTGGGCAATAACCACGACAAGCGCACCGGTAATGAATATGACAATTCCACCTTGTTGCAGGTTTGGAAACTATTGCTCGATGTGCCCGATTGTCAGCGAGATGCATACAGTATCGACCTTGTGATGGTGGGTCGTCAGCTTTTGGGGAATTATTTCTTGACGGTAAAGCAGGAGTTTGATCGGTTGTACCGCGAGCAGAATGTCCCGGCCTTGCAGGCTAAGGCTGCCGAGATGCGTGAGATTCTGGCCGATTTGGAGGCTCTTAATGCCTTTCACAGTCATGCCTCGCTTGATTCGTGGATTGGTGAGGCCCGCAGCATGGGTACGACCGAAGCCTTGAAAGACTATTACGAGAAGAATGCCCGTAATCTTATTACCACCTGGGGAGGCAACTTGAACGACTATGCCAGTCGTACGTGGGCCGGATTGGTGAAATCGTATTATGCCGGTCGTTGGGAGATCTATTTCAATGCGGTAATCGCTGCGGCCGAACAGGGAGTTGAGCTCGACAGCCAGGCGTTGAACCGGCAGCTTGCCGCCTTTGAACAAGCATGGGTGGAGAGTACAGACCCCGTGGAGATTGATCGCAACGGTACCTTGCTCGATACTTCGCGAGAGCTGTTGAGAAAATACGAGAAGAAAATAGGGCGTTAAAATAGATTGTAGAAAAGGGAAAGAGGCGGTGACTGCGATAGCAGCCATCGCCTCTTTCTTGGTATTTGGCCGGTGGGTACTGGCCATTTTTTACAGTGTGCTTGCAGGAAAAAACTGTCTTCGTTGTTCAGAACGAGCGCAGCCAGTCGGCCAGTTCGTTGAGAACGGCATTTTTGAATAGAAAACTGTCGTTGTAGCCCCAGCCGTGACCTCCGGTGGGATAGATGTGCAGCGACACGGGCACGTGGTGACGGTGCAGGGCGTTGTAGTAGCGCAGACTGTTCTCGACGGGCACTACGTCGTCATCGTCGGAGAGCGCGATAAAGGCTCGCGGGGTCTCGGCATCGACCTGTTGTTCGTTGGAGTAGTAGTCGATGAGTCGGGCTTCGGGTTTTTCGCCAATGAGGTTTTTGCGAGAACCTGGGTGTGTGATGGCTTCGTCCATCGTGATGACGGGGTAGAAGAGTATCTGGAAGGCGGGTCTCAACTCTTTGGGGTAGTGGGTGGCCAGTGTCGAGGCCAGATGTCCGCCGGCCGAGAATCCCATCACTCCTATATCGTCGGGGTCGATATTCCATTCCCGGGCATGAGCTTTTACTACCCGCATGGCTTCGCACAGGTCGGCCAGGGGGACTTTGTGATTGCCGTGGGGCATGCGGTACTTCACGACAATGAGCGCAATGCCTTGCTGGGCGAAGTAGGGGGCAAAGTCATACCCTTCGTGGCCGTAGGCCAGCATGGCATAGCCTCCACCGGGGCACATGACGATGGCTCGCCCGGTATTTTTCCCGTCGGGTAGAAAGACTCGTATCGAGGGTTGGTATATGTGTGCGTTTTCGTCATAGGCTTTCCCCGTGTCGTTGTTCTTCTCGGCAGGGCCATTTACCCACAGGGGAATATCGATGGGCTGTCGCTCTTGGGCGTGAAGGGGGGCAATCAGTAGGGTGGTAGCGAGGAGCAGGGTGGTGAGCAGGTGACGTTTCATAGGTGTTGTCTTTAGGATATGCGATTGTGTTGCTCGTGATGAGGTAACTACTACAAAGATAGTCGCATAAGCCCAAAGGTGATGCGGGTCTCAAAAAAATATGTTTGACCAAACGAATTTCGTGACGAAACAATTTGTACTTTTGCGCCCAAAATAACGGGAAATGAAAGAGAAGCTAAAGGGCCATTCGGCCATGTTTACGGCGAATTTCCTGTGGGGAATTATGTCGCCGATTTCTAAATCGATCTTTTTAACAGGTTTCATATCGGCCTTTTCGTTGACCAATATGCGTATGGTGGGGGCAGCCGTTTTCTTTTGGATAGCCTCGCTGTTCATGCCTCGCGAGTCGGTAACCAAGCGCGATTTACTGTTACTTTTTGTCGCCTCTTTGTTTGGCATCACTCTCAACCAAGGTTTCTTTGTTGTGGGAATCTCCTACACGACGCCTATCGATGCCTCGGTAGTAGCGTCGCTCACGCCTATCATCACCATGATTTTGGCGGCCTTTATTCAGAAGGAGCCGATGACGGGCAAGAAAGTGATAGGTGTGTTCATGGGCCTTTCGGGGGCGTTGATGCTGATTCTGAACGGAGCCAGTGCCAAAGGCGGGTCGGGAGCCTTGTCGAGCGATAGGGTCATGGGCGATCTGTTCTGCCTGATTGCCGAGATAAGCTTTGCCATTTACTATGTGGCATTCAAAGATCTTATCAACCGGTATAAGCCGGTCACGCTCATGAAGTGGATGTTTTTGTTTGCGTCGATATGTTGTCTGCCCATCGGTGGTGTCGATGTGATGCACATTCCGTTTGAAAAGCTTGGCAGCACGGTCTATCTCGACTTGTTCTTTGTGATATTCGGAGCCACCTTCTTGTCGTATATGCTGGTTTCGGTCGGTCAGAAACGGTTGCGGCCTACCGTAGTGAGCATGTACAACTATATTCAACCCATTGTGGCCTCGCTGCTGGCTGTTTGGTGGGGTATGGATAGCTTCGATATGATGAAAGGGTTTGCCATTTTGCTGGTATTCCTGGGCGTGTATGTGGTGACGACCAGTAAGTCGAGGGCACAACTCGAGGCCGAGTTGGCGCTCAAGGCTGCTCAGGAGAATCGTGACGCGAATGACAAGGGTAACTGGTAAGGAATAGACGAATTGAAAATAGCATTGAGCCGCAAGAAATCCCATTCTTGCGGCTCAATTTTTATCGGTAGATTGTTGGGTGTCGCTTATTGCAGGTAGTCGTCGCAAAGGAACCGGGCTACACCGTCGTGATTGTTGTCGGGGATAATGGCTGTAGCCTGTCGCTTCACCTCGTCCATGGCATTTTCGGGAGCGTAGCGACGGTCGGCCAGACCGAAGAGAGGCAGGTCGTTGAGGTTGTCGCCAAAGGCCACGACCTCCCAGGGGTTGAGTTGGTCGATTATCTGTTGGGCCGTGGCCGCTTTGGAGACTCCCAGCGGGTAAATTTCGAGATTGCCGTAGCGGGGATCGACAATATCGCGATAGCAAAAGAGGCTGCATTTGCCCGACCGGTTTATTTCGGCAGCGGCGGTCTCGAGGCGGTCGAAGAGGTCGATGACCAGGATGAAGAGGGGTGGTCTTTCGAGCAGGGACGTGCGATAGTCGTCGATGAGCACGAAGTCCTTATAGGGAGTGTGCTCGCGCTGGCGTTTGAACTCGCGTTGCATGTCATTGGCAAGTGGCTTGTGAAAGACTTGCAGTTTGTTGCCGTCGATGCGATAGACAAAGGGCACGAGGGCGCGCTGCTCGAGTTGTTGGATATATTGCAGGGCCGAGTCGTCGGTAAATCCGTTGGCGCGGATGTAGCGTCTGCGACGGATGTCGTAGAGTACGGCCCCATTCATGAGTACGGCCGGCAGGTCGAGATCGAGCTCCTGCAACAGCGGTATGACCGTGGCTGGCGTGCGGGCTGTGGCTACGGTAAAGCGCATCCCCTTTTGCAACAGACTGTTGAGGATTTGTATCGAACGGGGCGAGACGACCGAGTCGCCGTTGAGCAGCGTGCCGTCCAGGTCGGAGATATAGAGCGTTTGGGTTTTCATCGTCGTGCAGGTTGTTTCGGTCTCGTGGGTTATGGGTCTCTATACGGGGGCAGGAGGGGTTGGCTTGCCAGCCCCCACAGGGAGCGGTCGTTAGAACCACTTGATTTTACGGAATATGACGAAAGCCAGGGCCGACAACAGTATCGAGAAGAATACGATGAGCGAGAAGGCATGGGGTATCTGCTCGATGTGTATATCGACGTTCATGCCGTAGAAGCTGGCGATGAGCGTGGGCACCATGAGCACAATCGAGAGGCTGGTCATGCGTTTCATGATGGTGTTCACGTTGTTCGAGATGATGGAGGCAAAGGCGTCCATCGTGCCGGTGAGAATATCGCTGTATATGTTGACCATGTTGTGGGCCTGTCGCAACTCGATCATGACGTCGTCGAGCAGTTCGGGGTTCTGGTAGTCCTTCTCGTGGAAAATCTTGGGCAGCTTGCTTATCATCATCTCGTTGCCTCGAATCGAGGTATTGAAGTAAACGAGGCACTTTTGCAGGTTCATGAGTCGCAGCAGGTCTTCGTTGCGGATGCTTCGTTGCAGCTCCTTTTCGGCCGAATTCACTTCGTTGTAGATCTGTTTCAGATACTTGAGGTACCACACGGCCGAGGAGTAGATGAGTCGTAAGATGAACTCGTATTTGTTGGGTACTGCAATCTCTTTGCGGCGGGTATGCTCGATGAAATCGGGAATCATGTCGGTCGATCGATAGCATACCGAAACGATAATCTCATTGTTGGTAATGATGCCTATGGGCACGGTGGTGTAGGAGATAGAGCTGTTCTGCTCGACCACGGGGATGCGCAGGATGGTCAACAACCAGTTACCCTCGTTATCGATGCGGGGACGCTCATCGGTATCGGCGATGTCGTGTAGAAAGGCGGCGGGCACCTTCAAATCATTCTCCAGGAAATCGAAATCGTCTTGAGTGGGGCTCTCTACGTTCACCCAGCAGTTGGGAAGCCAGTTGGGTTTCTCTACGAACCCTGCTTCACAAAAGAGATATTTTCTCATTGCGTTGCTCCTTTCTTGTTTTGTATCCCAAGGAGAGCTCGCAAAATTTGACGTTCAAACGTTACTTGCTCCCAAGGGAGGTGTGAATACTACTGTACGTTCGCGGGTTTGAATCGTCCATAATTGATTGGTTTTTGGTGAAAAAAAGAGTTCGTCTTGTGAACGAACTCCCCGAAGCTCTTCAGGTTGGACTTGAACCAACGACCCTCTGATTAACAGTCAGATGCTCTAACCGACTGAGCTACTGAAGAATAATAGTCTTAAAATGTGTGGCTCTTCAGGTTGGACTTGAACCAACGACCCTCTGATTAACAGTCAGATGCTCTAACCGACTGAGCTACTGAAGAAGATATCATTCCTTAAAAATGCGATGCAAAAGTAATGGGTTATTTCCAATTATGCAATATATTTGCAAAAAAAATTTCTACAATGAGGATAGTAGGACTGGGAAACGCACTTACCGACGTGCTGGCACGTTTACATTCCGACTCGTGTTTCGAGTCGATGGGCCTCTTGAAGGGGGGAATGCAACTGATTGACGAAGATCGGTTATTGAAGATTATGGCGGTCTTCGAAGGTCTGGAAACGACGCTGGCTTCGGGCGGTTCGGCTGCCAATGCCGTCTCGGGTGTCACCCGCTTGGGGGTAGAGGGCGGTTTCATCGGCAAGATAGGGCGAGATGCTTACGGGCGTTTCTTCCGCGAGGATATGGAGCGCAACGGGGTAAAGACCTCGCTTATCGAGTGCGACCAGGCTTCGGGGTGTGCCATGACCTTGATTACTCCCGACGGCGAGCGCACCTTCGGTACTTTTCTGGGGGCCGCGGCCACGTTGAGTGCCGACGAACTCACACCCGACAGGTTTGCCGGGTATGACCTGCTGCACATCGAGGGCTATCTGGTACAAGACGAGGCCCTCATCCTGCGGGCCGTGCAACTGGCCAAGGAGTTGGGGTTGCAGGTCTCTTTCGATATGGCAAGTTACAATGTCGTGAAGGAGAACTACGCCATTATCCACACCCTGGTAGAGAACTATGTCGATATCCTTTTTGCCAATGAAGAAGAGGCGATGGCCTATGTGGGCGAAGAGCCGCGCCGGGCTGTCGAGACGTTGGCCCGTCACTGCCAGATTGCGGTAGTCAAATGTGGGGCTCAAGGTTCGTTTGTGGGCCATGGGGATGTCATTGTAGAGGTACCGGCCACACCCGAGGTGCGGCTCGATTCGACGGGCGCCGGCGACCTGTATGCCTCGGGTTTCCTCTATGGTTTGTCGCAACATTGCTCGTTGAAGGTTTGCGGCGAGATAGGCTCGCTGCTGGCCGGTAGGGTGATCAAGGTAATAGGCCCCAAGATGAGCGACGAGATATGGGATGAAATAAAGTTAAAAGTAGCTGCAATGATTGCCGAGGACCGGCAGCATTGACTATCTTCGTAAAGCTAAGACAAAAAGAGTTGTGTCATGAAAAAAGTAAGTTTGAGCATAGGACTCGCCTGGGTACTTATCTTGGGGTTGGGCGTGGCAAATGCGGCACCGGCCGGGAAATCGGACCGGCGTGATTTCGAAGTTTCGCGTAATCTCGATATATTCAACTCGCTTTTCAAGGAGCTGAACCTGTTTTATGTCGATACCATCAATGCCGAGAAGGCTATCGGCGACGGCGTCAATGCCATGTTGAGCCGCCTCGACCCTTATACCGAGTATATTCCCGAGAAGGACAAAGACGATTTCTTCGTATCGACCACCGGCGAGTATGCCGGCATAGGCTCGATTATCGTCGAGCGCGACAATGCCGTCTATATCTCCGAACCCTACGAGGGGATGCCTGCTCAGCTGGCAGGTTTGCGTCCCGGCGACAAGATTGTGATGATCGACAACGACTCGGTGAAGGGGTGGAAGAGTTCGGCCGTGAGCGAGCGGCTGAAGGGCCCCGCCAATACCAAGCTGCGAGTGACCGTAGAGCGGCCGGGTGTCGAGGGCACTCTTTCGTTCGACATCACCCGCAAGAAGGTGCATATGCCTGTCGTGCCCTACTACGATGTGGTGTGCGACAGTGTCGGCTATATTTATCTGAATAGTTTTACCGACTCGGCTGCCGATGAGGTGAAACGGGCTTTGCAAGACTTGAAACGGCGGGGCGTGACTTCGCTCGTGCTCGATTTGCGCGGCAATGGCGGCGGTATTTTGGAGCAGGCCGTGCAAATTGTCAACCTGTTTGTGCCCAAGGGGGTAGAGGTGCTCTCGACCCGGGGTCGCAACAAGCAGATGGACAAGATTTACAAGACCACTCAGGAGCCGGTCGATGAACATATACCGCTGGCCGTACTGATTGACGGGGGAACCGCTTCGTCGTCGGAGATTGTAGCCGGCTCGCTGCAAGATCTCGACCGGGCCGTGATTATCGGCTCTCGCTCGTTTGGAAAGGGTTTGGTGCAATCGACCCGCCCGTTGCCCTATAACGGGATTCTCAAGGTGACGATTGCCCGCTATTATATCCCCAGCGGACGACTCATCCAGGCGATCGACTATTCGCACCGCAACCCCGATGGCAGTGTGGCCCGTATCCCCGACAGCCTCACCCACGAATTCAAGACAGCCCACGGACGCATCGTGCGCGACGGAGGCGGTATCAAGCCCGACATAGAGACCTCGGTCGAGCGGAGGGGAAACATCAGCTACTATCTGATGCGCGACTTCTATTTCTTTGACTATGCCAACCGATATGCGGCTCAACACGACACGATTGCTCCTGCCAAGGAGTTTGTATTGCCCGACTCGGTCTATAACGATTTCAAGGCTTTTGTGAAGTCGAAGAACTTCAAATACGACAAGCAGAGCGAGCGTATCCTGGCCGACTTGAAAGAGGTGGCCAAGTTTGAGGGCTATTTCGACGAGAATACTCAAAAGCAGTTTGAGGCGCTGGAGGCCAGTCTGAACCACGATTTGGACCGTGATTTGGAGACGTTCCGCGACGAAATAAGGCAACTGCTCTCGATTGAGATTGTGAAGCGTTATTACTACCAGAAGGGCGAAGTGATTGAGTCGATCAAGAACGACAAGGACTTGACCGAGGCTTGCGCTGTATTGAACGACAATGCCCGCTATTCTCAACTTCTGAACCTGTCGCCGAAACGCTGATTGGCGGCACCAAACGAATAAGAGAAAGGGCGATGAAACCGAGTTTCATCGCCCTTTCTCTTATGGTTATGAAGCTTAATGCCGATTATACGTTGAAGCGGAAGTGCATGATATCGCCGTCTTGCACCACATAATCCTTGCCTTCGATATACATCTTGCCGGCCTCTTTGCAGGCGTTCTCCGAACCCAGGGTTACATAGTCGTCGTATTTGATGACTTCGGCGCGGATAAAGCCTTTCTCGAAATCGGTGTGTATGATACCGGCGCATTGCGGGGCTTTGCTACCCTTCAGGTAGGTCCAGGCACGCACCTCTTGAGGTCCGGCGGTAAAGTAGGTCTCGAGGTTGAGCAGGCTGTAGGCGGCGCGGATGAGGCGCGACACGCCCGACTCTTCGAGTCCTATCTCGTTGAGGAACATCTGCCGCTCTTCGTAGGTTTCAAACTCGGCAATCTCCGATTCGGTCTTGGCAGCCACAATCAGTATCTGGGCATTCTCGTCCTTGACCGCTTCACGCACCATATCGACATACTTGTTACCCGACACGGCACTGGCATCATCGACATTGCAGATATACATGACCGGTTTGTTGGTGAGCAGGAAGAGGTCGTGGGCAATCTTCTGCTCGTCCTTGGTTTCGAAGGTAACGGTGCGGGCCGGTTTACCCTGCTCGAGAGCCTCCTTGTAGCGGCTCAGCACCTCGTAGGCGATTTTGGCCACCTTGTCACCGCCGGTTTGTGCCTGTTTCTGCACCTTCGAGATGCGCGACTCGATGGTCTCCAGGTCCTTGAGTTGCAACTCAAAGTCGATAATCTCTTTGTCTCTCACGGGGTTTACCGATCCATCGACGTGCGTGATGTTGTCGTCGTCGAAGCAACGAAGCACATGCAGGATGGCATCGGTCTCGCGTATGTTGGCCAGGAACTTGTTGCCCAGTCCCTCGCCCTTGCTGGCCCCTTTGACCAGGCCGGCAATATCGACAATCTCGACCGTCGTGGGGACAATGCGCTGGGGATGAACCAGCTCGGCCAGTTTGTTCAACCGCTCGTCGGGAACGGTGATTACTCCCACGTTGGGCTCGATGGTACAGAACGGAAAGTTTGCCGATTGCGCTTTGGCATTGGACAAACAGTTGAAAAGAGTCGATTTGCCCACGTTGGGCAGCCCGACTATACCACATTGTAAACTCATGCTATTGTATTGTTTTGTTTATATTCTCACTAAAAATATCGCAGCAACGGGTGGCGGCAGCTGCAAGTGTCTGGATTTTAGTGCTTAGCATAGCAATTGCCAGCTCCTGGACTTTCGTCCTGTCGCCTCCTGTTTATGCAGGCCCTGCAAAGATAGTGAAAGGCGAGAGTAAAGACAAACAGGAAAACTTGTTTTTCAAGTTTGGCTATGTCGAGTCACATCCTATCTTCTACAAAGGTAAGGAATCTTTTGCGTATTTCGTCTTTTCCACGCCAGAGGAGGTGTAGAAGGGTAAAATGGCATAAAAGTATTTTAAATGTTGTTGTGTTTTATTTAGGTATAAAAAGCGGGTAAATTCCAATTTTGGTGTATTTTTGTAAACACACTGATAATCTGCGAGTACCATGAAAAAACATCTCCTTCTTCTTTTTGGGGCTGTGGCTTTGGCTTTTTCGGTCGCAGCCGATTCTCCCAAACGGGAACTGAGGGCCACCTGGCTGGCTTCGGTGAGCAATATCGATTGGCCCAAATCGACAGAAACAGCTGCGCAGCAGCAGGCTTCGCTTATCGAGATACTCGATGGCATGCAGGCAGCCCGCATGAATGTCGTCTATCTGCAGGTGCGCCCCATGTGCGATGCTTTGTACCAGTCTGCTTACGAACCCTGGTCGCAGTTCCTCACCGGTACACGAGGTAAAGACCCGGGTTACGACCCGTTGGCTTTTGCCATTGGCGAGGCTCACAAGCGGGGCATGGAACTATATGCCTGGATCAATCCCTACCGCTATGAGAGCGTGAAGAATATGCACGGTGCCGACGATCCCATCCGCAAAAACCACCCCGAGTGGTTGCTCGAGTATTCGTCGAGCTATATTCTCGACCCGGGAAACCCCGAGGTGGCGTCTTATCTGGTAGATGTCCTCAGGGATATCATCACGCACTACAATGTCGATGGTCTCATCTTCGACGACTATTTCTATCCCTATGAGGGGACTACCAACGAGGATGCCTATTCGCAAGGCCTTTACAAGCCGGCAGGGAAGAATGTGGGCGACTGGCGACGCGAGAGTGTGAACAAACTGATTGCCGACATATACAGTATGATTCAGGAGACGAAGCCTACCGTAAAATTCGGCATCGGTCCCTTTGGCATCTGGGGTGGGCCCCAAAGTGTGGCTACGGCCTATGGCATCGACTACCTGAATACGAGCGGGGGCACGAGTGCCTATTCGCAACTTTATTGCGACGGTGTGGCCTGGCTGAAGGAAAAGAGTATCGACTTCATTTCGCCACAATGTTACTGGCCCAGTTTCAACACCAAGCCATGGGGCTACAAGACCCTGGTTCCCTGGTGGGCCGGGGTAGCCGAGGTGATGGAGCGTCATTTCTATTCGAGCATGCGTGTCTCTACCATGCCGCAGAGTGGTCCGCAGCGCAAAAGTATCCTACAGCGGCTTCATATGACCGAGAACGAATACAACAGTCTGTCGATGGTCGAGCGGTCGGTTGCCGCTACGGCTGCCCAAGGAACCGAGGAGTGCGGCTTTGAGGTGGACATGAACCGCTCGACCGACCTGCTGGGAGCTCCGGGGCATGTATTCTTCAACACGACCCAGTTCTTCAGTTACGGTTTGGCCGATTACTTGGCCGAGGAGAAGTTTACCCAGCCGGCTTTGACCCCGCTCATGAGTTGGAAAACGCCCCAGACTCTGCCCGAAATTACCGAGATTACCCTCTCGGGGAATACCCTTTCGTGGCGGGCCGACGGAGCCGACGAGACAATGCGCTATGCCATCTATTACGTGCCCAGCCGGGTAGCTTATAATTCTGCAACATACGAGAAATCGGCCTATCTGCAGCGGGTTACTTGGGAGACGAGTGCCGATGTATCGTCATGTACACAGTCGGGTTACTACTTTGTTGTGACAGCCA
Source organism: Barnesiella sp. An55 (assembly GCF_002161555.1). Taxonomy (GTDB): domain Bacteria; phylum Bacteroidota; class Bacteroidia; order Bacteroidales; family Barnesiellaceae; genus Barnesiella; species Barnesiella merdipullorum. The sequence goes on along the minus strand of NZ_NFHZ01000006.1, from coordinate 127,489 downwards.
TCGATGCCGCCGGCAACGAGTCGGAACCCTATATCAAAACGCCTTCGGGTATCCAGGCTGTCGAGACCGACGCGCTGACAATCTATGGGGTACCGGGCGCCGTTTGCATATCGGCTCCCGAGGCGACGATGGTTAGCATCCACACGATTGCCGGGCAGTTGATGCACGAGGTACAAGTCGAACCGGGCACGACCGAGGTGGCTCTACCTGCCGGCTTCTATCTGGTCAACGGGCAGAAAATAATCGTTCAATAGATACATAGTGGTCTTTTTACGGAAAGTGGCTGTCTCTCACAGGAGAGACAGCCACTTTTTTTTGTGTGGAATCGAGATGAACCCAACGGGCGGGTGAGGCGTTTTTAGGGGAAAAAAGAGATAACGATGAACAAGGCATACGAGATAGCCGACCGGTTGATGGCCTGGGTATCGGATCTGTTGTTGAGGTTCACGGGTGAGCCATCGCCCGTGTGGAACCAGATTGTGTATAGTATTTTGGTGTTTATCATTGCCATCGTGGTGGGACGCATTTTGCGGGTCATTGTCATTTATGTGATTCAGCAGGTTGCCCGGTATCGGGGTGGCAGTTTGATGAAGGGGTTGGTCAAGGCCCACCTCTTTACCCGCATGACTCATGTGATACCGCCGCTGGTCATTCTGTCGCTGTTGCCATTTGCCTTTCATGGCACGCCGGCTTTCTTGAAACTGATCGAGAAATTGTGCTGGATTTATGTGCTGGGCGTGATTGTTTTTTCGATTAATACGCAGTTGTCGGTCTTTTGGGAAATCTATTCGAGTCGCACGGCATTGCGCAATCGGCCCATGAAAGGGATGATTCAGATTGTTAAAGGGCTGCTGGCCGGTTTTTGGGTGATTGTGACGGTGTCGATCCTGATCGAGCGGTCGCCCATGGCCCTCATTACGGGGCTGGGCGCTTTTGCTGCCGTGCTGATGCTGGTGTTCAAAGACAGTATCCTGGGTTTTGTGGCGGGCGTGCAACTGTCGCAAAACGACATGATTCGCAATGGCGACTGGATTGTGGTGCCGGGTGGTAGTGTAAACGGCATCGTCATTGACGTGTCGCTCGATACGGTGAAGGTGCAGAACTTCGACAACACGATTGTGACGTTGCCGCCCTATTCACTGGTGTCGGGCGAGGTGCAGAACTGGCGGGGAATGACCGAAGCCGGTGGCCGACGCATCATGCGCTCGCTGACCATCGATTTGAGTACGGTGAAATTCTGTACTCCCGAGTTCCTGGAAAAGATGAAGCAGATCGAGATTTTGCGCGATTTCATCGAGAAAAAGCAGGCTCAACAGCAACGTGGCGTAGTCGAGAATACCCAGAATAGCGAGGGGCTGGTCAATGGTACTATCGAGACCAATCTGGGCCTGTTCAGGGCCTATATGGTGCTCTATCTGCAACGGCACAAGTTTATCGGTGGGCAGATGCTTCTGATGGTGCGGGCCCTCGATCCCACCGACAACGGGCTCCCTTTGCAGCTTTATTGCTTTTCGACCAATACCGACTGGGTAAGCTACGAGTCGATTCAATCGGAGATTTTCGAACACTACGCCGCCATCATGCCGCAATTCGGGCTCTATCCTTTCCAGAACCCGTCGAGCCGCGACTACATCAATGCAGCCCTGCTCACGGCCGGGCATCACCCCGACGAGTTGTGGGGGATACCTTTCGGTACGATGCGAGGGTCGGGTTCGCCGGCGGCTAAACCGGGGTCGTCTGCAGCATCTCCTCAAGCACCGCAACCGCCGATTCCACCGAAGTAATGTCTTTTATGGCCAGGGAACGACGCCCTTTGATTTCGCGCAGTTTGCATTGGCGCGGGTTCTTTTGCAGGTAGGCCAGGATGCGCCCGAAGGCTGCCGACTGGTAGTAGGCCACGTGCTCGTCGGAGACGAAGTAGAGATACATCTGACCCTGTTTCAAACCCACTTTTTCGATACCCAGTTGTTTGGCTAGGCGTCTGAGGCGTACGACCCGGATGAGCTCCATGGCTTCGTGGGGAATACGCCCGAAGCGGTCTTCGAGCCGTTCACAGAACTGGCGTATATCAGTCTCGCGTTCCATGTTGTCGAGCTCCTGGTAGAGCGAGATGCGTTCCGACTCCTGCGGCACGTAGTCGGCCGGGAAGAGAATCTCGAGATCCGACTCGATGGTACACTCCGAGACAAACTCCTCGGGTTTCGTGTCGGAATCGGCCCCGTAGTAGAGGTCGCTGAACTCGTCGTTTTTCAACTCATCGACCGCCTCTTTCAATATTTTCTGGTAGGTCTCGTAGCCCAGATCGGCGATGAAACCGCTCTGTTCGGCCCCGAGCAGGTTGCCGGCACCCCGTATGTCGAGGTCTTGCATGGCAATGTGTATGCCGCTACCCAGCTCCGAGAAGCTCTCGATGGCTTGCAGCCGCCGGCGGGCATCGACCGAGAAGGTGTGTCGCGGCGGAGTGAGCAGGTAGCAGAAGGCCTTGCGGTTGCTGCGGCCCACACGCCCTCTGAGCTGGTGCAGTTCGCTCAACCCGAAGTTCTGGGCATCGTTGATGATGATGGTGTTGGTGTTGGGCATGTCGATACCCGACTCGATAATGGTGGTGGCCAGCAGCACGTCGTAGTCGTAGTTGACAAAGTCGATGATGGCCTGCTCCAGTTTATCGGGCGGCATCTGTCCGTGGCCGATGACTACGCGGGCATCGGGGACCAGCCGGTGTATGGTATTCTCGAGTTCATACAGTTGCGGTATGCGGTTGTTGACAAAGAACACCTGGCCGCCGCGGCTCATCTCGAAGTTGATGGCCTCTTTGATAATGTCGTCGTTGAAGGCGTGTACCTCGGTCTGTATGGGGTAGCGGTTGGCCGGCGGGGTAGAGATGACCGAGAGGTCGCGCGCCCCCATCAGCGAGAACTGCAAGGTGCGGGGGATAGGGGTGGCCGACATGGTGAGCGTATCGACATTGACCTTCATCTGTTTGAGTTTCTCCTTGACCGCTACGCCAAACTTCTGCTCCTCGTCGATAATGAGCAATCCCAGGTCGTTGAACTTTACATCCTTGCCGATGAGTTTGTGGGTGCCGATGATGATGTCGATTTTCCGTTCGGCCAGATCTTTGAGGATGGCTTTTACCTCCGAGGCCTTGCGGGCCCGGCTCAGATACTCGATGCGCACGGGAAACTCTTTGAGTCGCTCCTTGAAGGTCTGGTAGTGCTGGAAGGCCAGCACGGTAGTGGGCACGAGCACTGCCACCTGCTTGTTGTCGCAGGTCGCCTTGAAGGCTGCCCGTATGGCTATTTCGGTTTTACCGAATCCCACGTCACCGCAGATGAGCCGGTCCATGGGGCGTTCGCGCTCCATGTCGGCTTTTACCTCGGCGGTCGATTTTATCTGGTCGGGAGTATCTTCATAAATGAACGAGGCCTCGAGCTCCTGTTGCAGGAACGAGTCGGGCGAGAAGGCAAATCCCTTCTCCTGTTTGCGGGCGGCATAGAGTTTGATAAGGTCGCGGGCAATCTCTTTCATCTTGCCCTTGGTCTTCTCTTTCATGCGCTCCCAGGCGCCGCTGCCCAGTTTGTTGATACGAGGCGTTTCGCCCTCTTTGCCCCGGTATTTGGCCAGTTTGTGCAGGGCGTGTATGCTCACGAAGATGATGTCGTCGTTCTGGTAGGTGAGTTTGATTACCTCCTGCATCTTCCCGCTGATTTCGGTGCGGATGAGTCCGCCGAAGCGTCCGATACCGTGATCGACATGCACGATGTAGTCGCCCACCTCGATTTGGTTGAGCTCCTTGAGCGACAGGGCCAGTTTGCCCGAGCGGGCGTGCTCGCTCTTGAGGGTATATTTGTGGAATCGGTCGAATATCTGGTGATCGGTGAAGCAGCACATCTTCAGGTCGTTATCGACAAATCCCTCGTGCAGGGTCTTCAGCACGGGAGTAAAGGTAATCGATTCGCCTCGTTCCTCGAAGATGGCCTGGAGCCGCTCAATCTGTTTCTCGCTGTCGCTGAGTATGTAGATGGTGTATTTTTTCTCGATGAATTGGGCGAACGACTGACTCACGAGATCGAAGTTCTTGTGATAGATGCCCTGTGGGGCACAGTCGAATCGCATGACGGCCGGGGTAGCCGCCTCGCTCGACGAGCCGTAGTCGATGCGGCGGAACGAGAGCGCCTTTCGGCGGAAAGCGGCCGGGTCGATAACCTTCTTCATGGCGTCGCGGTCGCCCTCCTCGGCAATGAGGGTCTGTTCCGAGAGAGACTCCGAGGCGATAGCCTCGATGCGGTCGAGCGCCCACGAGAGATTGTGGCACACGAGAAGGGCGTTTTTGTCGATGAAATCGAGCATCGAGATGCCCGAAGCCTCTTGCCCGCATACGTTTGAGACGATATAGACTTCGTCGAGCCGCTCGGTCGAGAGCTGGGTCTCTACCTCGAAGGTACGGATACTCTCCACCTCTTTCCCGAAGAAGTCGATACGATAGGGCAACTCGTTGGTGAACGAGAATACATCGAGAATACTGCCTCGCACGGCAAACTGTCCCGGCTCATACACATAATCGACCTCGTTGAATCCCTGTGCCCGCAACTTGTCGGCCAGGGCCACGATGTCGCATTTGCTTTTTTTGTCGATATGGAGTGTGCTGTCCGACAGGGTATCGACCGGTACCACCTTCTCGGCAAGTGCTTCGGGATAGGTGACCACCAGCAGGGCATCGCCTTTCTGGTTGAGCCGGTTGAGCACCTCGGTGCGCAGGATCTCGGAGGGAGGGTCGGGTTGCCCGTACTTGATGTCGCGCTTGTAGCCCGAGGGGAAGAGCAGGACGCGGTCGCTGCCGTTGATTTGTACCAGGTCGTTGTAGAGATAACCTGCCTCGTCGAGGTCGTTGGCAATGATGAGGTGTGGCTGCTTGTTCTCCAACAGATTGGAGAAGAGCAGGGCAGGGGCCGAACCTTCGAGCCCTTGAACGAAAATATTCTTTTTCTTGTGATCCTTTACCAGTGACAAAAACGCATCACGCCTGGCCGGCGTGTTGAAGAGTGCCGAGAAACTTTGAATGTCCATGCTTGTCCTATACTTAACCGGGAAACAAAGTTACACAATTATTTGTCGCGAAGGGGTGTGTAGCTCTGTTTTTCTGGTTAATGAGCCTCGAGCCAGTTGTGTCCGACTCCGTAGTCGGCCAGCAGAGGTACCTGCAGGGGATAGGCATTCTCCATTTCGTGGCACACGATCTCCTTCACCCGGTCGAGTTCGTCGGCGGGGACGTTGAAGTTGAGTTCGTCGTGCACCTGCAAAATCATGCGGCTCTTCAGACCCTCCTCTTCAAACCGCCGGGCAATGCGTATCATGGCAATCTTGATGATGTCGGCGGCACTGCCCTGGATGGGGGCATTGATGGCATTTCGTTCGGCATAACCCCGCACCACGCTGTTGTGCGAGTGGATGTCGGGGAGCATGCGTTTGCGGCCGCAGATGGTCTCGACATAACCCTTTTCGCGGGCCACCTCGATGCTCTTGTTCATGTACTCCTTGATTTGGGGGTAGCTCTCGAAGTAGCCGTCGATAAGCACCTTGGCTTCGCTGCGGGGAATGTTGAGCCGCTCGGCGAGGCCGAATACCGAAATGCCGTAGATGATACCGAAGTTGGCCGTCTTGGCCTTTCGCCGCATATCGGAGGTGACCTGGTCGATGGGCACTTTGTAGATCTTGGCGGCCGTGGCGGCGTGGATATCCGACCCTTCGCGGAAGGCCTCGATCATGTGCCGGTCGCCGCTCAGGTGGGCCATGATGCGCAGCTCGATTTGGGAGTAGTCGGCCGAGAAGAAGAGGCACCCCTTGTCGGGCACGAAGGCCCGACGAATCTCGCGCCCTTCGCTGTCGCGTATGGGTATGTTTTGCAGGTTGGGGTTGCTCGAGCTGAGGCGGCCGGTTGCGGTAATCGTCTGGTTGAACGAGGTGTGAATCTTGCCCGTTTTGGGATTGATCAGCTCGGGCAGAGCGTTGATATAGGTACTCAGCAGCTTGCGTATGCCGCGCTGGTCGAGAATCTTGCCTACGATGGGATGGCGCGAACGCAGTTTCTCCAGAATCTCTTCGGTGGTAGAATACTGTCCGGTCTTGGTCTTCTTGGCCTTTTCGTCGATTTTGAGCCGGTCGAACAGAATCTCGCCTACCTGCCGAGCCGAACTGACGTTGAAGGTGGTGCCGGCCAGTTGGTAAATCTCCTGTTCGAGCTCTTCCAGACGCCGGGTGAGCAGGTCCGACGAACTCTTCAACTCGGCGATATCGACGTTCACGCCGGTGATCTCCATGTCGGCGAGTACGCGGGTAAGAGGCATCTCCATCTCATAGAAGAGCTTTTCCATCTTGCCCGTGGCCAACTCTTTCTCAAGCCGGTTTTTCAGTTGCAGGGTGATGTCGGCATCTTCGGCGGCATAGGGGTATATCTGCTCGATGGGGACCTGTCGCATGGAGAGTTGCTTTTTCCCCTTCGGGCCGATGAGCTCTTCGATTTCCACCGTTTTGTAACCCAGATAGATGCTGGCCAGATAGTCCATGTTGTGGTACTGCTCGGGTTGCAGCAGGTAGTGGGCCACCATGGTGTCGAAGAGGTTGCCCTTGACCTCTACCCCGTAGTTGTGCAACACGATGTAGTCGTATTTGATATTCTGCCCGATCTTGAGCGAGGCCGGGTTTTCGAGAGCCGATTTGAAGATGCGTACCGTTTCGCGTGCCTTCTTCTGGTCGTCGGGCACGGGCACGTAATAGGCCTCGTGTTCTTTGAGGGCAAAGGAGAGTCCCACCAGTTCGACGTTCATGGGGTCGATGCCGGTCGTCTCGGTGTCGAAGGCGAAAGCCGGGGCACAGGCCAGGAGTGCAGCCAGGTCCCACATCTTCTCCGGGGTATCGGTCAGGTGGTAGGTGTGGGGGGTGGTGTGGATGTCGGCGAGTTTCGACTCGACCGGTTGCTCCTGGGCAGTCTCCTGCTCGGCCGGAGCCTGGTCGAAGAGTGAGCGTTGCGGCGCTGGTTTGGGAGTGGCTGCGGCTGTCTTGTTACCCAGTACCCGGTCGGTGAGGGTGCGGAATTCCAGCTCCTCGAAGATGGGGCGCAGTTTCTCGCCGTTGACGGGTTCGCGTCGCAGAGCTACCTCGTCGAAGGTCAGAGGCACGTCGGTGCGAATCGTGGCCAGGAAACGCGAGAATTCAATCTGCTCGCGGTTCGACTCGATTTTGGTTTTGAGAGCCCCCTTCAGTTGGTCGGTATGGGCCAACAGATTTTCGATGCCGCCAAAGTCGGCGATGAGTTTCACGGCTGTCTTTTCGCCCACACCGGGACAGCCCGGAATGTTGTCGGAGCTGTCGCCCATGAGTCCCAGGATATCGATTACCTGCTCGGGCGAATCGATGCCGTATTTGGCCTTTATTTCGTCGGGGCCCAGTATCTCGAAATCGCCGCCGAACTTGGGGCGATACATGAAGATGTGGGGTGATACCAGTTGGCCGTAGTCCTTGTCGGGGGTCATCATGTAGGTGTCGAATCCCTCCTTCTCGGCCAGTTTGGCCAGTGTGCCAATCACGTCGTCGGCTTCGAAGCGGGGCACCTCGATGATGGGTATGTTGTAGGCCCGGATGATATCTTTGATGATGGGGACCGAGTAGCGTATCACCTCGGGAGTCTCTTCGCGCTGGGCCTTGTACTGGTCGTAGGCCTCGTGACGGAATGTGGGTCCCTGGGGGTCGAACCCCACGGCAATGTGCGAAGGATTCTCTTTCTTGAGCAGCTCTTCGAGGGTATTGACAAACCCCAGAATGGCCGAGGTGTTCACACCTTTGGAGTTGATTCGGGGGTTCTTGATGAATGCATAGTAGGAGCGATAGATAAGCGCGTAGGCATCTAACAGAAACAGTCTTTTCTCTTGCATGCGGATATGCGGTTTGTAGATAAGAATTAAAAAAGCGTTATTGCAATGCGGTAAAATTACGATAAAAATACGGATTCTTTTGTTTTATTACTATTTTTGCACCAGAATAAATTGATATGGATAAACTTTTGGTCATACGGCAACCTATTATTGGAGAGCTCGATTTACTGAATAAGACCCTTACCGAGACCCTGCATACAAACAGTCCTTTGATGAACGAGGTGATAAATACCTACCTCGAGAGTAAAGGCAAGCAGATAAGGCCTATTCTGGTATTGCTGTGCGCTCGATTGTTCGGCCCGGTGCCTCGCACGGCTATCGATGCCGCCGCTTCGCTGGAGCTGCTGCACAATGCCAGCCTCATTCATGACGATGTAGTCGATGAGTCGCAGAAACGTCGCGGGTTGCCTACGATCAACCATCTGTATGACAATCGCATTGCGGTGTTGACCGGCGATTATTTCGTGTCGTGCGCGCTCGACTGTTCGGTGCGTACCAACCAGATGGCAATCATTTCGAGTCTGGGCACGCTGGGCCGGGAGTTGGCTCGCGGAGAGATCGACCAGCTTTCCAATGCCCGCAATCACCGGCTTGACGAAGGTGCATACTTCGAGGTGATTCGCCGCAAGACGGCGTCGCTCTTCTATGCCTGCATGCAGTTGGGCGCTTTGGCTGCTGGAGCTTGCAAGGCCGATGTCGAGCGGTTGAGCCTGTTTGGCGAGAAGTTGGGCCTTTGTTTCCAGATTAAGGACGATATATTTGACTACTACGAAGATAAGGTGATAGGTAAACCCACGGGCAACGATTTGCGTGAGGGGAAAATCACCTTGCCGCTCATCTATGCGATTACACACGGCTCGGGAGCCGAAAACGAGGCCATGCGGGCTTTGCTGTTTAGCGAAGAGCATCTCTCGGCCGAGCATGTGTACACACTCATCGAGTATGCCAAGCGTGAGGGTGGTATCGAGTATGCCTATGAGACGATGAAGCGCATACGCAACGAGGCCGTGGCGTTGCTCGAGGGGTTCCCTCCGTCGGAGACGGTCGATGCCCTCATCTCTATTCTCGACTATACCATTGAGCGCGAGAAATAGCTGCTTAAAAGAGATTTGAATACAACAACGGGACTGTCCCTTTGGGGGGCAGTCCCGTTTGTCGTTTGCTGTACAAGTCAGTATTTGAAACTGCTGCCGCCGAGGAACTCGCGCAGGAGCGAGGTGGGCGGTATCTCGCGCTGGTTGATCGACTGGAAATATCCCAGGAAATGGAGCAGTCGGTGTGCCTCGGCATACTCGTGGCAGTTGTGGGGCACGGCGCTGAGGATGGGCTGTGCATAGTCTTTCATCACGGCCAGTTCGAAGAGGAGCGACGAGTTGAACATGGCGTCGGCATTCTCCTGGTAGGGGAAAATCCACTTCTCTTCGCCCCGTCTCACGCTGCCCCAGCGGGCAATGGTGCTTTGGGCCGAGGCACCGCGGTACTTGTAGTCGCGGATGATGCGGCGCAGCAGCCGGTTGTCGGCCGTGGGTATCCAGTTGTGATCGTCGATCGAGATGGTGGTGAGAGCCGATACGTATATGCGGTATTTCAAGTGTGGTTCGATTTGCGGGGTGAGGTCGGGGTTGAGCCCGTGTATGCCTTCGAGAATGAGCACGGCTCCCTCGTCGAGTTTCAAGGTGTTGCCCCGGTATTCGCGACTGCCGGTCTCGAAGTTGTAGGTAGGCATCTGTACCGTCTCGCCATGCAGCAATCGGTTGAGGTCCTTGTTGAAGAGGTCGAGGTCGAGGGCATAGAGCGACTCGTAGTCGTAGTCGCCGGTCTCGTCGTGCGGGGTATCTTCGCGGTTGACAAAGTAGTTGTCGAGCGAGATGGCCACCGGCTTGAGCAGGTTGGTCATGAGTTGGATCGAAAGCCGTTTGGAGAAGGTGGTCTTCCCCGATGACGAGGGGCCCGAGATGAGCACGATGCGGGTGCCCTCCTCGTGATACCGCCGGGTAATGTCGTCGGCAATCTTGCTGATTTTCTTTTCGTGCAACGCCTCGGCCACCTTGATGAGGTCGGTCGCCTGGCGACTCTCGACCACCTTGTTGAGGTCGCCGATGTTGCTCAACCCGATGATGTGGTTGAAGGTGAGGTACTCTTTGAAAGCGTTCAGCATCTTCTCCTGGGGCTCTATGGGGGCTGGAGTCTGCGGGTCGTCGGGCATGGGTGGAACCAGCAACACACCGCCGTTGTATTTCATCAGGTCGAACCCTTGCAGATAGCCCGTCGAGGGGGTGAGCCAGCTGTAATACGAGTCGGCCAAGCCGTCGAGCGTGTGATACTGGGTATAGAGCTGGCGGGTCGATTGCAGCAGCTCCACTTTGTCGAGCATGCCCTGTTGGCGGAAAACCTCGATGGCGTCGGTCGTGTGACATTCGATTTTCTTGAAGGGGATATCGGCCGCGATGATTTGAGCCATGCGCTCCTTGATGCGGGCGATGACTTCGGGTTTGAGTGCTTCGGGATTGTCGAGCAGACAGTAGTAGCCGTGCGAGAGGGAGTGCTCGATGCGCAACCTCGTGCCGGGAACGATATCGCTGATGGCTTTGTACATGACAAAGCAGAGCGAGCGCACATAGGTGCGCATGCCCGAGGGGTGGGTGATGTCGAGAAACTCGATATCCTTGGGTCCATATACCCGATATCGCAACTCTTCGGTTTTGTTATTTACATAGGCACATACCGGACGATGAGTCAGTTGGGGTTTTGCCATTTCGTAGATTTCGAGCAGACTTTCACCTCCGTCCACAGGTATGAACTGGCCGGTGTTTACACAATAAACGTCAAATTTTTCTCTTTCCATAGTCATCTCAAAATGTGGCTGAGGACCATACTTTTTGTTAATAAAAATAAAACAATAATCGTTGCTCTGTGCAAGTCTTTTTATTTGTATAAATTTGCAAAGGAATCTTTTCCCCAGATGCAAGATTGAGTGTTAAATATACCACAAAGAGGATAATAAAACAACTATTTAAGAAACTTTTATGGAGTACACATTTCTGGACTTCTTGACCTTAATCGGGTCGGTAGGCTTGTTCCTGTATGGAATGAAGGTCATGAGTGAGGGGTTACAGAAGGTGGCGGGCGACAGGCTTCGCAATATCCTTGCTGTAATGACAAAGAATCGGTTTTCAGGAATGTTTACCGGTATATTGATAACGGCTCTGATACAGAGCTCTTCGGCCTCGACGGTGATGGTGGTGAGCTTTGTCAATGCCGGCTTGATGACTCTGGGGCAGTCGATGTCGGTAATTATGGGTGCCAACGTGGGAACCACCGTCACAGCCTGGATTATCTCCATCTTCGGTTTCAAAGTCAACATCACTCTGTTTGCTCTCCCTCTCATTGGTATAGGTACACCACTGCTTTTCTCGGGCAACAGTACCCGCAAGTCGTGGGGCGAGTTTCTCATAGGTTTCTCCTTCCTCTTCATGGGGCTTGATTACTTGAATCACTCGGTGCCCGACCTGAAAAGCAATCCCGAGATTTTTGAATTTCTCACCTCATACACTCAACTGGGTTTCCTCTCTATCCTCATCTTCTGTGCCGTGGGCGCCATCGTGACGATGATTGTGCAGGCCTCAAGTGCCACGCTGGCCATCTCGCTCATCATGTGTAGCAAGGGGTGGATTACCTTCGATATCGCTGCGGCTCTCATCCTGGGTAGTAACATAGGTACCACAATCACACCGTTGCTGGCCTCAATCAGTGCCAATGTGTCGGCCAAGCGTGCCGCCATGGGGCACCTGCTCTTCAATGTGCTGGGGTCGATTTGGACGCTTGTTCTGTATTATCCCTTTATTCGCTTTATCGTGTGGATATGTACTTCGCTCGGCGTGGGGAATCCCAACGACCTGATGGCTTTTGTCGAGGTCAACGAGCAGACTCATCCTTCGCTGATTAATGCGCTGAACAATGGCACCTCCCTGGATACCCCCGATTTTGAACAGCAGAAAGCCCGTTTCGAGGCCATGCAGTTCTCGGTATCGTTTGGGTTGTCGATGTTCCACACGGTATTCAATGTGATCAACGTGACCATCATGATTTGGTTTACCGGGCTCTACGAGAAGATTGTTACCCGGTTGGTACGGGTCAAGGACAAGACCGACGAGGAGTTCCAGCTGAAGTTCATCTCGCGAGGCATGTTGTCGGCTTCGGAGTTGAATTTGCCCCAGGCTCATCAGGAGATTGCCGTCTATGCCGAGCGGGTGCAACGCATGTTTGGCATGGTTGGAGATCTGTTACACGAGAAGGAGGGCAGCGAGGCCTATATGAAACTCTATAACCGCATCGAAAAGTATGAACAGATTTGCGACCGCATGGAGCTCGAAATCGCCGGTTTCCTGAATCTGGTCGTTGGCGGTCGGTTGAGCTACGAAGGCAAGATGCGGGTAAACAGCATGCTCAGTATCGTGACCGAAATCGAGAGTATAGGCGATTGCTGCTACAATCTGGCCCGCACGTTGCAGCGCAAGCAAGACTCGCATATTGTCTTCAACGACGAGATTGTGGGCAATATCGATGCCATGTTCAAACTCAATGCCGAGGCTCTGTCGAATATGGTGGCCCTCTTGTCGAGCAACGAGCCGCCCTTGAGCGAGATAATGATTTCGTACAACAAGGAGAGCGAGATTAATAACTTCCGCAACCAGTTGCGCAAGTCGAATATCGAGAATATCAACAACAAGCACTATGAATACCAGGCCGGTATCTACTACATGGATATGATATCGGAGTGCGAGCGGTTGGGCGACTATGTGATCAACGTGGTCGATGCCATCAAGCAGCAGCACGAGCGTCACGCTTGAAAGAAAAGATGATATTTATAACAGGCAGCCCGTGGAGAAAACTCTCCACGGGCTGCCTGTTTATGGAATTGGGGACAGATGGTCGTTATTGTTTTTGGTGCAAGAGTTTGATGAGCTCGGCTACTCCCTCCGAGGCACCCTTTTGAATCACATGCACGTGACGGTTGCCCGGCACCCTCACCTCTTTGGGGTCGATGAGGTAGATGGGGACTTGGGGGCGCACATAGCCGAGCAGACCGGCGGCGGGATAGACGTTGAGCGAGGTACCTATCACCACGAAGATGTCGGCCTCTTCGGTAATGTGGATGGCCGGTTCGATCATGGGAACGGCCTCGCCAAACCACACGATGTGCGGCCTCAGCCGGTCGCCATGCGAGTCGGTGGCATCGGGAGCCAGTTCGTACTGGTCGGGGGTGAGTTCATAGACCCGGCTTTCGTCCTTGACCGAGCGGACTTTGGTGAGCTCGCCATGCAGATGAATGACATGCGTACTGCCGGCCCGCTCGTGCAGGTTATCGACATTCTGGGTAATGATGGTCACGTCGTAGTCTTTCTCGAGTTCGGCAAGACCCTTATGTCCTGCGTTAGGCTCTACGGTGAGCAACTCTTTGCGCCGTTTGTTGTAGAACCCCTGCACCAAAGCAGGATTCCGTTCCCACCCCTCGGGGGTAGCCACATCTTCTACGGGATAGCGGTCCCACAGGCCGCCGCTGCCGCGGAAGGTAGAGAGCCCGCTCTCTACGCTCATGCCCGCGCCGGTGAGTACAACCAGTTTCTTTTTCATTGTTGTGATATTTTAGGTTTGTACATGAATCTTTTCCCAATACAACTCCATGACAGTATGGAGAGGAGAACCGTCGTAACCAGTACGACAGTAAAAGCCACTCCTGGCCCATAGTGGCATACACCCAAGTGAACCGCCAGTTGAATGACCGGGAAATGGAATAGGTACATATCATACGATACATTATCTATTCGGCTGAAAAAATGCCCCCATTTCCCTACCATGGAGAAAAAAAGCACTAATGAAGCTACTATTAGGGGGCCTATTGTGAAAGAGTAGAAAGGTATATATTCTCGTAACCCGACTAATATGAACGCTATGAAAAATATATGCCAGCGATATTTCATGAATTTGTCGAAATGGAAATAGATGAGGACTCCAGAGTAAAAAAACATCAATTGCCCAAAAATCTGTCGAGATAAGATGTTATATATTTCTTGTCCGGTGGACTGAAAGAGAAATAGAAAAGTTAAACGGTATATAACCGATAACAAGTAAATAGAGATAAAAACAAAGGTCTTATTCCATTTGAAACGTGTATAGCACCAAAAAACTATTGGAACAGATAGATATAATAGCCATTCAATTTTCATCGTCCATAACGAACCGTTTACGGCTTGAGTCACATTCCCCGAGAAAACCCCGGGTAAACAGGGCTCGATAAAATTTAAAAAGGAGAGGTTGGCGAGTGTGTACTTTAGCCATTGACTCGATTGGAAATAATCGAGAATAGATCGGTCGGATATGACGACTAAGCCTATGGAACAGAGTAGTACAATAAAAAAATAGGGAGGAAGAATTCTTCTGGCTCGTCGCTCCAAGTATATTTTTACACTTCTTTTTTTTAGAAAACTTCCAAATACAAGGAATCCGCTGAGGGCAAAAAATCCACCTACTCCGGTAAAACTGTTTGTGGGCCAGGGTATCTCGAATCCGGTTAAGTAATTAAAATGGGCAATGAGAACCGATAATGCAAGATAGTATCTCACAAGATCCATGTTGTTACGTCGGGTTATGAACAGAGGTTTGTTCTCTTGCATGTCGGAAGTGAATAATAAAGTAAAAATAGAATAAAATAACGGATTAGACAAGAATTGCTCTCAAAATCTTTCTGTTGGTTTGAGAGGGAAACTTGATCAAAGAGTGTGGCATAACAGAAGAGAGTTTTGTAGAAATCTTATAATAGTTATCAGATAAGTCTTGGTAAACTATTGAATGGTTGTATTCGGGGGCAAATTATATTTTTTTTTAAGGAGATTTTATCGAATTAAGTATAAAAGCCCTATCTTCGCCACGCAAATATTTTGAATAGGTTTGCCTAATTGTACAATAGAATAGAAAATGGACAAATTGAGTTATGCATTGGGTCTCAGCATGGGGCACAATTTCCTGGGTTCGGGTATTAAATCGTTGAACGTCGAGGATTTTGCCAAAGGTGTAGAGGCCGTATATAAGCAAGAGAAGCCCGAGATAAGTTTCGATGAGGCCAAGAAAATCATCAACGAGTATTTCACCAATCTGCAAAACGAGATTGCCGAGGAGAACCGGCGTGCCGGCGAGGCATTCCTGGCAGAGAATGCCAAACGTCCCGGGGTAGAAGTTCTGCCCAGTGGTTTGCAGTATGAGGTACTCAAAGCCGGAACCGGTCGCCGACCCAAGGCTACCGACAAGGTACAATGCCACTATCATGGCACCTTGATCGACGGGCAAGTGTTCGACAGCTCGATACAGCGGGGTACTCCCGCCGTGTTTGGAGTCAACCAGGTGATTCCCGGTTGGGTAGAGGCCTTGCAACTGATGCCCGAAGGTTCTCGCTGGAAACTCTACATCCCCTCCGATCTGGCATATGGCGAGCAAGGTGCCGGTGGTAGCATCCCGGCCAATGCAACCCTTATCTTTGAAGTTGAACTTATAAAAATATTGTAATTAATTACTTCATAAACAATGAGAAAAAGTATTTTATTTTTTGTAGCACTTGCCGGTTTTACGGCAATGTCGTCGTGCGAAAGCAAAACTGTTACGGCACTGAAGAGTGCAACTGTTACGACACTGGAGAATGCATCCGACAGTGCCAGCTATGCATTGGGTGTTTCGAATGGAGCTCGTTTGGGTGACGCTATGAAATCGGGTATGTATGAGCAACTCAAGGATATCAAAACCGATGAGTTCATGAAAGGTTTTGCTGCTGCTCTGAAGACCGACTCTACACAACGTTCCTATGAATTGGGTCTGGGTCAGGGCCTTTATGCCAAAGAGATGCTGAAGAATATCAAGCAAGGCACAGGTCTTGATATCGATATCGCTACCTTCATTCGGGCTTATAAAGATGCTTTGGCCGGTGACTCTACGCTGTTGATTTCGCCCATGAATGCCAATCATGTTCTCGACTCTATCTTCAGAGCTGCTGCCGAGGCTAAGGAAAAAGCCGAACTCGACCGTTTGGCAGCTTCTCCCGAAGCTAAGGAAAACTTGGCCAAAGGCAATGCCTTCCTGGTCGAGAAAGCCAAAGAAGAGGGTGTGGTAAAAACCGAATCGGGCCTGCTCTACAAAGTCGTTAAAGAGGGCCAGGGCGAAAAGGTTCAGAAGAACCAACGTGTGAAAGTGGCCTATAAAGGCTCGTTGATCGATGGTACTCAATTCGATGCCAACTCGGGCGCTATCTTCTCGCCGATGGGTGTTGTTCCCGGTTTTGGCGAAGGGTTGCTGCAGATGCAAAAAGGTGGCAAATATATCCTCTATATCCCGGCCGAACTGGGCTACGGTGTTCGTGGCGGCGGCGACAGAATCCCGACCAACTCGACTCTCGTATTCGAAGTAGAGGTATTGGATATCTTGAAATAAGCAGGGGGTGACAACCCGGAGAGAAGGCTTTGAGTAAAGTCGTTCTCTCGCAAGAGTGTCGAAAGTTAAAACGACATATGGCCAAGAGCCCGGTACAATCGTGTACCGGGCTCTTCTTTTTTACCTCTGTCGGGGATGGTTGTGGTTGTCAAGTCGTTTTTTTGTAGCTCAGGATGACCCACGCGACCATGACGGTACCGATGGTGAGCAGCCCTGCGGCATCGCTCCAGACGTCGGCCAGGGTGCTGCCTTTGATATAGACGCCGCGCATGGCATCGGCATAGTACCGCATGGGATTCAGGTAGGTAATGGCCTGGGCCCAGTCGGGCATCGAGGCAATGGGGGTGAAGATACCGCTCACCAGCATGAATACCATCATGAAAAACCAGGTCACAAACATGGCCTGTTGCGCATTTTCGCTGTAATTGGAGATGAGCAGTCCCATCCCGGCGGTGACCAGTATGTTGCCGGCGGTGAAGAAGTACATCAGACCCACCGAGCCTGCACACGAGTAGTCAAACACCCATCGGGCTATGAGCAGGCAGGCGGTGAGTACGAAGAAAGCCACCAGCCAGTAGGGAATGAGTTTGCAGAGGATAAAGACGCCTCGGTTCACGGGGGTCACGTTTATCTGCTCGATGGTGCCCCGCTCTTTCTCGCTCACGATATTGAGAGCCGGGAAGAAACCCGTGAGCATCGTGATGGCGATGACGATGAGGGCCGGGACCATGAACTTCTTGTAGTCGAGATAGGTGTTGAAGTAGTATTTGGCCGACACGTCGAGTTGGGGCCCTGCCGTCGGGGAGGCCGTGGAGGCGGGCGAAGCCTCGGCCCGGTAGCGTTGGATGCACGAGGTGAGATACCCAGCCCCGATGCTCCCTTTGGTCCCGTTAATCGTGTTGACCTTTATCCCCACGGGCAATGCCTCGCCACGCTCCAGACAGCGGTCGAAGTCCGACTCGATGGTGAGTATGGCATCGGCCCGGTTCTTGTCCATCTGTTGCATGGCCCAGTCCGGGTCGTCGCTCACGGCTACCAGATTGAAATAGCCCGAGGCGGTGCAGGTCTCGATCAGCTTCGACGAGGCGACCGACCGGTTGCTATCGACTACCACCAGATTGATGTTGCGTATCTCCATGCTCACGGCAAAGGGGAATACCAGCATCATCAGCACCGGGAAGGCAATAGCCATCTTGGGCAAGCCGGGATCTCTGAAAAACTGCTTGAACTCTTTCTCCAGCAAATAGAGTAGAACCATAGAAATGCCTCCTGTTTATAATCTTCGTTTGAATAACCTTACACTTACGACCAGTAGAAAGACGGTCATCAATAGCAGAATGAGGAACTCGGGGTAGATGTAGCCGAAGCCCACCCCCTCGATCATCACCTTCTTGACCATGATGATATACCACTTGGCCGGGATAATGTCCGAGACGTATTGCAGAATCACCGGCATGCTCTCGCAGGGGAAGATGATGCCCGAGAAGATCATCGTGGGCATCGTGAGTCCCATGCCCGAGATGAGCAGAGCTGTCTTTTGGGTGGACGAGATGACCGAAATGAGCAACCCGATGCCCAGCGAAGCCAGGATGAACAGAACCGAGACTACCGACAGCAGGAAGAGACTGCCCCGCAGCGGTACCCCCAGCACGAAACGCGATAGCAGCAGGATGGTGACCAGATTGACCAGTGACAGGGCCAGATAGGGGATGGCCTTGCTGATGATGACTCCCATGGGACGGATGGGCGAGACGAGCAGCAACTCCATGGTGCCGCTCTCTTTCTCGCGCACAATCGAGATGGCGGTCATCATCGAGCAGACGAGCATGAGGATGAGTCCCATCACCCCGGGCACAAAATTGTAGGATGACAGCACAGCCGGGTTATACATATACTGTACATGCGGGCTTGAGGCCATTTGCGGGCCGCCTGTCGCACTCAAGTCGCCCTGCACGGCGGAGAGTACCCCGTTGACATAATTGACAATCATTTGGGCCGTATTAGGGTCCGACCCGTCGCCCAACACCCGCACCGAGGCTTTACCGTAGTGGTGCAGTCGTTCGTCGAAGTCGCGCTCGAAACAGACCGCCACATCCGATTTCCCGGCACGGAACCGTTCGGCAACCTCGGTCACCGATTCATAGACGGCGGCTACGTTCAGATAGGGATTCCGGTCGATGCGCTCGACCATCTGCCGCACCGAGGGGTCGCCCGTATCGCCCACGATATCGACCCGGGCATCGTGTACCTCGGTGCTGACGGCAAAGCCAAACAGGATAATCTGCACGATGGGCATCACCAGCACGATGAGGATGGTGCGCCTGTCGCGGAATATATGCCGGAACTCTTTCCTGATGAACGAAAAAAATTCTTTCATACTCTTTTCTATTCTCTTTTGGCCTGGTAGGCCAGTTTACGGAATACCGTGTCCATATCGGTCGCCTGGTAGTGCTGCTTGAGTGCTGCGGGGCTGTCCAGGTCGGCAATGACTCCATCGACCATAATCGATACCCGGTCGCAATACTCGGCCTCGTCCATGTAGTGAGTGGTGACAAATATCGTCGTTCCCCCTTCGGCCGTTTCGCAAATCAGGTCCCAGAAGAGGCGGCGGGTTTCGGGATCGACTCCGCCGGTGGGCTCGTCGAGAAAGACGATGGCCGGCTGGTGAATGAGGGCGATGCTGAAGGCCAGTTTCTGTTTCCAGCCCAGCGGCAGGTCGCCCACCAGTTCGTCCCGCAGGTCGGTCATGTTCAGGTAGTGCAGCATCTCGTCGCTCTTCTGACGGATGCGCTTGCCGCTCAGTCCGTAAATTCCTCCGAACAGGCGGATGTTTTCCCATACCTTCAGGTCGGCATAGAGCGAGAATTTCTGACTCATGTACCCGATGTGGCGTTTGATTTTCTCCTGTTCGCGGCACAGGTCATACCCGTTGACGGTACCGCCCCCCGAGGTGGGCAGACTCAGCCCGCACAAGATCTTCATGGCGGTGGTCTTGCCGGCTCCATTGGCCCCGAGGAACCCGAATATTTCGCCCCGGTGCACCTCGAAGCTGATGTGATCGACCGCCGTAAAGTCGCCGAATTTCTTGGTGAGCTTATCGACTATGATAATATTTTCTGTTTCGTTCACGACTCTTGCCTTTCTTCTTTTGCCAGTTCCATGAAACAATCTTCGATATTGGGCTCGATTTCCCGCACGACCACGTCGCTGAATCCTTCGGCCTGAATACGGGCCTGCAACTGTTCCGGACTTATTGTCCCCGGCTCGACGGCAACGTGGTGCTCCGACCCGAACGAGAAACATCGCAACAGGTCGGGACAGCGGCGCAGGAACTTCAACAGGGGGTATGCCGGTTTGCCCGATACCCCGAACAGCCGATGCGGATACTGGGCGACAATGGCGGCCGGAGTGCCCGTTTCGATGAGGTGCCCCTTTTGGATGAGCGAGATGCGGTCGCAAAGCGAGGCCTCGTCCATGTAGGGGGTCGATACTAGTATGGTTACCCCCGACTCGCGGATGCGGTAAAGCATGTTCCAGAAGTCTTTGCGGCTCACGGCATCGACACCCGTGGTGGGTTCGTCGAGGAAGAGCACCGAGGGGCGGTGTACCAGGGCGCAGCAGAGGGCCAGCTTCTGTTTCATGCCGCCCGACAGCTTGCCGGCCCGTCGGTCACGGAAGGGCTCTATTTGAGAATAAATCTCCCGGATGTTTTCATAATTTTCGGTTATCGTGGTGCCGAACATGGTGGCGAAGAAGTCGAGATTCTCGGCCACCGTGAGATCCTGGTAGAGCGAGAACCGCCCCGGCATGTAGCCGATGTGCCGTCTGATGGCCATGAAATCCTTCACGACGTCGAGCCCCTCGACGCGGGCACTGCCGTTGTCGGGCAGGAGCAGGGTTACCAGGATGCGGAACAGCGTGGTCTTGCCGGCACCGTCGGGGCCTATGAGCCCGTAAATCTCACCGGCCTGTATGTCGAGCGAGACTTGCTCCAGCGCCTGGCAGTTGCCGTAGCGTTTGCTTACATTTTCTACTTCAATGGCTCCCATGGTCACATTGGTTTAGTGGAAGCGTACGTAGGCATACATGCCCAGTTTGAGGTAGCCGTCGTTCTCGATTGCGATTTTGGCGGCATAGACCAGGTCGGCCCGTTCGTCTTTGGTCTGGATGTTCTTGGGGGTAAACTCAGCTTCGTCGGCAATCCACACCAGATGGCCGTTGTATTGGCGGGGCTTGTCGGTGCCATCTTCGATGGTCACTCGCAGGGTGTCGCCCAGTTTCACCTCGGCCAGTTGTGCGGTGGTGAGGTAGGCTCGCACATAAATCTGATTCATGTCGGCCAGTTTGAAGAGCGATTTCCCCGAGGTTACCAGCTCGCCCGCTTCGGCAAACTTGGTCAGAACCGTGCCGTCGATGGGGGCCACGATGCGGCATTTGCCCAGCTGGTCGTCTTTCTCGGCAATTTGCACGTCGTAGAGGGCCACCTCTTCGCGTATGCCGGCATTGTTGCGCTCATAGGTCTGTTTCTTGGCGGCAATCTCACGACGGGCGACGGCAATCTGCGAGACGAGGTCGTCCACCTGTTTGCGGGTGGTGGCATCTTTGGCCTCGAGAGCCTGGTAGCGTTCGTGGTCTTCCTGCAGTTTTTCGAGCTGGGCATATTGCGAAGCCAGCTGCCGGTCAATGTCCACCAGTTTGGTCTGGGCATTGGCCCTCTTGCGCACCAGCTCTTTCTTTTGCAGATAGGTTTGTACCGAATCGATTACGCCCACCTCCTGGCCGGCCTTGAGTTGGTCGCCCTCGGCAAGCTGCAGGGCTACGATGCGACCGTTGACTTCGGCCGATACGAGTACTTCGGTGGCTTCGACCTGACCACAGGCATCGAAGTCGCGCGAGTGGTCTGTGCAGCTGCCCAGGGTCATGGCTGCTGTCACTGTCGCTACGTATAAAATGGTGTGTTTCATATCCTTTGGCTTTTATGGTTCTCGATTTGTTATTGTCCAAGTGTATTCTTCAGGTCGCAGATGGCCATGATGAGCTGCACTTGATGCAGCGATTCGGCCACCCGGGCATTGAACTCTTCGTCGATCATGTCCATCAGGTCGGTGAGCATAATCACCCCCTGCTTGTATTGCTCTTCGCCGGCCTGGCGTATCTCCTCGCGCAGCCTGATAATCTCGCGGTCCTGCTCGAGCACCTGCCGGGCTTTGTTCACTTCGTTGAGACGGTCGGTCACATCGAGCATCGTGTTGAATACGAAGGTCTCCTGCTCGCGCTCGATGCGCTCTTTTTGGGCCGCGATTTTGCGAATATCGTTCTTGCGGGAGTAGAGGGCTCCCAGATTCCACTGCATTTTTACCCCCACGGTATAGTAGGGCTCAAATTCGTTTTTCAGGATATTCAGTCCCGGCCGCCCGATACCGCCCTGCAACGATAGATTGAATTTGGGGTAGAGATTCGATTGCAGATCCTGGCGCTGTACCTGGTTCTGCTCCAGCTGTGCCTTGTAGAGTTGCAGCTCGGGACGGGAGAGGGTGGCGGTATCGATTTGCATATCGATAGGTGGTTCTGCAAACTGAGCCTGCGACATATCCTCGCCGGTGAGTCGTCCCAGCATATCGACATAGGCGCGGCGGTCGGAGTTCAGCGACGAGATGGTCTGCCGATAGTTGAGGATGTTCACATCGACGATACTCAAATCGGACTTGTAGGAGACGCCGTGCTCAATACCGGCCAGCACCGACTCGCGGTTGCGGTTGAGGCTCTTGAGGGCAATCTCGTTCTGCGCGATTTGTTTGTCGATCAGCAGGATGCCCAGGAAAATGTTCTCCACCTTTTGTCTGATGCTGTAGAGCGTGACCTCCAGTTGTTGACTCTGTATCTCGGCATCGGCACTGATGAGCCTCCTTTTACTGGCGGTAGAGCCTCCGTCCCAAATCGTTTGGCTCAACTCACCCACCAGCGAGTATTGGTCGTGGGGAAGGTTGAATTTGAACTCGGGTATCTCGAAGGGCATCTCGACCACCTTCGACTGGTATTGGGCTTTGCCACTGATGGTGAGTTGAGGCAGCCAGCTTTGGCTGGCAGTCGAGAGGTCATACTTCTCGGCTTCGCGAATGAGTCCGAGTTCCTTGATTTGCGGATAGTTGTTGTGGGCTTTTTCCACACATTCGGTCAAGGTCACCTGTGCGGTAACCGGGCCTGCGATGCATGCCCACATGATAAGAAAACCCCATTTTTTCATCTCTATATCTCCCTTTGAATTATTCTGTAATTGACGGTTATCCTCTTTCCTGTTGCTGTGGCATTTCTTCTCCATCCACTGGTTACCGGTCGGGAGTGCTTCGCCCGTAAAGGCGGTAGTGCAGCAGGGCAATGACCTCGTCGTGCCGGCGCTGCAGGGCCTGCTCCATTGCTGACGGGTCTATCTCTACCGCCCGGTTCACGACGGGGAGGAAGAGGTAGGTCGAGAAGCTCAGGGTGACGATGTCGAGAAACAGTTGCTCGAATGTGACAGGATTGCATCGGCCGGCCCGCACCTCATTGTCGAGCAGCAACTTGTGATGACCGGCAAGTCCCGAGATGAGATTCAGGGTGCTCTCCTGGTAGCGTTTCAGCAACTCGGGGTTGTGCAAGGCTACGTCGTACAGGAAGCTCACCAGTTGGCGATGCTGGTCGAGGAACTCCAGCAAACGAGTTACACCCCCCTTCAGATTGTCCCAGAACGACACCTCTTCGGTGGACATGGCGTTGCGTATCGAGGCAAAAAGTTCGTGCAGGTTTTTGTCCAATACTTTGAAGAATATCTGCTCTTTGGTCTGGAAGTAGTAGTGCAGCATGGCGTGGGTCACACCCGCCCGGCGGGCTATCTCGGTGGTCGTGGCCAGCAGGTAGCCTCTTTCCAGGAACAGCTCTTCGGCCGCAGCCATAATGGCCCCCTCGGTATTCTTGCGTTTGTTTGTATTCCCTTGATTCATAGCAGATAGTTTATTTAACAGCTCTGTTAATTCACAATTATAACTATTTCTTGTGAGACGACCAATAAAAAATCGAATTTTAACACAGAATCATATTTCCAAATGGTTACCCCAAATCTCTTTTTTTGTCTTTTTGCTTCAAAAAATAGTCGAATGAACAACCGATAAACAGAGTGTTTTTAGTAATAGCAATATCTTTTTGTCAAAAAAAACACTAAAATATAGTTGTATATTCAAAAACAAATGATATTTTTGTCGCAAAATGATTTGTGTAAATAAAAATTTATGGAAAAGATAGATAACTTAGATCGCCAGATACTCGAGATCATCATGCGCAATGCGCGCATTCCGTCGAAAGACGTAGCTGCCGAGTGCGGTGTTTCGCGTGCGGCTATCCATCAGCGCATTCAGCGCATGATCGATATGCATGTAATTACCGGTTCGGGGTATCATGTAAACCCCAAGTCACTGGGTTTTAGAACTTGCACCTACATCGGGGTGAAACTGGAGAAGGGGTCGATGTATCGCGATGTCGTTCCCGAGCTCGAGAAGATTCCCGAGGTTGTGGAGTGCCACTTCACCACGGGTCCCTACACGATGTTGTGCAAACTCTATGCACGGGATAACGAGCACCTGATGGAACTCTTGAACGACAAGATTCAGCACATCAAGGGTGTAGTTTCGACCGAGACGCTTATCTCGCTCGAGCAGAGCATGAACCGGGAGATACCGGTGATGAAGGAGTAAGCAGGAGAACGCTTGCGGCCGCTTGGCGGGCCGTTTGAATATAGCAGCGAGGGCAATTCCGGCGCAGAGCGCAGGAGTTGCCCTCGTTTGGTTTCAGTAGAGTTTCATGGGAGTAACGGATACTCTATGCGGCTGGCGTTATAGAGCTTTTGTTCCGCATCTTTTTGTTGGTTTGCCAAAGCATCAACAGGGTGATGATTGTGGCTATCGTATCGGATACCGGCATGGCACCCCACACGCCGTTCAGTTCGAAGAGGCGGGGCAGAATGAGCAACAGCGGGATGAGGAAGATAACCTGGCGGGTGAGACTCATGAAAATCGATTTCGAGGCCATACCCAGCGACTGGAACAGGTTGGTGGTGACAATCTGTATGCCCACGATGGGGAATACCCCCATGGCAATGCGCATGCCGTGTATGGCCACATCGATAAGGTGGCTGTCGGTCGTGAAGGCCCGTATGATGTAGTAGGGGAAGAAGGTGGAGCCTATCCACCCGATGGTCGTGCAGATGGTAGCCACAGTACAGGTGATTTTGAAGGCCCGTTTCATGCGGTCGTAATTGCCGGCTCCGTAGTTGTAGCCCACGACCGGCTGCATGCCCTGGCACAGCCCCACGATGAGCATCACCACCAGCGTGGCATAGCTGTTGAAGATGCCGAATGCACCTATTGCCTCGTCGCCGCCGTATCGGTAGAGCGAGGTGTTGATGATGGCGTTGATGACACTGCTGGCAATATTGACCAGGAAAGGCGACATGCCTATGGAGACGATGTTGATGAGTACCATCCACTCGAGCTTGAAATACCGGCGGTGGAATCGCACGCTACTGCGGGAGTTGCAGAAGTGGGCCATGACGAAAATCATCGAGATGGTCATGGCTATGTCGGTAGCGATGGCTGCCCCCTTGATACCCAGTTTGAGGCCGAAGATGAAGATGGGGGCGAGGATGAGGTTGGAGAAGGCACCGATGAGCATCGTGTACATGGCCTTGCCGGGATAGCCCGAGGCACGCATCATGTTGTTGAAACTGTAGCACAGGTTGGTGCAGAGCATACCGGGCATGATGTAGAGCAGGAACTCCCGGGCATAGGGTATGGTGCGGTCGCTGCCGCCGAAACTGCGCAGGATATCGTCCATGAAGATGACGAAGAGCGAGAGGTAGCAGAGGGCAAAGGTGATGGAGAGGATGAGGCTGTTGGCCAGAATCTTTTCGGCCTTCTCCTTGTCGTCCTGCCCCAGTACAATCGAGATGCGGGCCGCGGCTCCCTGACCGACGAGCATACCGATGGCTCCCGATATCGACATGATGGGAAAGGTGAGGGCCAGCCCCGATATGGCGTCGGGGCCCACACCCTGCCCGATGAAGATGCGGTCGATTACGTTGTAGAGCGACATGACCATTGTCCCCACGATGGCCGGTACCGAGTACCGCCACAGGAGTTTTCCTACGGGGAGCGAAGCCAGTTCGGCTCGAATGTTGTTCCTGCTGTCGTTCATGGTCGGGCAAAGGGGTCAGGAGGGATCGCACCAGTCGCCGTTGGCTTGGATGAGGGCGATGAGTTTTTCGATAGCCTGCTCCTCGGGTATATTCTTTTCGATACAGGTTTTTCCTTTGTACAGGCTCACCCGGTTGCGTCCGGCTCCCACGTAGCCGTAGTCGGCATCGGCCATCTCGCCGGGGCCGTTTACGATACAGCCCATCACGCCTATCTTGAGTCCCGTCAGGTGCGAAGTGGCCGCTTTGACCCGCGCCAGAGTCGTTTGCAGATCAAACATGGTGCGTCCGCAACTGGGACAGGAGATGTACTCGGTTTTGCTGAATCGCTTGCGGGCGGCTTGCAAAATGGTGAACATATAGTCGGTGAGGCTCTGTGTGGCGATATCTCCCTCGTTGTGGAGGAATACCCCGTCGATGAGGTTGTCGAGCAGGAACGGCCCGAAATCGGCCCCGGCCTTCACTTGCAGATCCTCGGGATTGTTTTCGCGGTAGCAGGCCTTGAGCACTACGGGGCTGGTGCAACCGGCAACGGTGAGCCGTGCCAAAGCGGCACGTATGTCGCCTACGGGGTTGGCATGGTGCGATGTGAGGATGAGTACCACGCCTTTCTCTTGGGACAGTTGGGCCAGCAGGGTTTCGGTGAGGTCGGTGGTATCGACCTGCAGGAAACGCACGGGAGCCGGGCAGTCCGTGAGGGCTTGCCAGTCGCCTGGACCGAAGAGCGGGCAGGTGTTGGCTTCGCCACGATAGTGACGATAATCGACAATCGAGCGCGTACCTTCAAGGGCCTGGTCGCGGGTGTAGTAGAAGTCGGCCTTCGTGCCCGTGCCGGGTTTCCCTTCGGCAATGACTACCGGTTGCTCGCCGGCACCTATGCCGCCGCAATCTTCTTTGGGGCGAGCGGCCAGTTGCTCGAGCGACAGATGAGGTGCCTCGATGGGCGCATGACCGGCCCGCGCCGTGATGTAAGCAACCAATTTGCGAGCCACCGGAACCTCGGCTTCGGGAGCTTCGCTCAGCGAGACCCGTATGGTATCGCCTATGCCGTCGGCCAGCAGAGTGCCTATGCCCACGGCCGATTTTATTCGGCCGTCCTCACCGTCGCCCGCCTCGGTCACACCCAGGTGCAGCGGGTAGTGCATCCCCTCGGCATCCATCGTGTGGATGAGCAGTCGCACGGTTTCGACCATGACCACCGTATTCGAGGCTTTGATCGATATGACCACGTTGTCGAAATGCTCGTCGCGGCAGATGCGCAGGAACTCCATGCACGACTCGACCATCCCCGCCGGAGTGTCGCCGTAGCGGCTCATGATGCGGTCGGAGAGGGAGCCGTGGTTGACACCCAGCCGTATGGCGGTGTGGTGCTCCTTGCAGATGTCGAGGAAGGCGACAAACCGCTCCCTGAGTCGTTTCAGCTCGGCGGCATACTCCTCGTCGGTATAGTCGATTTGCTTGAAGGTGCGGGCACTATCGACGAAGTTACCGGGGTTGATGCGCACCTTCTCGACGGTACAGGCCGCAGCGTCGGCCGCTTTGGGGTTGAAGTGAATATCGGCCACCAGTGGGGTGTGATATCCCCGGGCATGGAGCCCCTTCTCGATTTCGGCAAGGTTTTCGGCCTCGCGCACCCCTTGGGCGGTGAGTCTCACATAGTCGGCACCCGCCTCGATAATGCGGATGCACTGCTCTACACTGCCCGGGGTGTCGAGTGTAGAGGTGTTGGTCATCGACTGTATGCGTATGGGGTACTCTCCCCCCAGCGGGGTGTCGCCTATCTGTACGACGCTGCTTTCCCGGCGGTGATAGTTGTAGTAGTCCATGGTCACAATGAGAACGGCGTGATGGGGAGATTAGTTGGTTTTGAATTTATATTTGACCTCGGCCAAGGCTTCGTTGGCGGCCACAATCTTCTGGGTGAGACCGGCTTTGTATTTCTCCACCTTTTCGGCAATGGCGGCATCGCCGAGGGCCAGCATCTGGGTAGCCAGGATGGCGGCATTGAGCGAGGCGTTGATACCCACGGTAGCTACGGGAATTCCGGGAGGCATCTGCACGATGGCCAACAGGGCGTCGAGACCCTCCATGCCCGATTTGATGGGCACGCCAATGACCGGCAGCGGTGTCATCGAGGCAATGACTCCAGGCAGGTGAGCAGCCATACCGGCAGCCGCGATAATGACTTTGATGCCGCGTGCTTTGGCTCCTTTGGCAAACTCCTCGACCTGGGCCGGAGTGCGGTGGGCCGAGAGGGCCAGCATCTCGAAGGGTATTTCGCACTCGTCGAGCAGCTTGGCGGCTTTCTCCATAACGGGGAGGTCCGAGGTGCTCCCCATGATTATACTTACAACAGGTTTCATAATGGTATATATTACTTATCGGTTAAACAAAGATATAGAACATCGACACACAACAGAGTACCCCCAGGGCAAAACCGGCGCCTACCTGTCCCAGCGTGTGGCGCTTGAGCAGGATGCGCGACGAGCCTATGGCTCCGGCCAGCAGCACAATGGCGATTTGCAGCGGGAGAATATAGGGGGTGAGCATGAGTCCGTAGAAACTCATGAGAAAGACCAGTGTTACCATCGAGCCGGCAGCTACCATGTGGGCGCTTATCTTCCAGTAGCGGTTGATGAAGAGGGCGATGATGAGCGAGACGATGGCTCCGGCTATGAACGCGAGTATCCAGCCCGGTATCCCGAATCGGTAGAGATAGAGGTAGCAGGCAATGTAACAGGCGAAGTTGATGATGTAGGGCACGGTGCGCTCGGTGCGTTCGTGCAGTCTGAAGTCGCTCACGTGGCCCGTCTTGTACAGGATATAGATGCCCAGCGAGGGCAGTATGCAGGTGGTGAGCAGTACCCCGATGACGATAATGCCCAGCAGACGGTCGCCAAAGATGCGCATATACGAAGTGTAGAGCGCAATGGCTATGCCGTAGGTAGGCATGAGCAGCGGGTGAAACAGGGTTGACAGTATGGTTGCCACTTTTTTCATCGGTCGTTTGAGTTTAATAGGTTTTCATATCTCTTTTCTCAACCGGGCCACAGGGATGGAGAGTTGCTCCCGATACTTGGCGATGGTGCGCCGCGCAATGGGATAACCCTTCTGTTGCAGCATCTCGCACAGCTTGTCGTCGGAGAGCGGTTTGCGCTTGTCTTCGTGCTCGACCAACTCTTGCAGCAGCCGTTTGATTTCGCGGGTCGAAACCTCCTCGCCGGCATCGTTCTGCATCGACTCGGAGAAGAAATATTTTAACGGATAAATGCCGAAATTTGTTTGCACATATTTGCTGTTGCTGGCTCGCGAGATGGTCGATATGTCGTATCCCGTGCGCTCGGCCACATCTTTCAGAATCATGGGCTTGAGGGTGCGCTCGTCGCCGGTGAGGAAAAACTCCTTTTGCAGCTCGACAATGACCGTGATGGTCTTGAGCAGGGTCTCTTGCCGCTGTTTCACGGCGTTGACAAACCACTGGGCGGCGTCGAGCTTTTGCTTGACGAAGAGCAGGGCGTCGCGTTTGTCGCGGGTTTGGTTCTGCTTGTTCGACGAGTAGTCCTCCAGCATGTCCTGGTAGTCGCGGCTCACGTGCAGCTCGGGTATATTGCTGTTGTTGAGGCTGATGGAAAGTTCGCCATCCTGAGCCTCGACGTAGAAGTCGGGGATGATGTGGTGTTCCGAGTTCCCCGAGTAGCTGTTGTTCCAGGCGCTGCCCGGCTTGGGGTTGAGCTGGGTAATTTCGTGGATGGCCTGTTTCAGCTCCTCTTCGCTCACGTTGCACTGGCGCATGATTTTGTCGTAGTGTTTCTTGGAGAACTCGTCGAACATCTGGTCGATAATCTTGTAGGCCAGCAGGTTGGCTGGAGTCCCCTCGTGGCGTTCGAGTTGCAGCAGCAGGCACTCGCGCAGGTTCGAGGCGCCGACTCCGGCGGGCTCGAACTCCTGAATCATTTGCAGGATATCCTCGACCTGACTCACCGGTACATCGAGTCCCACCTGGAAGATGAGGTCGTCGGTGATAGCCTGTATGGGACGTTGCAAGTAGCCGTTGTCGTCGATATTGCCGATGATGTATTGGGCTATCTGGTATGAGGTGTCGTCGAGCGGTTGTTCGCCCAGCTGACTCTCGAGGTAGTCGTGGAACGACGAGGCCGAGACAAAGGGAATGTCGTCTTTCTTGTCGTCTTTCGAGAAGTTGTCGGCCTCGAGGCGGTAGTCGGGTATGTCGTCTTCGGTGCGATAGTCGCCCAGCGAGATCTCTTCGGCCGATTCGGTGGGGTTCCCGTCCTCGTCGGCGTTGGGGTTGAAGTCGTTCAGGTTGTCGAGACTCTCTTCCCGGCCCTCTTCCAGGGCGGGGTTATCGACCAGCTCCTGCTGCACTCGCTCTTCAAACTCCACTTCGGTGAGTTCGAGGAGCCGGATGAGTTGTATCTGCTGGGGTGAGAGCTTTTGTTGCAGCTTCTGTTGTAGCTGCTGTTTCAGTGCTGCCATAGGCCGAGAATCATTTGCAAACGAAGGTAACGATTTTTACGCTAAATAAGTAAAAAAATGAGAATTTTTAACCCGCTACAATATATGTTTGAAGTAGGGTAAAAAAAGAGCCGCATATCGGGCGATATGCAGCTCGTGTATTCAGAGACCGAGTAGGTGTTTACTGGTTGTTCTTGTTTTCGTTTCTGTTTTCACCGCGACGACGGTCGTTGTTGCGCGGAGCTCTTTCGGGACGGGGCAACAGGGCTTTCATCGAGAGACGGTATTTGCCGGTCTTCTTGTCGATTTCGATGAGTTTCACGGTTACTTCGTCGCCTTCGTGGATACCCGAGGTCTCCATCGATTCGAGACGATCCCAGCTGATTTCCGAGATGTGGAGCAGACCGTCTTTGCCGGGGAGAATCTCGACGAATGCACCGAAGGGCAGAATCGATTTCACTACACCAGTATAGGTTTCGCCCTCTTCGGGTTGAGCCGTGATGGCTTTGATACGGCGTTTGGCATCCTGGATCGAGTCGAGGTTGGCTGCCGAGATTTCGATGTGACCCTCGTTGTTGATCTCGTCGATGGTAACGATGGCACCGCTGGCTTCCTGGATGCTTTGGATGATTTTCCCGCCCGGGCCAATGACGGCACCGATCATGTCTTTGGGGATAATCATCGTCTCGATGCGAGGAGCGTGCGGCTTGAGGTCGGCGCGCGGTTCGGCAATCGTGCTGGTGATGATGTTGAGGATGTGCATGCGGCCTTCGCGAGCTTGGTTCAAGGCTTTCTCGAGTACCTCATAGGAGAGACCGTCGCACTTGATATCCATTTGCGTAGCGGTGATACCGTCGCGTGTACCGGTTACCTTGAAGTCCATATCGCCCAGGTGGTCTTCGTCACCGAGGATATCGGAGAGGATGGCATATTTTACATTGTCTTTATCGGTAATCAAACCCATGGCGATACCCGATACCGGTTTCTTGATTTGTACACCGGCGTCCATGAGGGCGAGTGTTCCGGCGCAAACGGTAGCCATCGACGACGAGCCGTTCGACTCGAGAATATCCGATACGACACGGATTACATAGGGATAATCCTTCGGGATCATGCGCTTGAGGGCGCGGTTGGCCAGGTTGCCGTGACCGATTTCACGACGGCCTACGCCACGTTGAGCTTTGGCTTCGCCGGTCGAGAAGGGCGGGAAGTTGTAGTGCAGCAGGAAGCGGTCGCGACCTTGGTTGAGCACGTCGTCGAGAATCTTTTCGTCGAGTTTGGTACCCAGCGTAACGGTGGCCAGGGCTTGTGTCTCACCACGGGTAAATACGGCCGATCCGTGAGGACCCGGCAGGTAATCGACTTCGCACCAGATGGGACGAATCTGCGTCGTGGTACGACCGTCGAGACGGATGCCTTCGTCGAGGATGCAACGGCGCACGGCCTCTTTCTCTACATCGTGGTAGTAGCGTCTTACCAGAGGTTCTTTTTCGGCGAGCTCCTCTTCGCTCAAGCCGGCCAGATAGTCATCGACGATAGCGTCGAAGGCGTTTTGACGGGCGTGCTTGTCGGCATTACCCGAGCGGGCAATGGCATAAGCCTTGTCGTAGCATTTGTCCCATACGTCTTTGCGCAGATCTTCGTCGTTGGTCTCGTGGCAATATTCGCGTTTTACGGTCGAGCCTACGGCTTCGGCCAGTTCTTTCTGAACGAGGCAGTGAACTTTGATGGCTTCGTGGGCGGCTTTGAGGGCCTCGAGCAAATCGGCCTCCGAAACTTCGTCCATTTCGCCTTCTACCATCATGATGTTCTCATAGGTGGCACCTACCATCAGGTCCATATCGGCTTTTTCGAGCTCGGCGAAGGTGGGGTTTATCTTGAATTTGCCGTCGATGCGGGCTACACGTACTTCCGAAATAGGTCCGTTGAAGGGGATATCCGATACGGCCAGGGCAGCCGAAGCAGCCAGACCGGCCAGGGCATCGGGCATGTCAACACCGTCGGTCGAGAACAGCATGATGTTCACGAAGGTATCGGCGTGATAGTTGTCGGGGAACAAGGGACGCAATACGCGGTCCACCAGACGGGCGGTGAGTATCTCGTAGTCTGAAGCTCGGCCTTCACGTTTGGTAAAACCTCCGGGGAAACGGCCGAAAGCTGAATAACGCTCTTTGTATTCTACTTGCAGAGGCATGAAATCCACGCCTTCACCGGCTTCTTGTGCCGAACATACCGTGGCCAACAGCATGGTGTTGCCCATGCGCACTTCGACGGCCCCATCGGCTTGCTTGGCAAGCTTGCCGGTTTCGATGGTGATGGTCCTTCCATCACCCAAATCGATGGTCTTCTTAATAACTTGTTTAATCATAAAATCGATTTTTCTATATTTTTTTCATCTCAAAATCACGCAAAGATAATGAAAGTTTGGATGCAAAACTATGATTATGAAATAAAAATGAAAAAATATAACGACTTATAGCAGTTTGGTGTGGAAAAAGTGTACTCCTGGTCGATTCGTTTCTGTCATTTTGCTTTTGGCGGAGGGAGAGTAGCATATTGCATTGTATGAAAAAACAGCTATCTTTGTGACTGTTTTTCCCCTTTGGGAGAAAACAGACTTCAACTTAAAGTTTGCAATCATGAGAAAGTGGATATTTTTATGTGCGATAGCCGTGGCCTTTACCTCGTGTAACAAGCGGCAGTTTACCATCGAGGGCAATGTGGCCGATGCTGATGGACAGACTCTCTACCTCGAATCGTTGGCTACCGATCAGGCCGTTGTTCTCGACTCGGTACAGCTCGACGGAAAGGGTGCTTTCAAATTCAAACAAGAGGCTCCGCAATATCCCGAGTTTTACCAGTTGCGGTTGAACGATGCGGTGGTACACTTTGCCATCGACTCGACCGAGACACTCTCTTTCTTGGCCAAGGCCGTCGATTTTGCCGACGGTTACGAGCTCACCGGTTCGGACGAGTGTACCAAGATGCGTATTGTTACCGACGAGAGCGGCAAGTTGAAAAGCCGTATCAACGAGCTCAACCAAGCTGTATCGGCCAACAGCAGTCAGGTCGATACGTTGCGTGCGCAAGCCATTCAAGCGTTGGCCGAGTATAAGTCGAAGATGCTCAATCTGGTGCTCGAAAATCCCTCGGCCGCCGCTGCATACTACATTGTATTTCAAGAGATAAACGGCAGTAAGGTTTTCGATCCCTACGATGCCGAAGATCGCAAACTGATAGCTGCCGTAGCCACGGGTTTCGACATGCGCTATCCCGAGTCGGCCCGTACCAAGCAATTGAAACAGATGACTTTGGCTGCCATTGCTGCCGAGCGGGCTGCTCGCCAGAATAGCACCGAGGCTCTCGAAGCCCAGGTTACGTCGTATATCGATATAGAACTTTACGATCTGCGGGGACGTAAACAGACTCTCTCCGACCTGGTAAACAACAACCGAGTGGTGTTGCTCAGTTTCACGGCTTATCAAACCGACTATTCGCCGGCCTACAACATGAAACTGGCCGAGCTTTACAAGAAGTACAAGGGTAGTGGATTGGCTATTTATCAAGTTTCGCTCGATGCCGATGAGCAGGCCTGGAAAGTGACGGCCGACAACCTGCCGTGGATATGTGTGCGTGATCCGCAAAGCGTTTATTCCCGTAATGCCGCTTCCTACAATGTACAGAAGTTGCCTACCTGTTTCGTAATCGACAGGAACGACGGTATTGTGAAGCGCATCGAGAAAGTCGATGAAATAGAAAGCGCTATACAATCTCGACTTTAAGTCGCAAAAAAACAAACTTTTGACGATTCTGGACGTTTTTTTTTGGAAGATCAAAAAAAGAGCGTATCTTTGTCACAGTGAAATCACAAAAAGGAGTCCCGGCTAACGGCGGGATTTCTTTTTTGTTTAATAAGGAATAATAATTTATAAACACTATAGGAGTAAAATTATGGCTATTACGTACATGACCGAAGAAGGTTATAAAAAGCTGATGGAAGAGATCGCTTATCTCGAAAATGTGAAGCGTCCCGAAATCTCGCGCGCCATAGGCGAAGCCCGCGATAAAGGTGACCTCTCGGAAAATGCCGAGTATGATGCTGCCAAAGAGGCTCAGGGCATGCTCGAAATGAAAATCTCGCAGTTGAAAGACCTCGTGGCCAATGCCCGTTTCATCGACGAGAGCAAGTTGAACACCCATACGGTTCAGATCTTGAACACGGTAACTATCAAAAACGTAAAGAACGGTGCGGTGATGAAATACACCATCGTGTCGGAGTCGGAAGCCAATCTGCGTGAAGGCAAAATCTCGGCTACGACTCCTATCGCCAAGGGCCTGCTGGGCAAGCAAGTAGGCGATGTGGTTGAGATTCAGGTACCCTCGGGCCTGATGTCGTTCGAAATCGTTGATATTTCCATTTAACCCATACGCCGGTATGCTCACGATGCATATCGGCTTTTTTGTTACAAGCGTTCCCCCGCTCTCTCCTATAGTTTGCAGAGCGGGGGAACCTCTTTTTTATAGGCTATCGGTACAGGTTTCTAAATGATTTGTTACCTTTGTAGAAACTAAAATACAAGAGATTATGGCAACCCTATTTAGTCGTATCGTAGCCGGTGAAATCCCGTGCTACAAAGTCGCAGAAGACGAGAATTACTTTGCATTTCTCGACATCAATCCCGTAGCCAAGGGTCACACGCTGGTGATTCCCAAAAAGGAGGTCGATTATATTTTCAATCTGGACGACGAGACCTACACCGGTCTCACCCGTTTTGCCAAGCGAGTAGCTCAGGCTCTCGAGAAGGCTGTGCCCTGCAAACGGGTGGGCGTGGCCGTGATGGGGCTCGAGGTCCCTCACACGCACATACACCTGGTGCCTATCAACCGGGAGGCCGACATGAATTTCTTCGGCGAAAAACTCTCGCTCGACGCTGCCGAGATGCAGGCTATCGCCGACGCTATTGCCCGCGAAATGAAGTGACGGATATAGCATTTATTGGAAACAAGACAGGCGGCTCAAAAACTTGAGCCGCCTGTCTTGTTCTTTATATTATATTAGGTGGATTCTTAATAAGTAAAGGTGTTGCCGTTATTCCCGGTTCGATTTCTCGGCCAGCAATCGCTTGCGCAGGAACTTGGCCGGATACCAGGCGGTGACGAACCCCAGAATGAGAACGATGGCCGTCACGGCCAGCGTGTCGAACAGTTCGAGCCGCACGGGGTAGGCATCGGTGATGAACATCCCTTCAGTACTGCCCAGTTTCAACAGTCCGTACTCCTGTTGCAGATAGCAGAGTATCACGCCCAGAATAAGTCCCGAGCCGGCTCCGATAGCCGAGATGAGCCACCCTTCGGCTAGGAAGATGCGAGAGATGAGGCGGTCGTCGGCTCCCAGATTTTGCAGGGTGTCGATGTCGCGTTTCTTGTCGATGATAAGCATCGAGAGGGCTCCTATCACGTTGAAGGTGGCAATCATAAGGATAAACGAGAGAATGAGGAAAGTAATCCATTTCTCGATCTGTACCCATTTGTACCAGTCGTTCTGCTCGATGTGGGTGGCTACGCGATACGAGTCGCCCAAGGCCTCTTTCAGCTTTTGAGCCACCTCCTTCTCGGTGTGGCCGGGGGTAAGTCGCAGTTCGATAGCGGTCGCCTCGGTGGTGTAGCTGAACATTTCGCAGGCGGTTGCCAGAGGCAGTATTACCAGCTGGTCGTCGTAGATGGCCTGGTTGGAGCAGAAGGTGCAGGCCACGAAAAGTCGCCGGCTGTTAAACGACTGTGCCGGGTTGGCCAGATTGACCCGCCCCAGGCGGTTGGGGGCATAGAGCTCGACGGGATAGGGGGTATTGCTGGCAATGCCCAGTTGGCCGGCAATACCGATGCCCAGCGACACGTAGTCGATGCGCCCGTCGTTGAGCATGAAAGTGCCACTCGACACAAGCTCTTCGATGTGCGACAGCTGGGTGTAGTTGTCGGGTACACCCTTTACCAGCACGGGTTGTTGACGGTCTTTGTATTGGCACAGGGCGTTCTCTTCGATAACGGGTGAGAATACGGCCACCTCGGGCCACGAGGCTATCTGTTTTATTTCGGGAGCCTCGGTGTCGAGGGTCTTCCCTTCGCGAGGGGTAATCTTTATCTGCGGGTCTATCTGCGAGTAGAGCGAGCCTATGAGCTGGGTAAAACCGTTATAGACCGAGAGGGTGCAGATGAGTGCCAGCGTGGTAATGGCTACCCCGCATACCGATACAATCGATATGGCATTGATGGCGCTGTGCGACTTCTTGGAGAAGAGGTAGCGCCAGGCTATTTTGCGGGAGAGCCTGCTCATCGTTGCCTCCTATTTCTTGAGCAGATTGTCTATGTTTTCGATATAGTCGAGCGAGTCGTCGAGGAAGAACGAGAGCTCGGGAGTCTTGCGCAGTTGGTAGCGCACCCGTTGCGACAGTTCGTAGCGGATAGTTTTGGCATTGGCGTTGATGTTGGCAATCATCTCGGCCCCCTTTTCGGGCGGGAAGATGCTCAGGTAGGCTTTGGCCGTACTCAGGTCGGGGCTTACCCGTACCACACTCACCGAGACGAGTATGCCGTGGGTCTTGCGGGTTTCGCCCAGGAATATGTCGCTCAACTCCTTTTGCAGCAGGCGGCTTATTTTGTTCTGACGTGTTGTTTCCATATAGTTCCTTTTTTTAGATATAACAAAATTGTGCAAGGGTAGGGTTATGGCTTTTTCCACAAGATGGTGAGTCCGTCGCGCAGAGGCAGAATCACCTTCTCTACCCGGTCGTCGGTGGCGATGAAGTCGTTGAACCGTTCGATACCTATCGTTTGGGCATCGCGGCTGTGAGGGTCGGTCACCACCTTGCCGTCCCACAGGGTGTTGTCGGCGAGGATAAACCCCTCGGGGCGCACCTTGGGCAACACGAGCTCGTAGTATTTGAGGTAGTCGCGCTTGTTGGCATCGATGAACACGAGATCGTAGGTGTCGGTGAGGGTAGGGACAATCTCGAGGGCGTCGCCGATGATGAGCTTGATGCGGTCGCCTACGGGCGAACGGTCGAGATAGCTGCGGGTGAAGTCCTCGATTTCGTCGTCGATTTCGATAGTGTGCACCTCGCCGCCTTCGCACAGTCCTTCGGCCAGGCAGAGGGCCGAGTAGCCCGTGAAGGTTCCCAACTCGAGGATGCGCCGCGGCTTGATCATGCGACAGAACATCTTGAGAATACGCCCTTGCAGATGGCCCGATACCATGCGGGGTCGCAGGTGATACAGGTGAGTATTCCTGTCGAGCGCGGCGAGCAACTCATCTTCGCGGTCGATGTGGTTCAATATGTAATCTTCCAGTTCGAGCGTCATGCTTCCGAGTCTTCCATGTTGGGTAGTGTATAGTGGTTGAAGTTGTCGAGCACCTCGCCTATGCGGTTTATCTCGAGGAATGTGGTACCCTTTCCTTCTCCGAATCCTCCACCCAGATAGGCAATGAGGTCGTTGCGGTCGATGAGGTGCTGCTCCATAAGGTGGTTGAGCCCGTTGAACAGGTATTCGCGCGAGGTGCGGGTGCGCTCCTGGTAGAGGGGGAATACCCCATACGAGAGGGCCAGCAACCGTATCGTGCGTTCGTAGTAGCAGATGGCCAGTACCGGGTATCGCCCCCGGTATGCAGCCACATAGCGGGCCGTGCGGCCGGTGTAGCTGTCGGTGATGATGGCCTTCGTGCCCAGTTTGTTGAAGGTCTTTACAGCCTGCTTGGCAAGGAACGAGGTCACATCGGGCTCATCGGGCGAGATAACCCGGATATTGCTTTCGGTGAGTTTGTTGTGCTCGGCCTCTTCGGCTACACGGGCCATGGTGGCAACCGCCTCGACGGGGTATTTGCCGTAGGCCGTTTCGCCGCTGAGCATGAGGGCATCGGTGTGCTGGTAAATGGCATTGGCGATATCGGTCACCTCGGCCCGGGTAGGACGGGGATTCTTGATCATCGAGTGGAGCATTTGGGTGGCAACGATAACCGGTTTCTTGGCCTGGATGCACTTTTTGATGAGTCGGGCCTGGATGCCGGGAATCTTCTCCTGCGGTACTTCGATACCCAGGTCGCCCCGGGCTACCATCACGCCATAGGCAGCCTCGAGTATTTCGTCGATATTGTCCACACCCTCCTGATTCTCGATTTTGGCAATAATCTTGATTGGACTTTTGTATTCGTCGAGAATGGCTTGTATGTCGAGCACATCCTGTTTGCTGCGTACAAACGAGTGGGCTATGAAGTCTATCTCCTGTTTGATGGCGTAGTGAATGTTGCGTATGTCGCGCTCGGTGAGCGAGGGAAGGTTGATGCGTACCCCCGGCACGTTGACGCTTTTGCGGGAGCCCAGTTCACCGTTGTTGAGCGACTCGCACAGCAGGTCGTCATTCTCTTTGCCGCGCACGACAAACTCGAGTTCGCCGTCGTCGATGAGGATGTGGCTGCCCACCTCCAGGTCTTTGGCAAAGAAGGGATAGTTTACCCCGATGTATCCGTTGCCGGTGAGGGTCCCTTCGCGACCGGTGATGCGCACGATATCGCCCGTGGCGAATGTGAGGTTGTTACCGTCGGCCAGTGCGGTAGTGCGTACTTCGGGGCCTTTGGTATCCATGAGGATGGCTATTTTGTTGGAGACGGCGCGCACGTTGTTGATGATTTTGCGGAATCCCTCTTCCTGTAAGTGGGCCGAGTTCATGCGCACGACGTTCATGCCGTTGTCGTAGAGTTGCTTGATAAAATCGACATCGCAGCGCGAGTCGGAGATGGTTGCTACTATTTTGGTATATTTGGTCATAGGTGAGTGTGGATTAGCGTTTTTTTTCAATCAGAGCTTCGATAGCCAGCCGATATGAATCGAGTCCGAATCCGATAATCGAGCCGGCGGCTGCGGCTGCTATCATGGAGTGGTGACGATACTCTTCGCGGGCGTGGATGTTGGAGATGTGTACCTCGACTACGGGGGCTGTCACAGCCCGTATGGCATCGCTCAGGGCGATGGAGGTGTGGGTGTAGGCTCCGGCATTGAGCACGATACCGTCGCAAGAGTATCCCGCCTCCTGTATCTTGTCGATGAGTACACCCTCGATGTTGGACTGGAAGTAGTCGATGTGGTGGCTCGGGTAGCGCCGGCGCAACTCGTCCAGGTAGTCGTCGAAACTTCTTTCTCCATAGACGCTCTTTTCCCGTCTCCCCAAAAGGTTGAGGTTGGGCCCGTTGATGATGAGTAGATTCATAATGAACAATCTTTTTTATGGTGAGGAGAATCTATCCTATCGAAATTCCCTCCGTTTTTTTTATTTGTCTTTAGTTGGTGGACCGGATATGGCTCGAGATAAAAATATCTGAAACAAGTTTCAACATTCTCTTTTCCTCTCACCTCTCGCTATCTTTGCAGAAGATAGGATGCGTCTCAGTAATAAAAATCAAGCAAGCTAGTTTTTTCTACTTTCTACTTTCGCTATCTTTGCCCCTAAAGCAATACCCGGGGCGTTTGTCGAGGACAATCGGCCCCCCCCTCTTGTGTGAATACTTGTGGCTCCTACCCCCAGGAGGTTTTCAAGCGCTATTCCCAAGATAGGGCAAAAGTATAGAAAAAAAATGAGATATCGGGTAAAAAGAGTATGTCAATAGTCGATGCAGATAATTTATTGAAGCGTTTTGGCCGTTATTTGAAACTCGAGCGGGGTCTCTCGTCCAATACGGTCGAGGGATATCAATGCGATGTCGAGAAACTTATCGGCTTTATCGAGACCGAAAATCTTGACTGGAGGCAAGTCACGGGCGACGACCTGCACCGGTTTGTGTGCACACTGCAAGACTTGGGGATAGGCCCCCGGTCACAAGCCCGCATCATTTCGGGGGTCAAGTCGTTTTTCGGCTTCTTGAAAATGGAGAAACTGATCGACGACGACCCCTCGGAACTGATCGAGACCCCCAAACTGGGCATGAAATTGCCCGATGTACTCACCGTCGATGAGATAGATCGCATGGTCGAGTCGTTTGATTTGTCGCGACCCGAGGATCGTCGCAACCGGGCCATCATCGAGACTCTGTATGGTTGTGGCTTGCGGGTGTCGGAGCTGGTAGGGCTGCGCATCTCGGACCTCTACCTGACCGATGGCTACATTATCGTAGAGGGCAAGGGCGAGAAACGCCGGCTGGTCCCCATCTCGCAGAATGCCATACACGAGATAAACCTCTACCTGGCCGACCGGCAGGAACTGGATATCAAGCGA
Source organism: Barnesiella sp. An55 (assembly GCF_002161555.1). Taxonomy (GTDB): domain Bacteria; phylum Bacteroidota; class Bacteroidia; order Bacteroidales; family Barnesiellaceae; genus Barnesiella; species Barnesiella merdipullorum. Next base: position 87,136 of record NZ_NFHZ01000006.1, on the reverse strand, counting down.
GGCAGTGAAGATATCCTCTTCTTGAACCGGCGGGGCGCCAAAATGACCCGGGTCATGGTGTTTTATATCGTGAAACGGGCCTGCGAACAGTGCGATATCCGCAAGAAAGTGAGCCCCCATACCCTGCGTCATACCTTTGCCACCCACCTGCTCGAGGGAGGGGCCAACCTGAGGGCCATCCAGCAGATGCTGGGGCACGAAAGTATCACGACCACCGAGATATACACCCACCTCGACAGGCAGTTCTTGAGGCAGGAAATTCTGCAACATCACCCCCGAAACCAGCAAAGACCTGCAAATAATGGGGGCGAATAAAAAAAAATTGTATAAAAATAGTGAGAGTGTTCTATTTTTGTTTATTTTTGCCTTAAATATGAAATGCACTAATTCTGTTCTTCAAAAGGAAAAAGAAATATTTCAAAAATAAGTGTAACCAAACAATTATTATTATGATTAAGAAAATCTATCTTCCCCTAATGCTTCTCATGACATTGGCATTTGTAGGGTGTAACAAAGACATGAAGCCGTTATCGGCCGATTATTTTACGGTGACCCCTTCTCCTCTTGAAGTAGTAGGTGGCCAAGTTCCTGCAACTGTTACCGGAACTTTCCCTGAAAAGTATTTCGATAAAAAATCGGTAGTGACCGTAACTCCCTATCTGGTTTATGCCGATGGCGAAACTGCCGGTACTCCGTTTGTTTATCAAGGGGAAAAGGTAGAAGGCAACAACCAAGCCATTTCTTACAAAATGGGTGGTGTTGTTTCGATGCCTGTAAACTTCAAATACATTCCCGCTATGCGGAAATCGGAACTGCAACTGGCTTTCAAGGTTGAAAGAGGCAACAAAACCTATGAGCTTCCCCGTGTAACGGTAGCCGAAGGTGTTATCTCTACGGCCGAAATCGCCAATGCTCAAGAGGTGAACCCCGCTATCACGCCCGATAAGTTCCAACGTATTATCAAAGAGACTTATTCGGCCGACATCATGTTCCTTATCCAACAAGCCAACCTGCGCGCCGAGCAATTGAAATCGGAAGAGATGAAAGCTCTCCACAACGAGATCAACGCTGCTGCCGAGGCTCCTAACAAGGAACTCACCAACATCAACATTTCTTCGTATGCTTCGCCCGATGGTGGTGTTAAACTCAATACTACACTGGCCGAAAACCGTGAGAAAAATACGGTTAACTACATGAAGAAGAGCTTGAAGAAAGACAAAGTTGAAGCCGACATGACCGCCGAATTTACGGCTCAAGACTGGGAAGGTTTCCAGGAATTGGTTTCGAAATCGAACATCCAAGACAAAGAGCTCATCCTGAACGTACTCTCGATGTACTCCGATCCCGAACAACGCGAGCGTGAAATCAAGAACATGTCGTCGGTATTCGAAGTACTGGCCGAAGAGATCCTCCCGCAACTGCGTTATTCGAGAATCACGGCTTCGGTTAACGTAATTGGTAAATCGGACGAAGAGATCTCGAAACTGGCTCAAGAGAATCCCGATTCTCTCTCGGTTGACGAATTGCTCTATGCCGCTACGCTGGTAAAGACCAACAAAGAGAAAGCCGATATCTATGCCAAAGTTGTAGAAATCTATCCTAACGACTATCGTGGTTACAACAACTTGGGTATGGTTCAATACGAAGAAGGCGACCTCGCTGCTGCCAAAGCAAACTTCGAGAAAGCTGCTCGCATTGCTCCCAATACTCCCGAGGTGGCTATGAACCAAGGTTTGATCGCCCTCTCCAACAACGATTATGCAAGTGCCGAACAAGCTTTTGGAAAATCGGCTGGTGTTGAGGAACTCAACGAAGCTCTGGGTGTATTCTACATGAAGAAAGGCGACTACAATGCAGCTGTAAAAGCATTTGGCGATGTTAAATCGAACAATGCCGCTCTGGCTCAAATCTTGGTAAAAGATTACAGCAAGGCAAAAGCTACGTTGGCCGGTGTTGAAAATCCCAATGCCAATACGTACTATCTGATGGCTGTTCTGGGTGCTCGTACCAACAACGAACAAATGGTTGTTTCGAACCTGAAGAAATCCATCAGCATGGATTCTGCAAAAGCTCAACAAGCCGCTACCGATCTTGAATTTGCCAAATTCGATATCGCTTCGCTGGTAAAATAAGTTAGCAGATAAATAGACCATCATAGGGCCGGGGTTGCATGTCAATCCCGGCCCTCTTTTTTTTGTAGTGGGGCCAAGGTGTCATCGCCTGGCCTCGGGCGGCAAGGTCGAGTGCGGGAGCCTGAGGCTAAACAAGCAGGGGACAATCGTGGTTTTTGTTTCAGATTGTCGGTCTGAGAGCGTGATAATTACGGTTAAACTTGTACATTTGCAAAAAAAATACAGATTCGTAACAATGAAAAGTCGTAAGAACCTTTGGGCCCTGTTGCCGGTACTGTTGTTTGTCATACTGTCGTTTGTCTATTTCTCGCCCGATGTCATTGAGGGTAAGATCTTGTTTCAACACGATACCCAACAAGGGTTGGCTATCGGTCACGAAGCCCAAACCTATGCCGAGCAAACAGGCGAGAGACCTCGTTGGACCGGTTCGCTCTTCTCGGGTATGCCTACCTTCCAGATAGCGCCTGCCTACTCGAGCAATGCCCCGCTCAAGGGATTGCAACAGGTCTATAACCTGTGGCTGGTGTCGCCCGTGTCGCTGGTGTTTATCATGATGCTGGGCTTCTATATTCTGTTGCTCACGCTCAATGTGCGGTGGTATCTGGCCGCCTTCGGAGCGGTAGCCTATGCCTTTTCGTCCTACTTCTTTATTATTATTGCGGCGGGTCACATCTGGAAGTTTACGACCCTGGCCTACATACCGCCTACGATAGCCGGTATTATCCTGGCCTATCGGGGTAAATATCTGTTGGGCGGAGCGCTGGCCGCTCTCTTCGGAGCCTTGCAGATTATGTCGAATCACGTACAGATGTCCTACTACTTCCTCTTTGTTATCTGTGCCTTTGTCGTTGCCTATGGGGTGGAGCACTACCGTGCGCACACGATGCCCCGTTTCTTCAAGGCGACCGGGGTTCTGGTGGTAGCTGCTCTGTTGGCAGTTGGGGCCAATGCCTCGAATCTGTACCACACCTATGAATATTCCAAAGAATCGATGCGTGGAGGCCATACCGAGCTGACCCCGCTCGATGCCGATGATGCCGATAAAGCTGAAAAATCGGCCGGTAAAGGGCTGGACAAAGACTACATCACCCAATGGAGCTATGGCAAGATGGAGACCCTTACCCTCTTGATTCCCGACAGCAAGGGTGGTGCCAGCGGCCGTCTCTCCGAGAGTGAGCGGGCGGTAAAGGCTGCCAATCCCGAGATACGGCCTTACCTGTCGCAATTCGATCGCTATTGGGGCGACCAGCCCGGCACGTCGGGCCCGGTCTATGTAGGAGCCCTCATTTTCTTCCTCTTCGTGCTGGGTTGCTTCATTGTGCGCACACCGCTCAAATGGGCCCTGCTGGTAGTCACGATTCTGACGATTATGCTCTCGTGGGGCAAGAACATGATGTGGCTTACCGACTGGTTTATCGACTATTTCCCCATGTACAACCGGTTCCGCACGGTATCGAGTATCCTGGTGGTGGCCGAGTTCTGTATGCCGCTGCTGGCTGTGCTGGCGTTGAAGAAGATATTTGACGATCCATCGATTCTCTCGCGCGAGAAACGCTGGTTCTATGTGAGTGGAGCCATTGTAGGTGGTATCGCCCTGTTGGCTGCTCTTGTTCCCAGTTTGTTTGATACCTTCTTGAAAGAGTATGAACGGAAGGCTATTGGGGAACCCGGTTATGCCGAAATATTTGCCTATATCATCGAGGCCCGCAAGGCAATATTTACGGCCGACGCCTGGCGCTCGTTTATTATTGTAGCCTTGGGCTTTGCCGTATTGTGGCTGCTGCGTGAGAAGAAAGTGAGTGCTACCGTGGCCATGGTGGCCTTGGCGGTGATTCTCGTGGGCGATATGTATCCCGTAAACAAGCGTTACCTCAACAGTGGCAATTTCGTGACACCGGCCCGCAAGACCAATCCCTTCCCCATGACCGATGCCGATCGCTATATCTTGCAAGACAAGGATATGAACTACCGTGTATTCAATATCGCTACCGGTGGAGATATAGAGGCCAGCTTCAACGAGCCTCGCACTTCGTATTACCACAAGTCGATAGGTGGGTATCATGCCGCCAAATTGCGCCGGTATCAAGACCTCATCGAACGGCAACTCGTGCATATGAATATGAATGTGTTGGATATGCTCAATACCCGCTATATCATACAACCACTCGAGGATGGCAACGTGACCGTTGTGCGCAATCCTGGAGCACTGGGCAATGCCTGGTTTGTGTCGGAGGTGAAGTGGGTCGATAATGCCGATGCCGAGATGGCGGCCATTACCGACTTCGACCCGTCGCACACGGCGGTGGCCGATCGTCGCTTTGCCCGGGAGATTGGCGATAAGGTGGTACCTCCCGCAGCCGGCGACACCATTTACGAGACGGCCTACAAGCCCGACGAGCTCACCTATCGCTATCGTTCGCAACAAGGTGGTTTAGCGGTCTTCTCCGAGATTTATTTCCCCTGGGGCTGGCAAGTGACTGTCGATGGAAAATCGGTCGATATGGCGCGTGTAAACTATGTATTGCGGGCTGTCAATTTGCCGGCCGGTGAACACGAGGTGATATTCCGTTTCGATCCGCAGTCGGTACACACTACCGAGGCCATTGCCTATGTGTCGCTTTTCCTTATCCTGGCCGCCTTTGTGGTTACAGGCATCGAGTATTGGAGGCGGCGTAAGTCGGTACCGCAAGATTAAGATAAACCGTTGGGGACTATGCAGAAGAAGTTCTGGAAAGAATATACTTCGCCGATGAGCCGCATGCGTCAGGCATGGGGCTTCGGTATCCATTCGCCTTTTGCCTTTCGTCTCATCACGAAGGTGATACGCGAGAAGGCTCGCTATTATGCCTATGACGATGTAGAGACGATAGCGCGTGCCCATGTGGTCGATGCTCTGCAGCGGCGGCAGAAACGGCAGCGCAAGCTCATTTCGAAGAGTAGAGGCAGGCTCTTGTTCCGACTCACCAATTTCTTCCGCCCCGACGATATTCTCGAGATTGGTTCCTCGTGGGGCATCTCATCGCTCTATCTGCGGCTGGCCGAGCGGTCGGCCCGATTGACCGTGATCGAACCAAACGTCGAGATTGGCGATTTTGCGCAAACGCTGTTTACCCGGGTAGGTGAGCAGGTCGATTTTGTGCGGGAACCTTATGCCCTCTCTATCCCGGCCTATTTGGAGCGTGAGCGAGAGGGGCTCTATGTGGTGGTGAATCGTCTGCCCAAGGCTCAATATCGGGCCTTACCTCAATTGCTCGACCCGGTACTCGACAAACCTTCGTTGCTTGTGATTGACGGTATTCGCCGCAACAGTGCCGTGAAAGAGTGGTGGGAGGCTCTCCTCAAGGACGAGCGGGTGCGGGTGACCATCGACATGAAAAACGTGGGGTTTGTCTGCTGCAACCCGAAGCTGAACAAGCAGGACTACCAGGTTTCGTTATAGGGGAGATTACACTAAGATTTTACGGATAGCCGCCTCGTCGGCCACCAGTTGGGTGCGTAGAGCCTCGGTGTTGGCAAAAGTCCGTTCGGGGCGTATGTACTGTACCAACTCGACAGCCAGATTCTCGCCATACAGATTGCCCGAAAAATCAAATATATTGGCCTCGATGCTGTAATCGTTGGGCCGGTTCAGCGTAGGGCGGTTGCCTATGTTGAGCATGCCTCCGTAGCGCCGGCCATCGCCCAAGACAATGTGCACGGCATATACCCCGTTTGCCGGAATCAGTTTGTCGGGATAGTCCATGTCGATATTGGCCGTGGGGAATCCCAGTTCGCGCCCCACATGAAACCCGTTCACCACCTTACCGTGCAGCGTGTAGGGGTAGGAGAGCAGTCGGTTGGCTGTAGTCAGGTCGCCTTGTAACAGCAGCTTGCGGATAATCGACGAGCTCACAGGTCCGTCGTCGGTCACCAGCTCGTCGGCATGGAGAATCTCCATACCCAGTTGCTGCCCATATCGCACGTAATCGTCGAACCCTTCGGCCCGGTTGTGGCCGAAACGGTGGTCGTAGCCGATGATGAGCCCCTTTACCTGTAGTTGCGACGATAGTATTTGGAGGAATTCGAAGGCCGACAACTGGGACATCTCGCGCGTGAAGTCGAGGAAAACAACCCGGTCGATACCCGTCTGGCGTAGCAGGGCCTCTCGTTCCTGCGGCGAAGTGAGCATGCGGAAGGGTACCTCGGGATGCAGCACCTGCTGGGGGTGTGTGCGAAACGAAATCACGGCCGAATCGAGTCGCCGGGCAGCCGCTTCGGCCTCGACCCGGGCAATGACAGCCCGGTGGCCGCGGTGCACGCCGTCGAACACGCCAAGGGCGGCAAAGAGGGGACGAGTGGTCGATGTTTCGTGAGGAACTGCTGTCATCGGCAATCGTTGAAAAAAGAGGTTATGCCGCTATCGGCCGTAACAAGATGAGTCTTGAATCCGAGTGCGGCAGCCGCGTCGAGGTTCTTTTGAGAGTCGTCGAAGAAGAGCGTCTCTTGCGGCACGATGTGCGAAGCCTCGATGACCTTCTCGAAAATCTCGGCATCGGGCTTGCAAGCCTTTAATTGATAGGAGAGAAAGATTTCGTCGAAATAATCGTTGACCGTCAACCCCTCCTGGGCAAAAAAGTCGGCGATTTTCGTATCGTACATGATGGGGTTGGTATTGCTCAGCATCATTACCTTGAAGCGGCCGCGGAGTTTGCGCAACAATTGCAACCGCTCGACGGGAATCCCTATGAGAAAGGCGTTGATGGCATCAACGATTTCGCGATCCGATACCTCGTCACGCCCGATGCGCCGACGCATATAACCGAGGAAGTCGGCTGCCGATATCTCGCCCGCCTCCAGTTTCCTGAATTCGCCCTGTTGCCCATAGAGGCCCAGCATCTCGCCGGCCCGGGTATCACCCAAAGCCACCAAAGCATCGACACACCGCTGTTGGTCGAGGTCGATAATGACACCACCCAAATCGAATAACAAATTGCGGATACCCGTCAACGAAGTTTCCATGCCATCTCCAGTTAAGTGGTACAAAAGTAGCGAAATTTGTGCAGCTATCGGGTATTTGTAAAGAGATTTTAGTACAATCAGGGGCCGGCAGCTCGTGCGGTCCACTCCCCTACAGCCTTGTCGAGCGCTCTTCGAGAGCCCATCACCAGTGCCATATTTTGAAGAAAAACGGCAAAATATTTGTGCCTTTCTGCGAAAACCGCTATCTTTGCACTCGCTTACGGAAATATCCGTGCCGGTCCTATAGCTCAGTTGGTTAGAGCATCTGACTCATAATCAGGGGGTCCTTGGTTCAAGCCCAAGTGGGACCACAACGAAACGACAAAGGCGAGACTCATGATGGGTCTCGCCTTTGTTTGTTTTACCCAGTCTAAAGATGAGATTTGATTTCTCGCGCCTCTCTTGCATGTGATGTTAGGTCTGAAAAAACAAGACGCCTCTCTTCGGGAGAAGGGAGACGTCTTGTGGGTATGGAGGAAATAAAATTTCTATTTGAGTACGCCCAGATTCTTGGCTACTTTGATAAAGGCTGCGATGCAGGTATCGAGCTCTTCGCGGGTGTGTGCGGCCGAGAGCTGTACGCGTATGCGGGCTTGTCCTTGCGGCACTACGGGATAGTAGAAACCGGTTACATAGATACCCTCGTCGAGCATTTGTGCGGCAAAGGTCTGCGAGAGTTTGGCATCGTAGAGCATAACGGCGCAGATAGCCGATTGGGTGGGTTTGATGTCGAATCCGGCGGTCAGCATCTTGTCGCGGAAGTAGTTGACGTTTTCCACAAGGCGGGTGTGGAGCTCGTCGCTCTCGTCGAGCATCTTGAACACTTCGATACCGGCGCCTACGACGGCAGGGGGCAGCGAGTTGGAGAAGAGATAGGGTCTCGACCGCTGGCGCAGCATGTCGATAATCTCTTTGGGCCCGGTGGTGAAGCCGCCGATGGCTCCGCCGAAGGCTTTGCCCAGTGTGCCGGTGTGGATGTCGATGCGGTCGTAGAGGTTGAAGAGTTCGCTTACGCCGCGTCCGTGAGGACCTACGACTCCGGCCGAGTGGCACTCATCGACCATGACCAGAGCATCGTATTTCTCGGCCAGGGCGCATATCTTGTCCATGGGAGCTACGTTGCCGTCCATCGAGAACACGCCGTCGGTTACGATGATGCGGAAGCGTTGGGCCTGAGCCTCTTGCAGGCAGTGCTCGAGCTCTTCCATGTTGGCGTTGGCATAGCGGTAGCGTTTGGCTTTGCACAGGCGCACACCGTCGATAATCGAGGCGTGGTTGAGGGCATCGGAGATGATGGCGTCTTCGGCCGTGAAGAGGGGTTCGAACACACCGCCGTTGGCATCGAAGCAGGCGGCATAGAGAATCGTATCTTCGGTTTTGAAGTAGCGGGCGATTGCTTTTTCGAGTTCGCGGTGCAGGTCTTGTGCGCCGCAAATGAACCGTACCGACGACATGCCGAATCCGTGGGTGTCCATCGCTTTCTTGGCAGCGGCGATGAGCCGGGGATTATCCGAGAGACCCAAGTAGTTATTGGCGCAGAAGTTCAGTACTGTACCGCTTTTTTCGGCAATTCTGATGGCCGAACTTTGTGGGGTAATGATCGTACGTTCTTCTTTGTACAATCCGTCGGCCTTGATCTCGGCGAGCTGTTTGGCCAGGTGCTCTTTCATTTGTGTGAACATAGGCGTTTATTTAAGGAGTTTCTTTTTGAGGTGTTCAATCATATCGACCGACATCGACTCGAGGTCGTAGTCGGGTTTCCAATCCCATTCGGCGCGGGCACAGGAGTCGTCGAGCATGTCGGGCCACGAGTCGGCAATCTGCTGACGCACGGGATCGATTTTGTATTCGGCCACGAAGTTGGGGTAGAATTTTTTGATTTCGTGGTAGATGATTTCGGGATCGAAACTCATCGAGGCGATGTTGAACGAGTTGCGGTGTTTCAGTCGCGAAGGGTCGGCCTCCATGAGCATGACCATGGCTTTGAGGGCATCGGGCATATACATCATGTCCATATATGTGCCTGCCTTGACGGGAATCTCAAATTTCTCGCCTTTGACGGCGGCGTAGTAGATCTCTACGGCATAGTCGGTGGTGCCGCCGCCGGGCAGGGTCTCGTAGGAGATGAGCCCGGGGAAACGTACCGAACGTGTATCTACGCCGTAGCGGTAGAAGTAGTAGTCGCTCAACAGCTCGCACGATACCTTGCTCACCCCATAGATGGTGCGGGGGCGTTGGATGGTCTCTTGCGGGGTTTTCATCTTGGGCGACGAGTCGCCAAAGGCGCCTATGGAGCTGGGCGTGAAGAGTGAGCATCCTTTTTCGCGCGAAATTTCGAGCAGGTTGAGCACACCGCCTATCTGTATGTTCCAGGCCAGCAGGGGTTTCTTTTCGGCTTGAGCCGAGAGTATGGCTGCCAGGTTGTAGATAGAGTCGATTTTGTATTTGTCGATGATGGCTGCAATCTGGGCGGCGTTGGTTACGTCGGCTACTTCGAGGGGGCCGCCGTTTTTCAGTTCATCGCTCAGGGGCACGCCCTCGATATATCCGGCTACGACATTGTCGCTGCCATACTCCTTGCGGAGTTTCGTCATTAGAGCCGACCCAATTTGGCCGGTCGATCCGATTACAAGAATTCTTTTCATGTCTATGCTGCCTTTTTAACCGGGTTGATGTGCATTGAATAGATTTATTAAGGTTCCTTGGGGCAAATATACACAAATTTTGGGGCCGTTGTTATTTCGTGGGGTATTATCTTTTGGGCCGGGCTGTTATTTCTCCAGGGGTGAAAGTCGTGGGTTGGAGGGCGACCGGTTATGTGGGGGAGAAAAAAGGAGGCACCCCCGATGGTTGATTATGGATATCGGGGGTGCCTGATGCTTTTGTAACCCGTGGCGGGTGCGGGTCTCGTGTATCGGTGGCGTTTATTTGCGGCGTTCCTTGCGGGAGTTGCCTGTGCGGCGCTCGTGTTTGTAGCGGCTGTCATCACCGCCTTTGCGAGAGCGGCCATAGTGCTTGTCGCCCTTGCGGCGGCTGTCGTTTTCTTTGCCTCTCTTCTTGCCTTTGGCTGCATAGTCCTTGTCGGTGGCAATCTCGGCATAGATGCGGTGGCCGTAGAATTCGCATCCTTTCAGGGCTCCTACTACTTTCTTGGCAGCACCCTTTTCGACGTCGAAGAGCGAGTAGGCCGGCAGCAGGTCGATGCGTCCGATATTTACCCGCCCGGGCACGAGCGAGTTGATCATCTCGATGAGGTTGGGTGGGAAGAAACCGTGGGCTTTGCCCAGGTTGATATAGATGCGCTCAAATCCCTCTTCGGCCGTGCGGCTGTCCTTGTCGCGAGTCTTGCGCCCCTCTTTGGGCGAGTTCCCCTCTTTGGGCTTGCGGGTGTTCTCGTCGGGCAGGTCGAGGTCGGGGGTGTCGCGGTAGTAGTCGATGAGTCGGTTGAACTCGAGCGAGACGATGCGTTTGATGAGGTCTTGTTCGTTGAGCCACCCCAGTTTGCGCGAGATGTTGGGCAGATATTTGGCAATCTCCTCTTCGTTCACCTTCACCTTCTCGATACGGTCGGCCAGGTTGAAGAGCTGTTTCTCGCAGATTTGTGCGCCGGTGGGTACCATACCTCGCTCAAATTTCTTGCCGATAATCTTCTCGATGGCTCGCATCTTGCCTTTTTCGCGGCTGTGGATGATGGCCACCGACACGCCCGACTTCCCGGCCCGGCCGGTACGGCCGCTGCGGTGGGTGTAGGTTTCGATATCGTCGGGCAGACCGTAGTTGATGACGTGGGTGAGGTCGGTCACGTCGAGCCCCCGTGCAGCCACGTCGGTAGCCACGAGCAGTTGCAGGTTGCGCAGGCGGAACTTCTGCATCACGGCGTCGCGCTGGGCCTGCGACAGTTCGCCGTGCAGCGAGTCGGCGTTATACCCGTCGGCGATAAGTTGGTCGGCAATCTCCTGGGTTTCGCGGCGGGTGCGGCAGAAGATGATGCCGTATATGTTGGGGTAGTAGTCGGCGATGCGTTTGAGAGCCTGGTATTTGTCCTTGGCGTGTACCATGTAATAGACGTGACGCACATTCTCGGCTCCTTCGTTGCGGCTGCCCACGACAATCTCTTGGGGGTTGTGCATGTAGGTGCGGGCGATCTGTTCGATTTCGCGCGGCATGGTGGCCGAGAAGAGCAGCATTTTGCGCTCTTGTGGCACTTGGGCGAGGATGGCGTTGATGCTGTCGAGGAATCCCATGTTGAGCATTTCGTCGGCCTCGTCCATGATGACGGTCGAGACGTGGTCAAGGCGTACGGTTTTCCGCTCGAGCAGGTCGAGCAAACGTCCCGGCGTAGCTACGATAATGTGAACTCCTTTCTTGAGGGTGCGTATCTGGCTCTCGATACTCGAGCCTCCATATACGGGCAAGATGCGCAGTCCGTCGATATATTGTGAATAGTCGGTGAGGTCGCCGGCAATTTGCAGGCACAGTTCGCGAGTGGGCGAGAGGATGAGGGCCTGGGGCTGACACAGGTCGAGGTCGATGCGTTGTATCACGGGCAGGCCGAAGGCAGCAGTCTTGCCCGTGCCGGTTTGAGCCAGAGCTACCAGGTCGGTCTCTTCGTTCAGGAGGTGGGGGATTACCTGCTCTTGAACGGGCATGGGATTCTCATATCCCATCTCGGTAATCGCTCTCAGTATCTCGTCGCAGATACCTAATTCTTGAAATGTCTTCATCGGTGTGATTGTCAAATTTGGGCTTTATCGCAGGGGCACAAGGCCTTTTTCGTCCTCAAACAGGGCTAAGGGGAGAGGGTGAATAAAAACTTGTCGTACGCTACGAGTTTGATTTACGCCGGCAAAGGTACGAAAAAAATGCGATATATTGCGAAGGGCGGGTCGTCTCTTCGATTCCACTCGGGTGTGATGTGTGCGGGGGAGTGTGTTGAGTTGGCGGGGTGATTCCCTGTGACAGAATCAGCGTAACAGATACTCTTTGAGCTGTTTTCGCTTCTCGGGGGTTACGCCCAGCTCCTGCTCGAGGTAGTTGTTGATAGAGCCATACTCTTGGCGAATGTAGTCGCGGGCGTAGGAGAGGAAGCGGCTGTCGGCCGTTTGGATGAGCGAGAGGGCCTCTTGGGTACCGTCGCAACAATCTTTGGGGTCGAATGAGGTGCGGCGTTTGTCGAAGTAACGATTGGAGAGGAGGTAATCGTTCATGATCACCTCTTCGGGCATATCAAGAGCACTTAGCAACAGCGACACGGCAAAGCCGGTATAGTCTTTACCATTCACACAACTGAGCACGATGGGATAGTTGTCTTCGACCAGCAACTGGTTGAACATCGACTTGAAAGCCCGTTTCGAGCCCGATACCATGGCTACATACAGGTCTTGCATGAAGAGGTTGGCATCGCCTCGTCGCAGCTCTTCTTTCTGGAGGCGAGGCAACAGGTTTTGCCGATAGTGAAGGGCTCCCGGCAGGTTGATGACGTTGTCGAGCTTGAGCTCGGGGCTGGGCTTGATGACATCCTCGCTGTCTCTGAAATCGATGAGGGTTTTGATGCCCATGTTGTTGATGCGGTTTATACTGCTGGCCGTCAAGGTGTTGAACTCGCCCGAGCGGAATATTTTTCCCCATCGCAACTGTTTGCCGTTTTTGGAGGTATAGCCACCCAGGTCTCTGAAGTTTTCGATGTATTTCAGCCGTTCGGCCCGGGCTCCCACAACATGGTCGTCGTTCCCGTTGAACCGCAGCAGGAAGTAGGAACGTTGGGCTTGCAGTGTGTCGGGGATGAGGATGTATCCGTTTTGGATGCTGGTTGTCTTTATCGGGTTTTTATCGGTATCGAAGTGTTCGGGGTCGGTCGATTGGTAAATTTGTACCTCGCCTTCGATTTTCGGAGTCGTCTCCCACTTCAACAAATAGTTGTTTCGCTGGTCGATTTCACAAGCCACATCGATATCGGCGCTGTGCGTGGCGCAAGCGCTCAATGCGAGGAGCAGAGAACAAAATTGTAGATAACGCATATCTGTCGAGTGATGAAGATTTAGTGCAAAGATAAGACTATGCGACAGTTAGCGTGTCGTGGGTTTGTTTTATTTTAGAATATTTATAGGGAATTTGTACTATTTGGCTCCTGTGTAGCGAGAGGCAAAATCGGGGTCGATGTAGTTGTCCATACTCAGGCACACGGCCGAGGCGAAGTCCATGCCATACCCGATGATGGGTGCCCACTCCTCGGGGGTGAGGGTGTATAGGCGTTCGCGGGTAACGTCGTGTTTGAACAATCCGAAGAGGATGCCGGCGTTGAACGAGTCGCCTGCCCCGATGGTGCTGACGGGAGTGACCGGCGTGGCTTCGAAGTGGCGGTTGCCCTGGTTGCAAAAGAGTTCGGCACCTGCGCCCCCTTGGGTGCAGATGAAGTTGGGGCAGTAGAACTGGATGTGATCGGTATAGATTTTTTGCGGGTCGGTGACGTGGAATAGGTTGTTGAAGTCTTCGGTCGAGCCCTTCACCATATCGGCATATTCGAGGTTCTCGAGTACGGCAGGCATGAGTTTTACCGCCTCATGGGCGTGGGCGTTGCGGAAGTTGGGGTCGTAGTAGATGATGGCCTTGCGGTCTTTGGCAAACTCGATAAACTCGCACACCTTGTCGCGCAGGGCGGGGTTGAGGGCAAAATAGGATCCGAAGATGATGATGTCGTCATGGTCGATGCGGGGCCATACAAAGTTGAGCCGGTCTTGCGGGAACTGGTTGTAGAACATGTAGCGGGCTTCGTTTTTTTCGTCGAGAAAGGCGAGTGAGATGGGGGTTTTCCCTTCGCAGAAGATGTCGAGATTCTCGGTGGCTACATGGTTCTTTTGCATAAAATCGAGGATGATATCGCCTACGGTGTCTTGTCCTACTTCGCTGATGAAGGTGGTGGGGACACCCAGTCTTCCCAACGAGATGAGTGTGTTGAACGTAGAGCCTCCCGGAACCGCATGTGAGGGTTGTTGGTTGCGGAAGATGATATCGAGAATGGTTTCGCCTATTCCTATGATTTTACGCATATGGTTGTTGTTTTTGTATTAATCTTTTTTCTGTTGGCTCTGCTCGCGGGAACGGGTTCCCAGATAGCCGCCGTGGTGACGCAGGGCATATTGGTGAACGTCGAAGTGGGTGGCCTCCATGGCTCCTACTACCAGGATGTCGCCGATGACCGTCATGAGGGTGGTCGAGGTGGTGGGGGTGAGCCCGAGGGGACACACCTCGCCGGGAGCACCGGTGAAGAGGCATACGTCGGCCCGTTGGGCGAGCTCGCTCTGGTTGTTGCCGGTGATGACGATGAATTTCAACTCGGGCATCAAGGTCGATGCCAGTTGCAACAGCTCGAGTATTTCGCGGGTTTTTCCCGAGTTCGAGATGACCAGCATCAGGTCGTTCTTTTGCAGAATACCCAGGTCGCCGTGTTGGGCCTCGCTGGGGTGGAGGAATACGGCCGGTATGCCGGTCGAGCAAAAGGTGGTGGCGATGTTCATGGCAATCTGTCCGGCTTTGCCCATTCCGCTGGTCACGAGTTTGCCGCCCTTTTGGTGAACTTGCTCGACAATGAGGTTGACTGCTTTTTCAAACTGGTCCGAGACGGGGATATCGAGAATGGCCTGTGCCTCTTTGTGCAGGATATCCTGTATTTTTTCGTTGAAATTCATATTCATAGTAGATTGGTGTGAAACATCAGCTATAAAATTGTTACAAAAATAATAAATCACGATGAGATTGTAGAGGCGTGCGGCCTATTTTTTTCGCAGCTCTTTCCCCTCGAAACGGCAGATGGCATCTTTCCACTCGTCGCTTACTGCGGCGGCCGTACCGGCTTTGACATCGAATCCTACCATGACCGTGCGGCACACCCCTTTTACCTGGCCGGTCTCGGTGTTGACAATCTGTTGTAACAATTTGAAACTGCGGTGCCCGATTTCGGTGGTGCAGGTCTGCACGGCAATCGATTCGCTGGGGTAGATGGGCGATACGAAATCGGCATTGACGTTGGCGATGACCACGTCGGCCTTTTTCCAGTCGATGTTTTGGGCCTTCACGGCTTCGAAATAGCGCGATTTGCCCAGATCGTAGAACGAGAAATAGATCGAGTTGTTGACGTGCCCCAACAGATCGACGTCGTTGAATCGCAGTTGCAGGGGGAGGGTGTGGTGAAATATGGGAGTCTCTGTTTGTTCCATGGCGCGTATGGGTTTTATCTGAAGATGATGTTGTCGATGACCGGGTGGCCAAACTCGTCGTTGAAGCGACGCAACAGTTCGCTCCTCAGCAACATCAGCTCGTTGCGCAGCACGGCCGAGGTGAGGTGCACATAGAGGATGCGGTTGCGCACATACATCGACTGGGTGTAGGCATTTGCCGTTTCGCCGGCGATGCGGGGCCACAGACGCATGACCTGGGTCTCGTCGAGTTTTTGTCCCATTTTGTTCTCGGCAATGAACTGGCCGATAATCTCTCCAATCGAGAGCGGTTCTCGTTTTTTCATGATGCGTTTCCCTCCAAAACTTCAAACTCCCCTCGGTTGACCGAGAAGATGCTGTATTGCGAACCTATTGATTGTATGATGTCGTCGAGATACTGACGGTTGGTATCGGTAATGAATATCTGCCCGAAGTGCTCCGACGATACGAGCCGGACGATCTGTTTCACTCGCTCGGCGTCGAGCTTGTCGAAGATATCGTCGAGCAGCAGCAGCGGGACGGTGTCGCCCTGTCCGCGTAGGAAATCGTATTGAGCCAGCCGCAGGGCTATCAGGTAGGTCTTGCACTGCCCTTGCGAGCCGATGCGCTTCATGGGATAGTTGCCCAGCATCATCTCCATGTCGTCGCGGTGTATGCCCCGGGTAGTATAGCCCAGGATGAGGTCGCGCTGGCGCGAAGCTTTCAGCTGGGGCAGTAGTGCTCCGTCGGCCAGATGCGAGGTATAGACCAGGTCGGCCGCCTCGTTCTGCGACGAAATCTCACCGTAGAAGCGGCGAAACACGGGGATGAAGGCTTGCAGAAACTGCCGGCGGCTTTCGTAGATTTCGGCGGCGGTACTGTCCATCTGCACCTCCCAGATGTCGTAGAGCATCTCGTCGGTACACTCCTGCCGCAACAGCGCATTGCGTTGCTCAAGAGCCTTGTTGTAGCGGATGAGCGAGCCCAGGTAGGGCTTGTCGAACTGGCTGATAACCTGGTCGATGAACTTGCGCCGCTCTTCGCTCCCGCCCAGAATCAGCTCCTGGTCTGAGGGGGTCGAGAGCACCAGCGGGGCAAACCCGATGTGGTCCGACAGGCGGTCATACTCCTTCTTGTTGCGCTTGAACGTCTTCTTTTGCCGGCGCTTGATGCCGCAATACAACTCCTCGTCGTTGCCGTTGCGCTCGTAGTATCCCTGCACGACAAAGAAATCCTCGCCGTGGCGAATGTTCTGCGAGTCGGGGTTGCGGGTGTAGCTTTTGCAAAACGAGAGGTAATAGATGGCATCGAGCAGATTGCTCTTCCCCATACCGTTGTTGCCCAGGAAGCAGTTGACGTTGGGCGAGAAGTGCAAATCGGCCTGAGCAATATTTTTGAAATTGACTATCGATAATCGGGAGAGAATCATGTCGAATCTATCGTTTTGTTTCTACAAACATACGCAAACTTTTTCTTTTTCGCACACAAAACCGATGGCGAAATAGTAGGACTCCGATGGCGATATGCGTCGAAAAACAGGTTTCATGCACGCTATTAGCGGTTCAGCCACAAAAAAATGAAGATGAAATTTTATTTATAAAAAGAAATAAGTTACTTTTGTCACTCAAATTCCCCTATAAGGGTTTGCATGAGGATAAAAAATAATTAAAAGACAAGAAAAATATGGCAGAAAAAGAAAAAGACGAGCTTGAGAAAATGAACGAAGCTCTCTCGATGTCGGAACAGTTTGTTGAAAAGTATCAGAACCCCCTGCTGTGGGGCCTGCTCATTGTAGTGGTTGTGATTGGTGCCATACTGGGTGTGCGTCACTTCTACCTGTTGCCCCGCGAAGACAAGGCACAAGCCGCAATGTATCAGGCTGTGATGGCGTTTGAAAACGACTCGCTCGACCTGGCAATCAATGGTAACGAAAAATTTGACGGCCTGTTGACCGTTGCCGATCAATACGGTTCGACGGATGCCGGTAATCTGGCCAATGCCTACCTGGGTCTGGCCTATTACGAAAAAGGCGAATACGAAACGGCTCAGAAATATCTCGCCAAATTCAGTGCCGACGAATCGGTTCTTGCTCCTGCCATGACAGCTGCTATCGGTAACTGCCTGGTCGATATGGACAAATACGAAGAGAGCGTAAGCTATTTCGAGAAAGCTGCCAAGGCTTCCGACAACGACGTGTTCAGCCCCGTTTACCTCAAAAAGGCTGCTGCCGTGTATGAGAAGCTGGGTAACCAAGAGGCTGCCCTGAAACTCTACCAGGAGATTAAGGACAAATATCCTACCTCAAACGAGGCCCGCAGCATCGATCGCTATATCGAGCGTATCCAAAACAAGTAATCAATCTATTAACCCTATAAATAAGGCCGTCTCTCCACACGAAAGGCGGCCTTATTTTCAAAAAAGAAGATTTACCTATGGCTACTGCCTATCACAACTTATCGGATTATGATGCCAACAGCATGCCCGATGCGTCGGACATGAAAGTGGCTATTGCCGCCGCCGAGTGGAACGCCGAGATTACCGATGCCCTGCTCAAAGGGGCAGTCGATACCCTCATGCGCAACGGCGTGAAAGAAGAGAATATCTTTGTAGCCCGTGTGCCGGGAACCATCGAGCTGACATTTGCCTCGCAGCAGATGGCCGAGTTTTATCAACCCGATGCCGTCATTGCCATTGGCTGTGTGGTGCGTGGCGACACCCCGCACTTCGACTATGTGTGCCAAAGCGTCACGCAGGGAATCACCCACCTCAATACCCTTTTTGGGATACCCTTCATCTTTGGTGTACTCACCACCGATACCATGGAGCAGGCACGCGACCGGGCCGGTGGCCGGTTGGGTAACAAGGGCGACGAGGCTGCCGTGGCAGCGATAAAAATGCACGATTTCGTTTGCAAATTAAAATAAAGCGTACTATCTTTGCACACGCTTTTAGGGCAAATTCCAGAGTGGCCAAATGGGGCAGACTGTAAATCTGCTGGCTTTCGCCTTCGGTGGTTCGAATCCATCTTTGCCCACCAAAAGCCTGCGGAAGTAGCTCAGTTGATAGAGCATCAGCCTTCCAAGCTGAGGGTCGCGAGTTTGAGCCTCGTCTTCCGCTCCAGATGAAACCGCCCGATAGAGAATCCTCTATCGGGCGATTTTTGTTTTCCGTACTCTATCCGACCCTTTGTCGGTATCTCTGGATTCCGCGTCGTAACGAGGAATGACCATGGGGAGTCTCCTTGCACTCGAGATTATACCCGGTTGCCCCTCATTTGATGGGAGAGCTATTTCGGGTCGTTTTGTGGAAACACCAAGTCTGAGTGATAAAAGTAGTGATGGGGTATTTATCGGGTCTCTCTCCTATTCGACGAAGCGGAAATAGATGACCAGGATTATACATACATATACCACCCAGGCAACGACGGTATAGAGCAGTTCCCAGTTGGAATAGGGTTCGTTGTGTTTCCGGCACCAGCGGCGATGGGTGATGAGGCCCCACAGCGGTATCAGAAACAGAGCTATCGACAGGGCAATGAGCCACGAGTGTCCCAAGATGAGGCAGAGGCAAGCAAATCCCGTCTCGACAAATGCAATCAGTTCGATATATTTCAGGCGGATAACCGATTTACTTTTCTTTTTCATACTATGGAATTAAAAGATGTCCTGTCCAATAAACGAATACACACCAGTAAAGCAGAGAGAGAATCCACCAGGGCACGAACAGGGATTCGTCGTTTCGCTTGCACCAGAAGGGATAATAGACCAATTGGCAGAGCAGTACCGTGCAGGCTGCCAGTCCTATCCAAGCTATTGGCGAAGCCCAGTCGCTCAGGGCCGACAGGATGAAGCAGATAGTGACATGGGTATCTACTTGACTTTCGTATTTGTTTAATTCAAATAGATTAGACATAACGTTGTGTTGATATTATATTCAGGGTTGTTTGCGCGCTGTTTTTACGAAAGTCGTTTGCGTCGTTTGATTTCGGCTTTCAGTTTGTTGAGCCACTTGTGATAGGTCGATTCGGTGAGTAGCATGGTGCGGGAGTCCTGCTTTTGGTTATGACCGTTCTTGCGGGTGACGACCAGTGCGTTGCGGTAGAGCGAGAGTTTCACCTCGGTTTGCTTCGAGGGGAGAGGCAGCACGAGAAATACCGCCTCGGTCGATTCGCGTTCGGTGGCTTCGCCAAAGGCCTTCAGGTTCCACTCCACATCGTCGCGCTCGGTATATTGCATGCCTCGTATGATACCGCTCTCTTTGTTGGCCTCGACAATGGTAAACTGTTCGGCCTGGAGCAGCGACAGGGTCGAGTAATAGACCAGGTCGTAGTCGTCGTCGAAACATTCGGAGGTCATGCGGGTTACATCGTCGGAGGTGAGGTTTAACTCTTTGAACAGGCTGCACGAGCTGACGAGCAGGAGCGAGAGTGCTAAAAGCAGATAGGTCAATCGATTCATTCCTTTTTGATTCTTTTTAGGGCGTCGCACTCGGGAGCAGATTCTCCCAAGTGCGACCGGTATGGTTTAATATTGTTTGATGGCACGGTCTATCGAAGCGTTCTTGGCGAGCGGGACGAGGGTAAACCCATAGGTAATCGTTCCGTCGGCAGGGTTTATCTGGTAGCGTTTGTGCGGTTTGGCTCCCCACGAGTCGTCGCCTCCCAGGCCCATCATGCGGTAGTCGATGAAGAGATCGACGAGTTGTGCCGGCTTGGGGTCGCAGCAGTGGCGTTGTTGCGGGTTCTCGGGACGCTGGCGTCCATCGTCGCGGGAGTTGCCGCTGTCGAGCGATTCGAGGGTATAGTTCGAAGCATTGAATTCGACAAGCGAGTCGGCCACGATAAGCAGTTTACCAGGGTCACCCGAGAGGGCCAGCCAGCTCACGTCGGTGCGGTGGTTGTTCTCCTGTGGCCGTACATAGGGCTCGTAGAGGTCGGCAATCTCGGCCTGGTAGCGACCCACGAAACAGCTGGTGCGGCGGTCGATGTAGTTCTCCCACGGGCCTCGGCCGTAGTATTCGAGGTGAGTGAATGAGGATGGCAGTTGCATGCGCAAGCCTACCCGGGGAATCATGGGGGCGCGAGGATTGTCAAACGTGAGGGTATTATCGACCTTGATTACACCGTTGCCCAGCAGCGTGTAGGTGGTAGTCCATTCGGCCCCGGTTTGCGCATAGGCATATCGGGTGATGATGCGCGGGTGGTTACCGTCGCCTGGTTCGATGGTGAACGACCGGGCCTCGGGAACCTGTTGCGATGCCTCTTTCCAGGTGCCCAGCTGTTGGGGCGAATTGTAGCCGTAGTCGTTGTCGGTGGGGGCTCGCCAGAAGCTGGGGCGGGGACCGAAACCGTCGAGCAGATATTCACAACCCTTGTAGCGGTAGGAGGTCATCAGACCGGTGGTCTTGTCGAAGGTGATATCGAACTGTTTGCCCGAGAAGCGCACTTCGTTGCCACTCTCGCTTTGAGTGATTGTTTCGTTTGAGGGTTTGGCCACAGGTTTCACGGCCGTTTTCACGGCCAACTGCTCGCGAGCTATGGCATAGCCTTGTGGCAGGAAAGGCTCGGCCTTTTTCAGCCGGGCTTCAAACTCGATGCGGTAATCGACCGAAGTCTCTTTCATGGCGGGCAATCCCTTCAGGGCGACGGTCTTCTGCTGGCGGGGTGGCAGCGACAGGGCAAACCGTCCCGTCTTCAGAGTCTTGCCGTTGCCCTTGACCGTATAGACGAAGTCGTATTTGTCGAGCGGGGTGAAGAAGAATTCGTTTTTCACGTCGATAGTCCCGGCCTCGGGGTCGAAGTTGAGGAACTTGATGTTCTGGTACACCTTGCCCATCTCGATGGTTTGGGGTTTGATGCGGCGGTCGGGATAGACGATGCCGTTGATGCAGAAGTTGCCGTCGGAGGGGGTTCCGGTCGCCCCATAGTCGCCACCGTAGGCCCAGAATTTCTCGCCCCGGGCGTTGGTCTTCTCCAGTCCCTGATCGACCCAGTCCCAGATACAGCCGCCTTGCAGCAGGTCGTACTTCTCGATTATATCCCAGTAGTCCTGGAAGTTGCCCAGGCTGTTGCCCATGGCGTGGGCATACTCGCACAGGATAAGGGGCCGTGTGGCCGTCGGGTCGAGGGCATATCGCTCAATGCCCTCGGGCGAGGTGTACATGGGGCAATAGATGTCGGTGTTCCATTCGCGTTGAGCCCGTTCGTACTGGATGGGGCGCGAGGGGTCGCGCTGCTTCAGCCACAGGTAGGTGTGGTAGAAACAGTATCCGTTGCCGGCCTCGTTGCCGAGCGACCAGATGATGACCGAGGGGTGGTTCTTGTCGCGCTCGACCATATCCTGCAACCGGTCGAGGTGGGTAGCCAGATAGAGCGGGTTGTTGCCCAGGGTACCTCCCTTGCGCAGGTCGTATCCCATGCCGTGCGACTCGATGTTGGCCTCGTCGATGACATAGAAGCCATACTCGTCGCACAGTTCGTAAAAGCGCTTTTGCTGCGGATAGTGGCAGGTGCGCAGGGTGTTGACGTTGTATTTTTCCCAGAGCTCAAAGTCCTTGAGCATGGTCTCTTCGGTCACATAGTGGCCGGTGCGAGGGTCATGTTCGTGCACGTTCACCCCTTTGACGAGAATGGGCTGGCCGTTGACGAGCAACTGTTTGTCCTTGATTTCGACGGTGCGGAACCCAACCCGCGAGGGGATGTATTCGCTGTTCTCGCCGCCATTGTCGCGGGTCGAAATGAGTAGCGTGTAGAGGTTGGGCGTCTCGGCGGTCCAGGCCTTGACCGGGGCGATGGTGGTGTCGAAGTCGATTTGGCCCGAGCTGCGAGCTGCCAGGGTGAGAGCTTGCTCGCCCTGGGCCACGATTCGGGGAGTGCCGGCCGAGTCGTCGGTCAGTTGATAAGTGACGGTTATCGGTTGTGCGGTTTCCCGGTCGTTTTGCAAGGTTATGTCCAGGTGGAACAGTCCTCGGGTGTATGTGCTGTCGAGTGGCGACAACACTTCGAAGTCGGTCACCCGGGTTTGTGGTTGGGCATAGAGATAGACGTCGCGTTCGAAGCCGGTGAGCCTCCAGAAGTCCTGCCCCTCGAGGTAGGTGGCATCGGAGAATCGGTGCATCTGCACGGCCAGACAGTTTTTGCCGGGGCGTGCCTGGTTGGTGATGTCGAACTGCACGGGCACCTTACCCGATTTCGACATGCCTATGAACTCTCCGTTGAGGTAAAAGTAGGCAGCCCCTTTCACGGCTTCGGCACAGAGGAAGATGCGTTTCCCTTGCCACGAGGCAGGAAGGTCGAACTCCCGCCGATAACTCCCGGTGGGGTTCCACGACTCGGGTACCAGCGGCGGGTTGGGGGCCTCAAGATAAGGCGGGAATCCCGGCGACACAAACTCATAGCCTATGTTCACATAGATGGGGTCGCCGAATCCCTGCATCTCCCAGTTACCCGGGACTTCGATATGGCCCCAGCCCGATGCGTCGTAGCCGGGTTGCATGACGTCGGTGGGACGTTCGTCGAAACGCTCGGTATAGTGGAATTGCCAACTGCCATTCAACGACAGGTAGTCGCTGCCCTGCTCGCGGTCTCCAGCCAGAGCCGAAGCCGCGCTGTGATATGAGGTAAAGGTTGCACGAGGGGGCAGTTTGCCCATGTCGAGGAGCCGGGGATTGGTGAGTTCGGCAAACCGGTTTTGCTGCTCTTGAGCCCAGGTCGAGCCTGAAAGCAGGGAGATAGCCGATAGAAGCAAAGCCATGTTCTTCATGTGGATAATTATCTGTTTTTGTGAATGATGATTAATCATGTTGCAATTATTTGCGACGGTATTCCGAGGGTGATTGCCCGGTGTTCTGCTTGAAAAATTTACCAAAGAAAGATTGGTTGGCAAAGTTCAGTTCGTAGGCAATTTCCTGGATACTCAGGGTTGTGGTTTTCAGTAGCCGTTTGGCGGTCATGGTTACAAAGTCGGCAATAAGTTCATGGGCCGTTTTGTGGCTCATCTGCTTGATGACCACCGAGAGATGTTTGGGCGATATGCACATTTTGTCGGCATAGAAGTTGACGCTTCGTTCCTCCTTGTGATATTGCTTGAGCAGGGTGAGAAATCGCCACAGGATATCTTCCTGACGCGATATCTTGGAGCGGTTGCTCTTTTCCCGTAGGGTAAATATCTTGTTGAGCTCCAGGGTAAAAGCCGACAGAATGAAGCGTATGATTGTAGCATTGGCCTGTGCCTCGTGACGATTTTTCAAAAGAGTGAGGTATTGTTCTATTACCCGGGTTTCGTCGGGCGAGAGCAGGGTATAGGGATGCTTGGCTATGTAGGAGCTGATGGAGAATACCGTATCGAGATCGATAAAGGCGTTCCACTCTTTGGCCGAGGTTCCCTTGATGGAAAAGTAGAAGGCCTTGAAGTCGTCGCTTGTTTTGAGCGGACGCCACATGGAGTTGGGGTAAAGAAACGTAAGGCTTCCGGGGGTGAGGCTATAGTCCGAGAAGTTGATTTGTATGCTTTTTCTCCCTTGTGTGCAAAGGATAACCGTGAGCTGGTCGGGCGAGATGCCAAGGCTGGCATCGTCGTTGGCGACGGGCTCGTCGAAAGAGATGGGAATATCCTCTTGCCGGAGTTGGTTATCGGGCATTGCATCGATTGTTTTTGGAGCGATTTGCATATAAAACTCTATTTCCTACAAAGATAAGGCATCTCTTCGAGCCGTGCAACCGATTTGAGCCGGGGTGATGGGCGAATGTTGATAAAAGTTCTGAACAAATTGAAATCCATAAAAAAAGCCGCCCCCGAGTGGAGGCGACTCTCGATATATGAAATCGTGTCTTAGCGAGTTCGACGAACCGATCGCACAGGAGCCGAGGAGGCTTTCTGCTGCTTGGGTTGTTTCTGTTTCTTGGCTTTGGCCTCTTTTTGCCGTTTGGCTCGAGACGAGCGAGAGGAGCTTTTGGCCTTCTCCTGTTTGCTGTCGGCGCTTACCTCTTCGCCATTGGCCTTGGCCTCTTTGGCCTCTTGTTCCTCGCGGGCTTTAGCCAGCTCTTCGGGAGTGGGCACCCACAGGTTGTCGTTGAAGTTTTTCAATTGCAGTTCGATGCTGTCTTGAGCCTGTTTGCGGATGGAGTCGTTGGGATACATCTGCATGAGCGACTGGTTGCGCAGGTTTTGAGTCTTGTAGATTTCTCCGTCATACATGCGCATCTGGAAGTAGTCGTCGTAGTTGTACTGCGCGATGTTGTTCTCGTTGCTGGCCAGGATATACTGGCGGGCAATGTAGGGGCGTATATCGTTGTATTTGACCCAGAACATGGGGTATCTTACCGCTTCGCCGCCAAAGTCGCCGGTGCGGTGCAGTACGGGGCAGATGGCCTCGATCGAGGGTTTCAGCTGCGAGGTGCGGCGGTCGAACTTCCAGCGCTCCAGGATGTAGTACGAGAGGACCTCGTTGGAGGGGATATCGCTCTCTTCGATGGTAAAGCGGGGATTCTTCTCGGAGTAGCCCTTAGCCTCGGAATAGAGTATGTGGAAGCGGTCGAACATCTCGCGTACCTTGATGCGGTATTCGTCGGTGAAGATTTCGCGCCCGTCGAGGTATTCATAGGCAGCTATTTGGTTGTTGGCCAGTAGCTTCATGATGATTCTGAAGAGGTTCTCCTGATTTTCGGTGGACTCTTCGGGGTAGTAGAGAGGCAGGTTCTTCTCTTTGGTGAGATCGATTTGCCGATAGATCACCCGCATCCAGGGGATGTCGGCATCCGATGCGTCCTGGGTGTCGTAGAGCGATTGGGCCCGCACGCTCAGCTGGCTGTTGGTCTTCTTGCTGTCGTCGGTATCGCTTTTCTTAACTACTTGTGCATGACCGCCCACGGTCGAGAGCAGCAGGCCGAGGGTCAGGCAGCTTTTTATCAGGATATTCATATGTGCTGGATTGTATGTCATGATGTTAGCCTTAGTTTACAATTACTTCGATAGGCGAGAGGTCGCGTTCTATACCGTCGGGACCCACGGCCCGCACTCTTGATATGTAAAACCGCTTGCCTCTCGACAGACGTCGGAAAGAGTTTTTCTGTCGTTGGGAGAAGTTGGCCCCGTCGGAAACTTCGGGGATGGCATTTCCCATCGAGTCGAAAAATACGGTTTCGAAACTCAGTACTCGATACGATACATTCAGCAGGTCGTCGTCGATGGCAGCCTGTATGCCGGGAGCGGCGAGAAGCCGGGTTTTGGGGAAGGGTTTGCCTCCCTTGTACTTCTGCTCATATCCCTTGTCGTCCTTGTAGGCGATATAGGGCATGGGGTCGGGCAGTTGGCGCACCCTGAACTCGGTGTTGGCTACCGTTTGCGAACGGCCGTCGATGGTAGCCGTTACGGTGATGACGGCGTTCTGTCCCACCCGGGAGGGTTTGGCAATCCAGTTGTCGCCCTGGCGGGTGAGAGAGCCGTTGGTCATCGTGGCCTGAATGGCGTGGTTGGGGATGCCGGGTACCGAGATGCTGAT
The DNA here is from genome assembly GCF_002161555.1 of Barnesiella sp. An55. GTDB lineage: Bacteria > Bacteroidota > Bacteroidia > Bacteroidales > Barnesiellaceae > Barnesiella > Barnesiella merdipullorum. The sequence continues at coordinate 61,317 of NZ_NFHZ01000006.1, read as the reverse complement.
GGGGTTGCCGATACCGGCATACAGCACGTTCATGAGCGTGGCCGATATGGTGGCACTGGGCTCTACCACGGTGTAGGACGATGAGAATTCGTGGCGGGTCATGGTGCCGTCGCCCCGGGGAACTTCGAGATAGCCCTGGAAGTCGAATATACCGGTGCTGCCGCAGAAGGTTTCGTAGAGTCCCTTGTTCTCGTCGGGCAGGCGCTTGCCGTTGATATAGATGGCCGGGCGTTGAGTCGTGTCGATGGCGGCCAGCACGATGTTGGCACTGTATTTACCGCCCCGTATGATGTTCTTCGAGTTGGGGATGACAAAGGCGTTGAGCTGGTTCACACGCACATCGCCCTCGTCGATGTTGGTGATGAGGGTGTGCAGGGCCTCGCTTTCGGCGTAGCGCACATCGCTCTGTATTTTGGTGAGGATGGTGACGGCGGCGATGACAGGCATATTCTCAAACATGGTGGTCTCCCACAACGACGGGTTGTGTATGCGGGTCTTCCCCGAGTGAATCGAGGTCGAGAGGTAGTTCTCGATGGTGGCTCGTTTCACCGAGTCGGTCATGAATTCGCAGATGAGGGTGCGGTATTCGTCGATCTTCTCTCTCAGCTTCACACCGTTCCGTTGGGCCGGCGACAGCATGATGTAGGAGGCGGCTTCGAGGTCGTCCTGACGCTCGATATTGTTCACGTCGCCATCTTTGCCGTCGGCTTTCTTGACGATGAGAGTCTTGAGCGAATCGATATAGTTGTACAGCTCTGCAGTCTGGCGTCTGACCTCCAGTGATTTCTGGTACCACTGGCCACCCTTTTCGGGGTTCTGGCTGTTGAACGCGGCCAACTTCTGGTAGAGGGCCTCGTTTTGGAGCGAAGCATTCGAGGTAGATCTTTCCAATCCGTCTTCAACTTGCTTGAATCCGTTGAGCACATCGGACGACACGTTGAGAGCCAGCATGGCAGTGAGGACGATATACATGAGGTTTATCATCTTCTGCCGGGGTGAAAGTCTGTTGTTATTCGATGCCATGTTGTTACTTTTGTTCGGTGTCGTCTTTCGGTTTTTCGGTCAGGTCGGGTGCGGGAGCGCCTCCCATGGGCCGGTACATGTTGATGGTCATGGCGGTGATCATCTTTTCGTAAACCGAGTTGAGTTGTTGTATGTATTGAGTCATCTTTTCGGCCTCCTGGCAGTAGCGGGTACTGTCTGATGCCGAGCGTTCGTACATGTCGCGTATGTTGCGCAGACCGGTGTTCACGCGGTCGATGTTGTCGATTTGCGAGCTGATGCTCTTCAGTTGTATTTCGTAGATGGTGTTCAAGCCGTTGATGTTGCGGTTGAGTGTCTCCATGCCGGTAACGTAGCCTTGCGACGTGTCCGAGATGCCCTCGGAGTTTTCGGTGATGTTGCGGTAGGACTGCAACAGGGTGTTCGATACGGCGGTGAGGCTTTCGGTCGTCTGGCGCAACCGGTCCATCTGCTCGGCGATACCCGAGAGTTGGGTGAGGTATTGCTGGGTAGCGTCGGTGAGTTCTGCCATACGCGAGAGCTGGTCGGCAGCGGCCGACATCTTCTGGATGCTCTCGGTGAGGCTTTGGGTGTCGGCTTCGCTCAGGTTGAGGCCTTCGGGGATACCCACGGCTCGACGGGCCTCCGAGGGTGATACGTCGGGCAGGCTGTCGCCGGCATATCCACCCTGGTCGCCATTGCTCCCGTTTCCTCCGTTTCCTCCGTTTCCTCCGTTCCCGCCTTTACCGCTACCGCCAATGATGACGGTGCCTTTGCCGCCCGAGAAGTCGGGGCGGTCTTCGGGATCCTTGCTGTTCAGCACGGGGAATACCTCTTCCCAATGATAGCTCTTGGGCGGGGTATCGAAGGCCGAGAGGATGAACATGAGCACCTCGGTACCCATACCGATCGACAGCAGCAGGCTGCCGCCGGGGAGGTGCAGAATCTTGAACAGGGCACCCCAGATAACGACTGCGGCACCTAAGCTGTATGCAAAATTGAAAAAGCGTTGTCCCTTGTCGCTCGACAGGAACTTTTCAATGCTGTTTTTATATCTTTTGTACTTTCCCATGATCCTTGACTGATTGGTTTTTTATAGGTGGGTTTTGAATTATCGGCGAGCTTTGGCAAACCCGATTTGGGAGCGCACGCAGCGGAACCCGATGTAGGAGCGATGTTCGTTCTGATATTCCCACATGCGTATATCGGAACGGATAAAGTTGGAGACATCTTTCCACGAACCGCCCCGCACAACCTTGCGTTTCATGCGGTAGGGATCTTCCTTGGCCGCGTTGTACTTGTACTCGGGGTTGAGGTCACTGGTATTTTGCGAGATGGCTTCGGTGTAGGCCGTCGAAGTCCACTCCGATACGTTGCCGGCCATGTCGTAGAGACCGAACTCGTTGGGCGAGTAGGAGCCCACGGGCGAGGTGATGAGGTTGCCGTCTTTCACATAGTTACCGTCGTCGGGTTTGAAGTTGGCATAGAAGCATCCCTTTTCGGCCATCGGCAAGTTGCCGGCCCAGGGATATTTGTTTTCGCTCTTGCCGGCGCGTGCGGCATATTCCCACTCGGCTTCGGTGGGGAGTCGATAGGGCTCTATGACCACGGCATTGCGGCCCAGCGACCCTCTGAGCAGGGAGGTGCGCCAGGCACAGAAGGCATTGGCCTGTTCCCACGACACACCCACCACGGGGTAGTCGTTGTAGCCGGCATGCGAGAAGTAGAGTCGCACATAGGGTTCATTGTAGGCGTTTTCAAAGTCGTTGACCCACACCGTAGTGTCGGGGTAGATGTTGACGATGTAGGTGTTGAGGAAGTCAAACTCGCTGCCCAGCGGACGGGTGATGGTCTCGCGGATGATGCGGCCGTCGTCGTCGATATAGGCGGTGTCTTTCGATATCATCACCACTTCGTCGTAGTTGGGAGTGTGGTCGGTATTGAGGTCGCGCATGGCCGGGTCGAGGCGGTTTTTCCGCTTCGAGGCCTCGGTGTAGTCAAACACTTCGTACCGATAGTTCATCTGCGAGGCGTCGAGTTGTTTCTCGCCGGTGATGGGGTTGATGCGATACACGCTTTCGATGGCGCGTGCCTCATCCTCGGTAGGGTTGCGCCAGGGGATGGCCTTGTCCCAGTTGAGGCGGGGCTTGATGGGATTACCTTCGCGGTCTTCCTCGATTTTGAACACCTCGTTTCCGCCATAAGCGGGGTCGGCCAGACGCTCGCGAATGATGGAGTCGCGCACCCAGAATACAAACTGTTTGTATTTCGAGTTGGTAATCTCGGTCTCGTCCATCCAGAAGGCGTCGATCGAAACCGATCGGGGCTCCTGCTGGGTTCCCCAAACCGTGTCTTTCTCGGCGGGCCCCATCTTATACGAGCCGCGGGAGATGAGTACCATGCCGTAGGGGGTGGGCTCACTCCATGCCGTACCTCCCACACCTGTTACTTCGCCGCTGTGGCGCGACGAGGGGGAGCACGATGCCAAGAGAATGGCGAGTGTGATATACACGATTATCTTTTTCATAGGCTACATTATGCGTATGCTTTTATGTTTGTTCTTGTTCTTGTCCGACAGGTCGAGTTTCAAACGATATCCCAGAAAGACCTCGTGGCTTCCGCTACTGGCTTTGACAATAGCCGATACCGGGTAGTCGTAGGCATATCCCGCGATGAAGTTTTTATACTCGGCGCCTATCATAAATATGCAGGCATCTTTCCAGCGGTAGGAGAGGCCTCCCCAAAACAATTTGTTGTATTTCACGCGGAATGACAACTCGTATTGTGTGATGTTGAGGTTGCTCTTGACCATCATGGAGGGCTGCAATTCATATAACGTGTTTTTAATGGGAATATTGCTCCCGGCGATAAAATAATAGGATCGGCCGATATAGGTTTCGTATTTATCCTCAAAAGTGAGGTGTGGCTCGTTGAGGTGCGAGACCGACAGGCCGGCGTAGAACCAGGGGTGGGTGTACCACACGCCAAACGACATGTCGAAGGTCATGCCTTGCAGTTCGGTAGTGGGTATGCCATCGTCGGTTGCCTGGTGGTAGTCGCTTGTGGGGATGCTCACCTGGGTTCCGTCGAATCGCTCGTCGAGCATGCCCAGCTGTACTCCCATACTCAGGACTCCGCTCCACAACTTCAGTTTGAAAGCATACTGCGCTCCCACGATGAGATGGGAGTAGAGACCCTCGGTCTCGGAGGTGACGACCAGCCCTACACCGTGATTCTGTTTCAGAAACTTAAAGGGCATGTCGCCGGTGACGAAATAGGTTTGTGGAGCCCCTGGCATGCCTATCCACTGTTGCCGGGTAGAGGTGAGTATGTTCAGTTTGTCGGTACTGCCGGCAGCGGCCGGATTGTAATAGCCGGGGAGTGCCCAATACTGGCTGAACTGCGTGTCGATCTGGGCCTTTGCAGTGGCAAAGACCAGGCAGCACAGGGCAACAACAACGATTCTTACAATCTGCATACGCTCTTTCCCAGACTCTTTTTCGAGAGGAATATCGAAAGCCCGGATATTTATAATAACTGAAAACAGCCTTTAAAATTGTTTCACACTCTCGATTTCGGGCGCGAAATTACGAAAAGTGAAGGGATGTGTGTACTTTTTGTTGTGGAAATTCTACTGCACTCACCTTTTACTATCTCTGGATAAAATAGGATGCGTCTCAGTATAAAAATCAAGCAAGCTTGTTTTTCTACATTCGACTTTTCCTATCTTTGTAGGGCAGAAGGTTATCGACTGCCATTGGATACATGGAAGAGAGTTTGAAGAAAAAGACGACAAAGGCGCTCGTGTGGAGCAGTGCCGACAAGGTGGGGCAGCAGCTGTTCTATCTGGTGGCCGGCATTATTCTGGCCCGCCAGCTTTCGCCTACCGACTACGGGAAGGTGGGGGTACTCACCATCTTCATTGCGCTCTCGGGTATCTTGATCGACAGCGGTTTTTCATCGGCGCTTATCCGCAAGAAGGAGGCCACACAGGCCGACTACAGCACGGTGTTCTATCTCAATATCGCCATCAGTTGTCTGCTCTACGGGTTACTCTATGCGGCGGCTCCGCTGATTGCCGATTTTTTCAATGTGCCCGACCTTACACTCATCTGTCGGGTACTCTTCCTGGTGATTCCGATGAATGCCCTCTCGCTCATCCAGCAGACGTTGCTTTTCAAGCATTTCAAGCTCTCGGTGAGTGCACGGGTCAACCTGTGGGCTTTGGGGTTGGCCTCGGTAGCAGCGGTGGTGATGGCCTATTGTGGAATGGAGGTGTGGTCGCTGGTGACCCAGACGTTGGGCCTGGCCGTGTTGCGGGCTCTCTTTTTCTGGCTGTTCAACGACTGGAGGCCGCAATGGATATTTCGCATGGCGTCGTTGCGCGAGTTTTTCGGGTACAGTTCCAACCTGGTAATCTCGGGGATTATCAACAACGTATTTAATAAGATATATCCCATTATCATCGGTAAATTCTATGGCATGACCCAGACGGGTTATTATACACAGGCCGATAAGTATCAGGATATTGCATCGGCTCTCATCGGTAATATATTCCGGTCGGTGGCATTCCCCGTCTTCTCGACCGTGCAGGACGATTTGCAGCGGCTCAAACGCATCTGCCGAAAGAATGTGCGGGCCATCTCCTTCTTCATCTTCCCCATCATGCTGTTGATGGTGGTGGTGTCGTATCCGTTCATCCTTTTGGTACTCAAGGAGCAATGGTTGCCCTCGGTGCCTTACTTCCGGTTGCTGTGTCTGTCGGGCATCTGTTCGCCCTTTATCATTCTTTTCTACGACCTCTTCAACAGTCTGGGCTATTCGCGGTTGAACCTGCAGCTCGAGATTGGCAAGAAGGCCTATTTGTTCATCGGCATCGCCCTGTTTTATTCGACGGGCATCATGTACCTCATCGGGTGGTGGGTCTCCTATTCGGTGCTGTCGCTCGTGGCCTCGATATTCTTTGCCCGGCGATTCATCGGTTACGGTTATGTCGAATACTTCAAAGACATACTGCCCTATCTGTTGCTGGCCCTGACCTCGGCCATTGTCTCGGCTGGAGTTTACTGGCTGTTGCCGGGCAACGTGTGGCGGCTGTGCGTGGTGCCGGTTGTGTATGCCATCCTCTACCTGGGTAGTGCCTATGCGCTGAAACTGGAGATGTGGCAAGAGATGATGGCGATGCTCAAAGCTCGTTTGCAGAAAGGAGGGGAGGCATGAGAAGGTGTGAGGTAATTTTGTAATATACAATTCAATAATCTTGATGCTCATGGTTACAGGTGATAACCGCAAGATACGATTTACAGTCTTTCCCCGGATGAGGGTTCTGCCTGGTCAAAAGTCCAACCCTTATATCCAGGACTTTGTCGCTTCTCTGGAGCAGACGGGCGAAGCAACGGTCGTTAATCCGCCGCACAAAAATCCGCTTTTCAGCCTGTTGTCGATGAGGCACTGGGGTGATGTGTTTGTGTTTAACTGGTATGAAAATGTTCCCGATTATAAATATGGAGCGATACAAACCGTGGTTGCCATCTTGCTGGTGCTTGGGGTGAAAATATGCGGGCGGAAAATCATTTGGGTATTGCATAATAAGGAGCCTCACCGGCAGGGACATGCAAAGCAGAAAAGGTTTTTGACCCGTTTTATCGCGCGTCATTCCGATGTGATTTTGACACATGCCCGGGAGGGAATCGACTTGGCCAAGCGGTATGACCGGCGGGCTGGGGAGAAAACCTGTTTCCTGCATCATCCCACAAAAAACCGGTTGCCCAAATCTCGACCGACGGAACCGGAGGTATATGATCTGCTCATTTGGGGGCAGATTTCCCGGTACAAAGGGGTGATGGAATATATCCACTATTTGAAAAACAATCCTTGTAAAGAACTGAAAATTTGTATTGCCGGGGCTTGTTCGTCTCAATCGTTGGCCGAGGAAATTGCGAGCGAACTGACCGATACGGTTACGTTTATCAACCGGGCACTATCGTTTGAGGAGTTGGCCCGCTATATCGAACAGTCGGCTTTTGTCTTGATTCCCTATAATCCAGAGAGCATATTGAGTTCTGGCACATTGATGGACTCACTATCTTTCGGGGCCAAGGTGATAGGTCCCGATACGGGCTCATTCAGAGACTATGCGCAAGAGAAACGGTTGAATGTATATACGTTCCGGGATTACAAGGATATCGAGGAAATTGTAACCCGATACAAAGACTCTCCTGTCTCGTGGGAGGGGTATCGCGAGTTCCTGGAAGAGAACAGCTGGAACCATTTTGCTCATCGGGTAGTCGAACTGGTAAAAAAATGAGATTGATATGAATACCTGTGCTCCCATTGTATTGTTTGTCTATAACCGGCCCGATCACACCTGCACCTGCCTGGAGTATTTGGAGCGGAACGAGTTGGCGGCCGAGAGCGAACTCTATATCTTTGCCGACGGGGCCAAGCCGGGCAGTGAGTCGTCGGTGGCAGCCGTGCGGCAGGTGATTGCCCGCCCGTGGAAATTCCGACGGGTGACGGTGGTGGAGCGTCCCGAGAATCGGGGGTTGGCCGCCAATGTCATCGACGGAGTATCGACCTTGCTGGAGCAGTACGACCGGGTGATTGTGCTGGAAGACGACCTGGTGGTTGCTCCCTATTTCCTGCGTTTCATGAACGACGCTCTCGAGCTTTATCGCGACGAGCCGCGGGTAGGCCACATACAGGCTTGTGATTTTACTCACGACCGTTCGTTGCCCGATATTTTCCTCATCAAGTTTACCGGTAGTTGGGGGTGGGGTACCTGGCGGCGTGCCTGGCGCTATTTCAACCCCGATGGGGCCGCCTTGTTGCGGGCTCTTGAGCAGGACAAACGGTTGAGCCGCACCTTCGATTTCAACGGGAAATATCGCTTTACCCGCATGTTGCGCCGGCAGGTCGAGGGGAAGAACAATTCGTGGGCCATTCGCTGGAATGCTTCGCTCTTCTTGAACGATATCCTGTCGTTGAATGTGGGGCGATCGCTGGTCCGCAACATCGGGTTCGACGGTAGCGGCACCAATTGCGGTGGCGGGAATCTGTATGACTCGGAGTTGTATATGGCGCCTTTGAAGGTTTACAAGATTACCCCGGTCGTCGAGAATCTCCAAGCCCGAAAAGCCTGGGAGCGTTACTACGGGCGCACGCAATCGTTTTGGGCAAAAGCCTGGCGACGGGTCAAGCGCACGTTGAAGGGTGACTTTGGGGCATAAAACAACAGGAGGAGTGATGCAATGAATGTATTGATTGTAAATACCACCGACCGTAACGGGGGAGCCGCAATAGCCGCCCGCCGCCTGGGCGATGCTTTGTCGCGTGCGGGAGTCGAGGTCACGATGCTGGTGCTCGACAAGTATGGCGACGACAGTCGCACCTTTGCCGTAGTTCCGCATTGGAAAGGCCGCCTCTCGTTTCTGTTCGAGAGGCTCATAATTTGGGTCAACAACGGTTTTAGCCGAAAGAATCTCTTTAAGGTTTCCACGGCTTCTACCGGTTTCGACATTACCGCTACGGATGCTTTCCGCGAGGCCGACATTGTCCATCTGCATTGGGTAAATCAGGGTCTCCTTTCGTTGAAAAGTCTCGACCGCATATTCCGCTCGGGGAAACCCGTGGTGTGGACCATGCATGACATGTGGGAGTGCACCTCGATTTGTCATCATGCCCATGGTTGCAATCGGTTCAAAAGTGCCTGTCACGATTGTGGTTTTTTGCGTTATCCTTCGCAGCACGACCTGGCGGCCCGGGTTTTCCGCCGGAAGATGGAGGTCTTCCGTCCGGCCGATGTCACCTGGGTAGCCGTGAGTCACTGGATGGCCCGGCAAGCCCGGGCGAGTGCTCTGCTCGCTGGGAAACGTGTCGAGGTGATACCCAACACCTTGTCGCTCTCGCAATTCGAGTTGCTCGACCGCGACGAGAGTCGCAGGCGGTTGTCGCTGCCCCGCGATAAGCGCATCGTCCTCTTCGGAGCCGTTCGGGTTGACGACCCCATAAAAGGGTTCCCCCTGCTCATGGAGGCCCTGCGGTTACTGCTCGAGCGGCAGGAGTACCGAGATCGCATACACCTGGTATTTTTCGGGCGGGTAAAGAATCCGCAGGAGGTCTATCCTCTGATACCGACCAGTTATACCGATGCCGGCTGGGTTGACAACCCCCGGCAGATGTCTCTGCTCTATTCGGCGGCCGATGTGGCGGTATCGGCTTCGAGTTACGAAACCTTTGGGCAGACGTTGGCCGAGGCACAGGCGTGCGGCTGCATGCCGGTCTCATTCGGGAACAGCGGACAGGCCGATATTATCCGTCACGGCGAGACCGGCTATTTGGTGCCCGAGCACACGGCCGAGAGCCTGGCCGAGGGTATTGCCCGGGCTTTGGAATCGGGGGGGAACATTCCACGGGAACGGCTGCGGAGTGAGGCATTGTCGCGTTACTCCGAGAAGACGGTTGCCCGGCAATATCAACAGTTGTATAGCGAATTGTTAATCAAGTAAGGAGCCATGGAAAGTCCGCTTTTCTCGATTATTACGATTACATTCAACGCGGCGGCTACGCTGCCCGCTACGTTGCAGAGTGTAGAACGGCAAACCTTTACCGACTATGAGTATCTGATAGCCGATGGGGCTTCGACCGACGGCACGGTAGCCCTTGCCCGGGCTTCGCGGGCAGTCACTTCGGTGGTGAGCGAGCCCGACCGGGGGTTGTACGATGCCATGAACAAGGGTTTGCGTCGAGCCAAGGGTCGCTATCTTATCTTCCTGAATGCGGGCGATGCGTTGCACAGCCCCGACACGTTGCAGAAAATCGCCCATTCCATCGAAAAAAACGACCCCGATATCGTCTATGGCGAGACGGCTCTCGTCGATGACCGGCGCCGCTTTGTGGCCATGCGTCGGTTGCAGGCACCCGAGGTGTTGACGGTCAAGAGTTTTCGCATGGGTATGCTGGTGTGCCACCAGGCTTTTGTGGTGCGTCGGTCGATTGCGCCCGAATATGACTTGCAGTATCGTTTCTCGGCCGACTACGACTGGTGTATCCGTTGCATACAGGTGGCCCGCACGATTACCAACACGCACGAGACCCTCATCGACTACCTCAACGAAGGGGTCACTACCGCCAATCGCAAGGCTTCGCTTCGCGAGCGCTACACGATCATGTGCCGCTACTACGGCACGGTGCCCACCTTCCTGCGCCACCTGTGGTTTGCCGTGCGCTTTGCCGTCGCCCGGCTGACGGGTCGCGAGTAGAATCGTTGTGTGTGGAACCGGCCGTGTCGCTCCCGACCGGGATGAGGGGTTACAGATTCATTACCTCCTGCTCAAATTTATCTTTATCGCCAGCCGCCTTGTTGCGTATCTTGCTACGATAGTTATATACGGTAGCCAGCGAGTAGCTCAAGAAATGGGCGATGCGGTTGGCATCGGTTACGCCCAGCCGTATGAGGGCAAAGATGCGCAACTCGGTGTTGAGCAGTTCGCCCGGTTTGGGGTAGATGCGACCCTCTTTGACCAGCAGTTTGTTGAAGTCTTCGATGAAATTGGGGAAGAGGTCGAGAAACGATTTGTCGAATTCGCGATAAAAGGCCTCGCGCTCGCTGCGCAGGAACTGGTCGGAACGTATGGTCTTGAAGAGTTCATCGACCTTGGAAGTCATGGCCATCTTCTCCAGCGAACGGCGGTATTGCTCCAGCTTCTCGAGATAGCCCACGCAGCGGTCCAGGTAGCGGGCAATATATACCTCTTTAATTTTTCCGATTTGAGCGAGCGTCTCGTTCGAATTTTTCAGTTCGCAGTTGGCCTCGTACAGGCTTTTTCGCATGGCCGACAGTTTCTTCATCCAATGGTACAGATAGAAAACGGCTACGATTAGCAGCAGCGACAGGATACTTATTCCCAGTAACATGCCGCGAACGACCGACTGTTCGTGCTCGTCTTTCTCGCGATAGGCCCTATCGATGATGGGGTAGAACTCGGTCACCTCCAGGAATCGCAGGCGGGCATTGCAACTCACGGCATCCTCCATCGAGCAGTTCAGGTAGCAGTAGGCCCGGTCGATATCGCCCTGTTCATACATGAGCCAGGCCAGTTTTTGCAGCGAGGCATATTCGCGCACCACCCGTTCCAGGTCGCAAATGGCGGTATGTGCCAGGTAGTAGATCTGTTTCTCCACGTTGCCTTTGGCCCGATAGGCTTCGTACATGGTATAGTTGAGATACGACAGGTATTGCATGTCTTGAACCGTGGACAGTTGCTTGTCGAGCATCGGTATGGCCTCGTCGGGGTTGCCCTTCAGAATCAGTCGCTCGGCCATCAGAATGGTGCGGTCGGTCTCGTTGAGCGGGAATTGGGCAATGGAGTCGCGATAGAGGTCGGTCTTCTCGAGGTACTTCTGTTTCACCTGGGGGTCGACGATGTTGTCGGCCAGCCAGCCATAACACGAGCGGCAGGCATAGTAGTATTTGAGGCGGGTCTCTTCGCCCAGGCGACCGGGATTTATGGTCTCCAGTTCGAGCAGAGCATCGTTGTACATGCCCATTACGCTCATCACTTCGGCCCGGCATATCGTGTGTTCGGCCTTGCTGTCGGGGAATATGGTGGCGGGGTTTATCTCCTCTTTCAAGTTGAGGTAGTGTGTGGCCGAGTCGGCCTGATAATGCAGATATTCATAAAAGAGAGAGTTGCAGAGTCGGTACTTCTCCGATGCCGATGAGGCTTTTCGCAACATCTGTTTCAATTCTTCGATTTGAGCCTCTTTATGAGATTGGTAGTCCTTTTTCTGGGCAATCACGGCATCCAGTCGTTCCAGTACCTGTTGTGTTTCTGTACCCTCTGCCCCAATCGCTGGGCAAAGAATAAGCATCCATAGAATAAATGCAATTTTACGCATAAACAGTTTTTAATCCTAAATGCAAATATATAATAAAATCTTGCACTGAAAAATAAAAATGAGGGGGATAATTTTCGTCTTTCTCAAGGTTTGGAGAGCGAGTAGAAACGGGTGGGGGAATATCCCGGGGAGTTTGTGGTGACACTCATCCCCGAAGGTGGGGCAAACAGGTCGGGAAAAGAAGGAAACGGGTGTTGAAACGGTTTATATTTTCGAACGCGTTAAAAAGTGTAAATCATTATATTGCAAATGAATAGACCGTTGCATCGTTTATAAAAATATTCTAATCCCCTGGCCACGTTCACAATTTTTTTATATTTGTATTAACCAATTTTCTAATATTATGAAACGGTTCAGCCTATTGTTTTTTATCATGTTCAGCTTCTTGATTTGGCCGGCTCATGTGTTTGCCTCGACCCCGATAGTGAAGAAAGTGGCCCCTACCTTCTGGTGGGCAGGTATGAAAAATCCAGAGTTACAGATTTTGTTGTATGGCGATCGTATTGCCGACTATGATGTGACCCTGTCGAGTGGGGATGTAGAGCTGAAAGAGATCGTAAAACAATCCAATCCCAACTATCTGCTTTTGTATGTGGACCTCTCCGAGGCAGCCCCGCAGACTTTCGATATCGTATTGAAGAAGGGGAGAAAGAGTGTGACGGTTCCCTATGAGCTGAAAGCCCGCAGCCAAAAGGGCGACGATATACAAGGCTTTACCGCTGCCGATGTGCTTTACCTGATTATGCCCGATCGCTTTGCCAATGGCAATCCCGACAACGACGTGGTGCCTGGCATGTTGGAGAATAAGGTCGATCGCAACGGACAGTATGCCCGTCACGGCGGCGATTTGAAGGGGGTGGCCAATCACCTCGACTATCTTGCCGATTTGGGGGTGACCACTATCTGGCTCAATCCCATCCAGGAAAACGATATGCCCGATGGTTCGTATCACGGATATGCCATCACCGACTACTATCAGGTAGATCGCCGGCTGGGCAGCAACGAGGAGTTCAAGGCGTTGACCGAGCAGGCCCACCAAAAGGGGCTGAAGGTGGTGATGGATATGATCTTCAACCACTGCGGCAGCGAAAACTACCTGTTCAAGGATAAGCCATCGACCGACTGGTTCAACTTCAAGTCGCACTACACCCAGACTTCGTTCAAGACGGCCAGCGTGCAAGATATTCATGCCAGCCAATACGAACGACAGCTGGCTACCGACGGTTGGTTTACCCAGGTGATGCCCGACTTGAACCACCGCAACCGCCATGTGGCCCGCTACCTGATTCAGAGTAGCATTTGGTGGATCGAGTATGCCCACATCAACGGCATCCGCCAGGACACTCATCCCTATGCCGATTTTGACTTCATGTCGCAATGGTGTCGCGAGGTGCTCGACGAATATCCTCACTTCAACATCGTGGGCGAGACGTGGCTCAACAGCAATGTGCTGGTTTCGTTCTGGCAGAAAGACAGCCGGCTGGCAGCGCCTCGCAACTCCAATCTGCCCACGGTCATGGATTTCCCCCTCACCGACCTGATGAACAAAGCCTTTGACGAGGAGACTACCGACTGGGGCGGAGGCCTCTATCGGTTGTACGACTACCTCACGCAAGACCTGGTCTATCCCAATCCCATGAGTCTGCTCATCTTCCTCGACAATCACGACACCTCGCGCTTTTATAAAAAGGAGGAGGATACGGCCAATCTCACCCGCTACAAGCAAGCGTTGCTCTTCCTGCTCACCACACGAGGCATCCCCCAACTGTATTATGGGACCGAAATCGTGATGGCGGCCGACAAGAGTGAGGGCGACGGCATGCTGCGGCGCGATTTCCCGGGTGGCTGGCCGGGCGATCCAAGCGACTGCTTCACCTCCGAAGGGCGTTCCGACTTGCAGAACGAGGCCTTCGATTACACTCGCAAGCTGTTGAACTGGAGAAAGAACAACGAGGTAATAGGGAAAGGAAGCCTGACCCACTTCTCGATTATGAATAATGTATATGTATATGAGCGGAAGTATGGGGAGCGGTCGGCGGTCGTGATCATGAACGGGTCGGATCAGCCGCAAGAGATAAGCTTGACTCCCTATCGCGAGGTATTGCCAGCCCCCACGGCTACCGATTTCTTGAGCGGGCGCACGGTCGAACTCTCCGAGAAACTCTCGCTCGAGCCTCGCGAATCGCTGTTGCTCTGCTTCTAAATTGTTTATAATTTTTGTCAGGGGTACAGATTCAATTGTTTGAATATAAGATGTTTGAAGAGATAAAGCGTTTATAAATTTATTCTACCCGAATAGAGAGGAATCTTTATCTGCTAATTTTGAAAACACACTCGAACACATAAACAAGTTAACCAAAAAACGAACCATGAATAGCATGAAACATCTCATCTTGGCCGGGGCAATGGCATGCATACCTGTCCTGTCGGATGCCCAACAGTTGGTTTCGCCAGACGGCAATCTGGTGATGAACTTCAGCCTCACTACAAACGGGGCACCTGCTTACGATCTATATTATAAGGGAAAGCCGGTAATCAAGACCAGTACGCTGGGGTTGGAACTCAAGCAGGAGGACCCTAATGCGCAAACCGACTTTCAATTGTCTGGCCCGAAAAAAATCGAAGGGTTGGAAGCCAAAGCCAACCTGATGAACGGGTTTACGATAGCCCACACGCAAACGTCGAGTTTCGACGAGACGTGGAGCCCGGTTTGGGGCGAAGAGAGCCAGATACGCAACCACTACAACGAGCTGGCCGTGACCCTCGACCAGGCTCAGAACAAGCGTCAGATTGTCATCCGTTTCCGTCTGTTCGACGACGGGCTGGGTTTCCGCTACGAGTTCCCGCAGCAGAAAGAGCTCAACTATTTTGTCATCAAGGAAGAGCACTCCCAGTTTGCCATGGCCGGTGACCATACCGCTTTCTGGATTCCGGGCGATTACGATACTCAGGAGTACGACTACACCACCTCGCGTCTGTCGGAGATTCGGGGCCTGATGAAGCAAGCCATTACGCCCAACTCGTCGCAAACTCCCTTCTCGCCTACCGGCGTACAGACGGCTTTGATGATGAAGACCGACGATGGACTCTATATCAACCTGCACGAAGCCGCGCTCATCGACTACGCCTGCATGCACCTGAACCTCGACGACAAGAACCTGGTGTTTGAGTCGTGGCTCACCCCCGATGCCCAAGGCGACAAAGGTTACATGCAGACTCCTTGCCAGTCGCCCTGGCGCACGATTATCGTGAGCGACGATGCCCGCGACATTCTCGCCTCGCGCATCACTCTCAACCTGAACGAACCTTGCAAATACACCGATACCTCTTGGATTAAACCTACAAAATACATCGGTATCTGGTGGGATATGATTACCGGCAAAGGTACCTGGGCCTATACCAACGACCTGTATAGCGTGCACCTGGGCGAGACCGATTATACCCAAACCAAGCCCAACGGTACCCACTCGGCCAATACCGAGAATGTGAAACGCTACATCGACTTTGCCGCTGCCAACGGTTTTGACGCCGTGCTGGTCGAAGGCTGGAACATCGGTTGGGAAGACTGGTTTGGAAACAGCAAAGATTATGTATTCGATTTCGTCACTCCCTATCCCGATTTCGACGTGCAGGAGATTCATCGTTATGCCGCCGAGAAAGGGGTGAAGATGATCATGCACCACGAGACCTCCTCGTCGGTACGCAACTACGAGCGTCACATGGAAAATGCCTATCGTTTCATGGTCGATAACGGTTACAATGCCGTCAAGAGCGGGTATGTAGGCGACATTATTCCCCGCGGCGAGCACCACTATGGACAATGGATGGTCAACCACTACCTCTATGCCGTAAACAAGGCCGCCGACTATAAGATCATGGTCAATGCCCACGAAGCCGTGCGTCCCACCGGGTTGTGCCGCACCTATCCCAACCTCATCGCCAACGAGTCGGCCCGGGGTACCGAGTACGAAGCATTCGGCGGAAACCACGTGAACCACACCACCATCTTGCCCTTTACCCGTCTCATCGGCGGCCCGATGGATTACACCCCGGGTATCTTCGAGACCGATTGCAGCAAGATGACCCCCTCCAATACCTCGCGTGCCCGCACCACGCTGGCCCGCCAGTTGGCCCTCTATGTGACCATGTACAGCCCGTTGCAGATGGCGGCCGACATTCCCGAGAACTACCAGCGCTTCCCCGATGCCTTCCAATTCATCAAGGATGTGGCTATCGACTGGGACGAGAGCCGATATCTGGAGGCCGAACCGGGTGAATACATCACCATCGCCCGCCGGGCCAAAGGTACCGACGACTGGTATGTAGGCTGTACGGCTGGCTACAACGGACATAAGTCGGAGCTTGTGCTCGACTTCCTCACACCGGGCAAAAAGTATGAAGCCACCATCTATGCCGATGCCAAGGATGCCCACTGGGAGACCAATCCTCAAGCCTATACCATTACTCATAAGAAGGTAACCAGCAAGAGCAAACTCAAACTTACGGCAGCCGTGGGTGGCGGATACGCCATCTCGATTAAGGAGGTTAAGTAATTATCTCGATGCGTGAAAGGAGTCGGGGTTCCTCTCCCCCTCGAGAGCCGACTTCTTTTATGCTTGCTACAATTCAAGAATATGAAGCTTTGTTAAATCGCTGAATATAAGCGACTAAAAGGTGTTCTTCGAAGGAGTTTATATTCGTGATTATAATAATATATAAGAACCTTTATACTTTAAGCTAATAACATGAAAAGAAAAATTCTGAAAATTGCGAGCAAAATCCTATTATGGTGTATAGTAGGTTTCTTGCTACCTGCACATGCTTTTGCACAGAGCATGACAGTGAAAGGTGTTGTATTGGACAACACGGGTATGGCTATTATCGGAGCCAACGTCCTGGTGAAGGGGACTGGCAACGGAACAAGTACCAATATCGACGGAAACTTTACGCTCAAGGCCAATAAGGGCGACATCATCACCGTTTCGTACATTGGCTATCAACCTCAGGAACAACCCGCCAGCGAATTGATGAAATTTGTTTTGCAAGACAACGAAGAGTTGTTGGACGAGGTGGTAGTGATTGGTTACGGTACGGCAAAAAAGACCGACCTCACCGGTTCGATTACCGCCATCAAGGCCGAGGATATTAACCGCGGTGTGGTTACCTCGCCCGACCAGATGTTGCAAGGCAAGGTGCCGGGCCTGTTGGTTACTCCTGCTGCAGGCGACCCCACCGGTAGTGCAACGATTCGTATTCGTGGCGCCGCTTCGTTGAAGGCCAAGAACGACCCCTTGATTGTAATCGACGGAGTGCCTGTTACCGCCGAAGGTGGTGCCGGCATGGCCAACCCGCTGGCATCGGTCAACCCCAACGATATCGACACCTATACGGTATTGAAGGATGCTTCGGCCACTGCCATCTACGGTTCGCGAGCTTCGAACGGTGTGATTATCATCACCACCAAGAAGGGCACCGGCAAGAATGTGCAGGTGAGCTACAACTCCAGTTACAGTTTGAAACAGAACAGCTCTACGCTCGATGTGATGACTGGCGACCAATATCGCGACTACATGCGCAGTACCTATGCCGGTACCAGCCGCCTGGCTACGGTAGAATCGTTGATGGGTACGGCCAACACCAACTGGCAAGACCTCATCTATCGCACGGCCTTCACGACCGACCAGAACTTGAGTGTCTATGGCAATGTGAAAGGCAAGTTCCCCTACCGGGTGAGCATGGGCTATACCTACGATGAGGCTACGTTGAAGGTGGGCGACAACCAGCGTGCCAACCTCTCGATAAGCATGACCCCCAAATTCTTCGACGATCACCTGAGCGTGAACATCAATGCCAAGGGTATCTACAACAAGGCCAACTATCCCAACTCGGGAGCCGTGGGCAGCGCCATCTCCTTTACCCCGACGCAGGAACCCTACTTCCGCAATGCCGACGGCAGCATCAACAAAGATCTCTTCAACGGCTATTGGAACTGGAGCGTGGGCGGTCAGGTAAGTACCAACTACGGCATCAACCCCCTGTCGCAACTCTACGACTATACCAACCGCAACGACTCGTGGCGTTCGTTGGGTAACTTGCAACTGGACTACAAGATTCACGGCCTCGAAGACCTGCGCCTGAACTTGAACCTGGGTTACGATGTGGCCCGTACCGACGGCTACAAATATGCCGCTCTCGGGTCGGTAACCTCGGCTCGCAACAACATGTCGGGTCGCGACCTCTACGAAGAGTATGCCAACACCAACTCCAATACGCTGCTCGAGCTGTATGCCAACTACAACAAGCAGTTCGGTATCCACCATCTCGACGTGATGGCCGGTTACTCCTGGCAACACAACTATGTGAAGTACGACAACATCTCGTACTATAACGCCAACCGCGACGAGGTTTACCTCGACAGCCCCTCGGACCGTCGGGAGTATTACCTGCTTTCGTTCTTCGGCCGTGTAAACTACTCGATCGATTCGAAATACCTGTTCACCTTCTCTCTGCGCGACGATGCCTCTTCGCGTTTCTCCAAGGAGAACCGCTGGGGTCTCTTCCCCTCGGCCGCCTTTGCCTGGAATATCGTGGAAGAAGACTTCATCAAGGATCACCAGACACCGCTCTCCAACTTGAAGATTCGGTTGGGATGGGGTCGCACCGGTCAGCAAGATATCGGTATGGACAACTGTTATGCCTATCAGCCGCGGTATGTCATCTCGACCAGCCCCAACATGATGATTCCCGGGTTCCCCGGTTTGGGCGACGGCGTTGACGGCTATGCCTACACCATCTCGCCCATGGCTTATAACAAGAATATCAAGTGGGAAACCACCGAAACCTATAACGTGGGTGTCGATTTCGGGTTCCTGAACGGCCGCATCAGCGGTAGCGTAGATGCCTATTTGCGTCACACCTACGACCTGCTCAACGACATCACCACGCCGCTCGGTTCCAACTTCTCCAACACGGTCATCACCAATGTGGGCGATATGGAAAACAAAGGTGTGGAGGTAAGCTTGAACTTTGTTCCCATCGAGACCAAAGACCTGCACTGGGACATCAACCTGAACGGTACCTGGCAAGATACCAAAATCACCAAGCTGAGCAACGTGCCTACCGAAGACTATCTGGGTGTACGCGTCGGTTCCAACCTGAGCGGTACCAGCGGATACTCGTCGCTCTACCGGGTAGGTTATGCTCCCTATACCTATCACCTGTTCCAACAGGTATATGATTCCAACGGCAATCCCATAGAAAACGCTCTGGTCGATCGCAATGGCGACGGTCAAATCACGCAGGACGACCGCTATGTAACCGGCAAGAGCATCATGCCTTATTTCTATTTCGGTATCAGCACGCAAATCGTTTACAAGAATTGGGACTTCGGCTTCAATGCCCACGGCTCACTGGGCGGCTATGCCCTCAACAAGGTGGCCAAAGATAACTCCAGCGGTTACAAGGACGACTACACCAAGGGCTATATCGACAACCTCATGCCCATTTGCCAGAAGACCGGTTGGACCGAAAGTCTCACCGAGTTCCAGCACTTCTCCGACATGTTCCTCGAGGATGCCTCGTTCTTCCGCATGGACGACATCAACGTAGGCTACACCTTCGACAAGATTAAGAACTGGAAGGGTAAAATCCGCATCGGTGCTTCGGTACAAAATGTATTTGTCATCACCAAGTACAGCGGCCTCGATCCCGAACTCACGGTCAACGGTAGCGGCGAACTCGACGGTGTGGACCAAAACCTCATTCCCCGTCCTCGTCTCTACACCTTGCGACTCAACATTAACTTCTAACTACCCTAAGACACAGCATTATGAAAAAACTGATATATTATACACTGGCCATCGCAGCTACGGCGCTCTCGATGACCTCCTGTCTCGGCGATTTGGATACCGTACCTCTGAACGAGACAGACAAGACGGGCGAAACGGCCTATCAAAACATACAGGACTTTCAACGGGGACTGGCCTACATCTACGGCTCCTTCTCGCTGTCGAGCCAGAATGACCCGGGAAAGGCCGATATCAATGTCGATGATGCCGGACAGAGCGAGTTTATCCGCCAGATTGTGGTGCTGAACGAGATGAGTACCGACGCCATGAAATGTATCTGGGGCGACAGCTATATTACCGAGACCCAAACGGCTTCGTGGACAGCCGGCGGTAATGCCGCCCTGGTGGCTACCTACACCCGTGGTCTCATCACGGTTACCCGTGCCAACGAGTTCCTCACCCGTGCCACGGGCCGCGAGATGGACGGTCTGCCCGGACTGATTGCCGAGGCCCGTTTCCTGCGTGCCTATGCCTATTTCGTGTTGATGGATCTGTATGGCAACCCGCCCTTTGCTACCGAAGAGAACATCGGTGGCGGTTCGCTGCCGACGCAGATAGGACGTCCGGCGCTGTTTGCCTGGATCGAGAGTGAGCTGAAAGCGCTGGCCGACCCCAACAGCGCCATGCCCAATGTAGGCGAGGTTCCCTATCCGCGTGCCACGAAAGGCAGTGCACAGGCTCTGCTGGCCCGCCTCTACCTCAATGCCGAGGTCTATACCGGCACACCCCGCTGGGAAGATGCCCGCACGGCAGCCGAGAAGGTGATTGGCATGGGATACGGCTTGTGTTCGAACTATGCCCACCTCTTCCTGCAGGATAACGGCGAGAATCCCGACGCTCAAAAAGAGATGATTTTTGCCATCGGTTACGACAGCAACCTGATGCAGAGCTGGGGTGGAACCACCCACCTGGTGAGCGGTAACGTGCACGATGCAGCCAGTCAGGCCATTGCCAAGGAGCTGGGCTTCGGCGACAACACCTTCATGTCGCCCGAGCGTTGGAACGGATACCACATCCCCAACGAATATGTAGAGGCCAACTTCGAGATGAAGAATGTATCGTGGGGCGGTACCGGCATCGGTTACGACCGCGAGGGCAGCGACAAGCGCGCCTTCTTCTGCAACACGGGTTGTGAGAAAGAGTTCGACCTGAAGGTGGCCGAGACCGGCTGGCGTTGCTGGAAGTTCAACAGCATGGATTCTCAAAACCAGCTCCACCTCGACAACAACTTCTCGTCGGCCGACTTCCCCGTGATTCGTCTGGCCGAGATGTACCTCATCTACGCCGAGGCACAAGCCCGCCTGGACAACGGTGTCACCACCGATGCCAAAGCCCTCGGTTATATCAAGCAGTTGCGCGACCGTGCCGGGCTTTCTACTCCCGCATCGATCGACCTCGACTTCATCCTGAAAGAGCGTGCCTGTGAGTTGATGATGGAGGGTCACCGTCGTACCGACCTCATTCGCTACGGTTACTTCACCTCCATGAGCTTCCCCTGGCCCTACAAGGGCGGCGTACCTACCGGAGCCGTAGAGATTCCGGCCTATCGCACCATATTCCCGTTGCTCGACAACGACGTGGCCGAGAACTCCAACCTCACGCAGAATCCGGGTTACTAATCATCACCTCAATATTCACAATCCTCAATAAGAAACGATTATGAAACTATTCAAAAATATAGCATTATTCGCAGCGGTAGCCCTGCTGGCCGGCTGCGAAACGGAGATAGATACTCCGCAACTCAATGCGCCTGCCGACTTTGTAGCGCCCGTCATGAGCGATTGCGGCAACGTGGTTGTCAATGCCGACAACTCCGACGACGAGAATGTCATCTTCTCGTGGACTCCGGCCAACTTCGGACAGCCGGTGCAGATATTCTATTCGGTCTATCTTACTTTGGGCGATAAAGAGGGACTGCTGGGAACGACCAACGGCACCTCGCTGGCCGTGAAAAAAGGCGACCTGAATGGCGTGGTGATCAATAGCCTGGGCGTAACGAAAAACGATAAGGCCAATGGCGTGACCGCCTATGTATCGGCCCAGATTGCCAGTGCCGCTTATGCCGAGGTGGTGAAGTCGCCTCTCTCCAACCCCTTCTCGGTACAGACCTATGCAGCCCCGCTCAAGTGGCTGTATCTGTGCGGCGAGTTCAACAAGTGGACCATCGATCAGGCTGCCCAGTTCTGGGAGACCGGTGGCGGTACCAATACCTACGAGTGTATGATCGACCTCTCGATACCTTCGGATTACACGCCTACCGATGGCGAAAACTCCTATTTCAAGGTGACGGTGGCCCAGTCGTGGTCCGATGCCAACTGGGGTTACAGCGCTTTGCAGTCCAACTGGACCAACGTAGAGAACAACGACAACAACCTCAACCTGCCCATTACCGAGACCAATATCTATACCTTGTCGGTAAATACCGTGGCCATGTCTATCACGCAGGCTCCTGTGGGTAAGACCTTGGGATTGGCCGGCGACTTCTCGGGTTGGGCCGATGGTGCCGATGCACCTCTGGTTTATGACTGGACCGACAATACCTGGAAGACCGCTCCCCTCGAACTGGAAGGCGGCAAGGAGTTGAAGGTGCGTGCCGATGGTGCCTGGACTACCAACTGGGGCAGCGACGGCTCGACCAGTACCGATGTGCCTGGCGGACTGATTCTGAGCGCCGGCGGCAATAATATTCAGGTGCCCGAAAGCGGAACCTTCGTGGTCGTGCTTCATGCCAACCGCACCCCCTATGTACTGGAATTTCAAAAACAATAAACCCGATAACCTTTAATCGATTACAGTCATGATAAAATATCTGAAATACATAGCCATAGCAGCCATCACCCTGATGGCCGCCACGGGGTGTCAGGACGACCCGGAAGATACCTTCTCGACGGCTCCTGTGGCTCCCTCGTTGCAAAACAACGGGAGTATCCTGATGACCCAAAACACCATGGACGAACCTATTCGGTGGGCCTGGACCGCTGCCCGTTTCCTGAAGGGCGATGTGACCTATTCGCTCTTCGTGAAGTATGGGCAGGAAGAGCCCGTGCAGGTAGGCGGGAGCACCTCGGCTCTTACCCTCACGATGAGTAAGACCGATTTCCGCACCTTACTGGAAGGCATTACCGCCATTCCCGAGAACTCGACCTTCGACCTTAACTTCTATGTCGAGGCCGCCGATGCCGAGGCTGTTTACAAATCGGCCGAACTGATGATGACCGTCTATTCCTATGGCAACTTTATTTCGGCCGTGGCTACTCCGGCCGAGAGCGAACTCACGCTGGATATCAACAATCTCACCAGCGAGCTCACGTTGCTCACCTGGGAGCCGGCCCGGCTGAACTACAACGAGGCCATCACCTACGACGTGTTGGTAAGTTGCGGTGGGAGTGAGCCCGTTGTCGCTGCTACCGGCCTGACCGAGACCTCTTGCACGCTTACGGTTGACGAGTGGAACGAACTCATCGTGAGTGCCGGGGCTGTCGAGGGTGCCGCCAGCGAAGTTACCTTTACCGTGAAAGCCTATTCGCCCTCGTGCGAAGAGGGGTTGCCCTCGGCTCCTGTCACCATGCAGGTAACTACCTACAAGGCCAACTTCCCCGCCTTCATCACGTTGAAAGGCACCGACAAGCAGATACCTCAAAGTACGGCACAAAAGGGACTCTTCGAGTGCTTCGTCAACTTTGCCGAGGCAGCTACCTTCACCTTCGAGGATGGTGATGCCCAGGTAGAATATGGCGGCGATGCCCAGTTTGCCAACGATGCCAACGGCAACCTGGTAGCCAGTGGGGCCTTGACCGAGGGTGGTAGCGCCATAGGCGTAGAACCCGGTTTGTATCGTGTATGTGCCAATATCAAGTTCAAGAACTTTATCCTGGTGAAGATCGAGAGTATGGGTATGATCGGTAATGCTACCCCCGGTGGCTGGGATGCTGAGACGCCCATGGCCTACGATGCCGCCTCCAACACCTTCACCCTGAAAACGACCTTGACCGAGAGCGGCGAGTATAAGTATCGTGCCAACAACAACTGGGGCTATGCCATCGATGGCGAGGGCAGCTTCTCCGACGGAACTCCCAATATCGTCTTCGACAGACCTACCGATGAGTATAACGTGACTCTCGACGTGAGCAAGCATCCCTATGTGGCCAAGATTGTAAGCACGGCCTTCCCCACCGAAGAGTTTATCTATGTACCCGGTAACCACCAGACTCCCACGTCGTGGGATCCCGCTACGGCTCCGGCCTTGCGGTCGCTCGAGATGAACGGTGTCTATACCGGTTTCAGCCGTCTGGACGGTGAGTTCAAGTTCACCCTGGCTCGTAACTGGGACGGTGGCGAGTACAACAGCACGCACTTCACCGAGTATAGTGAGGGGCTTGCTCCTGCCAGCGGCAACATCAACATCAACATGGCCAATCCGGGCTTCTACTACATCGAGGCCGACGTGATGACGCAACGTCTCACGGCTACGCTCATCGAGAGTTGGGGCCTCATTGGAGCCGCTACTCCCGGCGGATGGGATAGCGAAACGCCCATGACCTACGACGCCGAGAAGGGTTGCTGGAGCTGTACGGTCGCCCTCACGGCCGGTGAGATGAAGTTCCGGGCCAACGGCTCTTGGGATTCGGGTATCGACTTGGGCGGCTCTTTGGACGATCTCGTATTCAAAGGGGGTAACATAGCTGTAACCGATGCGGGTAACTATCTCGTAGAGATGTACTTGCAACGCACCGGCAGCACGCTGATGTATTGCACGCTCACGGCCCAATGAGTATAACCTGTCACGATAAATAAATCTGAAGCAGCAGAGAGACCGGCTTGTCCCCGGGTGGAGGCCGGTCTCTCTCCCTATATTTTACACGACTCACCACCTGCCCGTGTGGCAGGGAGTGTCACAACAATCGACTATCGACCATTCACCATGAAAAGATTTTTATTTCCATTTCTCTTGTTATATGGCTTGTTGCTTGCGTTGGCCGCATGTAGCGACGACGATGTCCATGGCAGTTCGCCCGACTCTGGGCAGTCGGGGCAATGGAGCGACGTGGTTGCTTCGCCCGATGCGTGGGACGGGACTCGGCGAGCCGATATCACCTACCAGTTACTTGTCTATTCGTTTGCCGACAGTGACGGTGACGGCACGGGCGACTTCAACGGTATTACCGCCAAACTCGATTACCTGAAGCAACTGGGCATCACTGCCATCTGGTTGTCGCCCATACATCCCGCCATGTCGTACCACGGCTATGACGTGACCGACTATACCGCGGTAAATCCGCAATACGGTACTCTCGACGATTTCGATCGATTGGTGAGCGAGGCTCGGGCGCGGGGTATAAGTATCTATCTCGACTACGTGATGAACCATACCGGCCGCAATCACCCCTGGTTCACCCAGGCCACCTCGTCGCTCGACAGTCCGTATCGCGACTATTACAGCTTTTCGCAAGATCCGGCGGCCGATATTCAGGCCGGACGGGTGCCCATGATTGCAAGCGAGGGGGCTGCCGGTTATAAATCGGGCGAGTGGTTTGCCGTTCCTACCGAGGCTGGTGGATACTACACCTTTACCCTCGATTGGAGTTCGCCCTCGCAACCCACGGTCACGGTGACCCAGGCTACCCAGGCCGATGTCGATGCCGACAACACCTCGTCCTCGACTGGTAGTGACAAGTATCTGTATTATGGCGATGCCGTTTGCAAAAAGTTCTACGACAAGGGGAACGGCATCTATGAGTTGACGGTCGATTTCGCTTCGTCGTGGGGATTCCTCATTCGCACCAGCAACACGCTGTGGGGCAACTACAAATATGGAGCCGCCCGGCTGGGTGACCAGGCCCGGCTGGGCGAACCCTTTGCCCTGAAACAGGGCGAGAATGCCCAGAATATTTTACTGGAGGGTATGGAGATGTGGTATTTCCATTCGGCTTTCAGTACCGACTGGTTTGCCGATTTGAACTATGGCCCCGTCGATCAGGCAGCCGAGTCGCCGGCCTATCAGGCCATCAGCAGTGCGGCCAAAGGTTGGATCGACCGTGGGGTAGAGGGATTCCGTCTCGATGCCGTGAAGCACATCTATCACAATGCCACCTCCGACGAGAACCCCCGTTTCCTGCGACTCTTCTACGACGATATGAACAGCTATTACAAACAGCAGGGCCACACCGACGACTTCTACATGGTGGGCGAGGTGCTCTCGGAACACAACGAGGTAGCACCCTATTATCAGGGACTGCCCGCTTTGTTTGAGTTCTCGTTCTGGTATCGGGTAGAGTGGGCCATCAACAACAACCAGGGCTGTTACCTGGTCAAAGACCTGCTCTCGTATCAGAAAGAGTATGCCTCGTATCGTCCCGACTATATCCGGGCCACCAAGCTGAGCAATCACGATGAGGATCGGGCTGCCTCGAAACTGAACCGTTCGGCCAACAAGTGCCGCCTGGCGGCAGCCGTGCTGCTCACGGCTCCGGGGTCGCCCTATATCTATTATGGCGAAGAGCTGGGTATCTATGGCACCAAGGCGAATGGCGACGAGTATGTGCGCAGTCCCATGCTCTGGGGCGATAACTACACCACGAGCTACACGACCAAGATCGATCCCTCGGTAGCTTCGCAGGTGAAGCCCGTGAGCGAGCAGCAAACCGACGCGGGTTCGCTCCTGAACACCTATCTCGCCTTTGCACATGTGCGGCAAACCTATCCGGCTTTGGCCTCGGGTACGATGTCGCGGCACGAAGTCTATAACGAAGAGAACTCGCAGTACCCTACGGTTGCCGCCTGGTATATGACGAAGGGCGACCAGCGCATACTGGTCGTGCATAACTTTGGCAGTGCCATTATCGGATTGCCTCTTACCGACAAAATCGAGAAGGCCATAGCCACCTCGGGCAGTGTCTCTTCCAAAGTGGAAGAAGAGGGAATTTCCGTCAGACTGGGGGCTTACTCGTCGGTCGTATATCTGTTGCAGAACAACTGATTGTTTTGAGTGTATTGAACATAAGAGTGCACCGTAAAGGTGTTACATGATGGATGGAAGCAGCGGCCTCGCGATGAGGCTGCTGCTTTATTTTTGGATTCGGCTGGATGAGAAGGTTCAGACGAATATTGCTTCTGCACTCCTTTTCGCTCTCTTTATGGAGGTAGAATGTCTCAAACGTTGAAAACTTTGTTTTCCGTTTGTCTCTACGCTCACCTTTCACTATCTTTCCAGAAGAAAGGAGTCGGTTCGGTATAGTCAAACGTGAAAACTTTGTTTTCTGTTTGCCTCTACGCTCACCTTTACGTATCTTTGTACAAAATGTCGAAAACCGCTCGCTGCACGGGATGCCGGGCGTGCGGAAATCGGTGGGGACAATATCCCCAAGGTTGTATTTAACTGGATAGAAATTAAGGAAAAATGGAGAAGAAATTCAAACGTACGCTGGTTACGACCGCATTGCCTTATGCCAACGGTCCTGTGCATATAGGCCACTTGGCAGGTGTGTATGTACCGGCAGATATCTACACGCGATATCTGCGCTTAAAGGGCGAGGATGTGATTATGATAGGCGGTAGCGATGAGCATGGTGTGCCCATCACCATCAAGGCCAAAGCCGAGGGGGTGACTCCGCAGGATATCGTGGACCGCTACCACAACATTATTAAGAAATCGTTCGAGGAGTTTGGGATATCATTCGATATCTATTCGCGCACGACCTCGGCCATTCACACGAAGATGGCTTCTGATTTCTTCCGCAAACTATACGACAAGGGCGAATTTATCGAGAAGACCTCGATGCAATATTACGACGAGGAGGCCAATCAGTTCCTCGCCGACCGCTATATTACCGGTACCTGTCCGCACTGTGGCAACGAGCATGCCTATGGCGACCAGTGCGAGGCTTGCGGTACTTCGTTGAACGCAACCGACCTGATCAATCCCAAGTCGGCCATCACGGGCAACAAACCGGTGCTGCGCGAGACGAAACACTGGTATCTGCCCCTCGACAAGTGGGAGCCTTTCTTGCGTCACTGGATTCTCGACGAACACAAGGAGTGGAAACCCAATGTGTATGGGCAGTGCAAATCGTGGCTCGATATGGGCCTGCAACCCCGTGCCGTGAGCCGCGACCTCGATTGGGGTGTGCCGGTACCGGTCGAAGGGGCCGAGGGCAAGGTGCTCTATGTGTGGTTCGATGCTCCCATCGGTTATATCTCGAATACCAAGGAGCTGCTCCCCGACAAGTGGGAACTCTACTGGAAAGACCCCGAGACAAAGATGGTTCACTTTATCGGTAAGGATAATATCGTGTTCCACTGCATCGTATTCCCCGCCATGCTGAAGGCCGAGGGTAGCTATATCTTGCCCGACAATGTGCCGGCCAACGAGTTCCTCAACCTCGAGGGTGACAAGATTTCGACCTCGCGCAACTGGGCTGTGTGGCTGCACGAGTATCTCGAGGATTTCCCCGGCAAGCAGGATGTGTTGCGCTATGTGCTCACGGCCAATGCTCCCGAGACCAAAGACAACGATTTCACCTGGAAAGACTTCCAGGCCCGCAACAACAACGAGCTGGTGGCTATCTTGGGCAACTTTGTGAACCGTGCCCTGGTGCTCACCCACAAATATTTCGAGGGCAAGGTGCCCGAGGCCGGCGAGTTGACCGACTACGACCGCGAAACCTTGAAAGAGTTTGCCGACGTGAAGGCGTCGGTCGAGAACTATCTCGATCACTATCGTTTCCGCGATGCCCTCAAGGAGGCCATGAACCTGGCCCGTATCGGTAACAAGTATCTGGCCGATACCGAGCCTTGGAAGTTGGCCAAGACCGACATGCCCCGGGTGGCTACTATCTTGAATCTGGCTCTCCAGATTACGGCCAACCTGGCGATTGCCTTTGAGCCCTTCCTTCCCTTCTCGGCCGAGAAGTTGCGCGGTATGCTCCACATGCACCACTGCGACTGGAACATGCTGGGCCGCACCGATATCCTGCCGGCCGGAGCCGAGCTGGGTAAACCTGAGCTGCTCTTCGAGAAGATCGACGACAGCGTAATCGAGGCTCAGGTAAACAAACTGCTGGAGACCAAGAAGGCCAACGAGCTGAAGAATCACAAGGCTGCGCCGGTGCGCGAGAATGTGCCTTTCGACGACTTTGCCAAACTCGACATCCGCGTGGGTAAAGTGCTCGAGTGCCAGAAGGTGCCCAAGGCCGACAAGCTGTTGCAGTTCCGCATCGACGACGGTCTGGGCGGTCGCACCATCGTGTCGGGTATAGCCAAGCACTACAAACCCGAGGAGCTGGTGGGTAAGAACGTATGCTTCGTGGCCAACCTCGAACCTCGCAAACTCAAGGGTATCGAGTCGCAAGGCATGATACTCTCGGCCGAGGATGCCGACGGTCGGTTGATTGTCATCACCCCGGCGGCCGACGAGATTGCTCCCGGCTCGGAGGTGAAGTGATAACACTTGATAGATAATATAGACAACGAGAGCCGCTCTGCCATGCAGGGCGGCTCTCGTTACTTTTATTGGGGGATGAAGAGGGGATGACCCTAATCTGGGGCCCTCTCTCTGTCAATTATCGGTTGTTGTACTGGAGTATCTCCTCGATAATGTCGCGCTGGTTGTAGAGGCGGGGAATCTTGTGTTGGCCGCCCAGTTTGTTATGGTCGCGCAACCAGTCGTCGAATATGCCGGCTTTGGCGGGAATGACCTCGAGACATTCGAGGGCGATGCTCTTGAAGCGCTTGGCTTCGTAGTCGGAGTTGAGGTCTTGCAGGTTCTGGTCGAGCCGTCGGGCAAACTCCTCGACGGGAACAGGCAGGTTGCTGAATTCGATGAGCCATTGGTGTCGCCCCTTGTTGTGGTCGGTCATATATACCGGAGCCGCCGTGTAGTTGAGCACGCTGGCTCCCGTCTGCTCGCAGGTGCGGGCAATGGCCTGCTCGGCATTATCGACCATCAGCTCCTCGCCGAAGGCATTGATGTAGTGTTTGGTGCGACCCGATACGCATATCTTCAGCGGGTGGGTCGAGAGCACCTTCACGGTGTCGCCCATGCGATAGCGCCACAAGCCGCCGTTTGAGGTGATGACCAGTTCGTAGTTTCGCCCGGCTTCGACTTCCCACAGGGGGACAGCCCGTTCGCTGCCTTCTCCCAACGGGATGAACTCGAAGAAGATGCCCAGGTCGATGAGCAGTAGCATGCCGGGCGTAGAGAGGTCGTTCTGCACGGCAAAGAAGCCTTCAGAGGCGTTGTAGGTCTCGACATAGTGCATCCGGGGGCTGGAGATAAGCTGGAGATATTGCTCGCGATAGGGGGCAAAACTGATGCCTCCGTGGAAGAATACCTCGAGGTGAGGCCACACCTCCGAGAGGTCTTGCCGGCCGGTTTTCTTCAAGATGTGTTTGATGAGGACGAGAAACCACGAGGGAACACCCGAGAGGTTGGTCACGTCGCTCCCGATGGTACTGTTGGCAATAGCCTCGAGCTTGGCATCCCATTCGCTCATGAGCGCAATCTTTTTTGAGGGGACTCTGATGAGGTTGACCAGGGGGCTGATGTTCTGAATGAGGATGGCCGAGAGGTCGCCGCAGTAGGCCTTCCCGAAAGGATTCTGGGCCCGGCTTCCGCCCAGCACGAGGCCTTTGCCCGAGAAGAAGCGGCTCTCGGGGTTCTCGCGCAGATATAGAGCCACACAGTCGGCACCCCCCTGGTAGTGGCAATAGCGCAGGGCTTCGGCACTCACCGGTATGAACTTGCTTTTGTCGTTGGTCGTTCCCGACGATTTGGCAAAGTGACGTATAGGGGTGGGCCACAGGATGTTCTGTTCGCCCTGCATGGTGCGCTCGATATAGGGCTTCAGCTCTTCGTAACTGCTGATGGGTACACGCTCGGTAAAACTTTTGTAGGAAGATATTTCGTCGAACCGATAGGTCGAGCCTAATTGTGTCTTTCGGGCTTTTCGAATCAGGTCGATAAGCATTTCTTGTTGTATGATGTCGCCATAGTCGGCATAACGGTCTATTTGAGAGAGGCGTTTGTCGAACACCGGGCGTAGCAACTTTGTGAGATTCATGTGTCGCAAGTTTTCAATGAGAAGCAAAAATAGCTAATTCCCTCGTTATTCTATTGTTTGTCTTGTGTTTTTTCTGTGACAATTTCGGGATTTTCGCTTTGGCGGGTAGCCAGTACCAGTTGCATAAAGGATTTGTCTTTGCGGAGGCGTTCGATGGCCGTATGGGCTGCGTTCTGTTGCGACTCTTTCTTGGAATAGCCTATGCCTATGCCACCCGACAATCCGCCCAGCAGGGCCTGTGACTGAAATATGGGGTTGTTGTTTTTATCGACCAGAGTCTCGACCAGCGCAAACTGGATGTCGATTTTGTGCTTTTGGCACCATTCGATAAGGCGTGACTTGAAGTTGCTCTCCTCTTTCGAAATCTTCTCGAGGTCGATGAGCGAGTCGATGATGCGGGTTTCGATAAAGTGTTTGCAGAAGTCATACCCCTTGTCGAGATAGATGGCTCCGATGAGGGCTTCGAGGGCATTGCCATACATGTAGCTGTTGTGGGAACTGATGTGCATCGAATAGGTGATGAAACGGTCTATCCCAATTTTCAGGGCAATGGCATTGAGCGACTCACGTTTAACGATTTTGGCCCGTGTGTTGGTGAGGAAGCCCTCCTTGCGGTTGTCGAACCGGTGGAAAAGTATGTCGGCGACGATGGCGTCGAGAATAGCGTCGCCCAGGAACTCGAGGCGCTCGTTGTTGATGCGCCGTCCCTGTTCGCAAATCGACGAGGAGCTGTGCAGGAAGGCAATCTCGTAGAGGCGTATGTTGTTGGGCCAGAATCCCAACAGGTCATGATAAAGAACATAAGGCTCCTTATGACGTAACATAAGGAGCCTTATACGGTTATAAATCGTTTTAAGCACGTTTGTTTATTTCGTGAATTTCTTTACGATTATACTTGCATTGTGTCCACCAAAACCAAAGGTATTTGACAGGGCTGCATTGACTTCGCGTTTCTGAGCCTTGTTGAAGGTGAAGTTCAGTTTGTTGTCGATTTCGGGATCGTCGTCACCCTCGGCATGATTGATGGTGGGGGGAACGATGCTTTCGTCGATGGTCTTCACGCAGATGAGGGCCTCCAGTGCACCGGTAGCACCCAGCAGGTGGCCGGTCATCGACTTGGTCGAGCTGATGTTGAGGTCATAGGCGTGATCGCCGAATACTTCCAAAATCGCTTTGGCTTCTGATTTGTCACCAACAGGAGTCGAGGTACCGTGTACGTTGATGTAGTCGATCTCTTCGGGAGCCATGTGGGCATCGTCGAGAGCGTTTTGCATCACGAGTTTGGCACCTAAGCCTTCGGGGTGGGTAGCCGTCAGGTGATAAGCGTCGGCCGACATGCCGCCACCTACTACTTCGGCATAGATTTTAGCCCCACGGGCCAATGCGTGTTCCAGTTCTTCAAGAATAAGGCAGGCGCTACCTTCACCCATGACGAAACCGTCGCGCGAGGCGCTGAACGGACGCGATGCCGTTTCGGGCGAATCGTTACGGGTCGAGAGTGCGTGCATGGCATTGAATCCACCTACTCCCGAGACCGTGATTGCAGCTTCGGCACCACCCGATACGATCAAGTCGGCTTTGCCCAGACGGATATAGTTATAGGCGTCGATGAGGGCGTGGGTGGACGATGCGCAGGCCGATACAATACCGAAGTTGGGACCCCGGAATCCATACAGCATGGAGATTTGTCCTGCTGCAATATCGGCAATCATCTTGGGAATGAAGAAGGGGCTGAAGCGAGGCCCTTTTTCGGGGGCAACGGCATAGTTCCCTACCTCTTGCTCAAAGGTGCTGATACCGCCAATACCTGCCGAGAAGATGACTCCGGCACGGTCTTTGTTTACTTTCTCGAGATCGAGACCTGAGTCGGCCATGCTCTCTTGTGTAGCGGCCAAAGCAAACTGGGTGTAGCGGTCGAGCTTACGCACTTCCTTGGCGCTGAAGTATTTCAGCGGGTCGAAGTTCTTTACCTCGCAAGCAAATTGAGTCTTGAATTCAGATGCGTCGAAAAGCGTAATAGGTCCTGCTCCGCTTACTCCTTTCAGGAGGGCATCCCATGTAGAGGGAACATCATTTCCCAGCGGAGTGATTGCACCAAGACCTGTTACTACAACTCTTTTAAGCTCCATAAATTATTTATTCTCTTTCTCTGCGATAGCTTTTTCGATGTGAGCGATAGCCTCACCTACAGTCGTGATTTTCTCGGCTTGATCGTCGGCGATCTTGATATCGAATCTGGTTTCGAATTCCATGATCATTTCAACAGTGTCCAAAGAGTCAGCACCGAGGTCATTGGTAAAGTTTGCTTCGGGAGTTACCTCTGATTCTTTAACACCTAATTTTTCTACGATAATTTCTTTTACTGTTGATGCTACGTCAGACATAATTTTTAAATTTTAATTAATAAATAAATTAACGTTCTTATTTTTTGCAACTGCAAAGGAATATATTTTTCTCCGAAGAAAAAAAATTTTCCCTTATAAATTACTCATTTTTTGCACACATGACGAATTTTTGTGCAAAAATAGGCAATTTTTCTACCTCTTACTGCTCTAAAACAGGTGGTTTTTGTTGCGAAATACAATTCTTTTTCCTGAAGGGCTCACTTCTAAAATATGTATATTTACTCGAAGTTAAACCCTAATTTTTCTAAAACCATGCGGTCGGTTGTCGAGGCTCCTTTGATGTGGTAGGCACCGAATTCTCGTCGCAGGGGGTAGAGCCCGCGCTGCATTTCGAAGGTCTCGGGCGACTTGCGCAGCCTGAGGTCGTCGTCGAAGGGGTTGTAGGTGTCCCATATCGCTTTTTGCAAAGGGGTAGATACGCCGGTCAAGTCGATGAGAGGCTGAGCCGGAGCCGGGGGCGTGATGTGTTGGATGGGAATGTGAACTCCTATCCACTGGCCTACGGCTTCGACAATCATGCGGGTTGCGGTCGATTTGCCATCGGCCGAATAGCCGGCAATATGGGGGGTGGCGATGAAGGCCTGGTCGAGCAGATCCCTGTCGATGTGAGGCTCGTTTTCCCAACAGTCGAGTACCACGGCCGAAACCTGTTTCTGCTTCAAGGCTCTCTTCAGGGCTTCGGTCTCTACGATTTCGCCACGAGCCGTGTTGATGAGCAGGGGCGATTTCTCGAGAGCGTCGAAGAAGGGGGTGCTGGCCAGATGGAATGTGGGGTACTTCCCGCCACGGGTGAGCGGAGTGTGGAAGGTGATGATGTCGGCTTCGCGGCAAATCTCTGCGAGCGGAGTAAACTCGGCCGGCCCTTCAGCCTCTTCACGCGGAGGGTCGTTGAGGAGTACCCGCATGCCCAGCAGGCGGGCATAGCGGGCGACGATGGTGCCTACATGACCTACGCCCACGACACCCAACGTGCATTCGTGCAGTGGCTTGCGGTGACTTTTGCTCCAGGCCAGCAGCGAGGCGAGTATGTATTGACCCACCGAAGCGGCGTTGCAGCCGGGGCAGTTTTTCCATTCGATGCCTTTTTCGCGGCAATAACCGGCGTCGATGTGGTCGTAGCCGATGGTGGCCGTGGCGATATATCGGCACCGGCTCTGGTCGAGCAGGTCGCGGTTGCATTTGGTGCGTGTACGTATTAAAAGAATGTCGGCGTCGCGTACAGCGTTGGCATCCATTCGATCGGGCGACAGGTAGTCGATGCGGGCATAAGGCTCGAGAACACCTTTTAAATAGGGTATCTTGTTATCGGCTACGATGTATGGAATTGTTGTCATGGCTATCTGCTTTTTATACAAACAAAAGTACGAATTTTTTGTGGCATTGTATCGAAGAACTATTTTTATATATGTGAAATAGCGATTTTTCGTAAAAGTATTGTTATGTTTGTAAAATGAAACAAAGGCGCACTATGCTTATCGGGAAACGTTTGGCAGTGGAGATAGATGCGCTTATTAATCTTTGAGAACTATGACTTTTGCAGAAACCTGTAATCACATTTTTTGGAACACCACGCAATATTACCATCGGTTCGATAACGTGGATGCCACGCTCGAAAATCCTTATGCCGAGGGTAGCATAGAGTATTATCTGTGTCTGAAGAACTGGATCGATGTGGTTCAGTGGCACTTGGAAGATATTATCCGGAATCCCGATATCGATCCTCGGGAGGCCTTGGCCATCAAACGGAGAATCGATAAATCGAATCAGGAGCGCACCGATCTGGTCGAGATGATCGACGACTATTTCCTGAAAAAATATGCCGGTGTCGAGGTGAAGAGCGACGCTACCATCAATACCGAGAGCCCTGCGTGGGCCATCGACCGCCTCTCGATTCTGGCCGTGAAGATTTATCACATGCAGCAGGAGGTTGAGCGCAAGGATGCTTCGCCCGAGCATGTGGAGAAGTGCAGGGCCAAGTTGCGCATCCTGCTTGAGCAACGCTCCGACCTGTCCACGGCCATCGACCAACTGTTGGATGAGATAGAGGCCGGCAAGAAATACATGAAGGTGTATAAACAGATGAAAATGTATAACGACCCGGCACTGAACCCGGTTTTGTACAAAAAGTGACAGGGGGCGGAATATGTCGTATCGTAAAGTTTTGATGATTCGTCTGTCGGCCCTGGGCGATGTTGCCATGACCATTCCTGTTATCTATTCGGTGTGCCGGGCCAACCCCGACACCACGTTTGTCATGCTCACCCAAAAGGTGGCCTCGCAGCTTTTCATACAGGCTCCGCGCAATTTGCAAGTGGTGGTGGCCGATGTAAAGGGACGTCACAAAGGTCTCGGCGGGCTCTATGAACTGGCCAAGGAGATGCGGGCCTTGTCGATTGACGCGGTGGCCGATTTGCACGACGTGCTGCGAACCAAGTTCCTGCGTATCCTGTTCAAGTGGTGGGGTATCCGGGTGGCCGTTATCGATAAAGGCCGCCAGGAGAAACAGCGACTCACGGCCCGCCACAAGCATGGCGAGTTGAAGCCGTTGCGGACGTCGTTCGACCGGTATGGCGAAGTGTTTACCTCGCTGGGATTCAAGTTTACGCCCGACTTCCATTCGCTCTATGGCGATGCGAAGGGCGACGAGGGGTTGTACTCCAACCTCACTCCCCCCAAGATGCCGGGAGAGTATTGGATAGGAATAGCCCCTTTTGCCAAGCACGAAGGCAAAATCTATCCACTCGACCATATGGAGAATGTGGTGGCCAAGTTGTCGGCCGAGCGACATGTGAAACTTTTCCTTTTCGGGTCGGGTGAGCGTGAGCGCGACATCCTGGCCGTGTGGCAAGAGCGTTACCCGCATGTCATTACCCTGGCCGACAAGCGCCACGGATTTGCCGTAGAGCTCGCCCTGATGAGCCATCTCGATGTGATGGTGTCGATGGACTCGGCCAATATGCATCTGGCCTCACTGGTAGCGGTGCCGGTGGTTTCGGTGTGGGGAGCCACGCATCCCTGCTGTGGTTTTCTGGGCTGGCACCAGAGCGAGGCAAATGCGGTGCAGTTGTCGCTCGACTGTCGTCCCTGTTCCATCTTCGGCAACAAGCCGTGCCATCGCAAGGACTATGCCTGTCTCGAGATTGCCCCGGCCGTCATTGTCGAGCGGGTGAAAAGCCTGCGCGAGAAGGCTTCAGACGTGTAACAGTTGTATCGGGTAGGTCTCTGTGGCTCTCCCGATACGTTTAGGATATAGATAAATAATTATTCGGGAGCAAGAAGATGAAACTGGTATTGAATCCGTCATATCGCCGGCTCGAAAAGTTTATGCAGGAACTGCCTCTCTCGTTTCCTACCTTGGGAGAGTGCATTTACAAGGCCCGCAATGAGTTGCGTAAATTCTCGTATGAAGGGCAGAGTTATGTGGTAAAAAGTTACAAAGTACCCCTGTTTGTCAACCGGGTTGCCTATACGTTTTTTCGCCCCGGCAAGGCCAAGCGGGCCTATGAGTATGCCCTCAGGTTGCATGACATGGGCATCGAGACCCCAACGCCGGTAGCCTATATCGAAATCAAGCGGGGCGGGTTGCTGTGGCACTCCTTTTTCGTGTCGGAAACCTGCCCTTATCCTCGCATGATGCGCGAGTTCGACAGTGGCGGAGTGGCCGGACGCGAAGATATTCTCAAGGCCTTTGCCGCCTTTACGGCCGATGTGCATGAGAAAGGGGTGTTGCACCTCGATTACTCGGCCGGCAATATCTTGTTCGACAAGCAGGGCGACCAGATTCGTTTCTCGATTCTTGACCTCAACCGCATGCGGTTTGTGCGCATGACCCCCAAGATGTGTTTGGCCAACTTCAACCGGTTCTGCCACGACGAGGCTGTTGTGCGCTATGTGGTGGCCGAGTATGCCCGGTTGCGCGGTTGGGACGAAGCAGTCTCGGTCGAAGAGGCGTTGGTGGCATACCGGGAATTCTGGACGCGCATCGAGCGGAAAGAGGCCTTGAAGCGCCGGCGCAAGAGTTTAGAGGCGTAAAATGACGGTAATCACAAAATAAATTGCTAAGTTTGCTGTCGAATTACGGTGAACGTAAAATAGTCTGTGGAAAATAATCGATTTGACATACGGGAACAAAGGATATCGGATACCGAACGGGAATTCGAGAAGGCGTTGCGTCCCTTGTCGTTCGACGATTTCAGCGGGCAAGACAAGATTATCGAGAACCTGCGGGTATTCGTTATGGCCGCTCGCATGCGTAAGGAACCTCTTGACCATGTGTTGCTGCACGGCCCTCCCGGGCTGGGTAAGACCACCTTGGCCAACATCGTGGCCAACGAGTTGGGGGTGGGTTTCAAAATCACTTCGGGACCGGTGCTTGACAAGCCGGGCGACTTGGCCGGGCTGTTGACCTCGCTCGAGGAGAACGACGTGCTCTTTATCGACGAAATACACCGGTTGAGTCCTGTGGTAGAGGAGTATCTCTACTCGGCCATGGAAGACTTCCGCATCGACATCATGATCGACAAGGGGCCGAGTGCGCGCTCGATACAAATCGAGCTGAACCCCTTTACGCTGGTAGGAGCCACGACACGCAGCGGCTTGCTCACCAGTCCGTTGCGGGCCCGGTTCGGGATAAACTGCCACCTCGAATACTACGACCACTCGGTGCTGACACACATTATCGAGCGGTCGTCGAGTCTGCTGGGCGTGCCCTGCACCCGCGAGGCGGCTACCGAGATTGCCATGCGCAGTCGTGGAACACCCCGTATAGGCAATGCCTTGTTGCGTCGTGTGCGCGACTTTGCCCAAGTAAAGGGGTCGGGGAGTATCGATTTGACGATAGCCCGTTATGCCTTGGAGTCGCTCAATATCGACCAGTATGGTCTCGACGAAATAGACAACAAGATTCTCTCCATCATCATCGACAAGTTCAAGGGGGGGCCGGTAGGACTCACGACTATCGCCACGGCTCTGGGCGAAGATCCCGGTACGCTCGAGGAGGTGTATGAACCCTATTTGATTAAGGAGGGATTTATCAAACGTACGCCCCGGGGACGCGAGGTGACCGATTTGGCCTATACCCACTTGAACCGTCACCGCTTTTCGGAACAGGGCACATTGTTTTAATCAAGAAAATAGACGCTTATGGCCGGCATGAAGAGTTTGGCGAAGGATACCGCGATATACGGTTTGAGCAGTATATTGGGGCGGTTTCTCAATTGGTGTTTCGTATTCCTCTATGTGAATGTGTTGAAGACGACGGCCGAGTATGGCATCGTGACCAACCTTTATGCCTACATGGCTTTGCTGTTGATTATCCTCACCTACGGCATGGAGACGGGCTTCTTCCGCTTTGCCAACGACAAGCAGGAGAAGGACCCCAAGCGGGTCTATACCACCGGCCTCATCTCGCTGGCTACCACCTCGACCCTCTTTTTCGTACTGGTGTGGCTCTTTCTCTCGCCGCTGTCGCGCCTGCTGGGCTATCCCGGACATGAGGATTATGTGCTGATGATGGCCCTGATTATCGCCATCGACGCCTTCACGGCGCTGCCGTTTGCCTATCTGCGTTACCAGCGTCGGCCCATTCGGTTTGCCGCCGTCAAGTTGTTGTCTATATTCCTCAACATAGCGCTCAATCTGTTTTTTATCCTGCTGTGTCCGTGGTTGTATGAGATTCACCCCGAGTGGATTTCGTGGTTCTTCGACCCCGACTTTCTGGTAGGATACATCCTGGTGTCGAATGTCATCAGTTCGGGCGTGGTGTTGCTGGTGCTCTTCCCCGAGATATTCGGGGTGCGTTACCGTTTCGACGGCCAGTTGCTGTCGCGTATGCTCAAGTACTCTTTCCCGTTGCTCATCCTGGGTATTGCCGGCATTATGAACCAAACATTCGATAAAATGTTTTATCCAGTGCTGGCAGCGAGTCGCCCCGATGCCATGTCGGAGCTGGGTATATACGGGGCCGTCTATAAGATAGCGATTGTGATGGTGATGTTTACACAGGCTTTCCGGTTTGCCTACGAGCCGTTCATCTTTGCCCGCAACAAGGAGGCCGGTAACGAGAACAAGAAGTCCTACTCCGAGGCGATGAAATATTTCATCATTTTCGGGCTGTTCATCTTCCTGGGAGTGATGTTCTATATCGACATCGTGCGTTTCTTTATGCCGGCAACCTACTGCACCGGATTGAAGGTGGTACCTATCGTCATGTTGGCCGAGCTCTTCTTCGGGATATTCTTCAACCTGTCGTTGTGGTACAAACTCACCGACCGCACCCAGTGGGGGGCTTGGTTTTCGCTGTTTGGCTTTGTGATTACGGCCGTAATCAATATTGTGGGAGTGCCGCGCTATGGCTATATGGCTTGTGCCTGGGCCGCCTTTGTGTGCTACCTGTGCATGATGCTGGCTTCGTTTTTCATCGGGCAGAAGGTCTATCCCATCAAGTATGAGCTGGGCAATGCGTTGCGCTACACGCTGCTCACGGCTGTGCTTTATGTCATTGGCACGGTGGTGCCTATCGAGTCGCTTGTTTTGCGGTTGGCTTTCCGCACGGTACTCCTGGCTGTGTTCCTGGTCTATCTGTTCCGTCATGACCTGCCGCTGAGCGAAATTCCGGGATTGAAACGTTTTGTGTCCAAGTCGTAATCCTCCTCAGCCGAGGAGGGGACGGCTGGCCGATTTTAATCATAGATCATATGTCATTTTCCAACTTTGTCGAGTGGGTCAAACGATTCAGGGCCCACTATCTTGACTTGAGTCAGGATCGGGAAGAAGAGGCCGCCTCGGTAGAGGCTATTCGGGCCGGAGTCGAGTTTAAGGGCTCGACTATTCTTATCTTGGTATTTGCCATCTTTATTGCCTCGCTGGGGTTGAATACCAACTCGGCGGCGGTCATCATCGGCGCCATGTTGATATCGCCTCTGATGGGCCCTATCATGGGTATAGGGCTGGGGTTGGGTATCAACGACTACGAACTTATCAAGCGGTCGTTCCGCAACCTGGCGGTAGCCACCCTCTTCAGTGTGATTACCTCGACGGTCTATTTCTGGATTTCGCCCTTGAACGAAGCCCGCAGCGAGTTGCTGGCCCGCACCTCGCCAACGATTTACGATGTGCTCATCGCCTTCTTTGGCGGATTGGCCGGCATCGTGGCCATGTCGTCGAAACAGAAGGGCAACGTGCTGCCCGGTGTCGCCATAGCCACGGCGTTGATGCCTCCGTTGTGTACGGCCGGATTCGGGTTGGCCACGGGCAACCTCTACTATTTTTTCGGTGCTTTCTATCTCTTCTTCATCAACTCGGTATTCATTGCCTTTGCCACGACTCTGGGAGTGAAACTCTTGAAGTATTCGAAGAAAGAGTTTGTCAACGACGAGCGTCGCAAGAAGGTCGAGCGCATAGTCTATACGATTCTTATTCTCACGATGGCCCCGAGTATCTACCTCACCTATAATATGGTGAAGGAGAATCTTTTCGAGGTGTCCGCTTCGCGTTTTGTCTCGCAGAACTTCAATTATCCCAATACTCAGGTGTTGAGTAAGAATGCTGTGATGGAACACGGGAAACGTATCATACAAGTGTCGCTGGTGGGGGCCGAGGTGCCTCAAGACTCCATTGCCGTGGCACAGGCCCGGTTGCCGCAGTATGGTCTGGCGGGAGCTGTGCTCGAGGTGCGCCAGGGATATGGTTCCAATGCGATGGATATGACCACGCTCAGCAGCACGATGTTCAAGGATATTTATCTGCACAACCAGGAGCAGATAGCCCGTCAGCAACAGGTCATCGACTCGCTGGAGAGTGAGACCTCGCATTACCAGCAATACGATTCGGTGGGCATTGCGGTGGCTCCCGAGATCAAGGTGCTCTTCCCCAATGTGACCGATATCGCTATTTCCAAGACCATCTTCAGCAGCATCGAGACCGATGTGCGCGATACCACTACGTTGGCCGTCGTGCGATATTCGCGGGCCTTCTCGGTTACTGAGCAGGAGCAGTTCCAAAAGTGGTTGCAGGCTCGCCTGGGGGCCAAAAAGGTGCAGCTCGTTTTTGAGCATTGATAGTCGAGTTCCAATCCATAAGAGTAAAGTATAAAAAGTATAAGAAGAGCGCCCCGGAAGTTCTATGGAACTTCCGGGGCGCTCTCTATGATAGCAGGTACTGCAGCCTCGATGGAGGAGCAGTACCTGAAGGGGGTCGTTATTTCACAATCACTTTCACGGTCTCGGTGTAGTCGGCACCCTTGACAACCATGAAGTAGATGCCCGGGGTGAGGTCGTCGGTGGTAACGAAGGTGATGGTCTCTTCGGCCCGTTCGGCTTTCACCAAAGCACCCTGCATCGAATAGATTTCGATGCTTTCGGCCCGTTCGGCAGCTACGGCCATCTTTTCGCCCTGGTTGACGGGGTTGGGGGCTACCAGCACACGGCTTACAGTGGCTTCGTCGATAGCCGTTCCATCCTTGCCATACACTTCGAGTTCGGCAATCGGGGTGGTCATCCAGAAACCGAGGCCGATGGTAAAGGCTACCGCCTTGGCATCGCGGGCTTCAGGCAGGTTGTACGATACGTCGGAACCCGAGGCCGCCGTGTTGACTACGTCGAAGTCGGTACCGTTCCCCGAGATTTCAAATTTCACTTCGGTAGGCAGGGCGGTTTCGACATTGTCGGGTTCCAGGAAGTAGGCCTGGAAGCGGCTGACACTCTTGGGAGCGTCGAACGTATAGACAAAACGTACCGACTGGCCTTCTGTGGCATAGAAGTCGGGCAGGTAGGCTGTCGAGTGGCTACCGTCGGTGAGGTTGGCCAGCGTGCCTTTGTCGTTGGCGACAGGTTTGTCGGTACCCTCTTGTACCGACGAAGGCGACATGTGAGAGATGAGGTTGGTCATCGAGGCGTCGAATGTGGTGACGGCAAACGATACGCTCTTCTGATACTCGCCGTTTATCATGGTAGCCGTAATGTTGGTCTTGCCCACCTCGCTACCACTGTTGATGGTGAAGGTGTAGGTGTCGTCTTCGGCCACTTGCAGGTCGGAGACGGTGGCGATGCTTTCATTTTCCGAGACAAACGAGATGGCAAAGTTATCCTCTTTTGCGGCACCGCCGAGTGAGTAGCCGGCTTTTACCGAGATAGAGGAGTTGGTCTCGAGAGTCTGGTCCGAGATGGACGACAGCGAAGCGGCACCTTCGGCACCATAGGCTTCGAACTCCCAGATGCGGATGGTGATAGGAGCGTCGTTGTCGTAGGGGATAAACTTGATGTAGCGGGCTACCGTCGGTTTAATCCAGTCGATGTGATAGTTCTCAGCGCTGCGCCCGGTCGTATTGACTACCTCGGTCCAATGTTCGAGGTCGTTGCTCAACTGAATCTTGTAGCTGTTGAGGTTGTCGGTGCCGCCTTCGTTTACCTGTGCATCGACAATGCGGAACTTGTACAGCTGGAACGATTGGGTGAGGTCGATGATTACCCAGTGTTCTTTGGCACCGCCCACGCACCACTTTTGGTGAACCGAGCAGCCCTCGCTGCGGCCGTCGAGCAGGTTGGTAGCAACCTCGCCCGAAGCGGCAATTTCGCCGCTCACATCCTCAATATCTTTACCCAGGGCTACGTTGGAAATATTTTTGGTATTGTTTACCTCGATGAGGCCGGTATTGGTTTCGGTAGCTACACCCACGGGGTTGGTCACCTTGACGGTAATCGAGTAGGAACCCTCTTGCGAGAAGGTTACCTTGGCGGTGTTACCCTCTTGCGAAACAATGGAGGCACCTGTGGGCAATACCCACTCATAGGAGTCGGGATATTTGTTGGCTACGGCCGTGAGGGTAACCTCTTCGCCCACTTTTACCAGGGTAGGCGAGGCTACGATCGACACATCCGAAACGGTCATCTCGGGATACTCGAGGGTGAGTGTCTCGGCTTCGCTCTCTTTCAAATCTTTCATCACGGTGACTACGCTCACCTCTACCGATTCTTCGCCGGTGGTGCGGGTGAATTTAGGGATATAGAAACCCTCGTCGCGGGTTTGGCCTACGAGGACTTTTTCACCGTTGCGGGTGAGGTATATGTCGTAGTGATCGACCTCGTTTGACTGGGGAGCATCCCAAACCAAACGAATGTCGCTGATCTCTTCTTGCAGCGAGTTCTGAGACTGCAGGTTCGAAACCTTTGCCGAGGCCGAGTAAGAACCATGCAAAATACCCAGTTGACCCAGTGTGGCGGTGTAGTTGCTGATGGTGGTACCCGATCGGAAGTTGAGGGCAACGACAGCCAGTGTTTTGCCGGCCATCGACGAGATATCGGCTTCGGCCACGGTCCAGCCATTGCTGGTCGATACGGTATTCAGCGCAAAGGTAGAGAAGGCGCTGGGATTGGTCTTGTCGGCCAGTTTCAGCTCGATGGTTCCGGTGCTCGAGGTCTTATAGACGAGTTGAACCTTATCGCCGTTTTCGATGGCGATATTGGTTTTGTAGAGGCGGGTGAGGTGATCGGCATTGGCTGTGAGGGTACCCGTAACCACCACGCTTGTACCGAAGTTGTAGGCGTCGTCCCAGTTCAGTGCGAAGGTGAGTTTGTCACTCGAAGTAGTCTCGACCCACCAGCGCCAGGTAGGCAGAATGTTTTGCATGCCGCGGTGATACCAGTCTTGCGTACCCCGTTTTTCACCGTTGACGAAACGGTATTTACCCAAGCCGGCACTGAAGGCAGAAACGAACGGTTTGGATTGGATAGTACTGCGCTCTTGAATGGCGTTGGCCAGTCCGGGCCAGGGGTTGGGGTAGGTATTGTCGCGGTCGGTGATGTCGGCGGGATTGTTCTGTGCGTTGGTCCAGTAACGGGCTTCGTTCGAGAATACCGTATTCATGGCGCTGTAGGCTCTGGTGCCGCAATTGTTCTCGGTGTCGAGAATCCCTTCAACGACCTTTTTCCAGATGGGCTCTTCGGGGTTGAAAATCTGCAACGAACTGGCGTGACCGGTCTTGGGGAAACAGGCCTGGAAACTCTGGGCATTACCGGTGAGACCACCTTGGGCCTGCTCGATACCCGAGTAGAGTTTCTCGAAGTAGGCATCCATATCGACGCCGGCAGCATCCATGCGACTGCGGTTTTGCGAGATGCTTATGTCGCCGGCCGAGCCGTAGTTGGCAAAGAACGACGTGTTGGGGTTGGCTTTCAAGATTTCCAACGAGTTGTTTACATACAGATTGGCATCGTACCATTGGATGTACATGTCGTAGTTGCCGTCGGCTTCGGCGCATTGGTAGAAGTATTTAATCCACTCTACCCAGTCGCTTTCGGTCGATGCGTAGGTCTCTTCGTTGATGAACCAGCCGTCGAAGCCGTAGTATTTGGCAATCTCATACATTTTCTGGGCATAGGGATAGGTGTTGCCCTCTTTGGTCAACATCTGTTTTACCCAAGCCGGGTCGCCACTATATGCTTGAGGGGGAAGAAGACGTTGCCCAGAATCTTCACGCCGTTCATGTGGCAGGCGTCGATCACGGGTG
This sequence comes from Barnesiella sp. An55, assembly GCF_002161555.1. Classification (GTDB taxonomy): domain Bacteria; phylum Bacteroidota; class Bacteroidia; order Bacteroidales; family Barnesiellaceae; genus Barnesiella; species Barnesiella merdipullorum. The sequence continues at coordinate 16,604 of NZ_NFHZ01000006.1, read as the reverse complement.
CCGACGGCGGAACGATGATACCTTCGCCGGCCGAGCCGCCCCACCAGATAACCATATCCATATATTGCCAATAGGTGGGGTTGTAGCCGATGAAGTTGTTGGCTCCCTGCGAGGGGGTCATGCTACACATGGGGTTCATGGTGAGACAGACGGCTACCTGACCTTCGGTGTATTGGTACTGATTGGCCTTGATGTTGTCGTCGGCGATGCGGGGTTGCAGTTTCACGGTACTGCGGTTGAACTTGGCATCGGGGTCCTTTTCGGGGGTCCAGTCCTTGATGTAGTCGGGGTGCCAGCAACCGCCGTATGGCTGTTGGGCAAAGGCTGTGATGACAGCCAGGGAGCAAAGCAGTGCTCCAACGATTTTTTTGATATTCATATCGATTTATATAATTGGATTATTACCTGAAGTTGTTGGGCGTGTTTCGTTCGCCGTTGCTGTTGTTGGTATCTTCGACATCCCACCATACCCGGGTGCTTTGGTTCACGCCCTCGGGTACATTCTCGATGTTGTAGGCATATTCGTCGGTCGAGTAGCTCACGCGTTTGATAAACTTGCCGTTGGCTATGTTGGGGTCTTTGTTGCTCAAATGGTTGTTCAGGCGCGGGTAGTCGGTGCGGCGGAACTCGGCCCATCCCTCATTGCCGTTGGGGAATACGGCCAGCCACTTCTGCGTGATAATCTGTTCGAGCTGGGCCTCCTTGTTGCTGCCGGCAAAGGGATTCTCTTGGGTGCCGTTGTAGATGTTGAGTCGGTTGATATAGATGTCGGCGCTGTCGGCCATGTGGTAGTAGTTGAACGATTCGCGGATACCCTCTTTGAACAGCTCTTCGGCCGAACCGTAGGCATAGGTCCACTCACGCAACTGGGCTTCGGCCAGCAGGAACTTGCACTCGGCATATCCCAGCCACAGGTATTCGCGGCAGTAACCGAACCAGTAGTTGTCGTTCAATACCTTGCCCTCGTGGTGGTTGCACTTCAAGGGCGAATATACGTTGGTTTCGTGCGAGATGTTGTTGTCGCCTATTGCACAGCCTTTGTAGTCGGTGTTCATTTCGCGGCCCACTTCGAGGAAGTTTTTCGGGGTGGGACGATACCAGCAGATGCGGCATCGGGGATCCAGGGCCGAGCCCAGGTTCTTGTAGGCCTGCTCCATGTCGAGCGACATGACTACGTCGCTGTAGCGGAAACCGCAGTTGGCCACTTCGTTTTCGAGACCGCTGTCATCCTCGCCACCCATGGAAACGGGTGCATAGTTGGGTACGGTGCGCATGCGGTCGTCTTGCGACATCATGAGTCCGCCGGGGTGATTCAAGGCAGCGACGCCCTCTTTACGGGCACGCTCGGGATCTACGTTCGAGATGCGCAGGGCCAGACGCAGACGCAGCGTGTTGGCAAAGCGCACCCACTTGGCTTCGTCGCCGTTGTAGCATTTGTCTTCCCGGTCGGCAAACTTGAAGGAGCATTGGCCGGGCTGGATGCTGTCGGCTGCCTCGGTGAGCATTCTGAATATCATGTCATAGACCTCCTCCTGGGTGTTGTAGGGACATTTCTCGGGGGCTGCCTTACCCTGCACGTAAACGCCAAAAGGCATTTCGCCATAGGTGTCGGTCATGGTCGAGGCCAGGAAGGCATAGTATATGCGGGTCATGTAGAAGGCATTTTTGTAGGCCTCCCGATCGACATAGTAGAAGGTATTGACCAGTGTCTTGTACTCGGCCGAACGGTCTTTGTAGAAGTGGTCCCACCGGCGGGCCGACCAGTCCTGGGTATAGACGTAGTTGGGCGAGTTGTTGATAAAGTTGGTGTTGTTGGCAAAATACCCGGCATAGATGTCGTGGGTGAGGTTGGTCGAGCGTTGATAGTCATCGACCAGACCCTGGTAGGTGAAGTTCTTGAATACCTGCCCGATGGTCGATACATTCTCCTTGAGGCGGGCAAGCTCTTCCTGAGAGATGGTATCGGGCATGCTGATGTCGGTGGTATTTATGCTGTCGCCCGTACTGGTTCCCGGTTCGTAGGGCGTTTCAAAGGGGTTGGTATTGATATCGGTGAATCCGTCGGTACACGAGGGTATCGCAGTGACCGTGGCTCCGCAAATCAACGAATATATGCCCAGTGTCTTTATAAATCTTTTCATTGTTCTACGCATTAAAATCCTACATTAATAGAAAAACCGAATGTCCTGGTGTAAGGCACTGCCGTGTAATCGATGGCTTGTGAGAACATCGTCGTGTCGTATCCGCCCTCGGGGCTGGTGCCCGGGGTGTGTTTCAGCAGGTAGCACAGGTTGCGCCCTACAAAGGCCAGACGCAGGTTTGAAACGTGTATCTTCTTCAGCCATTTCGAGGGGAAGGAGTAGCCGATCGACAGCTCTTTGAACTTGATGTACGAGGCATCGTAAACAAACTCTTCGGCCGGGGCATTGTCGCCGCCTATCGAGCGATAGTAGTCTTCGGCGGGAACGGCTATGGTGTTCTTCAGGCCCGTAGCTTCGTCGATACCGTCGAGCACGATGCCTTCGGCCGGGCGGTATTCGGTGCGTTTGGCCGTACCGTAACGGGTGGCGATGGCCTCGGATACCGAGACGATGTCGCCGCCGAAGCGCATGTCGAACATGGCCGTGAGGAAGAATCCCTTGTAGCTGAACGACGGGGTTACCGACATGAGCAGGTCGGGTTGTATGTTGCCGATGCATTTGCGCTCGGCACTGCTGTTCGATTTGGTCATGGGCATACCGTTACGCAGAATCAGTTCGCCGTTTTCGTTGCGGGCATAGAAGGTGTTGGCATAGATGTTGCCCAGGCGGCCACCCTCTTCGGCACCTACATCGACCAGCATGTTTTCGTCTTTGAAGTTGAAGCTGATGTATTTGGCATTGTCGTGCAACTCGACTACGGTCGTGTTGTTGTGGGCAAGGCTCATATCGAGGTTGAACTCAAAGTCTTTGGTCTTGACCGGCGTGGTGTACAACATCAACTCTACGCCTTCGTTGAGAATCTTACCGGCGTTGATGTATTTGGCCGAGAATTCGCCCGACATGGGCACGGTCATGATCTGGTTCTTGGTGAGGCTGCGGTAGTAGGTGAAGTCGAACCCGAGCCGGTTGTTGAGGAACTTCATGTCGAGACCGGCTTCGTAGGCCGACGAAATCTCGGGCTTCAGGTCGGGGTTGGCCTTGATTTTGGGATAGCTTATCTCGGGACCGTTTACCCCTTGGGTGTAGGTGAGGTAGTTGTAGAGCACATAGGGGTCGGTGTCTTTACCCACCTGGGCGGCCGACAGACGCAACTTGCCGAAGGTAATCCACGAGGGCAGGCCCCAGTCGTAGCGGCGCATCATGTCGCTGAATACCCAGCTCAGGTTGGCCGAGGGGTAGAAGTAGGAGCAGTTGTTCTTGGGCAGGGTCGATGACCAGTCGTTACGGGCCGTGAGGTCGAGGGCAATCCATTCGTCCCAGGCAAATTGCAGGGTACCGAATACCGAGCGGGTTTCGCGTTCGGTCAGGGTTTGTTCGGCGGTGTTCTTGCCCAAAGCCGAATTGTGGTACCAGATACCCTCCTTGGCCATGTTCTCGGAGTAGCCGGTCAGGCCGCTGGCGCGTTGGTACATGATGTTGCCACCCAGCGAATAGCCCAGGCGGAATTTCTCGGCAAAGGTGTTGTGACCTATGATCATACCCTCGATGTTGTGCTCGTAGTAGCGTTGCTCCATCGACTTGTACGACTCTTTGGTCTGGCCGTCGATGCCGTTGGTGCGGTTTTGCTCTTCGATGCTGGTGTTGTAGTAGTCGAAGGTATATTTACCCGTTGCATAGAGCCAGGGAGTGAAATCGAGTTTTACCGTATAGTAGCCGAAGGCCCGCCAGCGCTCGTCCATGTTGCTGTATTGGTAGTTGATGTAGTAGGGGTTCAACTCCTGCAAGGTGGGGTTTACATAATATATGTGGCGTTGGGTGTCGCTGCGGAAGGTTTTCAGGTCGTTCAACGGGATGTTGCGCGGGATATAGAGTAGTTGGTAAACCTCGCCTCCTTTACCGTATTGGGGACGGTCGGTGGCCTTGGTGCGGCTCAACGAGATTTTCGAGTCCATGCTCAGGTATTTGTTCATGCGCATGCCGGCCTTGAGGTCGATGTTTATCTTGTTGATCTCCTCTCCGTCGAACAGGCCTTTGCTGTCGGTGCTGCCGAAAGAGGCCCGGTAGTTGTAGTTCTCCTCGGCCTTGCCTATGGCTACGTTGTGGCTTTGAGTGAAACCGGTGTTGAAGTATTGGTCAAACTTGTTGCCATAGTCTTTGTATTGCAGTTCCTGCCCGAGCCAGCCGGTGTAGGTGTGCCCGTCGAAGGGGGCACCGAAACTCTCGAACACATTGGGGTCGAATACCCCGCCTTTCCCTTGTCCGTAGGTGGTTTGTTGCTCCAGCGAAGAGGCTACGCTCGACCAGGTGAAGTTGCCCGAATAGGTGACTCCGAACCCTTTCTCCTTAACGCCGCGCTTGGTAGTGATGAGAATCACACCGTTACCGGCACGGGAGCCGTAGAGGGCGGCGGCATTGGGCCTTTCAGTACCGAGATGGACTCGATGTCTTCGGGGTTGATATCGACGGCCGAACCACCCCGGTCGATACCGCCGAAGAGCGAGGCATCGGAACTGTTGTTGTCGCTGAAGGGTACTCCATCGACAACCCACAGGGGTTGGTTGTTATCGGTCAGTGAAGAGTTGCCTCGGAGGGTGATTTTGGTCGAACCGCTCAGATCGGTCCCGGCGGTGTTCATCTGGAGTCCGGCCACTTTCCCGCTCAAGGCTCCGATGACCGAGGGGTCGCCGGTGGTATTCAGTTTGTCGGCCTTGATGTCCTGCACGGCATAACCCAGCATCTTTTTCTCTCGTTTGATACCCAGGGCGGTGACTACGACCTCGTCCAAATCCTGGGCGCTCTCTTTCATTTGTATCGAGAAAACAGTTTGGTTACCCACCTTTACATTCACGGGGTTGTAGCCTACATAACTGAATTCAAGGGTGGATTCGGGGCTGGATACCGATAGTTTGAAGTTGCCGTCCAGGTCGGTGATCATGCCGTTGGTAGTCCCTTTTTCGGCTACGCTTACACCAATCAACGGTTCGCCGTTCACATCTTTGACGGTTCCCGAGACGGCTATCTTGCCTTGCATGACTTCGGTTGCAGACGGGTCGGGCATTGATACTCTTCCCTCTGAGGCATAAGCGGTTATGCCCGAGGAAAATAAAGCGGCAAAAGCAATACTCTGTATGCCCCTGCCATTCTGAATTGAAATACCATAGAACTCGTATTAGTTTTTTATATTATTAGATTTCTCTTGTGTTTCCTAAATCATTAGAATAGAGACAAAGGTTATATGAATTAAAAGCTCGTAAAATTAGCCAGTTTAAAATTATTTCACAAAAATTTATTGTTAATATTTAAGTTTGCGTTTATTAATGCAAAATAAGATATCTCGCAGAAAGGCCGGCTTCGAACCGTCTTTCGTGCGAGATACGGAGATAGATAGATTGTTATTGCTCTTTGAGAATGAATACCAGTCCCGAGGTGTCGTTACCGCCTTCGCCATAGGCTTCGACCTCGACGAAGAAGGGGGTGCCGGCCTCAAATGTATCGACGGTAAATCGGTAGGTCGTAGCCTGTCCATCGGTTGTGGAGGGTTGAGCCACCTCGGCCAGCAGCTCGTCGCGTTTGTAGAGTTTCAGACTGCCGAGTCGCAGCGGATTGGCCCCCTTGGTGGGGATGAACGAGATGGCGTAGTGGCCATTGCCGGCAATTTTGCCGGTACACTCAAATCGCCACGGCGCCTTTTGAGTCTGCACAACGAGCGGTTTCCACTCGGTGGTGAACTCGCCATACGACTTGTAGGCCGAGTAGTCGGGGGCAAAGTAGATGGGCAGCGAGTAGTGGGTGTCGGTGACTACGGTGATGGCCTTGAAGTCGCTCTTGTCGGCCACGGTTACCGGGCCGGTATAGATGGGCGAGTGGGTTGTGGGGTAGGAGCCGTCGGTGGTGTAGCGGATGAGGCTGCGGTCCACGGTGGGCGACAGGGTGAACTCCAGTTTGCCGTCGGGGGTTGTAGCCATCTTTTCGATATGTGGCTCGGGTACCCGGTAGTGACAGTCCTTGAAGTCGAGCCGGGCGAAGTGGTGACTCAACCGTTGGGCAAAGTCGCGATAGTTGCGGGCTGCCTGTGGCGCCCAGGCTACCTCCGACAGGGCCAGCAAACGGGGAAAGGTGAGGTACTCGGCATAGTTCTCCGAACGGTTTTCGTCGAGACAGTCGATCTCTTGCAGCGTGGTGCCGTGGATGAACTGGTCGCTCCAGAAACATCCCTGCACACCCAGTACGGTCGATTGGGGGGAGTAGTCGTTTATCTCCATTCCGTAGCACTTCTCGACCGAGATGGGGGGCATCCAGGTGGCCGCCTTTACCTCGCCGGGAGTCTGGCTCTCGGGAAAGTCGAAGTACATATGCGTGGCTGGGGTGAGGATGGCTTTGTGGCCGGTGCGGGTAGCCTCGATGGTGTCGGCTACGTTGTGCCAGAATACACCTACCACGGGAGTTTTTACCTCGCCTCTGAGGAGAATCTCTTCCCAGCCCACTACGGTGCGACCCTTCTTTTTCATCATCTCGGCCACCACGTTGGTCAGGTAGCCCTGGAGTTCAGAGGCATCCTTCAACCCTTCGCGTTTGACAACGGCCTGACAATGAGGGCACGATTCCCAGCGGGTATAGACGGCCTCGTCTCCACCGATGTTGATATAGGCACTGGGAAAGAGGGCCACCGTCTCGTCGAGGATGTCGCTCAGGAACTGGATGGAACTCTCCTTGCCCACGCACAGCAGGTCTTTGCTGATGAAATGCTGCAGGGGAACCTCGTGCTGCAACCCCGTGCAGCTGAGCCACGGATAGGCTACGATGGCCGACAGGATGTGGGCCGGGAACTCTATCTCGGGAATAATCTCGACATTGCGCACCCGGGCATAGGCAATGAGCTCTTTGATATCCTCTTGGGTATAGTATCCACCCAGCCGCCTGGCATCGTGCCCGGCCCAGGCCCCAACGTCGGTCAGGCGGGGATACTTCTTGATTTCGAGGCGCCAGCCCGAGTCGTCGATGAGGTGCAGTTGCAGTTTGTTCAACTTGTACATGGCCATCATGTCGATATACTTTTTCACAAACTCCTTGTGGTAGAAGTAGCGGGCCACGTCGAGCATCATGCCCCGCCACGGCCGGTTGGGAGCGTCGTATATGGTCACAGCCGGGGCCGTCCACTCGATATCGTGCTGGCGGCGGTCGCTGTAAACCTCGGCAGGGAAGAGCTGCAGCAGGGTCTGTATGCCGTAGAACACACCCCCTTGATCCTCACCCGTCACGGTGACGCCTTTAGGAGTCACCTCCAGACGATACCCTTCGGGGTGACCTACCTCACCGGGCTTTAGCTCGAGGCGGATAGTCGCTTTGCGGGCTTCGGGCTTCAGTGCCAAATCCCATCCGGTCGATTGGCCGAGCAGCTGTTGCTGGTATTCGGCCTGTTCCTGGAGTGCGGTATCGTAGCCGATAGTCGCTTTGGAGGTAAGCCGGAAGTGGCCCTCGCTCTGTTCTATCCGGAGCGGTTTGGGAATCAGGTCTATCTCGCCGGCCCAGCTCCACGACAGGGCACAGAGAGTCACGAGGAGGATGGTCAGTCTCTTCTTGTACAGGGTGATAGGGTGTTTCATAGGTGTTTGGTTTTTCGAGATTGCCCTTTTCAAGTTGGGGACAAAGCCCACAGACGTCGAAAGGGAAAGCTCGGGGACGATATTATTTATAACTATTTAAATACTATTGGGTTATATCTTGCATCGATTGTGTTAATATTCTCAACTAGTAAAGATACATAAATATTTTTATTCCCCACCTATTGCTCGGAAGAAAAGCACACATTATCTGTTTCTCGCTTTCTCCCATAAAACCACCGGCGGGATAAACATCATGCGATTGTTTATCCCGCCGGCGATTAATCTTTAAGCTCTCAGACAAGTAATCAATATTTCTCTTCGTTGAAGAAATTTATCTGTATTGATTATCAATATATTATGCAGCAATCAATGAAATTTGCGCAAACAAACCACGCCGTCTGAGACGGTCTGAGGCGATGGGAGGAATGACGAGACAAACAAAAAATTAAAGCCATAGTATCCAAATTCTTTTTGATTTTGGCAAATTCAACGACATGTGAAGATATTAGTTCTGCTAAACATCAATGATTCTTTTCTGGTATTCAAAATATTCGCCACATAAAGAATTCAGATGTAGGCTAAAAACAATCAACAGATTTCAATGTGTAGATTTATACTTACTCGTTTCATTTTCTTCTAACCATAAGATTGAAATTGCATTAGGTTGTGTAATTAAATCACTACTGTCCCGTAAAAGTGGATAAATAGTTCTTTGAAATTATTGAAATATAGTCAATTACACGGTCTTTTGAAATGAAACGGACTTGATTTTGCAACTTTGCAGTCTAATACAAATGGCTGCTATGTTCCAAGACAAATACGTATTCTCTCAATTAACCGCTTTTCTGAACAGGACTCAGTTCAACAACTATGTTCGCAAATATGATGGCAACAGATATGTGAAACATTTCACTTGCTGGAATCAGATGCTCGCAATGATGTTTGGACAACTGAGTAACCGTGAGAGCCTGCGAGACTTAATCGTTGCTTTCGAGGCGCATAGGGCCAAGCAATATCATCTTGGTTTAGGACGTGAACCGATAGCCAAGACAACTCTTGCGACAGCGAACCAGAACCGTGATTACAGAATCTTCGAAGATTTTGCATTCTATATGATGAAGGAAGCCTGCGAGAAGCGGACGACCAACATCCTTGACATTTCCGGAAAGAAATATGCGTTTGATTCAACAACGATTCCGTTGTGTCTTGCAACATTCCCATGGGCAAAGTTCCGAAGCAAGAAAGGAGGGGTGAAAGCTCATGTCTTATACGGCATTGAAGCACAAGTTCCTGCCTTCTATACTGTAACCACTGCATCAAAGCACGATTCCACAGCAATGTCTTCAATCCATTATGAACCAAATGCTTATTATATATTCGACAGGGCTTATGACTCCTTTAAAGAACTCTATAGGATACATCTTACAGACTCTTTCTTTGTTGTCAGAGCCAAGACGAACTTAAAGTATAAGACAGTCAAATGGAAGCGAAGAATGCCAAAGAACATAATGACAGATGCGGAAGTGAAACTGACCGGATATCTTTCCGAGAAAAAATATCCTGACTCATTCAGACTCGTCCGATATTACGACGAAGAGGATGACCGTGAGTTCACTTTCTTGGCGAATGCAAAACAACTTTCTGCACTGGATGTCGCCAATCTTTATAAGAAAAGATGGTTAATCGAGCTGTTCTTCAAATGGCTCAAGCAGCATCTCAAGATAAAGAAATTCTGGGGCACAACAGAGAACGCTGTTCGCATACAAATCAGTGTGGCTATTATCACGTACTGTCTTGTGGCTATTGTCCAACATGATATGAAGTTGAAACGTTCAACCTATGAAGTTTTGCAAATTCTCAGTATATCATTGACTGACAAAACCCACTTGCGTGACCTGTTCGACAAGACTAATTTCAATGATGTCAAAGATCTAAATGATCCCCTGATTCCGGGGCTTTTTGATTAATTGTTTAACTCGTCCCATTTTAACGGGACACTAATGTAATTAATTATAAATAAATTTAAGCAGATTCTTAATTCACGTTGCAAAATTACAGGATATAGGTAATCCGAATGTTACAAAATCGGGGGATATATTTTCACATTTCGTGGTTTTTTGCCTACATCCGTACCGCAGATCGGCAAACAGGGGAAACGTATGGAACAACAGGAAAAGGACTGGATATTCTTCATGGACTCGATCAGGACTTCGATGTCATGGAGCATCCCCAGAGCGTAATCCATATCCTCTGCACGAGGGAAAGCATGAATTTCCGCTTCCAGAATATCAATTACAACATCGTAGCGGGCGACTACGTCATACTGGCCAATATGTCGCTGGCTTCTGGTTTCTCCGAATCTGATGACTACAACGCCGTCACGATGGGACTGTCCAAACAGTTCGTGATGTCGATGGAACGGCTCCGGGAAAGGCTGACGGACTGAAGGCTGCACCTGTTCCGAGAGGAAACGCTGGGTTGCCTTATGACTGCACACATCCTGGATCTGTACGACATCCACGCACGCGGCCAGGCTGCTGCAACGGTTTATCGGAATGTTTTACAACAGGGAGTACATCCTGCACCGGGATGTCCCCTACTATACCTCCCCTCCCGCTTCTGTGTCACTCTCCACTACCTCTCCGAGATTTGCAGGAAAGCCTGCGGCATACCGGTCACTTACTGGATAGACCGCTTCACCCTGCATGAGATTGCGAACCTCCTGTGCCAAAAGGAACTGCCTCTGTCGGAGATAGCCGCCGGGATGAACTTCTCGTCATTTTCCTATTTCAGCCGGTATGTATCCAGACATTTCGGCATTTCCCACACAATGTCTACAGGGAGTCATTAAACCGAGTACGTTAAAATAGGCGAAATGCAAACTATAACTCGATGTCTCCGTCAACACTGCCCTGCTGCCCCCATCCTTCTATCTGCACTCCGTCTAGTTCAATCTTATCGGAGGATACATTTATTTGAACTGTCAGGCATCTTCCTCCATCAAGCATGCTGACGGGCCTGCCGTCCTGATCATTGTCGGGAACACTTAGTGTACGCACCATGTCACCGAGACTTACTTCAAGCGTCACATTGTCTTTTTCCTGAGGAACTATAAAACATGATACCTGACTGCCCTGCATGGTTCCCACCTCTGACAGTCCGGAGGCCGTACCGTTCTGTATTGCCCCTTTTGCCAGATCTATGCCGCATGAGGAAAGAGCCTTGACCGATGTGGATATCTCAGACAGCTGCTCATCCGTCAAATCATCGGACACATACTTTACCACAAGTTTGTGCAGAGCATGCTTGAATACCAGACTCACTGCATCTTCTGAGTTTTTCCTGACTTGCACCGCCTCGGCCAGCAACAGGTCGGTTTTTTCCGCTGGGGAGACGACAAATGTCAATATTCCGTCCACTGCCTTCCCCTGGACAGGATAGCAGCCTGAGAAATATACGTTCCCGGCATCTTCCGGCAGATTGAGATCCGCCCATGAGAGATCAGTCGTCCCGACAGTGTAGCTTGTGTCTATATTCGGGAAACCGCTTCCTGAAACCACAAGCGTAAAGATATCCCCGTTGGAGAAATTTCCCTCTCCGTTCCCGTCAAGTGCGGGTGATTTGGTCAGGGCCTCGATGGATGTCCGGATATCTATCATCCTGTCAGTCTCATCTGTGCCTTTGTCCACAGGGGATTTCTCGCAGGAAACAGTCATCATTGCAAACAGGACAACCACTGCTATAATTAAACTGTAATATTTCGTCGTATTGTTCATCGTTATTTCAACTTATTGAATAAAACTTTCATTAATCTCAACTTCGGGAAATTCTTTCTGCCAGATATCCCGTTTCAAATCCACAACCGTTATACAGGATATGGGATATATGCTGGAATCTCCCATCAGCACTTTCCAAGGTCCATCTTCCCGGTATCTAATCTCCTGGCGTATCAGGCGGTGGCGCTGGTAATTATTGGAACCTCCATTAACCTCAAAGTTATAATGGTCATTATTGTCTACATAATATATGGCGGATACATAACCCTCATCATCAAATTCCACACCCCAGATTGTCATAACGTGCGTAACCCCTTGGTTCAGGTTAGACTGTTCGAAACCCAGCCCCTGCTTATTTTCCAGAGCGCCTTTGATAATCCTGTTGAAACTCTCTTTATTCATGGCGTCTTCAGGTCTGAACGCAACATCTATGTTGTCGAATATTTCCGTGAAATATCCTCCATAATTGTCATCAATATCAGGATCCGGAGATGATATTCCCGGAGTCCCGCAGATAAACCAGTTAATTCCGACGGCATCCGAACCCCCTCTGTTTCTGGATATGTCTCTGAAAAAGTCGAAAATTTCACTGCCTTCAGTATCGGAAAACCCGAAAGAGGGACGCGGATATGCCGGCCATGGATTTGAACTGTACCTTGCATCATACGCCTCGATATACGGTTCATTGAGCCGTGTCCACCAATGCAGCAGATTTGACGCACCCGCCGCCCAGCACATATTGCTGTCATGGTATCCAGGATGGGATCCACTATCGTCCGGATCGTCCTTATCGCAGTCATACCATAAAAAGTCGCTCTGCCAGTTCAGATACGCAATGCCGGATACTTTGTACCATATACCGTTGGGGAAGTTTTCAGGCACCAAGAAACTGTACTCAGGGACGGACTCGTTGTCTTTTGGATAATCGGGCAGGCTGGCGGTCTTGACCCCGTAAACCCAGCACGTCTTGCCGCCGTAGTCTATATCCGGGTCAGGATCAGGATCAGGATCCGGGTCAGGGTCGGTTCCGATATCTCCGTCGGATTTGAGACGCAGGTTGAGTACGGTCTCCTTCCCGCTCTCCAACACACTGCTTTCTCCGATCGTAGCCGGTGCCTTGTAGACGGATGTCTTTCCACCTGCGGAAATCTCCACCCATCCTTCGGCATATTCCCCAAGATCCCCGGGGAAAAGAATCGCCGAATACTTTCCCTCGGACAATATGCGGGGCGTTATGTCCTCCATTGTACCGGAAGGAGTGTCAATACCTCCTGTCGAGAGGTCGAATGAGCCTTCCGTAATATTCCTCACAGTGACAGTCAGATCATCAGGAAGAGAGCCTTCGTCACTTGAGATATTGATTGACAGACGGTGCATACCGTGCATAAAGGGCATCTCTATCACATCCCCGGTAATATCTTCCTGCTCTATGTCAAGGTGGCTCCACAACAAGTCAGAGTCCTCATACCCGTTACCGGTCTGGTCGGTGTCCACACGATGCGTGTGCAGGTTTGTCTCAGGCGAGACATCCTCTCTGGCCGGATAGTATGCTGAAAGGCGCACAGTACCCGAGCCAAGCTCACTTTTCTGCAGTTTCGGAGTCCATTGCCCGTCCTCCATGGTCAGTATGACCTGTCTTGTCTGCTCTCCATAGATATAAAGTCCGACTTTGTCTCCTTCTGTGAAAGATCCGCTGCCGTCTTCTCCAATCTCAGCTTTCGTACCCTCATTGTCTTGCGTGAAGACCATCTCTACATACTCACTGTCATTCTTCGAGGATGAATAGTCCTCAAATTCCGCGCATCCGGACAATAACACCGGAACTGCTGCCAATAACCGGAACAGGAGCTTACTTGTAATCAATTCTTTGTTCATTTTATGGATAGTTGAATTTCACCGCAAAAGTAGTAAAAAAACAACACATTGACATCAATAATGACCTGCCTGAATCCTATGACCGTGAAGTCTTCAATTCCAAGACGAACTTATTGATGAATCATTTCATTGATATGGCTGTACAGGGTTATGGCTGGCTTACAGCCTAATATTAATGATTATTAATTTGATAATACCGTATACATCCTAGTGCAAAGGCATCTATTCGAAATGAATAGATGCCTTCATCTTATCTGTGCATTGACTTTTTGGATGGGGTGTTGACTATTCGGGTAGCACATAGTAAGCATCTTCTCCTATACGCCTCTTCCTCCTCATCTGGTCTGCGGCCATCCCAGCGAAGGTCTGAGTCGGCGTTGCCACCACCTCCGCCGGATGAAACAGCGACAGGCTGCCCGCCAATCAAAGCATCAGCAATAGAAAAGATTCGTACCCGCAAAGAAGGCTCAGCCAGCTGGTCAAGAAATGTCTGTATCTGCTCAGTCTGATTATCGTTGAGCTCCGTCAGTCGTGCATACTCCTGTTGCAGCCTTTTAAGCTCCCGATAGTCCAACAACGCATTATTCTGCACTGCCTGTATTTGCTGTTCGGTATCCTTCCGATACAGTTCTTCAATCTGACGGACAATCTTTACAAATCGGCTGGCGATAGACCTGTTCTGCTCCTCAATCCATTTGTCAACACCGAATATCGGAGGTTTACCAGTGATTCGTGGCGGCTCAAAATCTATCTTGTGATTGCGGAAAGGTTGCGCCACTCTACCGACACGGTCTATATTCTTTGTCATCTGCTCCAGTTCCTGCTCCTTTTCTTGAAGCTTACCTGCCTTGTCTTCAAGCTTTGACTGGTATTCGGAAATCTGTTTTTGTATCCTGGTCTTTTGAATTTCATATTCCTGAAGAGCGATTTTGCCGGAAGCCAAAGACTTCTCAATTTCTTCAAGTTGAGATTGAGACCTGAATATCTGTGCTTCCAACCTCCGTGTCATAGTCTGCAGCCCCTTAACTGCTTTCTCTGCTTGTTTAGCATCTTTGGCCAGTTTCCGGATATAATCGCGTTTACTAAGATGACTGACATTCCGGCCTTCAATACTGTCACCACGTTCCAGTCCGTATTTGCTCCCTACCTCTTCGTATAGTGAGGTGTGCATTTCCCGAAGAATATGGCCATACTCATAACGGCTCTTGCCAAACTTAGCCGACCACATGACGCACTCACGTCCGCTTTTGGCTCGTTGTCCGACAGGAACGATCAAGGCATGGATATGCGGGCTGCTCTCATCAAGATGAACCTGGAAGCCGATGATGTTTTCTTGTCCGTACCGTTTGGCGCACCAGTCATAGACATCTTTTGCCCATTGTTCGATTTCCGGACATCGCTGGAGATGACTGTTATCTGCACCCTTTTCCAGATTTACGGTTTGGGTCCCAAATGCCATCTCAAGTGTACGGTCATGATTGCCTCCAAAGATAAATTTCGCACAACAGTTTGGTTGAATTTTGCTGTCCGGTTTGAAAGGCTTCCAGCCCAGTTCAGTCAACCGTTCATGCAAACGTACTTCAAGCGATTTCTCTTGATAGCCTAACGGATGAACTTTCCCATCGGGCCCAATCTCAAAATTCAGTTTCATTCGGGTTTTGTCATAGTGATTGGTCGGATCCTGATTCTTTCTGTCAATCTTGTCGTCATTCCAATGCCTTTCGTTTTCATTCGCCTCTGCTGTGCCGAATGACTTCCCGGCTTCAACATGCATGGCCTGTTTAATATCTGTGTTCATATAGGGTATTCTTTTGATAAATGATTAATATTTGAGCTTGCTCTTGTACCAGTCCGCTCTGCGGGACAATGACCGGATTTTATTGCCGCCAGGCAAAAAGTCCTTATTGTGTTAAGGACTTTCTATAAATCCTCGGAACAAGTTCCTTTACTATTCAATAAGTTCCAGATCCAGTTCATCAATGAGTAATTGTAATGCTGGATTACGTTGTATCATCTGATGGAGTATCTGTCTCTTTGATGGTGAATACAGAAAGAAGTCTGCAATGTCCAATCCTTGGCTGCGTTGCTCTTCATCGGATGTACATTCCAAAACATTGGACACAACAACCCGTTTGCATATTCCAGACAACAAAGCAGACTTTTCTTTCCATTGTTCGGTTGCTCCTAAATCAGGGATGAGAGTAACCTCCCTGCCTTTGAGGACCTGCATGGCTTCACTATTGAAACAACCGTTCTTTCCACCTGTTGCCAGCCATATATAATCGGGGATAAAATGGCTCATTACAACAGCGGTCTTTTCACTTTCCACCAGCATTACCGGAGACGATGAATTTTTCAGAAGATGTTCTCCAAACAGACATTGCTTCAAATGGAAATCCTGCAACTTCAACTCGGAATGCGCCCAGCTGACAAAAGCCTTAGGCTCTTTAACCCGATGCCCTGTCTCAGCATTATAGCACATTACCTTGCCTGTTCTTACCTGTCCATTTATATCTGTCTGCCAGAAAACCGTTGCGCCTCCCCATTTTGAAGATGTCCCTATGCGATACATTTCAAACAATCTGCTTGCCTCATTTTCGCCAAATACATGACAGAAATACTGAGATAAGGGGTTGATTGAATAATGTGACAGACTCCTTAACACATAAGATGAAGGAATATACGAAGGGACAATACAAGACGGAGTTTTATCTGCCGTCTTATAAGGGGCAGAAAGAAGTGACTTGCCGCTTCCCTTATCCATTTCCAATACATCAGGATTATCCTTGAAGTATTCCTTAGGTGTATAGTGGTAGCCACAACTGTTTTCATGATCACACTTGCCGACATTACCGGGAAAACTAATGCTGCCTTGTTCATCAATATACCTGACAAAACACCGGCTTTTACCACAGCTCGGACAAGTAGTCTTGCTTCCAGGACGGTATTTCTGTAAATGGAATCTGTATTCACTCATGGTCCTCTGATTTTAGTGTGGTTGCACTCTGCACTTTTGCACTTTGAGAAGATTGCACGGTATCCTGGCAAGATGAAAGTGCAATAGTGCAAGGTGCATCAGTATTTTCTGTCCACTAGTGTCCGGAAAAAAATTCTCCGACAATGTTTTAATTATTAAACATCAATAAGTTACAAACATCAGAAAATTTTTCGATTAGAACATCAGTAACTTTGCGGTAGCCATCAAGAGG
>NZ_NFHZ01000005.1 GCF_002161555.1 Barnesiella sp. An55 | reverse complement strand
AATGTTTGATTATGGTAGTTTCAAATGGTATCACTTAAAACAATAAGACATAGACAGTTATATACTTGTTGGGTACGTCTGCCTATGTCTTAAAATAAACCTCTTAGAGCCTGTTTCTCTATGGCATTTTGTGTAGTCATTGCAAAAATATCTCGGTAAGAATCGGTTCTACTCGTGCAGCCGCACCTCGCCATACATGCCTATCTTGAGCAGTCCGTCGTTCTCGACGGCAATCTTCACGGCATAGACCAGATTGGCCCGGGTGTCGCGGGTCTGAATGGTCTTGGGGGTAAACTCGCTCTCCGAGGCAATCCAGGTGATGCGACCGGGATACTCGCGCTGCTGGTCGTCGCCATAGTCGGCCACGACAGTCACCTCCTGCCCCACCTTCAGACGGGCCAGTTGGTCCGACGTGAAATAGGCCCGCAGGTAGAGGCGGTTCATATCGGCCACCTTCATGAGCGGACGCCCTGCCGCAGCCAGTTCGCCCGCCTCGCTATACTTCACCAGCACCAAACCGTCGATGGGCGAGGCAATGCGACATTTGGCCAGACGGTCCTCGACCTGGGCTATCTGCAAATCGACCGCCGAAGCGTTGGCGTCGATGGCCGAAGTGTTGTTCCTGAGGTTCGAGAGCAGGGCATCCAACTGACCGTTCAACACCTTGATCGAAGCGTTTATATCGTCGAGCTGCTTGGTGGTGGCCGCTCCATCCTTCAACAGGTTTTCGACCCGGCGGCGCTCGGTCTCCTGCTGGGCAATCTGGCTGCGCAGTGCCGAGGCCTGTTTGGCAATGTCGGGCCGGTTGCTGTGAATCGATGCCCGCTGCCGTTCAAGCTGCAACTTCTGCAAATACAACTGCACGGTATCTATCGCCCCCACCTGACGACCGGCCACAAGGGTATCGCCCTCCTCCACGTCGAAGTAGAGGATACGGCCCGTCGCCTCGGCCGAGACCACCACCTCGGTCGCTTCGAAAGTTCCTGTCGCATCATAATCGTCACGGTTGCCACACGAGGCAAGGAGAAGCGCCAGAGCGCTGTAAACTGCGATCTTTTTCATCTTGTTCAGGATTTATCGGTTTATCGTATGTTTGAGTTCATAAAGCGTTTTCAACAGTTCGATTTCGCGCATACTGCGGGCCATCGAGGCATTGGCCTCGTCGGTAATCTTCAGCAACAGGTCGTGGGTATCGATTACCCCGTTGCGCAACTTCGACTCGGCCGCCTCGCGCACCGACCGCCGCAAGGCCACAATGCGGTCATCGTCGGCCAAAGCCCGGCGCAGACGCACAATGTCGCCATTGCTCTGTGTGGTCTGCAACGAGGTGTTAAAAAGGAAGACGTCGCGCTGCACCTCAACCTGTTTACGCGAAATGCGCAACTTGTCGAGGTTGTTCTTTTGAGTATAGTAGGCCCCGAAGTTCCACGAGAGCTTTACCCCCAGCAGAACGTTCCAGCTCCAGTCGCTGTTCATCATGCCCTGCATGAAGTCGAGTCCGGGATAACCGTAATAACCCTGTGCAAAGAGTCCCAGCCGGGGCATCGATGCCGACTTCACCAGCTTCTCCTGAGCCGCGAGCCTCTCGATTTTGGCATCGAACAGAGACAGTTCGGGACGCTCGTTGCCTCCCATCGGAGCCTCCACAACGGCAGGCCGCAGCAATGTGCGGTCGCCCAAAGGCTCGCCGATGAATATCCCCAGCATGCCCCGGTAGCTCTCACGCGACGACTCGAACTGCCCCAACTGCTGCCCCACGGTGAGCAACTCGGCCTCAAGCACATCGGCATCGCTCTGCATGGCCACCCCGTTGCGTTGCAGGGCCTCGACCTTGGAGAGATTGCTTCGCAGCAAATCCTGGGTGAGACGAGTTTGGGCTATGCGCTCGTCGAGCAGGAGAATCCCGAAGTAGAGTTCGTCGATACGCCCCTCGAGAGCATACATATCGACATCGGCCGACGAGCGCTGCTCGGCAGCTTCGGCCCGGGCAATACCCCGGTCGGCCGACGACTTACCGCCGTCCCAGATAGTCTGGTTCAGTTCCAGAGCCACCTTATACTGATCTTGCTGCAACCCGGGAATCTCCACCCCCTGCCTCGACAATATGCCGGTGAGAGCCTCGGGGAAGGCCGGCACATCGGTCTGCCAGGTAGCCTGGGCCGAGAGAGCCACTTGCGGAATCCACGCCCGGGCAGCATTGGAAAGATTATAAGACTCGGTCTTGCGTATCAAATCGTATTGCCGTATCTCGGGATAGTGATCCCGCGCCATCTGCCGGCAATCGTCGAGCGTAAGCTGGGCGTTTGCTCCTGCCACACAGCACCACACCCCCAAACTCAAGAGAACGATTCGTTTCATAATAGCTCTATTTTTTTATTCGACACATGATTACTTCTATATTCTCGGCCTTGCGCATTTCGAAAAACTGTTGCCGGTCGGCAGCCAAGCTGCCAAATACAGGTTCGATTACAGGATAAGCGATAAAGGGAAAGACATTAAGACTGATGATATCGAGCATGAGCACCCGTACATCGATAGCCACAATCTCACCCTGCTCGGCCAACGCATCCAACTCGCACTGTATTCCTTGCATAAGACTGTTGGCCAATCGAGAAATACTTTCGCGCATCACCTCATAGCGCTCGGGACGCGAGAAGACTTCGTTCACGACAAAGCGAGGTAAATCGGGATTCTCCATCAGAAAATCGAAGTGTCGCGAAATACCCTCCTTCAATCGTTCCAGCAATGGGAGTCTTGAGTCTCCAAACGCGGTGAGAACCGACCGTCCCATCAAACTCATCTTGTCGGTGAGAATGCGGTCGAAAAGCTGCTCCTTGGTTCTGAAATAGTAGTGAAGCATGGCATGAGTCACTCCGGCAGCCCGGGCTATCGATGCCGTCTTGGCGCCATCGAATCCCTTGAGCATGAACTCCTGCTCGGCTGCCCGCAGTATCTCACCCTCAGTATCTTTTGGTTTCATTTCTGCACAAACAAATCGGTTTAACAAAATCGTCTAACAAAATTGTTAATACAAACATAAATATTATTTCGCACAAAAGCAAGCAAGCGCACAACGCTTTTACACTATTTAATATCACCGGGCGCTAATCCACCGATTCAACTTGGGTAAATACCTGTCCAACAGATAGTAAATAGCTACACCCACAACTGAGACAATCCAAGGTAACAAAAAGAAAAGAATAACCAGTTGCCACGAAGCATCGGGATGAAAAAGATAAACCGACAGTTTAGAAAGAAAGAGCAAAGGCAACCCGTGATAGGCATAGACCAGAAACGAACTTCGTTCCAGCAGACGGTTTTTCCACGAATGTCGTTCCAGCAGACGGGAGGTCCACGAAAATACTGCACACAATCCGAAAAGGATACCCGCCTTCTGCAAATAAATTCCACTATCGAGTCCATTCCACCGCATCGATACCCCCAGTATCATCAAGCATCCATAGAGCAACACGAAAGGAACACGCCAAGGCAGCAATTGCTCTACAAAATCGATACGTTTCACGCCCAACCAAGCACCAGCCGTAAAGAAAAAGAGGCCTACAAAACAGTTGGTGGGAGTCCCCCACAGGAACCACAATAACGCCGTCAATCCCACGACCCAATACCGGCCCCAACGTACAACGAGATAAACCAGCGGCGAAAACACCGACAATACAATCAGGTCGCGCAAGAACCAAAGAGGCAGGTTGATAGGGAATCCACCATTGATATTCCAAAAGCACATCAGCCACTCTTTCACACTAAATTCACCAAAGTCTCCAAACTGCCCCGACATAAGTTCAGGCACAAAATTCTGTCCCAATAAATAGAGTACAATCACAAAAGAATTCCAAAAGAGATAAGGCACCACCCATGTCCGGAAACGACGCCTCATCTTTCGGCAATAAACAGCCCGATTGAAATCACTGTAATAGAAAAAAAGGAATCCCGAGATAAAGAAAAAGCAAGGGACGAAAATGCGGGAGACTGACTCCACAAAGAAGAAACGTACAAGCTCATAGCCCACAAAAGACTCGGTCCCCACCATATGCCCATCGCTCCATCCACGCACCGTCACATGAAGATAGAGGATGAAAAAAATCATCGGGAACCGAAGAAAAGATATTGTCCTCGACAGCAAAGAACTTTGGTTTTCCATTTCTTAAAACTAATGCCTAAAAAGCTTCGATATCCATCACACTCCGAGTCTCATTTTCATACAAATATAGACCCTTTTTATAATAATATTAATATAGCCCTTCAAAAATCTCATTTCAGACCGTTAAATATACCCCTCCCTTTGCTAAAACATACATAATACCAACCACTACAAAAGCAATCGAAGCCGCTCCGGATACCGGGGCGGCCTCGATTGTTATGTAGCGGGTGTTAAATAGGGATATTTACTGAATACCCCTGAACCAGATAGAAATGAAAAATAACCGAACGTATAGTTTTGAATCATTAAAACACAATTCTTTACCAATAAAGGAATGACAGGCGGTAAAATACCCAATAGCCTACACGCCACAAATAGCCCAAACTATGATTTTTAATCGGCTAAACAGTAATTTATACTTTTTTATAATTTCAAATAATTACAAAATAAAATATTTTCACTTATTTTATAACGAAAATAATACAAAAAACACACCAATACACTTGAAAACATCAGGGAATACACAAATATACTTAAAATCAATTTTTCTGTATATAACATGTTGACCCTTTATTTACTCTAAAACTCCGTTTGACTGAAAAAGCAATAAGTTAAAACTAACTGTTATTACAAACCATAAATTCAATTTATTATGAAATGCTCATTTCTTATGGCATGCACCCTGTTCCTGATGGCAGGCACGGAACTGCGGGCACAGACCGGTGAGCCAATAGTACTCTCTTATGGAGATGATGTTACTCGCATCGAGATTGATCACAATGGCTACAAGTTGGGGAGTAATGCTGAATTGGTTCCCTATACCGGCGCCTATGTTCTTACCGGTGCTACCGGTGCAGATGCATTGAGCATCTACAATGGAAGCGGTGAGAAACATACCTTCGACATTACTTTCCGCGACCTCACCATACAGGCCGGAGAATGGGAAGGTGCTGTAGCCATTTCAAGTTCATCGTCCACAGATACCATTGTCCTGAACCTCTATTCTTTGGGTACAAGTCGTGTATGTGCAGGCAATCATACGGCGTTGAAAGCAGTAGGAAACGGAAACGCACCCCTAATCATCAACCTTTCTGTGCTGGATGGTACTTTGACACTGGAAAACCAGCACACAGCCGCTGGCGGCTTTGCTTGGAGTTCGGACCACAATACCACCTTCAACCTCGTCAATACGTTAACGACAGATGGTGCATCGAGTTTCACGAACAGTCCGCAGGGCAGTGTAACGCTAATGCCTGGCTATCAATATGTTTCCAACAATGACGGCACGCATCAGAGAATACTGAACGATGAATCGGTTACGGAGGAGTGCACTTATCGTTATGAGCCGGTAGAAGGAGCCGATCAACATCGGAAAGTCTGTATTCATTGCGGGTATCAAACCGAACCGGAACCCTGCGTACCGTCAGGTAAATGGATAGCAATCGATGAGCAATACCATGGCAAGGTTTGTTCTGTTTGCGGACAGATGGTATCATTGGAACCTCATGCCGACCTTGACAATGACCACAGATGCGATTACTGCGGCTGGGTCATCCCTGCCGAACCGAACCAGCAGGGAAATGTTTACCAAATCAGCAACGTAGCGGAGCTTTACTGGTTTGCCGCATTGGTCAACGGCTCCTTGACAACTGTGCCGCAAAACCCGGAAGCGGATGCCGCACTCACAGCCGACATCGTCATCAATGAAAATGTGCTCACGTCAGATGGAGGACTTGTGGAAGAGACCGACGGTTTAATGGCATGGACACCCATAGGAAGTGCATCGATACCGTTCGAGGGCTCATTCGACGGACAAGGGAATACCATCACCGGCCTGTACATCAATCAATCGTCGGCCGATACGCAGGGATTGTTCGGATACATTGATTACAATGGCAACGTAAGCCGTACAAAAGTAACCGGAAGCTATATACACGGACAGAATGGTGTCGGTGGCATAACAGGAATAAATTACGGCACCATTACCAACTGTTCCTATTCAGGCACCGTAATCGGCAATGATTTTCCATTAGGTGGCGTTGCCGGAGAAAACAGAGGTACGGTGAGCGGTTGCTATGCTACGGGCAAGGTGCATGCTACCGGGGTTGACCCGTATGTAGGCGGAGTGGTAGGCGACAATTATGGTACCATCTCTTCGTGTTACAGCACGGCATCGCTTTCTGCCGATAACCCCGATATTAGAGGCGGAGTAGCTTCATACAATGAAGATGGTCACATTACCGACAGCTATTATTTGCAGGGCAGTGCAGACCTGGGAGTGGATAAGAATGGGGGAACGGTTAGAAATGTGGAATCACGCACAGCGGAACAATTTGCCAACGGCGAGGTAACCTGGCTGCTCAACGGACAGTCAGATGAAAATCCCGTCTGGTTCCAGACCTTGGGAACGGATTCATTACCCGTATGGGACAATACACACGAAACGGTATATGCCACAGGGAATTGTCCGGGGAGTACAACCTACAATAACCAGGGACCGTCACAAGTAGGTGAACATGCCGATAACAACGGCGACCACAAATGCGATTATTGTGGCCTCATCTTTTTGACCGAACCGAATCAACTGGAAAATGTTTACCAAATCAGCAACATAGCGGAACTTTACTGGTTTGCCGCATTGGTCAACGGCACCTTGACGACCGTGCTGCAAAACCCGGAAGCAAATGCCGTACTTACAGCCGACATCGTCATCAATGAAAATGTGCTCACGGCAGACGGAGAGCTTGTGGAAGAAACCGACGGTTTAATGGCATGGACACCCATAGGAGGTGAATCGGCATCGTTCAAGGGCACATTCGACGGACAAGGGAATACCATCACCGGCCTGTACATCAATCAACCGTCAGCCGATATGCAGGGATTGTTCGGGCACATTGGTTCCGATGGCAACGTAAGCCGGACAGAAGTGACCGGCAGCTATATACATGGACGGGATAATGTCGGTGGCATAACAGGAACAAATTCAGGTACCATCACCGCCTGCTCCTATTCAGGCACCATTGTCGGTGAGAATTATTCGTTAGGTGGTGTTGTCGGAGAAAACGACGGTACGGTGAACTATTGCTATGCTACGGGCAAGGTTCATGCCACCGGGTCCGACTCGTACGTAGGCGGAGTGGTGGGCTACAATTACGGCTCCATCTCTTCGTGTTACAGCACGGCATTGCTTTCTGCCGATTACGACTTCGGGGCCATAGGCGGAGTAACTTCATATAATGATGGACTCATTGCCGACAGCTATTACTTGCAGGGCAGTGCAGACCAGGGAGTGGATGAGGATTTTGGAATGGTTGAAAATATGGAATCGCGCACAGCAGAACAGTTCGCCGGCGGCGAGGTAGCCTGGTTGTTGCAACATGCCATAACCGACGATACGCAGATGTGGGGCCAGGATTTGCCTGCCGATACTTTGCCGGAGCTTCTGTCCGAACACAGGGTCTATGCCGCATCATTCATCCACAAGTCCACAGGCCTGCAAATGATGGACAAATACGGTAACCTGAATTTACAAATACCATTGCCAACGGCCGAAGAGCTGGGAGCCAATAGCGGAGTGTCATTCACCGATACGCTCGGCAATCCGCTGACGGAGCCCATAACACTTCTCTCCGATACGGTGATTCTTGTAGATTGCAAGTTGTTCTCGATTACGGTAAGCGAGGATATCCGTCATGGAGATATATCCATACCCTACGACTCCTGTAATGCTGGGACCGAAGTGGAGGTATCGGTATCTCCGGACTATGGCTACGAAGCTCTTCGCCTCTATGTAAATACGGATGACGGACAGAGATTCGAGTATGAGGATTTCAGCTTTACCATGCCGCCTGCCAATGTCATTCTGTCTGCCGACTTTATCCCCTATCTGGAATATGCTGCATACGCAATCAGTAAAGAGGACAACGGTTACAATGTCGTACTGATGTGGGATTATTATGCATCGGACTACCATACCGAAATTTACAGAGACGGTACACTTGTGCATACGACTGCCGTCAATGAAATTTCGTGGCAAGACCAGATTCCCGAGAACGGTATCTACACCTATACGCTTTATATTGTGGATGAGGAAGGTTTGCGTAGCAGAGGAACTTTATTGACGGTATATGCCTATCCAAGCACCTCAATGGAAACAAGCGGGACACAAACCATTGATTTGGGCAACGATCCACTGATAGTTACCGATGACGGTAGCCAGAACGAAAATTATTCCAATGATGTAGAGGCTACTGCGGTAATTACAGCCCAGGAAGATTGCCGCATTTACCTGACCGGTAACTACAACGTGGAACCCAGATATGACTACTTGTATATCCATGACAGTAACAACAGCCTTTTGGGCAACTATAACGGCATGGGAACGATAGAACCGGCTTTGCTTTCCTCTGGCAATACGCTCACTGTCCGGTTTACATCGGATGGAAGCGAAAGCTATCCGGGCTTTGCACTGTATATGGAAACGGTCTATCCGGTTACCATCGACGCAATCGAAAACGGTACGGTAGCGGCTGATACGACGTGGGCAAGAGCCGGTGAAGTGGTTACGCTGACACCGGTCCCGGACGGACTATACGCTTATGTGGAAGGCACACTCCAGGTATTCAAGGCCGATGACCCGACTGTAGAAGTGACCGTGAATGCAGACGGTAGCTTCACCATGCCGGCATTCAAAATAAGGGTAACAGCTGCTTTCAAATCGACCTCAGACTTGTCAATACCTGAAAACGACAGACTGCGGGTATTCGGGTCTGACAATATGCTGCATATCATGGGTACAACGGCAGAAATAAATATCTACAACATGAGCGGTGTACTGGTTTACAAGGGTAAGGATCGCACCATTTACCTGCCGGCAGGTGTCTATGTTGTTCAAGCCGAAGGAGAGGTGAAAAAAGCTGTCGTAAGATAAAACGAACATGTAATGGAAAAATAAAAACAGGTATGAGAAGTCGGGGCGGAGAGATTGACTTTCCGCCCCGATTGTTTAGGAACATTCCGAGTAAAAACAAAATCAACCAAAGATATTCGGTAAACATCCTTGGTTAACAACCGCACAAAAGCAACCGAGGCCGCCCCGGATACCGGAGCGGCCTCGATGTCAAATAGCTTGACTGTATCTCTTACAGTTCGATGTCGCCGTTGAACACCTCGTGCCAGGGCAACCCCTGCTTGTTGAGCTGCTCCATGAAGGGATCGGGATCGAACTCCTCGACGTTGTGAACGCCCGGCATGTTCCACTTACCGGTGAGGAACATCATGGCACCAATCATGGCAGGCACACCCGTGGTGTAGCTTACGCCCTGAGCACCCGTCTCGAGATAGGCGGCATGGTGACTGCAGTTGTTATATACATAGTAGGTCAACTCCTTGCCCTCCTTGTCGATACCCCGGATGCGGCATCCTATCGAAGTCTCGCCCGTGTAGTTCTTGCCCAGATCTCCCGGGTTGGGCAACACGGCCTTGAGGAACTGGATGGGCACAATTTCCATGCCGTTGTACATGATGGGCTCGATGCTGGCCATACCGATATCCTGGATTACCCGCAGGTGTGTGAGATACTCCTGCCCGAAAGTCATCCAGAAACGGGCCCGCTTGAGGGTAGGATAGTTTTTCACCAGCGACTCCAACTCTTCGTGATAGATAAGATACGACTCCTTGGGGCCGATATTGGGATAGGTAAGCGGACGGTGAATCTCGTGCGGTTCGGTCTCGATCCACTTGCCGTTCTCGTAGTATTTACCCTTTTGGGTCACCTCACGGATATTGATCTCGGGGTTAAAGTTGGTAGCAAAAGCCTTGCCGTGGTTTCCGGCATTACAATCGACAATGTCGAGATAGTGCATCTCCTTGAAGTAGTGC
Source organism: Barnesiella sp. An55 (assembly GCF_002161555.1). GTDB lineage: Bacteria > Bacteroidota > Bacteroidia > Bacteroidales > Barnesiellaceae > Barnesiella > Barnesiella merdipullorum. The sequence continues at coordinate 184,884 of NZ_NFHZ01000005.1, read as the reverse complement.
TTGGCGGCATAGGCCGTATAAACGCCACTCACACCCGGGTCGAAACCGCAGCCGAGAATGGCGGTGAGGCCGGCCTGCTCGAAACGTTCGCGATAGGCCCACTGCCATTTATACTCATACTTGGCCTCGTCAAGGGGCTCATAGTTGGCCGTGTCGAGGTAGTTGACCCCACAATGCAGACAGGCATCCATGATGGTGAGATCTTGATAAGGCAAAGCCACATTGATGACAATATCGGGCTTATGTTTCTTGAACAGAGCCACCAGTTCATCTACCTTGTCGGCATCGACATGGTCGGTCACAATGCGATTGCCGCCGATAGCCTCGGCAATAGCGTCACACTTCGACTGTGTGCGGCTGGCCAAAACGATTTCGGTAAATACATCGGGGTTCTGCGCTACCTTGTGCGCTACCACCGTTCCCACGCCACCGGCGCCGATAATAAGTACTTTTCCCATGTTGTTGTCTATATGAATTTTTTCTTTGAATTATTCGTCTTTGTCGGTATCGGCCGTCAAGTCGAGTACCTCTTTGTCGCCGCTCTTGTCGAAATATTGCTTGCGCAACGGAGCCGACGTAATCTCTTTGTGGAACTGACGGTTGCGATATACATCGAGCGCCAGATAAAGGGCATTGCGGAACGACTGCTCATCGGCCTTGTTTTGCCCGGCAATATCATAGGCCGTGCCGTGATCGGGCGAGGTGCGCACCACGGGCAGCCCCGCAGTATAGTTCACACCGCTCTCCATGGCCAAAGCCTTGAAGGGGGCCAGTCCCTGGTCGTGATACATGGCCAGCACACCGTCAAACTGCTTGAAATGACCCGTACCGAAGAAACCGTCGGCGGGATAGGGCCCGAAACAGAGCATACCCTTGTCGTTGGCCGCCTGGATGGCCGGTTTGATAATATCGATCTCTTCGTTCCCCAAAAGGCCGTCGTCACCGGCATGAGGGTTGAGCGACAGAACGGCGATGCGGGGTTTCACCACGCAGAAGTCTTGCTTGAGCGATTGCTCAAAGATGCGCAACTTCTCGAGAATAGCCTCCCGGGTGATTGCCTCGGGGACTTTCGAAATGGGCAAATGTGTCGTGACCAAAGCCACCCGCAGCACATCGTTGAGCAGAATCATCAACGATTTCTTGCCTCGTCCCAGGCGTTTCTCCAGATACTCGGTGTGGCCGGGAAAATCGAACTTGTCGGACTGGATGGCGTGTTTGTTGATAGGTGCCGTCACCAGCACATCGATTGTTCCGGCTTCGATATCGGCGGCAGCCCGCTCAAGGGCAGCATAGGCAGCCTCGCCACCCACCGGGGTAGCCTTCCCGATTTCTACCTTCACCTCGTCGTCGATACAGGTAATCATGTTCACCTTGTTGGCGTCGGCCATCGAGGCATCGGCAATGATGTTGAAGTTGACCGCCGGCATCTCAAGAGCCTTGCGGTGATAGGCGGCCACCTTGGCCGAGCCATACACTACCGGCGTACATATCTCGAGGACATGCGGGTCGGAGAGGGTCTTGAGAATCACCTCATAGCCTACCCCGTTGATATCTCCCTGGGTAATACCCACTTTTATCTTATGTTCCATAGATCTCTGTTTTTATTTTTTCTTCCGAGGCCGATAATAATTTTCGGCCCACTAAGATAAGAAAAATCCCCGATATACATCACGGCCCGGAGGCACTTTTACACGAGCGGCTCTTATTTGCGCTCTTTCTCGGCCGTTGACAGCATGCCGCAAGCGGCAAAGATATCCTCGCCCCGCGAAGCGCGTATGGTGGCCACGACTCCGTGACGATTGAGCCGGTCGCGGAAGGCCTCCATCGACTCGGGGTCGGAGCTCTTGAGCGACACCCCGGGGATGGCGTGGAATCGAATGAGGTTCACCCGACAATCGAGCCCCTTGAGCAGACGCGCCAGAGCATCGGCATGAACAAGGTCGTCGTTGTAGCCGCTGAAGAGGATATACTCAAACGAGAGCCGACGCTGGTGCGAGAAGTCGTACTGGCGCAACAGAGCCAGGATATCGTTCATGTGAAAGGCCTTCTCCACAGGCATAATCTGCAGGCGCTCCTGGGGATATGGCGAGTGCAGGCTCACGGCCAGATGGCAGTGGCTCTCGTCGAGGAATCGCCGTATGCCGGTGAGGTGGCCGATAGTCGAAACGGTAATGCGCTTGGGACTCCAGGCAAAACCCCAATCGGCCGTGAGAATCGTGAGCGCCTTCATCACCTCGTCGAGGTTGTCGAAGGGCTCGCCCATGCCCATAAACACCAGGTTGGTGAGCTTGTCGCTGTGCTCTACCGAGAGAATCTGGTTAATGATTTCGGCCGAGGTAAGACTACGTTTGAAGCCCTGTTTGCCCGTCATGCAGAAACTGCAATTCATCTTGCATCCCACTTGCGACGACACGCACAGGGTTGCTCGGTCGTGGTCGGGGATATAGACCGTTTCGACGAAATCGTTGTCGCCTACCCTGAAGAGGTACTTGACCGTGCCATCGACCGACCGCTGCGACTGCATCGGGAGCGAACGCCCCACGTCGTAGCGTTGCGACAACAGTTCGCGGTAACGCAACGAGATATTGGTCATATCGGCAATATCGCCTACCCGCTTTTCATAGAGCCATGCGGCAATCTGCCTGGCAGCGAAACGGGGCATCCCTGCCTCGGCGACCAAGGCCTGCAACTCGTCCATGTTTTTCCCCAACAAATGTTCTTTTTCCATAACCCTCGTATTGCTGTAATACAAATACAAAGTGCGTGTATCGAGCCGCCAGCTACGATATACGCACTCTGTGTGTCTTTTATCTCAAACGATTCTTCGTCTCGATTAGAAGAAGCGAATCATCGTATTCTTGATTTCGGCTTTGTCGCGAAGCACCTCCATCAGACGGCTGTTGATCAGGTAGGTATAATTCTGCTGGAGCTTGCGAGCCTCGGCTTGAGCATCGAAGGGTTGCTCCGAAACCGTCTTGTCGGTCACGGTGAATACATACACACCTCTTACACCTTTCACGGGGCCTACGAGCTTACCGTTCTCGGCCGTGGGAGCCAGAGCACTCAATACCGGCTCGTAACCTACACCGGCAATCGAGGGCGAAGCGAACGATACAAACTTGGCACTATCGACCTGAGCCTTCATGGCCTCGGCATAACCGGCCAGCGAAGTAAGCTTCTTGGCCTTGAGGTCACCGATAATCTTCTCGGCTTTCTTGTCGTTGCGCACGCGGATAGCCAACATGTCTTTGATTTGGTCCATAGGAGCATAACCCTCTTTGGACACGTTTTCAAGAGCAGCTACTACAAACGAATTGTCGAGAGTAAAGATTTCAGAAACAGAACCTTTTTCGGCGTTGAAGGCCCAACGGATAGCCTGACGGGCATCGTTGATGCCGGGCAGCGAGTAATCCTCGGCCGTGCACTCATAGCTGTTGACCGTGTAACCAGCCTCTTTGGCAGCTGCATCAAACTTGGCAGCCGTGTTGTTGGTAGCGCTATACGACGACAGTTGGTTGTAGAGGGCGGTATGCGTCTCGGTACTGGGATTCACAGCCACTACATAGGCAGCCACTTTGGCTTTCTTCACGGGAGCGGTACGCGACAAAATCTGAACGATGTGCTCGCCACCCAGGCTCTCGGCCTTGAAGTAACCGTTACCACCCTCGCTGAATACCTTGCTGATGAAGGGACGACCGATGGTGGCTGCCATGTTCTCGGTCAACCAAACTTCGTCGTTGCCGTTGAACTTGGGCGAAAGCTCGGCAAAGCTGCCACCGTTGTTGAGCACGTTGAGCACGCTGTCGATTTGGGTCGAGCGGGGTTGGAACGAAAGCAGACGCACCTTGATCGAGTCGGGAGCTGTTTTGGTATCCATCAGACGATACATGGTGTAGGTATCGTTTTCAAACTCGAGAGGCGACGACTCACCTACGGCAGCCGCCTCGGCAAATTTCTTCATCTTCTCGGGCATCGACGATATGGCTACAAAGCTGTCGTCATACGACTCGTCAGAGTTGTTGGCAATGAAAGTGGCCACATCATCGGTCGTAGCGAATACCGATTTGTTCATCTCCACCTTCTCTTTGGCCTTGGCATAGTCGCTCTCGCTGGGAACGATATTTACCGCGATGTATTTGATGGCACGACGCTCGGGCATCTTGTAGAGCTCTTTCACTTTGTTGTACTCGGTCTTGAGCTCGCTGTCGCTTATGGCGATGGTCGAGTCGGCAATCGAGGTGTAAGGTTGCAGGGCATAGGCGATATCGGCCGAAGTCTTGCCCTCTTCATAGGAGTTTTCGAGATCCAGCTTGTTGGGCATGATGGCACGATTCAACAGGTTGGCAAATTTCTGAATAGCGCGTTCTTCTTTCACCTGTTTCTCCAGGCGGAGCCACATTTGACGTTGGGGCTCGATTTGGGCCAGTTGCTCGGGCGTGTTGTAGCCGTGAGCCTCGGGATCGAGAACTACCTGCACAAAGTTGAGCAGACCTTGACGGTCGAACTCACCGGTTTGAGGGTTGGTAAAGTACTGACGTACCATCGGCGAAATGTTGTCGCCGGTGAGCAGGTCGGCCAGTTCTTCCTTGCTAACCACGATACCCAGTTCATCGAGCTCTTCGTTGAGCAGTATTTCGTTTACCATTTGGTCATAAACCTCCTGGTTGATACGCGATGCATATCCTTCGGGCATAGACATTCCACGTTGAGCATACATTTGTTGCAGCTCATCGGTACGCATTTTCACACGTTCCTGGAATTCTTCGACTCCGATATTTGTCCCGTTCACCACGGCGACTTTACTCTTATTCATGGCGTAGAAGGTGTGCCCCGAATTGAGGAAGTCCCCTACGATAAAAGCGAGCAGGGCGACTCCTATTATCACCACGAGCAAACCTGCTTTACTTCTGATTTTGTTTAACGTAGCCATTTGTTACTTTGTATGAATTTTAGTTTTATATTTTATTATTTTTTTATCCTCTTTTACTAAGGGCACGAAGATACAAAAATTTGGATTTATCTCGGCATAGAATGGTCAAAAAAAATAACTTATTTCTCTATTTTCATGCGCACAAGTTCTATTTTCGTAGCCTTGCGACGCAAAATCGTAAACCGATAGTTCTTAATTTCTACCGTCTCGCCCAGGCGGGGAAGGGTTTGATAGTGGTGCAGAATGTAACCGGCCACGGTTTGATAATCGTCCGACTCGGGTATGTCGAGACCAAACTCTTCGTTGATGCGCCCTATCTCCATGCGCCCCGAGAACTCATACTCGTCCTCCCCTACTTTTCGGGCCACGAGATTCTGGGTGTCGTGTTCATCCTCGATATCGCCAAAGATCTCCTCGACCAGGTCTTCGAGAGTTACCAGTCCGGCGGTACCGCCAAACTCATCGACCACGATAGCCAGGCTCTTCTTCTGCTGCATGAGGTTGCGCATCAACTTGTTGGCCAACATACTCTCGGGAGCAAAGACGGCCGGGCGGATGCTCTTGCGCCAGTCGTCGTGCTGGCGGAACATCTCGGACGAATGGATATACCCCAGAATATTGTCGATATTCTCGCGATAGACCAGCACCTTCGAGATGCCCGTACTCACAAAGGTATGAAGCAACTCCTCGTCGGTAACCTCGTCAATATCGACCGCCACCAGTTCGGTGCGGGGTATCATGCAGTCGCGCAGGTGCACGTTGGAAAAGTCGAGGGCATTCTGAAAGATCTTCATTTCGGGTTCCACCGGGACTTTCGAGTCGCTCTCTTCAATACTCTTCTGGATAAACGAATCGAGCTCTATCTTACTCATCAGCGAGTTGGTGTGATGGGCAATCTTTACCCCGGCCAGTCGCATGACTTCCTTCGAGACCATCGAGGTGAACCGGGAGATGGGATACAAAATCACATAGATGAGCCACACCAGGGGCGCGAAGAATCGCATCGTGGCATTGGGGTCGATGCGGAAAATGGTCTTGGGCATAAACTCGCCCACAAACAGAATGAGCAAGGTCGAGAGGAGGGTCTGCATGAGTACCACAAAAGCCTCTTGATCCCACACCAGGGCGATGACCGGCTCGAGCAGGGCCGCCATGCCCATACCGTAGATGACCAGAGCAATGTTGTTGCCCACCAGCATGGTCGAGATAAACTGCTCCTCATTGCCATAAAAGAGGCTCAACATTTTCGAAAGCAGGCCTTTCTGTTTCATATCCAGCTCGGCCCGCACCTTGTTGGACGACACGAAGGCAATCTCCATGCCCGAGAAAAAGGCCGAAAAGAGCAAAGCGATAATAATGATGACAATCCAATTCATGATTTCTTTCTTTGTTTGGCACGCACGGCCGGCACAGGTTTCGGAGCCACGCTATCCACCCGCGATGAGTCGGACGCAACAGAATCGCGTTTAATGGGGAATATGCCACTGGTGCGACGTATCCGATAGCGGGTCATCTGCTCATTGGAGGTGAAGCCATACCCCTCGATTACCTCGTCGGGGGTTTCGATATGGATAAACGAGTCGGAGTAGATCTCGCGCTTGCGCTGGTCCCAAAAGATCTGCGAGGTGAGAAACACCTCTTCCTTGATATTCTCGATGCGCACGTTCTTGTCGAGTCGCCACAACTGTTTGGTTTTGAAATAGGTGGCCGTGTCGCCCTGGATGAGGGCCTCGGTAGCGAACACCGAGTCGAACTTCTCGACATGCAAGCCTCGCGGGAAATACCAGTAGGGCTCCTTGGCATTCTCGTAGATGAGCCATTCGGGGGCCTTGATGCGGTAGCGGGTTATTCCCGAATCGGAGATAAGCGTCTCCACATCGAGAGTGCGCAGCGTAGGCACCTCGGTCGCATCGTCAAAGCCTTTGACCATCTCGTTTTTCGAGCCCGAACAGGCACTCCACAAGACGGGAAAGGCGACAAACAGCACGAGTCCCCAGCGCGAAACGCGCATAAACCACCGGTCGGTATTCTCTTTTCTTCCCATTCTGCTGAATCTGTGTTGCAAAATTATAAATAGTTGCAGGGCACTCCAAATATTCCCGCAAAAATTATGCCTCTCCTCGAGGCTTCCGCCCGGCCGAACATCGCCACTCCCTGCCAGACCGATACAAAAAAAGGGTCGTACCCCTCGGGGCACGACCCTTCAACCTCTATGGTCAATACTTTTTATTTCACGATGAAGGCTTTGTTTACCACACCTTGAGCCGTTGAGTATTGCAACATGTAGCTGCCTCTCGAGAGACCCGACACGTCGATGGTGGTGTGGTTGTCAGTTACATTACCACGCAAGAGTTGCGAACCGGTAACACTGTAAACCACATATCGACCCTCGGCCTCGGGAGTCTCCAGGTTGAGCACATCGTCGGCCGGTACGGGATAGAGTTTCACACCCTCGGCCAATACCTCGTCGATACCCGAACCCGAGTAGAGCTGCAGGTCGAACTTCTTCTCATACGAATTGCCGCTCGAAGCATTGATTGCCTTGATATATACGGTTTTGTGAATAGCCTTGTCTTCGATAAGCTTGGTCGTGTAGAGCTTGCCGTCGCGCACCTCGTAGCTGGCCTCGGCATAGCCGCCATTAAATTGCAACGGACCTTTCACCTCAAAGTTATATTGAGCATCGGCGATATCGCTATATACCGTTACATCGGCTACCGGGGTACCGGCAGGAGAGCCGATGGCAACACGGGTGGTGCTCAAGCGGATGTCATACGGAGTCTCCGACAGGGGAGCCACGCCTACTACGGCACGGTGATTGTCGGGATAAGAGCCCTGTACATCATCACCCAGGTTGTCGAGGGTAAAGTAACCGTTGTTCAAGCCACCCCAACCCCAGTTGATGTGGTATTGGTTGAAACCGTCCCAACCGTCGAGGTTGAAGCAGTGGCCCACCTTGTTGCCCTCGTTACCGGCATAAATCACGCAACGGCCACGTTTCAACTCGCTGCGGAGGAGTTCGTGCCAGGCATCGTCGCCACCTTTATAGGTATCGCGCGAGTAACATACACACGTTTCGGGGAAACCATAATAGGTTCTAAAGTAACCCGGAATATTGTCGGTAACCGCACCCGAACCATCGGCACCATACTCCATGTCGATGAGCACGCCGCAGTGATAGAGCAGACGGGCTACCTCGTTGTAGTTGTTGGCTCCCGAAAGAATAGCGGCCCAGTTGTAATCGGGCTCAGTATCAAAGTTCACGCTCAACAAACCCATCGGCGAAGTGTACGACTTCGTACCCGTCCCACGCAAGGGATAACGCACAACCGACAATGCCTGTCCCATGGCCACAGCCACACAACCTACATAGGCACGACCACCGGGGCCGCCCGATACAGTAGGGCAATAGGCATTATAGGGTGTTCCCTGATTCCAGGTTACCTGCACCAACGGCTCGATGCGGTCTTCGGTAGCGCGAGTCACTACATCGCCAGCCCAGCGGAAATGACGCTGCAGAGCGGGCGACTTGCGAGCCAACTTAATCTGATCGGTATAATCTTTCAACCAGCTTTGTATCCAAGCAGGCTGACCTTCCGATACATACTCGCTGTCAAACGAATAACCCAGTAAGGGATCAACCGTATCCTCGGCCGAAATCAAAGCCCAACCCCCTTTTTCAAAACGAACAATGTAGTACATGGGAGCACCGTCTTGTGCTACGGTTTCGACAGTGGCATCGCCACCTTTGAACAACGAACCGCCACGCACGGTTAACAACTTGGTTGCGGTCTCTGCCGCGGTCTTCTCAGACACTACTGCTGCAAAACCTCCTTCCACAAACGAGAAGAGCAGCATTACGAAAGCGAATAATCTATATTTCATAATCGGTTTTTGGTTTCGTTTTACAGATACACGATTTATCGGTTGACAAAAATAGATAATTCGAATGTATTCTGCAACAATTTAACATTCTCTATGTTTTTAAACATACAAAATGTTGTATTCCCCTACTCTTTTCTATCAAAAAAGAGTCAAATGGGCGAAAAAAAATAGAGATCTGGTGAAAAAATAGGCCGATACCTCACGGGTACCGGCCTATTCCATATAAAGATATCAATATCAATCTCGCTGATTAGAAGCGTTTTGCCTTGATGCTCTTCACTACTTTTTGAGCTTTGGCTTTCTCGCTGCCGTTCAACGGTCTGAAGAGCGACCAGTCAACCTGGCGAACATTCAGTTTCTTCAATACAGGAGCCGAGGCATTCATGCCGGCCGAAGGCGAAGCTTGAACTGAGCCTTTCATAAATACAGCCAAGTTCCAGACATCATACCAACCCAGATTGAAGCCTTCGGCATTCGGTGTCTGGATAAGGTCGAAATTAAATAGATATAATCCGCACCAGCGATCGGCAACATATCCTGTAACACCCTGAGCGTCGGTAGCATTGAAGTTAACCCACTCAAATTGTTCAGTCTCGCTCTCGGGTACACCGGCAAAACATACAAGACAATTGAAAGATGTGCCAGATTGATCTCTCATGGGAATCACACCCATAGGCAACATATCGGCAACCTTGAAGTTATTACCCTCTACGACAGCCTCCAACGAGTTTCCTCCAGCGGTAAATGACGAAGCTTCGAAATAGAAATTCTTGATGAGTATCGTATCGGGGTTGTCCTCATGTTTCAATTCAAACTCGGTATCGAAACCATAGGGCGTTTGACCCGGTTGTTGATTATCGAAGTCATACTGATAGAACAGGAATCCGAAAGTACCCGTAAACTCAGTGTCAACAGTGGCACCCGGAACATATTCCCAGTAGGGAGCACCCACAGTTTGAGTCTCGGTATCTACACCTCCCTTCAGAGCAGCCGATTGGTTACCGCTGGCATCGACAAATGCACCGGCAGCGAAGTCGAGGAATACATACGATTTAGCCTCGTTCTCATCGAATACTACCGATTCGGGCAACGTGATGGTTACCGACTCACCGTTGATAACAACAGTTTCTACGGTACCATTGGCATACGAGGTAGCACCATCGGCCTTCGTTACATTGTAGGTGATGGCACCTTCACCACGAGTCACCACCTCGTTATAGGTGAGCGTAACCGAGTGGCCATGGTTGCTGGCTGTGTAGAGGTAACCGTCGGGGATATCGGTCAGATAGGGAGCCTCGGTATCGGGCAACTCGAGCGTAGCCGATGCTACAGCACCGCAGAGACCATCCTTATTCGAAGCGATGGCATATACATAATAGGTAGTACCAATTTCTTGGTTGGTGTATGCTTTGGATACAGTAGCCGTCTCGGAAGCTTTTACCAATTCGGCACCTTCGTAATCGCCTTCCAACAGAGTCTCACCGTCGATTGTCATGGCCTTGTTGGTTACCAGGTAGGCATAGTAAACCGTACCCTCGGCCGGAGTCACCGTCAGGTTGAAGGCATCTATATTAGTCTTTTCGAGAGCAACCGTCACAGACGGACCTTCACCCATATTGACAGGAGCATAATCCTCAAACTCGGTGCAACCTGCCCCCATGAGGCAGATTGCTGAGAATAATCCTATAATATACTTTTTCATTGTTCTATATTTTTATCGTTTATTCAACTTTTGTAAGCGTAACAGCTTGAGCACCAGATATATTCCCAGCCAACGAAGTACCCTCATAAGCTCTACCTAAGAGTACCGCATTGATCGAGATCGTACCGTTCGATACTTGAGCATCAACAGAGCTACCGCTACCCAATTCGAATTGCAGAGTGTAAGCGCCGTTATTCAGAGTACCCAAATCTTGAGGAGCCTTGATCGTGATGCGAGTGAAATCGTCGCTCACCTCACCCATCACAGCCTTGTAAGAAGCCGTACCGGTAAGAGCATCAGGAACAATTTGCGAGAACCATACTCGGTTGACATAGTCGGCATCTTTCTGGATCTCGCAGTTCCATGTGTAGGTTACCCCCTCTTCACCTTGGAAGGGCGATGCACCTTTTGCCTTATAAGAGCCCAGGATACCGGCAGCAGCCAGCGGGTGGTCATCATCGGCAATCGTTACCGAAGTCGTATAATTGGCACCCAGATTGCATCCGCTGGGAGCTACAAGCTTGATATCGAGGCAAACATCACCATCATAAGTGTCGTTGTCGATAGGCTCGATAACAATGTATTGAACCAACTCACCACCACTGGTATAGGTCAGAGTTTTCGAAGTATTTTTCAAACGATAGTTCACACCCTCTTTGGCGGCATTCTTGCCGGCATAGGCGGTGGTATCTATTTCGAAGTTTACCGTTACATCGAGGGCTTTCGATGCTACCAACGATATAGGGATCTGAATCTCTTTGCCAGCATTCTCGTCGATGGTCGTCGTTTTGCTGTCAAACGCTACAAAAGCGTCTGCGTCGCTGAACATAGGAGTCTCCACCGATTGACACGAAGCAAACAGCGCTCCTACAACAGCTACATATATAAATTTATTGATCTTCATAACTTTTCTCTATTAAAATTTATTTGCTCTGATATCCGGGATTTTGAACCAAGTTGGAGTTGTAGAGGATATCATTCTCGGGAATCGGGAAGGCCCAACGGTAGCTGGGGAAGTCGATATCCTTCGTAAGAGGATCGAGGTCGTAGTCGGTACGAGTCAGCGACCGTTGCAGACGTTTCATATCGAAGTAAACCTGACCTTCAAAGAGGAACTCTTTGCGACGCTCGTTGAAAATGTTATCGATATTTACCTGGCTGTAAGCGCTGGCACCACGGCTGGTGGCTACCTGGTTGAGGTCGTCGAGAGCCGTTACACCGCTAATCGTAGCACCCCGGTAGAGAGCCTCGGCACGAGTCAGATACATTTCAGAGATACGGATAATGGGCACATTGTTGTAGGCCAGCTGACCACCTTTACCCGGATATTTGGTTGACCAGCGATAGCCGGGATACTGCGCATTGGTCTTGGTCAAACCGGTGAGACGTACATCGCTCTCTTCGTAGAGAGATAACAGGTCGTTCGATACACGCACGTCGCCATAACCGGCACCACCGGCAGTCTCGGGAGCGGTCAGATAGTCACCCAGCGAGCTGCTCGAACCATCGCTTTGCGAGACGTAAACCTCAAAGATGGTCTCGCTGCCCGATTGGGGAGCTACATCGAGGCTGCCGTCCCACATCGAAACGTAGTTGTTACCCGAGAGGAGTCTGAAACGACCGTTGCGGATTACCTTGTTGGCATAGTCGGCAGCCAGCTGCCAGTCTTCGTGAGTCAGATATACACGAGCCATGAGGGCTTGGATAACCGGCGTAGTAACCGTGGCAACCATATCCTTCACACCTGCACGAACATACGAGGTGCTCATCAGGCGCTCGGCCTCTTGCAGGTCGGGGATAATGAGGTTTTCATAAACCTCGGCTACCGTGTTGCGAACCGGACGGGCCGACAGGTCATCCTCCAGTACGATAGGTACACCCAGAGCCTCGGTTCCGGTGATACCTTTTTCCTTAATATAACCATAGGGTTGAGCATATACACGAACCAGGTCGAAGTAGGCCAAGGCACGCAGGAAGAGGTTCTCGGCTTTTATATTGTTGATTTGTTCGTCGGTTACACCGTCGCGATTGAAGTTGCCTTCGTTGATGGCGGTCAACACTTTGTTACAACCCAGGATGGCATTGTAGGCACTGGCCCACAAACCCAATTCGCTGGTGGGAGTAAAGTTCCAGGCCGGCTCCATACGCATACGACCGGTATTTACGGGACCTACCATACCGTTGCCACACATCACGTCGAAGGTGAGGGGGAACGAAGCGCCATACCACGAGATAACTGTCCGGTAGTTACCGGCCGTGGCACCATCGAGACCCGAGAAGGTCGAAAGGGCCAGTTCGTCCGACTGATCCATGGGCGGCTCTTTGGTCAAGAAATCGTCGCAAGAGGTGAGAGCCAGCGCCAAAACTGCTATCGATAAAAATATTTTTTTCATTGTCACATTCTTTTTTTAATGGTTAGAAAGTAATATCCACACCCACGATCATCGAACGGGTCATCGGGTAGCTGATGATGGTAGCACCTTGAGTACCGTGTTCGGGATCCCAGTAGTTCATGTTGTGGAACGTATAAAGGTTAAGGGCACTGGCATAGATGCGTACACCGCTCATGAGAGCTTTCTTGGTCCATCTCGAAGGCAAGTTGTAGGCCAGAGTAATATCCTTGATACGCAGGTAGCTACCATCCTCGAGATAACGGGTAGAGCTCTGCATACTGTTGCTGGGGTTGTTGTAAACCGGTTTCGGCAATACGTTCATGTCGCCCGGTTTTTTCCAGTAGTTCATGGCTCCTTTCCAGACATTCTGTTCAGCATAAGCGCCATCCGACTCAAACAGCTGACGGTCTTGGTTCAACACTTTGTTACCGTAACGGGCCTCGAGTTGGATGCCCAGCGAAATACCTTTCCAAGAGAGTTCGGTATTGAAACCACCCGTCCACAGAGGTTCGGGCGAGCCGCAACGAATACGGCGAGCTTCTTGCGAATCTTCGGTCAACAGGCCCTCTTCGTTACGCCACAAGGCGTTACCGTTTTGGGGGTTCACACCAGCGTAGTCATACAACCAGTAGGTGTAGAGCTGATCGCCTACTACATAACGGAGCGCTGTTCCGATGAAGTCCTGACCCGGAGCCAGCTCAAGTACTTTCGAACGGTTGGCGGCAAAGTTCACACCGGCGGTCCATTTGAAGTCGTTGGTGTTGAAGATGTCGGCATCCAACTGTACCTCGATACCGCTGTTGCGGATTTGACCTACGTTTTGAGCTTGCGAAGAGAAACCGGTGGTATAGGGCAGCGGCGAGGCAATCAACATGTCCTCGGTACGACGGGTATACCAGTCGATCGATCCGCTCAAGCGGTCAAACAAACGGAAGTCAACACCGATGTTGTGAGTCTTGTTGGTTTCCCAAGTCAGTTTGCGGTTCTGCAACTGCGAGGGGAGCTGACCGGTGATACCGTTGTAAACGATGTCGGAGTAGAGACCGTAGTGAGCATAAGCGACGATGTTGTCGTTACCGTTCACACCGTAGCTGTAACGCAGTTTCAATACATTCAGTACATTCTTGATATCTTGCATGAAAGCCTCGTTGTGGATGTTCCACGATGCACTGGCGGCCCAGAAGGTACCCCAGCGGCGATCGGGACCGAACTTGGAGCTACCATCGGTACGGAGCGAACCTTTGATGTAGTAGCGACCGTCGTAGCTATACTCGGCTACACCGAAGAACGAAACCATGGCCGTTTGAGTAAGACCGTCGTAGGCCGTTTGGTCTTCGGCCGAAATACCTACCGAGTGATAGGGACGTTGCTCGTTTACGTGATACGATATAGCTTGGTTGAACGAAGACTCATAGGTATTGGCCTCTTGACCCAACATGATGTTCAGCGAGTGAACGTCGTTGAAGAGGTCGTCGTAAGTAACCGTGTTAGAGGTAGTCAACAGACGATATTGCACATCGGCCGTATTCAGAGCTGCACCATAAGAAGCGGTGTTGATGAATGCCGGCGAGAACTGGCGGCTGTTGGTATAGGCATACTCAACCGAGTTGTTGGTGCGGAAGGTCAATTGCTTGATGGGTTTCCACTCCAAATAAGCCGTACCGTTGAATTTGTATTGCTTGTCATATTTATCCGAGCCTTTGATTGCAGCAATCGGGTTCACGTTGAACACGAAGGGAAGATCGAAGTTGTAGCTGCCGTCTTCGTTGTAAGCCCGCATCGTCGGGGCCAAAGCCATACCCGAATAGAAGGGGTTCGAAGGAGCCAGGCCATCACCATTAACCAAGCTGTTGGTAACGTCCGATACTTTCATGTAACCACCATTGATACGGGTACCTACCTTCAACCATTTGTTGAGCTCGGTATCGAGGTTGGCACGAACCTGCATCTTTTCGAAACCTACGGTGGGAACGATACCATCGGTCTTGTTGTACGACAACGAAGTATAATAGGTAGTCTTACCGGTACCACCCGAAGCAATCAACTCATACTCTTGCAAGCTACCGTTGCGGGTCAACTCTTTCATCCAGTTCGTACCGCCTTTGGCAGCCAGCGAGAGGGGGAAGTAGTACTGCGATGCGGGGTTATCTACGTCGTAACCGGCGTTGATACGGGCATCGCGTTGATATTGGATATACTCTTGCAGGTTGGCCATACCGAAGTCGTTGTCGTTGGCCAGCGTAGTAACACCATAACGAGCGCGGGCGGTAACTTTCGACTTACCGGCTTCACCCGATTTGGTGGTAATCAAGATCACACCGTTGGCGGCACGCGAACCGTAGATAGAGGCTGCGGCAGCATCCTTCAACACGGTTACCGAGGCAATATCGCTGGCGTTGATCATGGCAATGGCGTTCATACTGTTGGAGAGAGCTCCCACGTTACCACTCTCTACGGGGATACCATCGACTACATACAAGGGGTCGCTGGCAGCACCGATAGAACTGGTACCACGCACACGAATCGTAGCAGCAGCACCCGGCTGACCGTTGGTCGAAGACACCGATACACCGGCCATCTTACCCGAAAGCATCTTATCGACCGAAGTCTCGGGGATTGAAGCCAGGTCGTCGCCTTTCACCGTGGCAATAGAACCGGTCTTGGCCTCCTTGCGAATGGTTTGGTAACCTACCACAACCACATCGTCGAGGGTTTGATCACTCGAAGTCAATCTCACCACCATACCGTTGCGAGCAAATACCTCTTGGCGTTCCATACCAATGTACGAAATCACCAGGGTTCGCCCGGCTCCATCGGGAATCTTAATTGAAAACTTACCGTCACTATCGGTAATGGTAGAAGCGTTCGTGCCCTTCACCAAGATCGACGCACCGATCACCGGCTCGTCATTCTCTGCCGTCAATACCGTACCGGAGATGCTCGTCTGAGCCACCGCTAACGAAATGCCAGCCAACAGAGCGCACAATAACAATGTTAATTTTCTCATACGACTGAAATTAAATTTAAATAAACGATTTATTCCTTCTTCTTTCTTTTACTTATCACACACCCGGCTTTTCAAGGCCGGACTTTTACATTACACTCTTTTGCAATTAAACCAACTCTTAAAACTCCTCTTCTTTTAAACCTTATTATAATATAAACCTTAAATTGAAACCTTGAGAATCACTCTCATTCATACCTCTTATGGAAGTATCCAGCATGCAAAGATAGAAAAAAAACGACAATATGAAATTCAATTTGAAAGAAAATTACCCGCATCGCCTTTCTTTTTGACAACCGCACTTGACGTTCCACCGAGATTCTCAATTACACATTTTTTCACAGCGCAACTAACTTATTAAGGACCAACCATATAGAAGAATATCTCTTTTCAAACCGAAGAGAGGAAAAAAAACAGGGATACAAAATGTTAATAAAATATAAATTGGCTATACTTGCCACCGTATTATTATCAAACCGCGCTAATCTTATCAAAAAATTAACGCAAAAAGTTTATTATATTAACAATTTACAACCGCACATTCCCAATCGAGTGCGTTGTCATCTCAAGCTGCAAAAAAGCATAACCGATAGACAAAATTGCCTCATTGGTATAAATCTGCGAAAAAAAGTGCAGCAAATGCATGCATACCCATTCCTCTTTTGTATTTTTGTCTAAAATTTTGAGTTGTGAATCTTATCATCGACCAAGGAAATTCGGTAACCAAAATGGCACTTTTTCGGGCCGGACAATTACAAAATGTCGATTACTACCCGAAATGGGACGCCAGTTCCGTCGTTCAATACCTCGACAACCATCCGGTCGAGGCCGCCATATTCTCGACGGTAACCGAGCCCGACCCCGAAGCATTATCGATTCTGCAACAGCGGGTCCCCTGCTTCGTATGCTTCGACCACTCGTCGCGCATACCGGTGCATATTGGATATCACACCCCGCACACCCTGGGGCTCGACCGCATTGCGGCCGTGGTGGGCGCCTCGATGGAGTGTCCCGGCCAGCCGGTTCTCATTGTCGATGCAGGCACTTGTGTCACCTACGACCTGCTCACGGCCGACGGCACCTTTGCCGGCGGCAACATTGCCCCCGGCATCAGGCTACGGTTGCTCGCCATGCACGAGCACACCGGCAAACTGCCTCTTATTGGCGACTCGGGCGAGATTCCCGAAATCGGGTTCAGCACCGAGACAGCCATGCGAGCCGGCGCCATCCTGGGCGTAGCCTATGAAATCGAAGGCTACATAGCCCGCCTCACCGAGGCCTACCCCGGGCTTTTCGTTTTTTTAACAGGGGGAGATGCCTTAAAATTGGCTGCGAAAATAAAAAGTCGCATCTTTGTGAACGAAAATTTGGTACTAACCGGTTTAAATAGAATATTACAGGAAAATGCTAAAATATAAAATTCTCTTCATCGGTCTGATGATAGGAGCCATGGCATGGGCCCAAAACGGTACCACATCGCCCTACTCCCGATTTGGATACGGTATTCTCGGCGACAATGCCATAGGGGCCCAACGGGCCATGGGTGGCGTGGGTTACGCCCTGCATAACAACAGACAAATCAATGCGATGAACCCGGCTTCATACACCAGCATGGACTCGCTCACCTTTTTGTTTGATATCGGTCTCACCTACCAGGCTGTCACCACTCACGAGGGCAACCTGAGCGAGACGTCGCAAAGCGGTTCGCTCGACTACATCGTCATGCAATTTCCATTGGGGCGCCACATGGCCGGTAGCATCGGATTGCTCCCCTACTCCAACGTGGGCTACTCGTTTGTCAGCTCCATTGCCAACGGATCGGACAGTCGTTCGGGCGAGGGCAACATCTCGCAGGCCTATGTGGGGGTAAGCGGCGAGCTCTTCAAAGGATTCTCGATTGGAGCCAACGTGAGCTACCTCTTCGGCAACCTCACCAATGCCAACTCGGTGATTCCTACAAACGGCAGTACCGGTATATTCGAGACCGACCTGAAGGTGCGCGACTTCCACCTGCAATTTGGCGCGCAATATGCCATCGAGTGGGACAAGAAACACACCCTCACGCTGGGTGCCGTCTATTCACCGGGCAAAGCGCTGCTGGGCCGAGCCTACACCAGTACCTACGATGTGAGTTCGAGCAGCATGATCGATGCCGATACCCTCAGCATGAAGAGCCACTATTCGCTGGCCTCGACCTACGGCGGTGGTATCAGCTACAACTACGACAAACGACTTACCGTGGCGGCCGACGTCACCTACCAAAACTGGGCCGACGCCAAATTTACCAACCTCAATGCCGGACAGTTGCAAACCTCTACGGGGCAATTCAACAACCGGCTGAAGGTGGCCCTGGGTGCCGAATTCCGCCCCAAGAACATCGGGGGTAACTACTTCGAGCGCATCAACTACCGGGCCGGTCTGTTCTACAACCGCTCCTATCTGAAAATCAACGGCAACGACCTGAACGAGATTGGTGCTACCTGCGGTTTTGGATTCCCGCTTGCCACCGACAAATCGGTCGTAAACGTAGCCTTCGAATATATCAACCGCCAATGTTCGCCGGCAAAACTCATATCGGAAGACCACTTCAGAATCTCGGTGAGCCTCACCTTCAACGAAATGTGGTTCTGGCAACGCAAGTTTGAATAAAATCTATCATCCATAAAAAACAAGAAGCGGAACAAGGAATTCACCTTGCTCCGCTTTTTTTATTCTCTTGGTCACGGCATGCGCCCGGCAGCGCAGCCCGTCGCTCCAACTCACTACTTGGCCAGCAGCGGCGAGATATACTCGAGCACCTGGCGCAGCCCCTCGACCTTGTTCCACTTCACCTTGTTCTTCTTCAAGAAGGCATTAAACTCCTTTTGATCGGCCTTGGTGAGCAGTTTGGAAATCGAACGCTTGTTGGCATTGACAATCTGGTTATCTATAATAAAACAAAAGCGTACCGATAGTGGCAACGTCTGGCCATTCTCACGCTCTACCCGAATAAGGTCGTAATTGAGATTAGTGATTCCTCCCAACTGCAAACTCGACAACTGGTCGGTAGCCGAAGTCGATGACGAGGTGCCGTATGCGCCCGTACCCTGAAACAGCCGATCGAAGTCGCCCGTGGTCTTGCGGCCCAGAACCGCTTGCGGAGTCTCGTCCAAAACCTCGACATACAGATTCTCACAACGCATATAAGCCGAGCTGTCGGGCAAGACGATGCGTGCCACATCGTTCTGATTGTCGGTCGTAAATATTTTCGAACCGTTCAAATAATGCAAGTCATTATGCAGCAAATGAATATTAACCCGAGCCTTACCCTTCTCACCCGAACGGAAGTAGAGCGTTGCATCGGTAAAATCTTCAAACAGATAGGGCCACATGGTAGTAGGCTCATGCTGAGCCGAAACGCTACCTCCCAAAGAGGCAAAGAGAACCATCAATCCGGCAAATAGAAACTTTTTCATACGAATAAATTTATAAACATTAAAAAATTAAATTTGTCGAAAAATCGTCCCCAAGTTAGCAATTTTATGCTACTTTTGCTCGCAAGGTTTGCATTATTTTGACATTTTAATCACACAAAAACTTAACAATATGAAAATCAAACAACTATTGTGTCTTATCGCGCTATGCCTTTTATGGCTGCCTGGTAAAGCACAGCAATTGAGTGTAATGACCCTGCGCAACGGTGCCACGGTTTACATTTGGGAAGACAAGAGCAAGCCCGATGTATTCGGTATGGTTGCCTTCAAAGTAGGCTCGGTAGATGACCCGTTGCAATATACCGGTCTGGCCCACTACCTTGAGCATGTCATGTTCAAAGGCACCCAGACTATCGACGCCCTGGATTGGGAAAAGGAGAAACCCATCTACGACAAAATCATTGCCAAATATGACGAACGTGCCGCTACGACCGACCAGGCCAAACGCGATGCCATAGACCTGGAAATCAACGAGCTCACCCGCGAGGCCGCCCAATATGCCGCCGGTAATGAGTTCTCGCAACTGGTCGATCACATGGGAGGCAAAGGGCTGAATGCCAGCACCGGCTTTGACCAGACCGAGTATCACAACTCGTTCCCGCCCTCGCAACTCGAGAAGTGGCTCGAGATCTACTCCGAGCGCCTCATCGACCCCGTGTTCCGCGGATTCCAAACCGAGCTCGAGGCCGTGTATGAAGAGTACAACATGTACAACGACAACCGGGGTTCGCGTCTGGGCGAATTCATCAACGAGCAAGCCTTCGGCAGCCACCCCTACGGTCGCCCCATCATCGGTCTGCCCGAGCACTTGAAGAACCCCCAGCTGAGCAAACTCATCGAGTTCTACAACACCTGGTACGGTCCGCAAAACATGTCGATTATCCTCGTGGGTAATGTCGATACCAAAACGGCTATCCCCTTGATTCGCGAGAAATTCGAGCGTATTCCCCGCCGGGCCGAAATCCACCGCGAGAAACAACCCGTGCCCCAGTTCAAAGGCCGCACCGAGAAGAGCGCCAAGATATTCTACTACCCCATGCTGGCCCTCGTTTACAACGGTGTGCCCTCGAACGACAAGGATGAAATACCCTTGCAAATCTGCTGCGACCTGCTCTCCAACTCGCAGAAGACCGGTATCCTCGACAAGCTGCAACTCGACGGCGATATCATGAGCGTAGGCGCCGGGCAGAACTCGATGCGCGATGCCGGTGTGATCATGATCAATGCCATCCCCTCGTTCGACGCCAACCAAAACCGTTGGGACAGCCACAAGTCGGTCGAGAAGATATTGCTCACATCGCTGCAACAACTGCAAAACGGCGAGTTCGACGAGACCATGCTCAACTCGATCAAGCAGAACATGATTCGCGAATATGAACTGCAACTCGAGTCGAACGAGACCAAAGCCTACATTCTGGCTTCGCTCTTCAATACAGGCACCGACCCCTCGGAGATACTCAACTATTCCGATCGTGTAAATGCCGTTACCCTCGACGAGGTAAAAGCTACGGCCAAGAAATACTTCACCGACAACTATCTGGCCCTCAACATTCAGGAAGCCAAGAACCTCGACAGCAAAGGCAAGAAACTGAAGAAACCGGCCTACAAACCCATCGAGACGAAGAAGGGCGAAATGTCGGAGTATGCCAAATGGGTAGAGAGCATCCCCGTTACCCTGCCCGAGGTGAAATATTGCGACTTCAACTCGATTCAGCAAAAGCGCATCAACACGCGCAGCAAGCTGTTCTACAACTTCAACCCCGAGAACGACGTGTTCACCATGACCCTGAAGTATGGTGTGGGTACCCACCGCATGCCTAAACTCGAGTATGCCGTAGCCCTCATGAACAACGCCGGTATGCTGCCCGACATCGAGCCGCTGGCCATCAAACGTGCCATGGGCGAGCTCAACGTCAACTGCACCTATGCCGTCGATGACAACTATATGTATGTCATGATGAACGGATACGAAAAAGACCTGGTAAAAGCCTGCCAGTTGCTCTCGAAACAGATTCTCTTCCCCAAACTCGACGACAAGCAGCTGCAAAGCCTCATCGGTAGCGCCTTCGGGTCGCGACAGATGGAGAGCAGCGATATCAGTACGCTGGAGAGTGCCCTCACCTCGTATGTACTCTACAAAGACAGTTCCGACTACCTGCAACGTATTCCTACCCGCGACCTGCTCGACCTCTCGATTACCGACCTCACCACACAGTTCCAGGCCGCTACCAACTACGAGTGCGAAATCTACTACACGGGTACGGCACCCTTCGACGAGGTGTACGATGTACTGAGCAAAAACCTGCCCTTGAAAGCCCAAGAGATGCCCTCGACCTCGCCTGAACTTCGTCCGCGCGAACAATACAGCGAGAACACCATCTTCTTCTTGCCCAACAGCAAGGCTACACAAAGCAAAATCTACTTCTTCATCGAGGGCAAACCCTTCGACGTGAAAGACGATATCTCGATCGAAGCCTTCTCCGACTACTTTGGTGGCGGATTCGGTAGCCTCGTTATGGACGAAATTCGTGAAAAACGGGCCATGGCCTACAGCGCCTACGGTGTCATTGCCACCCCGTCGGTTGCCGGTCGCAACACGATGTTCCAAGGATTCGTAGGCACCCAGGGCGACAAGACCATCGATGCCATTGACATCTACATGAACCTGCTCACCAACATGCCTTCGATGCCCGAGCACTTCGACGTCGTGAAGACCAACATCAAAGAGTCGATACTCAGCGCCAAACCCGGGTTCCGCTCGGCCAGCGCCGTGTATGAGGCCTGGAAACGCATGGGCTACACCCAAGATCCGGCCATCGACAAGATGAAGAAAATCGAGACGCTCAAGTTTGACGACATCATCAACTTCTACAACGAGAACATCAAAGGCAAACCTATCGTTATCGCCATCGTGGGCAACCCCAAAGATTTCGATACCAAGGCTCTTGAGAAATATGGCAAAGTCGTGAAGGTTTCTGAGTCGAAACTCTTCTCCGAATCGGGCTTCTAAACCGCCACTTGCCTCTATTCAATAACAAAGGCTCCTGCCACCAGGCAGGGGCCTTTGCTTTTATCGGGGGACAATCGCTACCCCGGCAATAGAGGTGCCCCCCTCTGCCCAAGGACTGGAGCAACCCGAGAGAGGAGCGGGAGGGAGAAAAAATACCCATCCTCACTCCCCCGGGAGCGGGACGGGTATCCATTCCAAAAACATTTACTTCCGACGGTTACCGCCGGTCAATTCCGGTCGAATCAAAGGGGAGCTCCCTTGAACACACTGCTCTTGGCAAGCGGCAGAATCACCCCTCTGAGGGTTATCCTGTTGGAATTGAAGTTAGGCATAATATCCACCATAGCTTCGTTACTACCCTTGTAGAGCGTAATATCTACACGAGCCGAAATACCTACACCCGACACATTCATGGAAAGCAAGAGATTCCCCCGCTTGTCCTTCTTCAAGTCATAGTTCGTGAAAGTACCCTCGACGGTCACGCCACCCAGACCATTCAGTCCGCTGACGGGGACATTGAAAGCCGTTTGCACAACCGCATGGTCGTCTTTTACCGAAACGAAATTGGTATTGGATGCCACATAGGCCGTTTGGCCATACTTGAATATAACCTGGTCTGCCTCCAACGTAAAGGCCCGATCGTTGACAGCACGCTCGGCCTCGACATATTGCAAACTGTCGATGCGCTCTTGCAGTGCTTTCTTTTCGGCTTTGGTCAATTCTCGTTCTTGTGCTGCGGCGCCTCCTGCTCCTATAAGCAGAAGCATCGCCATCATGACTGCAAATCTTCCCATTGTTTCAATCTTTAATACCCGACAGGCTGCATTACCTGTCGGATACAAATATAACAAGCTTTATGCCATTTCATGTTAGTAATTGATTAACAAGACTTAAAGACTCAGAGAATTATACTATTTTAATCTATAGGCAATTAGATACAGCCAATAAGAAAATTTTCTTCACACTCCGTTACTGAAATTATGTCCGCTCGTGCAAGCAGACTTTCTCCAAGTAAGAACCCGGCACGATTGGTCGAACAAAATTTTTTTCGTACTTTTACCCCAAAAATAGGTGACCATTCTTTCGATGCGATGAAATTTGACAAAAGCAAGTTCGAAAAGAACAAAATACTCGAGTACGCACGCAAGCATTTCTCTCCGGGAAAAGCCGTGCTGGTCGTGTTTTTAATCTTTATCCTCTTTATCGACGAGAACAGCTGTATTCAACGCATCCGTTACGACGGCGAAATCAACGACCTGCGCCAGCAAATCGCGGCCCAAAACGACACGACCGACTATTACAACAGCCAGATTGAGAAACTGAAAACCGACAAAAACGTGGTCGAACAAATTGCCCGCGAACAATATTATATGAGTAAGCCCAACGAAGATATCTATATCGTCGAGCCTAAGAAATAACCCGCTAAAAACCAACCGAATATGAAACAGAACACTCGCGACATGCTTTTTATGGTATCGTCTATCGCCGTTATCGTCGGGGCCGCCCTACCGCTGTTCATGATCAAACTGCCGTGGGTTCCCTACCTCTATGCCTGCGGTGCTGCCGGCATGGCTATCTGTCGCCTCACATTCCGGTACAAGGGCAAAAATTTCAGACTGAAGAGGCTCTTCCATATCGAGACTTTCTCGTCGCTCTTCCTGGTGGCTTCGTCGTACTTCATGTTCCGCGACGATCCCGACTGGATAATGCTGCTCACCGTGGGTGCAGCCCTGCAGCTATACACCTCTATCCTCATTCCTCGCGTGGCCAAGAAAGAGAAAGAGGGCAACAATTAAAATTGTCCCCCGGCTAACCGGTCTTAAACCACCCCAACAGGGGGGAACGACCGTTCATGTCCAATTGTCGGCCCAACCGATTAACTGCTCCATCGCTCCCCGAAGTTCTCCCCCACTGGCTCCAGAAGTTGTCGCACCATACTTCTCCAGGAGTGACACTCCCCCTCTCTCCGCTCTGCACCGGTATTACAGAGGGGAATTAAATACAATAAAATCAGCCTATTAAATTCAACCGGCATAAAAAATTCATTATTTTATTTGTTATTCTACGAAATTTTCGTAGATTTGCGAAACAATCGTAATTAAGATTAAATAGAACCATGGACAAACTGACACACCAAGAAGAAGAGGTAATGCTCGCTATTTGGGAAAAAGGGCAAGGCATCATCAAAGACTTTCTCGAGAAACTACCCGAGCCGCGCCCACCCTATACCACGGTTGCCTCGGTAGTCAAGAATCTCGAGCGGAAAGGCTATCTGTCGAGCCAGAAGATAGGCAACACCTATCTCTACACGCCACACATCAGCCAGCACGAATACAAGAAAAAGTTCCTGTCGGGGATTGTCAAGAGCTATTTCTCCGACTCCTACAAAGAGATGGTCTCCTTCTTTGCTCACGAAAACAAGCTATCGGAGGAGGACCTGCGCCAAATCATCGAAATGATCGAGCGAGAGAAAAAATAAGACCACACCCAAAATCAAGACATCATGAACTTTCTGCTATATCTGCTACAAGTACACATCGCACTCACGTTGCTCTACATGGCCTACAAGGCACTGTTCAGCCGCGACACCCACTTTGCCATGCGACGGTTCTTGCTCTTGGGCATCCTTCTGTTTGCCATCACCTTCCCGCTATATCGCATCCCGGTCATCGGGCAGGCAGTTCCACAGGTACTGCAAGTCTCCCTATCCGAACTGCAGGTGAGCCCAACCGACGAAAACGCTACCCCAGCCACACTCGACCTCTACCGGCTGGCTGCCTGGCTCTATGGCGGCATAGCTCTGCTGCTGGGGCTGCGCATAGGCGTGCGATTAATCTCGATTATCGGGCTGCGCCTACGCGGCAAAATACATCGCCAGGAGGGACTGCGACTTGTCATCTGCCGCGACGAAATACAACCCTGCTCGTTCTTCAACTGGATATTCCTGCCAGCCTCGATGCTCCACAGGCCCGAGGCATTGGACAAGATATTGAAACACGAAGGAACCCACATCAAGCAAATGCACTCGGCCGACATTCTGCTGGGTGAGTGCATGGCGGCTCTCTGCTGGATAAACCCCGTTTCCTGGCTGCTGCTGAAGGAGATACGGCTCAATCTCGAGTATCTGGCCGACCGCACCGCCCTGCTCGACGAGCCCGAAACAAGGTCATACCAATACCTGCTGCTCGACTTGGTGAACAACAATCCAACGCACACGTCGGCCATCCCCTTCAGCCATTCGTTTTTGAAGGCGCGCATCGCCATGATCAACCGCAAGCGCTCCTCCCGGTGGTCGCTATGCCTCTACCCTCTGGTTGCTCCGCTTCTGCTCCTACTTATCGTCGGCAGCCAGAGTTGCCAGCAATCGTCGGGTCATAAAGTACAAAACGACAATTCGATACAGTCAACGACAAGCGGAGCTCAGCCCCAAACGGCCATACCCCGCGAGGTACCCGAGCAAGAACCCGTATTCGAAGTGGCCGAGGTGATGCCCGAGTTTCCCGGCGGCAACCAGGCTCTCTTCGAGTTTATCGCCGAGAATCTCAAATACCCCCAGGAGGCTATCGACAACCAGACCGAGGGGCGCGTAATCCTCCAGTTCGTGGTCGATAAAGAGGGAAAAGTAGGCCATATTCAAGTTGTTCGCAGCATCGACAAGATGCTCGATCAGGCTGCCATCGACGTGATGCACACGCTGCCCGACTGGAAACCGGGCAGGCAGAACGGCAAGCCGGTGAATGTGCGATATACCTTACCGGTTGTCTTCAAACTATCCTGACCAATTTGTACACCTTAAATAAAACTTTACTGCAATGAAAAAAGAACTGTTATTCTCTGTCCTGGCCTCCGTAAGCCTCCTGTTGGCCAGCTGTAATGCCAACCCTCAACAAACTGAAACAGCTGCTCCCAACGAATCCGGAGCTACCACCGAAACGGTTGCTCCGGCCCCAACCACACCCGACTCGGTATATGAAGTTGCCGAAGTGATGCCCGAGTTCCCGGGTGGCACGCAAGCCCTGTACCAAACAATTGCCCAAAACCTCAAGTACCCTCAAAACGCTATCGACGGCCACATCGAGGGGCGTGTGGTCCTGCAATTCGTGGTCGATAAAGAGGGAAAAATAGGCCATATTCAAGTTGTTCGCAGCATCGACAAGATGCTCGATCAGGCTGCCATCGACGTAGTGCGTACCCTCCCCGACTGGAAACCAGGCATGCAGGACGGACAGCCGGTGAACGTACGATATACCCTGCCCATTGCCTTCAAGCTTCAATAGTCTGAAAGCGAGACCTTTTACTACTCTTTGAAAATCGGGTCGGGTGCAGGAGAAGAAGCCGACCAGAGCTTCGTCCGCCCCTACCCGGTTTCAGTCCCTGCACAAACACGCTTCTGCCATGCAAAAAACAGTTTACTTCATCTTCCTTTTGGGGGCTCTGTGTCTTTCCAAAAGCCATGCCGCACGACCCGACGGCGCCATACCCTTTATCTTCGACAGTCATCTCTATCTGCAAGCCACGCTAAACGATACCGTACCGGTCACAATTATCTACGATACCGGGGCCGACTTCCTCTATCTCGACAAGGATTTTCTGAACCTGAACCACCTGCAAGACGCATTCGGCCGGAAAGGTACGGCCCACATGGGCGGTGCCGGCAGCAGCGACCCGCAGCGGGTCGACATCTTCATCGACCCGATCAAGATTCGGTGCGGCAGGTTGGACTACCAGAACAAGATAACCCCCATCATCGGGTTGCGCGATATTCTGGGACGATATATCGACGGCCTGCTGGGCAACACCCACCTGTTACAGGCCCCTTTGATGATTAACTTCAGCGAGTGCTACATTGCACCTTTGAAAGAGCCACTCCCGCCCGACTCACTCGTCAGCTACCACAAGCTCGAAGCCCGATTCGAAGAGAATCGCATCGACGTAAAAGCCCGTATGCAAATCGACTCTGCAAACGTGGTGGAAGGCTGGTTTCGCATGGATTTGGGCAGTGGTTCCACCGTCTCGCTCACCAACGAAACAACCTCGACGCTTCATCTCGACCAGATACCCAAGGCCTATTTCCGCACACAAGCCGGCGGCGTGGGTGGCGGTTCCGAAAATATGACACTAAGGGCCACCCGGTTCTGCATGGTCGATACACTCGACAATCTGGTCATAGACTGCTCGCTCAACCAGAAAGGAGCCTTATCGTCCAACCGTCCCTATGAAGGCATCATCGGCAATGAAATCTGGTCGCTCTACGATATAGTCATAGACCCGCTCCACGCCTCGGTATGGGTAAAACGAAATGCAAACAAAGGTACCTATTCCCAATCGTCGGTCTCACACATGGCAACCGTTGACCGCACAGACATCTGCGACGGCTGGATTGTCAACGGCCTCTATCAAGGCGGCATTGCCGAGCGGGCCGGCATCGAGATAGGCGACACCATCATAGCCATAAACGATCGGCCGGTGAAAGAGATAACCTGGAAGGAACAGCGAAACGGTCTGGGCCTCAAGGGCGAAACCCGATATACGGTCAAGAAGAGCAACGGCAATACAACCACTTATGTGCTTACTCAATCAAATTATATGACCTCACAAAATAGATAACGACTGAAAACCAAAGCGGCACCTCCCTCATCGGTGGTGCCGCTTTTTACTGATCGGACCGTTCGACACAGGCCCTTCCATCCGATTTTCCAGCATGAGGCGACCACTGCAAAAACTCTACCCCACGCTCTGCCGGCGAAGCCCAACCCAGGCGTGAATACCGGCTATCGGAATTTTCCTACTATGATAGGATACTGTCCCCCATTCTGATTACAAAAAAACTATTTTATTAGTTTTACACAGCAACAACTATTATTACAAATATAGAATAATAATTCAAAAATCCTATTACTCAGAGGCTCAATTAACTTTTCAGTTAATTTTTATTAGTCTTGCATACCCGCTCGTGCACGAGAGAGCAGGCTCGTGAAGGAAGGGAGGATACGGAGTATAACTCACTCGAAAAGAAGGATCTATACCCAGCTCCAATCAATGGCGCTCGGTGCGCGATGCATCGATGCGCAACAACACAAAGAGCAGAATAGTAAAGCCCCACAACGACGAACCTCCGTAGCTGAAGAAGGGCAAGGGTATGCCTATGACCGGACACAACCCGATGACCATACCCACATTCACCGCCAAGTGGAAGAACAGAATAGAGACCACACAATAGGCATAGACTCGACCAAAGGCCGAGTGTTGCCGCTCTCCAATGGTAATGAGTCGGAAGATGAGTGTCACGAAAAGCAGAATCACACCTGCGGCTCCCCAGAATCCCTCCTCCTCGCCGATGGTGCAGAAGATGAAGTCGGTATCCTGCTCGGGCACATATTTCAGTTTGGTCTGTGTCCCGTTGAGGAATCCTTTGCCCCAGAAACCGCCCGAGCCGATGGCAATCTTCGACTGATTCACGTTGTAACCGGCTCCCCGCAAATCCTCCTCCATGCCCAGTGCCACCTTGATACGCTTCTGCTGGTGAGGTTCCAGCACCTCGTTAAAGGCATAATCGACCGAGAAGAGAAAGACGACCGATACCAACGCCGTAGCCAGGATAGTGAGAACACGCAACGAACGACTCGAAAAATAAAGCACCAACAGATAGGCTACCGTAGCCACGGTGACACCCACGCATACATACAGCAGATTGAGCGCTACCCCGAAGTAGAGCAACGCGCCACACACTACCCCCACGGCCAAATAGCCCAGCATGAGATAGCGGGCCGCCCTGCCGTTTTTCTGGTAAAACAGCAACATGCCGGCTACTACCAGGAATATGAGGATAAACACCAGCACCTCGCCGGCGGCTACCGTCCCCCACATGAGGCTCGAATATTTCACCGCCACCACAAAATAGACTATGGCACACAACCCGTAGAAGAGGAAGAGGCCCGAAAGCCCCTCGCGGTACAACATGAAGATGAGCGAGGCAAAGACCAGAGCCGACCCCGTCTCCTTCTGGGCAATGATGAGTACGATGGGCAACACGATGATGAAGACGGCCTTGAACAGGTCGCGCCGGTTCTTGAGAGAGAATCCATAGGTGCCGAAGGTCTTGGCCAAAGCGAGCGCCGTGGCAAACTTGGCAAACTCGGCCGGTTGCAGACTCACCGGCCCCAGTACCAGCCACGAGCGTGACCCCTTGATGTCGGGCGCCAGGAATATGGTGGCTATAAGCAAGAGTATCAGGATACCGTAAAAGAGATAGGCATAGGTCTCATAGACCCTGAAATCGACCATCAGTATCATGAAGGCCAACATGAGCGAGAGTCCTATCCACATGAGCTGTTTGCCCGACCGCTCGGCAAAGTCGAAGATACTGGCATTGTCAAAATCGTAGCTGGCGGCATAGATACTCACCCAGCCGCAAAACACGAGGATGAGGTAGAGAATCACCGTCATCCAGTCGATCGAACGCCATATGTTAGTGCTTCTTGACTCCACTGTATATAATCGTGTTGGATTGTAACATACGCTCTTCGAGATACTTCCGCTCGGGAGCAATCTTGCGGTTCAGATACATCTCCATCATGAGGCTCCCGATGGGCACCCCATAGGTGGCTCCGAAACCGGCATTCTCGACATACACGGCAATGGCAATCTTGGGATTGTTCATGGGGGCAAAACCCATAAAGGCCGAGTGGTCCTTGCCGTGGGGGTTCTGCGCCGTACCCGTCTTGCCGCACACCTCGATACCGGGTATGGCACCGATGCGACAGGTACCACCGGTCACCGCCATGCGCATGCCCTCGACCACATAGTCGTAGTAGTGCGAATCGACCATTGTGTGCTTGGGAGTGGTAAACTCGGCATTAATCGTCGAATCCTGTATCTCGCGGATGAGATGGGGGGTGATGTAATACCCCCGGTTGGCTATGGTCGCCGACAGATTGGCAATCTGCAACGGAGTGGCCAGCACCTCGCCCTGCCCGATGGCAACCGATATAATCGTGAGGGCGCTCCAGCGGTTCTCGCCATATATGTTGTTGTAATAGTTGCTGTTGGGTATGAAACCGCGACTCTCGCCCGGCAGGTCGATACCCAGCCGATAGCCATAGCCCATCGAAACCAGGTAGTCTTTCCAGATGTTGAAGGCTTCGGCGGCCGACTTGTACTTGGTGCGGTTGTCGATCATCGACCGCAGCCCGTAACAGAAAAAGGCATTGCACGAAGTCTGCAAGGCAGGCAGCAGCGAGAGGGGCGATGCGTGGCCGTGACAACCCACCTTCAGCCTACCAGCCACAAAACCGTGGTAGCAGGGATAGAGCGTGTTCTCGGTAATAATACCCTCGTTGAGGAAGATGAGCCCCTGCGTGGGTTTGAAGGTCGAACCCGGCGGATAGGCCGCCATCAGAGCCCGGTCGTAGAGAGGCTTGTATTTGTCGCGATTCAGTTTCAGATAGTTCTTGCCACGCTCCCGGCCCACCAGCATCGAAGGGTCGTAGGTGGGACTCGACACCATGGCCAGAATCTCACCCGTCGAGGGCTCGATAGCCACGATAGCCCCTATCTTGTTCTGCATCAGCTTCTCGCCATAGGCCTGCAGCTCGATATCGATCGAGAGCTTCAGGTTCTTGCCCGACACCGGAGCCACGTCGTAGCGGCCATCCTCATACCGGCCCTTGATGCGCCCGTGAGCGTCGCGCAAGAGAATCTCCACCCCCTTCTCGCCACGCAGCACCTGCTCGTAGGAACGCTCGATACCCAGGTCGCCCGTGTAGTCGCCCCGGTTGTAGTAGTCGTCCTTCTCCATATCACGGGGCGAAACCTCACGGATATTGCCCAGCACATTGGCCGCTACGGGATAGGCATACTGCCTGAGCATACGGTTCTGAATAAAGAAGCCGGGGAAGCGATAGAGCTTCTCCTGCAAACGGCCATAATCCTGAGCCGAGAGTTGTGTCATGAATGTCTGCGGCGTATAGGAGGAGTAACCGGGATTGAGCCGGGGATTCTTCATATCCTCCATGCGCTTGTCAAACTGCTCGCGAGTGATACCCACCGTGCGGCAGAAGTCGAGCGTATCGAACGGTCGCACCTCGCGCACAATCATCATCACGTCGTAGGCCGGCTGGTTGAACACCAGCAGCTTGCCGTTGCGGTCATAGATAAGTCCGCGCGAAGGATACTGTGTCTTTTTGAGGAAAGCGTTGCCATCGGCATACTGCTTGTAATCGTCGTTAAGCACCTGCAACGAAAAGAGACGCACGATATAGATGCAGGCAATCGCCAGCACGATGCCTCCGATTACATATTTGCGTTTGGCCAGTTTATAATCTTTTCTCACGTCCCGTCTTCGTTAAGCTATCCATGCCCAAAACTACCAGGAATGTCAACGCCGTACTGGCCACGACACGCACGACGAGCCGCCCTATATTGAGCAGGCTCAACGACTCGACCAGAAACAGCACCACACAGAAGCAGAGCGAAAGCGTGAGAGCATAACGCACATACAGTGACATTCCAAAACTGCGAATCGACGGTATCGACTCGGCATAATCTTCGCCGCGAGGCGTATAGAGGTTCAACACCGGCTTGCGCAGGGCGGCCACAACCACACATGCCAAGGCATTCATGCCCGGCGTATTGCTGAAGATATCGATGGTGAGGCCCAGCAGAAAAGCCAGCGTATAAGTCCAGTTTATCGAGAGCGACAACGGCAGCCGCAGAATAAAGTAGATATAGAAAAAGGGAATGGCGACCCCAAACAGATGAATGTTGTTCCCGATCGTCACCTGCAAGAGCACCATGACGATAAAGAGAAAGATATATCGTAACCAATTACTCATCGCGGGCCTCCTTTTCCAATTTGTCCTGCTCCTCTTTCATGCGGTTCGAGATAACGCGTACATATCCCAAGCCCCCAAAGTCGGTACTCAACTCAACCCGCAAAGCATAGAAGTTGTCGTCGCGCTGCTTCTTGTAGTCGCTGATGATTCCTACCATCAACCCCTCGGGAAATACCGACGAGTATCCGCTGGTGACAATCGTGTCGCCCGGGGCAAACTCGACGTGGCGGGGCATCTCCTCGAGCACGGCATAGCGGGGATTCACGGCATCCCACACCAGCGACCCGAAGTAGTCGCTGCCCTTCACCTTGCAGCTGAGACGCAGCTTGGGATTCAAGACCGAGATGGCTACGGCATGATGCTCGCCCACCACGTTGATGATACCTACCACGCCATTCTGATCGACTACCCCCATCTCGGGTTCCACGCCTTCGGCACGACCCTTGTCGATGGTGATGTAGTTGTTGATTTGGGCCACGCTGTTGTTGACCACGCGAGCCACTACGAAATCGTAGTCGTGAAGCACCGAGTCGGCCGGAATCGTATCGGTTCCCGCGGCCGTGCGATAGCTGTTGAGCTGAGCCTTGAGGTTGAGTACCTCCATCTCCAGTTCACCGTTGCGCAGCTGCAAGTCGCGGTTGGCCTTGCGCAGACCCAGATAGGAGGTAACCTCCGACTGCAGGTCATAGACCACGACCGCCGCCCGGTTGGCCGACGAGAAATAGACGCTGCGCTGGTAGGGGTTGCGGTCAAACAACAAGACGCAACTTATCACTACATAGAATGTAAATACAATCCATGAGCTATGCCTCAACAAAAAATCGATCAAATTGCGCATGACATCGGCTTTTGACTACCAACAACGAGTTGCAAAGGCCTTTCGTACCTTTGCAACTCGTCTATACTGAAATGCCCGGCAGGATGGAACCTACTCTCTTCCAGTCGGGTAAGTTATCGAATGAGGAACGAGAACTGGTCGATATTCTTCAAAGCCACACCCGTACCCTTGGCTACAGCGTGCAAGGGATCTTCGGCAATGTGGAAGGGGATACCAATCTTGTCGGTCAACCGTTTGTCCAGACCTCTCAACAGGGCGCCACCACCGGCCAACCAGATACCGTTGCGCACGATATCGGCATAGAGCTCGGGGGGCGTGTGCTCGAGAGCGTTGAGCACGGCAGCCTCGATTTTCGAAATCGACTTCTCGATACAGTGGGCAATCTCCTGGTACGAGATGGGCACCTCCATAGGCAGGGCCGTC
This sequence comes from Barnesiella sp. An55, assembly GCF_002161555.1. Lineage (GTDB taxonomy): Bacteria > Bacteroidota > Bacteroidia > Bacteroidales > Barnesiellaceae > Barnesiella > Barnesiella merdipullorum. Next base: position 151,393 of record NZ_NFHZ01000005.1, on the reverse strand, counting down.
ATGCGGTTGGGACCGTGCACCACATAATCTTCGGGGGGATTGTCGAGCTCGGTAAGAGCCGAACCCACGTTGATCTTGATCAGCTCGGCGGTGCGCTCGCCCACTTTCACATTGTGCTGGCGACCCATATACTCCTGGATATCGTTGGTCAGGTCGTCACCGGCCACCCGTATCGAGTTGTTCGACACGATACCACCCAGCGAAATCACGGCAATCTCGGTCGTACCGCCACCTATATCGACAATCATGTTTCCCTCGGGAGCCTGTACATCGAGACCGATACCTATGGCCGCAGCCATAGGCTCGTAGATCATATATACATCGCGTCCGCCAGCGTGCTCCGACGAGTCGCGCACGGCACGAATCTCGACCTCGGTACTCCCCGAGGGGATACCGATTACCATACGCAACGAGGGCGAGAACCAGTGGCTTTTCGAGCTCACCATCTTCACCATGCCGCGAATCATCTGCTCGGCGGCGTAGAAGTCGGCAATCACGCCATCGCGCAACGGCCGTATCGTGCGTATGTTTTCATGGGTTTTCCCATGCATCAGACGAGCTTTTTCCCCGACAGCCAACAGCTTGTCGGTTCGTTTATCCAACGCAACCACCGACGGTTCATCGACCACAATCTTATCGTTGTGGATAATCACCGTATTGGCCGTACCCAAGTCGATGGCTATTTCCTGCGTGAAAGAAAACAATCCCATAGGACTCTATTGTATTAAAAGTTTATATTAGTGTTTGAAGTGACGTATGCCGGTCATCACCATGGCTACGCCATGCTGGTTGCAATACTCGATCGACTCGTTGTCGCGAATCGATCCGCCCGGTTGTATCACGGCATCGACCCCGGCTTCGTGGGCAATCTCCACGCAGTCCGAGAAGGGGAAGAAGGCATCGGATGCCATCACGGCTCCCTTCAGATCGAAGTTGAACGAGTGGGCTTTCTCGATGGCTTGACGCAAAGCATCGACACGCGAGGTCTGCCCGATACCGCTGGCACAGAGCTGACGGTTCTTGGCCAGCACGATGGCGTTTGATTTGCTGTGTTTCACAATCTTGTTGGCAAACAGCAGGTCCTCGACCTGGGCAGGCGTTACGGCCTTTTCGGTTACCTGGCGCAACTCCTCGGGTTTCTCGCGATAGAGGTCGCGGTCTTGTACCAGCACGCCGTTGAGCAGCGAGCGGAACTGACGGGCAGGAGCCTGGAAGGGTTTCTGCACGAGGATGATGCGGTTTTTCTTCTGCTCCAGAACCTCGAGGGCCTCGGGGTCGTAACCGGGAGCGATGCATACCTCGAAGAAGATTTTGTGCATCTCCTCAGCCGTAGCCTTATCGACCGTGCGGTTGGTGATGAGCACACCGCCGAATGCCGATACGGGGTCGCCGGCCAATGCGTCTTTCCAAGCCTCGAGCAGCGTGTCGCGCGAGGCCAGACCGCAGGCGTTGTTGTGTTTGAGGATGGCGAAGGTGGTATCGTCAAACTCGGCAATCAACGACACGGCGGCGTCGATGTCGAGCAGGTTGTTGTACGAAATCTCCTTGCCGTGGAGTTGCTCGAACATTTCGTCGAAGTTGCCATAGAATACACCCTTTTGGTGGGGATTCTCGCCATAGCGCAACACCTTGGCGTGGTTGCCGGCATAGCGGAAGGCCGAGCCTTCGCCACCGTCGAAGTAGTTGAAGATGGCGCTGTCGTATCCCGACGATACGGCAAATGCCTCTTTGGCAAACCAGCGACGGTCTTCGAGCGAGGTATTGGCCCCCTTCTCTTTCAGCAACGACAGCAGCGGAGCGTATTGGGCCTTCGAAGCCACAATAACCACATCCTTATAGTTTTTGGCAGCGGCCCGTATGAGCGAGATACCGCCTATATCTATCTTTTCGATAATAGCACTCTCGTCGGCCCCCGAGGCTACCGTCTCTTCAAACGGATAGAGATCGACGATTACCAGGTCGATCGAGGGGATTTCGTATTGAGCGATTTGCTGTTGGTCGGTTTCATTTTCCCGGCGATTGAGGATTCCGCCGAAAACCTTGGGATGAAGGGTCTTTACCCGACCGCCCAGAATAGAGGGATAGCCGGTCAAGTCCTCGACTGCACCGCAAGGGATTCCCAGCGATTCGATAAACGACTGTGTGCCACCGGTCGAAATGAATTCTACGCCTTCGGCATGCAAGAGTTTCAAAATTTCGTCTAAGCCATCTTTATGAAAAACCGAGACAAGAGCTGTTTTAATTTTCTTATTTTCAAGCATAAAGCATTACACCATATAAATTTGCCACAAAAATACAAAAATATATAGGTTTTGCCTTGCATAATCGCCGAAAGTTTTTCACCAAGAGGCAAATCTTTTCTTCCCGGCTCGTTTTAACAGAGTTATCGCTGCCCGTAACCGAACAAAAGGAGTTTCGCTTTCGTTATCCTTTCTCAAAAAGCAAACCTCTTTAACCCAAGAAAAGAGAACGATTATGAAAAAGCTAATTCTTTTCCTGGCGCTGCTGGCCTGGACGGTTTCGACCCTCGGGGCTCAAGAGCGCACCATCACCGGCCAGGTGATTTTTGCCGACGATAACGAGCCTATCATCGGCGCCACCATTCTCGTGCCGGGTACCCAGATAGGTACCAGTACCGATCTCGACGGGAACTTTACCCTCAGGGTTCCCCCATCGGCCCGCGAGGTAGTTGTCTCTTACATAGGCATGGCCACCCGCCAGATTCCCATTACCGACCGCATGGAGATCGTGCTCGAGAATTCCGACCACAAAATCGACGAGGTGGTTGTGACAGCCCTGGGCATGAAGCGCGACCGCAAAGGGTTGGGCTACGCCGCCCAGGACTTGAAGGGCAGCGACCTGAACAAGGCGGGAACCACCGGCCTGTCGGATGCCCTGCAGGGCAAACTGTCGGGTGTGGAGATTGTTCCCTCGAGCGGTATGCCGGGGGCTTCGTCGCAGGTGGTCATCCGGGGAGCCCGCTCATTCACCGGCAACAATACTCCGCTCTATGTGGTCGATGGCATGCCCATTCAATCGACCCCCGACTTCTCGACGGGGCAGAGTGTGAGCGGTACCGACATCGCCGACCGCTCCATCGACATCGATCCCAACGACATCGAGAGTATCAACGTGCTCAAGGGGCAGGCGGCCGCAGCGCTCTATGGCATCCGGGCCTCGAACGGCGTGGTGGTCATCACCACCAAAAGCGGCCGGGGATTGTCGATTGGCCGACCGCACGTCACCTTCACCACCAACCTCAGCGCCGAGACGCTGTCGCGACGTCCTCAGGTGCAACGCCAGTGGGCCCAAGGCTATTACAGCAATTCGCAACAGGCCCTGCGCTTCGACCCCACCTCGTCGATGAGCTGGGGCCCCCGCATCGGCTCCCTGCCCGACGACCCCACCTATGGCGGCAACGTAGCCAACGAGTTCAACCAGTTCGACGCCTCGTCCACCCAAGGGCTCTACTATGTGCCCCAACTGGCCCAGGCCGGTGAAAACCCGTGGGTGGCTCCGGCCGTATATGACAACATCGACGACTTTTTCCGCACGGGTGTCACCTTCAACACCTCGCTCAACGTCAGCCAGCGGTTCGAGAAGGGCAACTACTCGTTTGGCATAGGCACCGCCCAACAGGACGGGGTCATCCCCTCGACCGGCCTCACCCGCTACTCGGTGCGGGGCATGGCCGAAGTGAACCTCACCGAACAGTGGAAGACCGGCTTCTCGGCCAACTTCGTGCGCAACAACATCGACAAGGCGCCCACGGCCAACAGCGGCGTGTTGGGTGCCGTTTATGGCGCACCGCCCAGCTACGACCTCAAGGGTATTCCCAGCGCGCTGCCCGAGGACCCCTACACCCAAATCAGCTACCGGTCGCTCACCTTCAACAACCCCTACTGGGCTACCCGTCACAACTCGTTCAACGAGAATACGCACCGCTTCTTCGGCAACACCTTCGTCGAGTTTACCCCAAAAATCAACTGGAGCAGCGACAAGAAGTTGTCGGCCCGATGGCAAATCGGAGTCGATGCCTACACCTCGCGCTACAAAAACATCTATGAGTACGGCACACAGGGGCAAACCGGCAGCATCGAGTCGAACAGCGTGACCAACGTGATTTTCAACTCGCTGTTTACCGTCAACTACGAGATGAACATTACCGACGACTGGCACCTCATGGCCATGGCGGGCAACGAAGTCAACCAGGAGAACAAGGGTATCTACGAGCACTACGGCCAGGGCTTCAACTTTGGCGGCAACCCCACGATACAAAACACCTCCATACAGAGTTCTTCGACCACCATCACGCGGGCCCGCACCGTGGGTTTCTTTGGCAACGCCACCCTGTCGTGGCGCAACCAGCTCTACCTCAACGTCACCGGCCGCGAAGATGTGGTATCGACCATGCCTCGGGGCAACCGGGCCTTCTTCTACCCCTCGGTATCGGCATCGTATGTTCTCACCGAGCTCGAACCCTTGCGGGGGAACCCCATCCTCACCTTTGCCAAGGTGCGGGGGTCGTTTGCCCAGGTAGGCCAGGCCGGCCGATACTACAACAACTACTACGTGCGGCCCACCTACACGGGTGGATTCTGGACCAACCCGCCGGTAGTCTATCCGCTCAACGGCATCACCGCCTATGTGCCCTATGCCGAACTCTACGACCCCGACCTCACTCCGCAGAACACCAACTCGTTCGAGGCGGGATTCGACGTGAGGATGTTTCACAACCGGCTCGCCGCCAGCTACACCTTCTCGCGACAGAACATCAAGAACCAGATATTTCCCGTGCCGCTGGCCGGATCGACCGGAGCCGCGCAATACCTCACCAACGGTGGCAAGATCCACACCGACGCCCACGAGATAGACCTGAACGGGCAACTCTACTCCTCGCCCGACATCACCTGGGACCTGGGAGTCAACTTCACCATCATCCGCAACCGGGTCGATGAGCTGGCACCGGGAGTGACCAACATCTTCCTTGGCGGCTTTGTCACCCCGCAGGTACGGGCCGGTGTGGGCGACTACTACCCGGTAATCTACGGCACCGCCTTCAAGCGCGACAGCCAGGGGCGCATCCTCGTCGATGAAAACCCCAACAGCGCCACCTACGGTATGCCCATGGCTTCGGGCAACCCGCAGGTCATCGGGCAGTGTGCCCCCGACTTTACGATGGGCATCAACACCTCGTTCCGCTACCGTCGCCTCTCGGTATCGGCCACCTTCTCGTGGCGGCACGGCGGCGACATGTACTCGGGCACCAACGGCTTGATGGACCTCTATGGGGTGAGCAAGAAGACCGAAGACCGCACCACCCCCTTTGTCTATCCCGGCTATAAGTCCGACGGCACCCCCAACGACATCGTGCGGGGAGGCGCCGACGATGCCGGGGCCTACGAAACCCTCTATGCCGACGTACTGGGCAACATCGACGAGGCCTACATCTACGACGCCTCGTTCTTCAAGATGCGCGACCTCACCGTCAAATACCAGTTTCCCCGCGTAGGGATATTCGACATCTCTATCTTTGCTTTCGCCCGCAACGTGCTGCTGTGGGCCAAGATGCCCAACCTCGACCCCGAGTCGTCGCAGGGCAACAACAACATGAGCGGCACCTTCGAGCGATTCTCCCTGCCCCAAACCTCGAGCTACGGAGGGGGGCTTACCGTAACTTTCTAACCTTCAAACACGACATGGATATGAAAAAGTGGATATATCTCTTCTGCGCGGCGGGCCTCTTCACGGCCTGTACCGACGATGTGATGGATCGTCTCAACCGCAACGAAAACGACCCCGAAGATGTACCGGCCCGCTACCTCTTCACCGACGCCGAAACGGCCTCGGCCGTCAACGTCGTCTCGGGCGACTTTGCCTTCTACACGGCGGTCTATATGGAGCAACAGGCGGGTATCTTCAACCAGATGTACAACGCCGAGATGCGACTCTCCGAAGTCTATTCGGCAGCCACCTTCAACAACGCCTGGGGAGCCGCCTACCGCAACCTGCGCTCCCTGAAAATCATTCGCGAGCGTTGTGCTCCCGGCGGTGTCGAGGCGGGCTCCAACCGGTTGTTGGGTATGGCCCAGGTGCTCACGGCGCTCAACCTGGCCACCCTCACCGACCTCATGGGCGACATTCCCTGGAGCGAAGCGCTTCAGCCCGGTGTGATTTATCAACCCAAACTCGACAGCCAGGAGTCGATCTACAACGATGTATTCGCCCTGCTCGACGAGGCCATTGCCAATTTGCAAAAAGAGGATCTGGCCACCCTCACTCCCGTGGGACAACAAGACCTCATCTATGGCAGCTACGACGCCGACCAACAGGCCAAACTGTGGATAAAGGCGGCCTATGGACTGAAGGCCCGCTACACCCTGCGGCTCTCCTACCGGGAGCCTCGCTACGACCAGGTGATTGACTATGCCGACAGCTCCTTTGTCGATACCGGTGAACAGCTGGCCTACCCCTACGACGGCTCCACCTCGATCAACCCCTTCTATGCCTTCTACCTGAACCGCCGCTACTTCGGGGCCAGCGAAAGCCTGCATCAGAAACTCGTCGAACGGAACGACCCTCGCGAGAGCCTCTTCTTCAAAGCCTATCCCGGTACAGGCCAACTGGTATTCGCCCCCAACGGCTCACCCGAGCAACGCCAGGGTTACTATGGCATATCGGGATTGCTCTCGCCCACTCGCCCCACCCTGCTGCTCAGCTACCACGAACTACAGTTTGTCAAGGCCGAAGCGCAGACTCGTCTGGGACTCACCGGCGACGCCATCGGCTCACTCTACAACGCCATTGTAGCCGCCTTTGAACAAGTGGGACTCTCGGCCAACCAGGCCAACGACTATTTCCAGAACGTGGTACTCCCCCGGTTCGAAGCCGACCCCATCGGCGAAATCATGAACCAGAAGTACCTGGCCTGCTACGAGGGTGAGGTACTGGAGGCCTACCACGACTACCGACGTCTCTCGGCCATGGCCGAGGGCGACGCGCTGAAACTGGACAACCCGCTGCCCTTCCCGCTGCGGCTGCCCTATGGCAACAGCGACGTGGTGAGCAACGAGCACGTGGCCCAGGCCTACGGCAACGGCGACTATGTCACTACCGAGCCGGTATGGTGGGCCGGCGGCAACCGATAAATCGATATTTGTTTCACAACCATACTCCATACGCAACATGATACGCAACATGAAAAAGAGTGGTATTTTCTATGGCTCCACAACCGGCATTACCGAAAATGTGGCCTACCGGCTGGCCGATCTCATGCACATCGACCACAGCCAACTGCACGACGTGGCCCGCAGCAAACCTTCAGATGTAGGTGAATATGACCTGCTGTTGCTGGGCTCATCTACCTGGGGGAACGGCGATTTGCAGGAAGACTGGTACGACTTTCTCACCGGCATCGAAGTGCTCGACCTTCACGACAAGACCATCGCCTTGTTTGGTTGCGGCGACCAGTCGATGTGCGACACCTTCTGCAACGCCGTGGGCATCATCTACCAACGGTTGCAGAAGACCGGAGCCCGGTTCGTCGGTGCCTTCGAGGCCGGCGACTACACCTTCGAACATTCCAAAGCCTTTATCGACGGTCATTTCGTGGGGCTACTCATCGACGAGGTGAACGAACCCGAGAAGACCGAGCACCGGCTGAACTACTGGACCAAACTGCTCCAAAAGGAGTTGAAGGGAGAGAGGGCCCAAGCAACCCTCCAGGAGTAACCGAGATTCCCCTACAAACGACACATCCCCATTCCTGCTGAAGGAATGGGGATGTGTCGTATCTGTATCGATTGGCTAACGCCACCGGATAGGACGCCAACGCGCAATCGCCTCGGCATCCAATTGCCTCAACGGTTCTTGCGCATGGTATAGCGGCTGATGCCCAGGCTTTCGTAACTGCGGCGCAACTCCTCGTCGTTATCCGAGATTACCAGCAACCTGTCGCCCGGCTCGAGCTGAGTATGCCCCTTGGGTACAAAATATTGCTCGCCTCGTTTCACCATCACCACCAGCGTGTTGTCGGGCAGCGCGAGGTTCATGAGCTTGTTGCCCCCGGCCAAGGTCTCGGCGGTGAGTTCGATTTCGCTCATGGCCGACTTGATCTCATCGGGCAGCGCCACGTTGAAAATCTCCTTCTCCTCACTCTTGCCTATGAGGCCCAACCAACGGGCCATGGCGCTCACGGTGGTGCCTTGCACCAGCAGGGAGACGATAGTCACAAAGAACACCACGTTGAACATCATGCGGGCATTGGGTATCTCGGCCGACATGAGCGGATAGGTGGCAAAGATAATAGGCACGGCACCACGCAAACCCACCCACGAAATATAGACCCGGGCCCGGGTCGTGAACTTGCGGAAGGGCAAGAGACTCACAAAGACCGAGAGAGGGCGCGACACCACAATCATAAAGAGAGCCACCAGCAGGCTCACTCCCGCTACGGCCGGCAACTCCGAGGGGTTGACCAGCAACCCCAGCGTGAGGAACATGACTATCTGGAACAACCAGGTGAAGCCGTCGAAGAAAGTAGTGAGGCTACGCTTGTGCACCAACTTGCGGTTGCCCACCACCAAACCGGCTATATACACGGCCAGATAGCCGTTACCCTGCAAGAGGTTGGTAAAGGCAAACACAAAGAAGACACAAGCCAGCAGCAACACGGGATAGAGCGACTCGTTGGGCACATCGATGCGGTTGATAATCCACACGATGGCATACCCAAGGGCAAACCCGGCCAACGCTCCCACAACCAGTTGCAACACCAGCAACAGAATGGCATCGCCCCAATTGACCGATCCAATCTCGATAATCTGGATAAGCAGCAACGTGAGCATGTAGGCCATGGGGTCGTTACTACCGCTCTCCAGTTCGAGCGTGGGGCGCAGACGCTCTTTCAGCGAGATGCCCTTCGACCGCAGTATCGAGAAGACCGACGCCGAATCGGTCGATGACATGACGGCGGCCAGCAACATCGACTCGAGCAGCCCCAACTGAAAATCGCCGGGTAGAAAATCGACAAGCGAATAGATGAAGAGACCCGTGATGACCGTCGTCATCAGTACGCCCAGCGTAGCCAGCGTCACACCAGGCGCCAACACCGGCTTTATCTCGCGGTACGAAGTATCCATACCACCCGAGAAAAGAATAATACACAGGGCTACCGTACCGATAAACTGGGCTATTTGCGGACTGTCGAAATGGATGCCAAACCCATCGGAACCGGCCAGCATACCTACCCCCAGAAACAGCAACAGGGCGGGCACACCAAACCGAGCACCGGTTTTACCTACAAGCACACTCAGGAACAACAAGACGGCTCCTACCAACAAAACATTTTCGGGACTGATAACCATAAAACTCTCTTTTCAAAAGACGGAGACAAAGATACGCAAAAAGATTGAGAACAACAATCCCCCCTGTCATCGAGACTACAAAATACGAGGGTCTCTATCTTGAACAAAAAATTTCGAGAAGTGTTTAATAGACAATAGTTTTAACGACACGACAGCTATGAAAAAATCGGATATCGGCCTCGTGGGACTCGCCGTCATGGGCGAGAACCTGGCCATCAATCTCGAGGCCAAAGGATACCGGGTTTCGCTCTACAACCGGCTACACCCTCACACCCCGCAAGCGGTCGATCGCTTTCTCGCAAGCCAGGACGAGGGAAAGGCCTTCTGCCCCACCTACTCGTTGCAAGAGCTGGTCGATTCGCTCGAGAGACCTCGAAAAATCTTGCTGATGATACGAGCCGGCGAACCCGTCGATGAGACCCTTGCAGCCTTGCAGCCTCTCCTGGAAAAGGGCGACATAGTCATCGACGGCGGCAACTCGCACTACCTCGACACCCGGCGACGGCAAAAGGCTTTGCGCGAAGCGGGCATCTACCTGGTGGGCTGCGGCATCTCGGGCGGCGAAGAGGGGGCTCTGCACGGACCCTCGATCATGCCGAGCGGCGACGAAGCAGTGGCCGGGACCATATTGCCGATGTTGCAAGCCATTGCGGCCCATCTCGACGACGGCACCCCCTGCTGTGCCTGGATAGGCCCCGACAGCTCGGGACACCTGGTCAAGACCATACACAACGGCATCGAATATGGCGACATGCAACTCATTGCCGAGATTTACTCGCTGCTGAAAATCAAGCTGCACAACGACCACGAGGCGATGGCCCACACCTTCGAGGTCTGGAACCAGGGGGTACTGGAGAGCTATCTCACGGGAATCACCCCCATCATCCTGCGCTATCGCGACAGCGACGGCCAATACCTGCTCGACCGTATCGCCGACCGGGCCCGGCAAAAAGGCACCGGCAAATGGAGTGTCGAGGCGGCACTCGACAGTGCCACTCCGCTGGAGGTCACCACCCAGGCGGTCTTTGCCCGGTTTCTCTCGGCCCGCGAACAGGAGCGTGCCCGCATGCACCGACTCTACCCCAATGCCGACCTCTCGCCCATCGACGAACTCGATACCGACGAGCTGCACCACGCCCTCTACGCCGCCAAGATCATGGCCTATGCCCAAGGCTTCGACCTGCTCTACCAGATCTCCCGCCTGAACGACTGGCACCTCGACCTCTCGACCCTGGCGACCATCTGGCGCAAAGGGTGTATCATCCGGTCGCGTTTCCTCCGCGAGATTGCCACCGTATATCGGCAAACCGGGTCATACGAACCGCTGCTCTTCACTCCCTACTTCCGCGAGAAGATAAGCCTCTGCCTGCCCTCCTGGCGCAAAGTGACGGGCGCCGCCCTGAGGTCCGGAGTCGCCGTCCCGGCTCTGGCCGCCGCACTCACCGCCTTCGACAGCTGGCGGTGTGCCCAATCGCCCGCCAACCTCATCCAGGCCCAACGCGACTACTTCGGCGCCCATCTCTACGAACGTACCGACGCCCCCGAGGGGGTACTCTTTCACACCGACTGGGATCACCCGGCCAACGCTCCCCATCCATCGCAACCTGCTCCTGAACAATAAGCAAAAAGCCCTATGAACAAAATTCCCGACAGTCAGATACTGGTTATCTTCGGCGCCTCAGGCGACCTGACACACCGCAAACTCATCCCCTCGCTTTTCGAGCGCAAACTCCTGCCCGAGAAATTCCTCATCGTGGGGGTAGCCCGCACCCGACAAAATACCGAGGAGTTCCGCAAATCGCTCTACGAGTCGATGCTCCAAAGCGGCAAGACCTCTGCCACCGACAACCCGCATCTGACCGATTTCCTGCGCTGTGTCTATTACATCGTGTGCGACACCACCCGCAGCGAGGCCTACGGCCCTCTCTTCGCCGAAATCGAGCAACTGCGCAACGCTGCCGGCATCGACGACAACATACTCTTCTACCTGGCCACCCCGCCAATCATGTACCCGGTGATACCCGCCTTTATACGGGAGCAACACCAAAACAGCTCGTCCCGGGGGTGGCGGCGCATCATCATCGAGAAACCCTACGGCAGCAACGAAGCCGAGGCCCGGGCGCTCGACCATCTGCTCTGCTCCATCTTTCCCGAACGGGAGATTTATCGCATCGACCACTTCCTGGGGAAAGAGACGGTACAGAACATCCTCGTGCTGCGTTTTGCCAACAGCATATGGGAACCGCTGTGGAACCGCAACTACATCGACCACATCGAAATCACGGCCACCGAAACGCTGGGAGTGGAACAGCGCGGCTCATACTACGACTCGGCCGGTGCCCTGCGCGACATGGTGCAGAGCCACCTGATACAAATCATGGCCTTCATCGCCATGGAACCACCCGCCACGTTCGAGCCCGAGGCTATCCGCGACGAGATAAGCAAGGTATTCCGCTCGCTGCGGCCCCTCTCGCCCGACGATATCGCCCGCAACACCCTGCGGGGGCAATACTCGGCCGGCACCATCGACGGACAAAAGGTGCCCGGCTACCGCGACGAGCCACACATCGACCCGCAATCGACCACCGAAACCTTCGTTGCCCTCAAGCTCTATATCGACAACTGGCGATGGGCCGGCGTGCCTGTCTTTATCTATACCGGCAAACGGCTGGCCGAGAAGCGATCGGAGGTGGTCATCCACTTCCGTAACACCCCCCGCACCTTCTTCCCCGGACAGTGTTGCGGCAACTCGTGCAACCAGCTGGTCATCACCCTGCAACCCGACGAAAGCATACGTCTGCGCTTCGGTCTGAAACAGCCGGGGACCAACTTCGAGGTGAGCCAGGTGAGTATGGACTTCTTCTACAAATCGCTCATCGAGACCCGCCTGCCCGGTGCCTACGAGCGGCTCCTGCTCGATGCCATGCGGGGTGACGCCCTGCTCTATTCGCGCAGCGATGCCCTGGAGTTGAGCTGGCACTTCCTGGCCCCCCTGCTCGAGAGTTGGGAACGCGACGGCGACGAGGGACTCATCACCTATCCCGCAGGCAGCAAACTGCCCCGCGAGGTAGTGGACCGCATCCACGCCCAACCCTATCTGCTCAACGAATCGGTTTGTTGTCTCTGTAATTCCCGCCACTCATGAACCCCACCATCGTACAGTTCTACCCCGATGCCTCCAAGTCGCTCATCGCCCTCACCGAGGCACTGCTCGTCTCGGTGGCCGCCCGCACCCGAAAGCCCTTCTACCTGGCCCTCTCGGGAGGCGAGACGGCCCGTCGGCTGTTCGAGTTGTGGCGAACCCGCTACCACGAGCCCGCACGCTGGAAAAACGTACACTTTTTTTGGGTGGACGAGCGATGTGTACCACCCGACAGCGAAGAGAGCAATTTCTACTGGGCCGAACGCCTGTTCTTCAAACCCGTGGGGATATCGCCCGACCGCATCTACCGGATTCGGGGCGAAGAGCCTCCCGGGCACGAAGCCGAACGCTATGCCCGGCTCATAGCCGAGCGGCTGCCCGACTGCAACGGGGTGCCCCGTTTCGACTGCACCCTGCTGGGTATAGGCGAAGACGAACACGTGGCCTCGATATTCGGCAACGACCCCGGGCTTCTGCAATCGGACGACCTCTATGCCGTGTCGCAACATCCCGCGACCGGACAATACCGGGTGACGCAGACCGGCGAGGTGATACTCGCCTCCCGCGAAATTCTCATCGCCTTGGTGGGGGAACGCAAAAAGGAACTGCTGCACCGCCTGGTCTCTCGCCAGGAACCCGCAGCCACACCCGCCGCCTACATACTCTCGCACACGACGCGGGCAACGATATTTACCGAAATCGAACTACACAGCCGCGACCTCTCACTTTAGCAGGTCGGGGCGCAGACGGCGCGTGCGCTCGAGCGACTGCTCGTGCTTCCACTCGTCGATTTTGCGCTGGTGCCCCGAGAGCAACACGTCGGGCACACGCCAACCCTTGTACTCGGCCGGGCGCGTATAGACCGGCGGGGCCAGCAGATTGTCCTGAAACGAATCGGAGAGGGCCGACTGCTCGTCGCCGATGGCTCCGGGGATAAGCCGCACGATGGCATCGCACATGATGGCCGCCGCCAGCTCGCCACCTGTGAGCACATAGTCGCCTATCGACACCTCTTTGGTGATGAAGTGCTCGCGTATGCGGTAATCGATACCCTTGTAGTGGCCGCACAGAATAATGAGGTTGCCCGCCATCGAAAGGGTGTTGGCCATGGGCTGGTCAAACTGTTCGCCATCGGGGGTAGTGAAGATTACCTCGTCGTAGTCCCGCTCGCTCTTCAGCTGGGTAATGGCCCGGTCCACCGGCTCGATCTGCATCACCATACCGGCCTCGCCACCAAAGGGATAGTCATCGACCTTGCGGTGCTTGTCGAGCGAATAGTCCCGCAGGTTGTGAACCACAATCTCGACCAGTTTCTTATCCTGCGCCCGCTTCAGAATGGAGTAATTCAAGGGGCTTTGCAACAGTTCGGGCAATACGGTGATAATATCGATACGCATCATAACACTCACATTTTGGCTGCAAATGTAGCCTTTTCCCCCCGCTTTCGCAAACCCCGGGCGGTCAATCTCGACCCATCGGTTCCACTACACGCTTTACCTTTACAGAATTACACGCCAACCGAACATTTCATATCTCGAAAAAAAGCACTACCTTTGCGGCCTGAAAAACAAGGTATAACAGGTATAAAATGATTACGGTAAACAATTTAGGTATTCAATTTGGTAAAAGAGTTCTTTTCCAAGACGTTAATTTGAAGTTCACCCCGGGCAACTGCTACGGCATCATCGGAGCCAACGGCGCCGGGAAATCAACCCTCATGCGCATCTTGAGCAACCAGCTCGAGCCCACACACGGCACCGTCACCCTGGGGCCGGGCGAGCGCCTCTCGGTCTTGAGTCAGGACCACTTTGCCTTCGACGAGTTTACCGTCATCAATACCGTGCTGATGGGACACACCGTGCTGTGGGACATCATGCAGGAGAAGGATGCCCTCTATGCCAAACCCGACTTCAGCGATGCCGACGGCATACGCGCCGCCGAACTCGAAGAGAAGTTTGCCGAGCTCGAAGGCTGGAACGCCGAGAGCGACGCCGCCACCCTGCTCAGCGGCCTGGGCATCAAGGAAGAGAAGCACTACATGCTCATGAAGGACCTGAGCGGTAAGGAAAAGGTGCGTGTGCTGCTGGCCAAGGCCCTCTTCGGCCACCCCGACAACCTGCTGCTCGACGAGCCTACCAACGACCTCGACCTCGAGACGGTGATGTGGCTCGAGAACTACCTCGCCAACTTCGAAAACACCGTGCTCGTGGTATCGCACGACCGTCACTTCCTCGACTCGGTGTGCACCCACACGGTCGATATCGACTATGGCAAAGTGCAACTCTTTGCCGGTAACTACAGCTTCTGGTACGAGTCGAGCCAGCTGGCTCTGCGCCAACAGCAGCAACAGAACAAGAAGGCCGAGGAGAAACGCAAGGAGCTGCTCGAGTTTATCCAGCGATTCAGTGCCAACGTAGCCAAGTCGAAACAGACGACCAGCCGCAAGAAGATGCTCGAGAAACTCACCATCGAAGAGATTCAACCCTCGTCGCGCCGCTACCCGGGCATCATCTTCACCCCCTCGCGCGAACCGGGCAACAAGATTCTCGAGGTGAAGGGCCTCGAAAAATCGATCGAGGGCACGCTGCTCTTCAAGGATGTGAACTTCTCGATCGAGAAGGACGACAAGGTGGCCTTCATCTCGCACGACCCCCGCGCCATGACCGCCCTCTTCGAGATTATCAACGGCAATATGAAACCCGATGCCGGCACCTACGAGTGGGGACAGACCATCACCACGGCCTACCTGCCGCTCGACAACAGCTCGTTTTTCAATACCGACATGAACCTCATCGACTGGCTGGCCCAGTTCTCCGAAGATACCAGCGAGCTCTACCTCAAAGGGTTCCTGGGGCGTATGCTCTTCTCGGGCGAGGAGTTGCTCAAGAAGGCTTCGGTACTCTCGGGAGGTGAGAAGATGCGCTGCATGATTGCCCGCATGATGCTCAAGAACGCCAACACCATAATACTCGACTCGCCCACCAACCACCTCGACCTGGAGTCGATACAGGCCTTCAACAACACGCTGCAAACCTTCAAGGGCAACGTGCTGCTCTCGTCGCACGACCACGAATTTATCCAAACGGTCTGCAACCGCATCATCGAGCTCACCCCCGGCGGCATCATCGACAAGATGATGGACTACGACGACTACATCACCGACGAGAAGGTGCAGGCCGCCCGCGAACGATTGTACAACTTATAAAAAAGATATTCGGTTATGGTAAAACACATTGTTACTTTCAAACTCACCGGCACACCCGAGGAACGCAAAGAGGTGGCCACACGATTCAAAAACGCTCTGCTCGAATTGCCCGCCGTTATCGACGTGCTTCGTAGTATCGAAGTGGGTATCAACGAAAATCCCGCCGAGTGCTGGGATGTAGTGCTCACCGCCACGGTTGACAACATGGCCGACGTGGAGACCTATGCCAAACACCCGGCCCACGTGGCTGCCGCCGGTCTGCTGGCCGGCCACAAGGCCGACCGCGCCTGTGTCGATTACACCTGCTAATCGGCGCCACGACAACAGCATACAAAAAAACGAGAGCGGAAAACCGAATATCGGATTTCCGCTCTCGTCGTATTTCAAGGGCTCCAACTGTAAAGAGGGGGCCTCAACCTTCTCTCAAAGTTAGGCAACCGCCGTTGCCAATTTTTTTTGCAACAGGGCTGTCAACTCCTGGCACATGGGACCGTTGCCCATGGCACGATACTTCGCTATCTGATACCGAAGCATCTCAATTGTCATTTGTTCTTTCATCATAATTCAGCCTTTTTGTTCTCCACCCATTGTGGAAAACGGATTGTTTTCTTTCTCTTTTTACATGGCAAATATAATACCATTTCCTCAAAAAACATGTTGTACAACATAAAAAAATATGTTGCTTTTTTATGTATTTTATATTTCAGAGATTGACACTCGAGGCACTACACACCTATTAACCAAATAAATATCAATTATTTATCGCCGTTTTACCAAAGATTTTATCGTGCCACCATTTTTTTATACTTTTGTCATGACAGAAGTCAATGACATCAAATCCTACGAAACCATGCCTGTAAAAATACCGTCATCGCTGCCGGCTGTCGAGATTCTCAAAGCCGAAAACATATTCGTCATGGACGACTTGCGTGCTTCGACGCAAGACATCCGTCCCTTGAAACTGCTCATTCTCAACCTCATGCCGCTAAAGATTGTCACCGAGACCGACCTGCTGCGGCTCATCTCGAACACCCCGTTGCAAATCGAGCTCGACCTGATGAACGTCTCGGGGCACATCTCGCACAATACCCCCGTCGAACATATCGACACCTTTTACAAGGAATTCAGCGAGATACGCACCCACAACTACGACGGCATGATCATCACCGGGGCTCCGGTCGAGAAGCTCGACTTCGAAGAGGTCGATTACTGGGACGAACTGACCGACATCTTCGACTGGGCCCATACCCACGTCACCTCGACCCTCTACATCTGTTGGGCGGCACTGGCCGGGCTCTACCACTTCTACGGCATTCCCAAGCATGCGCTGCCCCATAAGCTGTTCGGGGTATTCACCCACCACAAGTATGACGAAAAGAACCCCATATTCCGGGGCTTCGACGACCGCTTCGAGGTGCCGCACAGCCGCTACTCCGAGGTGCGTCGCAGCGACATCGAGAAGAACCCCGAACTCACCATCCTCTCCGAATCGCAAGAGGCTGGCGTATATATGGTGATGGCCCGCGGTGGCCGCGAGTTTTTCATCACGGGCCACTCCGAATATTCGGCACTCACGCTCGACATCGAGTACCGACGCGACCGAGCCAAAGGGATTGACATAGCCATTCCCCGCAACTACTACCCCGGCGACAACCCCGACAACCGCCCCGTAGTCACCTGGCGGGGACACGCCAACCTGCTCTTTACCAACTGGCTCAACTACTTTGTATATCAACAAACTCCTTATAATCTGAACGATATCCGATGACTCACTCTCGCTGCATAGAACTGCTGGCCCCGGCCAAAAATGCCGAAATCGGTAAAGAGGCCATCCTCCACGGGGCCGATGCCGTCTATATAGGGGCTCCCCGTTTCGGGGCCCGTGCCGCAGCCGGCAACAGCCTCGACGACCTGGCCGGGCTTATCGACTTTGCCCACCGCTTCGACGCCCGCATCTATATCACCTTCAACACCCTGCTGCACGATCACGAGTTGACCGAGGCCGAGCGTCTCATCGGCCAGCTGTATCGCATAGGGGCCGATGCCCTCATCGTTCAGGACATGGGCATCACCCGGCTCGACATCCCGCCCATCGCCCTGCACGCCAGTACTCAGACCGACAACCGCACCCCCGCAAAGGTCCAGTTTCTCGAGCGGTGCGGATTCTCGCAAGTGGTCCTGGCCCGGGAACTCTCGCTCGACGAAATACGGGCGATAAGCGCCACCACACAGGTGCCGCTCGAAGTCTTCGTGCACGGAGCCCTGTGTGTGAGCTACAGCGGACAGTGCTACCTGAGCCAGGCTATGTGCGGACGCAGTGCCAACCGAGGTGAATGTGCCCAGTACTGCCGGTTGCCCTACACCCTCATCGACGGCCGCGGACACATCGTGGCCCGCGACAAACACCTGCTCTCGCTGCGCGACCTCAACCAGAGCGACCGCCTCGAAGAGCTGCTCGACGCCGGTGTCTCCTCGCTGAAAATCGAGGGCCGACTCAAGGAGATGGCCTATGTCAAGAACTGCACCGCCTACTATCGGCAGGCTCTCGACCGCATCTTCAATCGACGCCCCGAGTACCGGCGATCCTCGACCGGCATCTCGACCATCGACTTTACCCCCCGCCTCGAAAAGAGTTTCAACCGGGGCTTCACCCACTACTTCCTCGACGGGCGCACCGCTGTACCCATCGCCTCGCCCGACACCCCCAAATCGCTGGGCGAATATGTGGGGCAGGTGAAACAGACCGACCGCAACTCTTTTGTCGTGGCCGGAACCGTCTCGCTGCACAACGGCGACGGACTCTGTTTCTTCAACGAGCGGGGCCAGTTCGAAGGGGTACGGGTAAACCGGGCCGAGGGGAACCGCATCTTCCCGGCATCTCGCAGCGGCATCACGCCCCACACCACACTCTACCGCAACCTCGACTATGAGTTTGAAAAGCTGTTGTCACGCCCCACGGCCGACCGCCGCATCGAGGTAACCCTGCGACTTCAGGCCGTGCCCGACGGCTTTGCCCTTACCCTCACCGACGAGTGCGGCCTCTCGGTAACCGTGCGCGAAGATACCCCGCACCAACCGGCCCGAACGCCCCAAAAGGAGACGCAACGGAAGCAACTGGCCAAGCTGGGTACCTCCATCTATACCGCCTCGCGCATCGATATCGACCTCGACGAAGAGCTCTTTATCCCCGCCTCGACCTTGTCGAAACTGCGGCAACGGGCTGTCGAGTGGCTCGACCGGACCCGCCGCATCGCCTATCGTCCCGAACGTCGCCGAGCCGAAGACAAGAGTGCCCGCTATCCGCAGAGCAGCCTCAACTACCTGGGCAACGTATCGAACCACCTGGCCGAGCAGTTCTACCGCGAGCATGGCGTCACCCGCATAGAGCCCGCCTTCGAGACCCGACCGGTCGAGGGGGTACCGCTCATGTTCACGCGTCACTGCATACGCCACATGTTGGGATACTGCAAAAAGACACCGGCCGGCAAGGAGTTGCCCGAACCGCTCACCCTGCTCTACAAAGGCGAACGGCTCACCCTGCACTTTGACTGCAAGGCGTGCGAGATGACCATACAGCGAGAGTCGAAATAACCGCCGCAAGGTCCCGGATTCAGAGATACAATCCGTTTGCCATCCATCCCCCTCGGATGAGTCGCAAACGGATATTTTTATACCTCAAGCCCACCGACAGCTTCATGCCTTGAATCTATTTTGTTTTTTTATCATCCATAATTTCCAGGTTCCAACAGCATCTTTAATATTATAAAAAGCACATTCATCCATAAAATTGGCCTTTATATCCGGTAAATTCCTATCTTTGTATATCTCTTTCAAAAAGGTCAGAAACATCACATATCATGAAAAAACAGATTCTCACTCTTTTGGCATTGACTACGATTTTCATAGCCTCGGCTCAAAACCTTCGAGAGACGGTTGCCATCGTACGGCCCAACCTCAGTGAAACAACCCAGGCCTTCCTTGCCGATTTCAGCAAATCGCTCCGCAGCGACGGATTCTATTCGGCTGCCGACAACCTCCAGAATTATGGAAAAAACATGTTCGGTACAGGATTTGCCTACCGCGACAAACGCGACAACCGACTATACATCATCACCAACCGTCACGTGGTGGAACAGGCCGAATCTGTCAATATCGAATTTTCACTGCCCGATAACAGCACCAAGCGATTTGCCGACTGTCCCGTAATCGGGGTACACGACGAGTTCGACATCGCCTTCATCGCTCTCCCGCAAGAGGCCCAGGCCCCCACACTCGACATAACCCGCCAGCCCATTGCCGACGGTATGACCGTGTTTACGGCCGGATTCCCGGCCTTGGGCGACAAACCTTCGTGGCAATTGGGACAAGGCATCGTGTCGAACGCCAATGCCCTCGTCCAATCGCTTACCCAAGGCAAGGATCTACCCTTGATACAACACACGGCACAAGTCGATGCCGGCAGCTCGGGCGGCCCCCTGCTCATTCGTGACGAACAGGCAGCCACCGGATTTGCGGTAATCGGCATCAATACCTGGAAGGCAACCGACCGGGAGAATACCAACTTTGCCATACCCACGAGTGCCATCGACGATTTCCTGCAGAACTATCCCGCCGACTCCCGCGTCCTGCTCACCCAATCGGAAGTAGAGAACAAGGCCAATGCATTTCTCCAGGCAGCCCGGTCGTCCTATCAGGCAGTCATGCCCTTTGTTTCATATCGATATGTCTCGAACATCTCGGCCAACACATTCTACGACCTGGTCATCGCAGCCTCCGATGCAGCAACCGACGCCATGAAGTCATGCTTCGAGCAAGGCAATCCGTTGGACGGCATCCGCATAGGACTGGCCGATATCATCTGCCGCCAGTTCTCGGGAAAGAACTATACCTTCTCGGGGGTAAGCAATCTCGATACAACCCGAGAAACGGCCGACGTCACCTATGCCGTAGGCGACAAACCCATCTTGACCCAATGGATTATGGAGCAAGGACGCTGGCGGTTGATCAATGCCGAAAACGTCAAAGCCAGCCAAATAGAGCCCAACGGCATATCCAAGAGCTACGGGTTCGGCACCTCGATATACGTGGGCCTCATTTCCCCGTTCAACAGCGATGCGTTCGACCTGTCGTACAGCGTAGCGTTCAAGCGCACCATTCTCACCTTCATGACCTACGAAATCTCGGCCTCGCTCTTGAAAGTCAATACCGAGAAGCTTGAATGGGAAAACTTGACCGAAGTCGTGAGAGAGTATCCCAAAAACATATTCGACATCGACTTCAATCTCGGTGGACAGCTGCCTGTCAAATGCGGTCCTATCTATCTCGTGCCCTATGCCAAGGTGTTGGGCGGTCTCTACTTCGGGTCCGACCTGAGCGGAATCAACTACGGTTTCGGTGCCGGTGTAGAGGTAGCCTACAAATTTGGATACCAGAACTATGTATTTGCCAACATCGGCTACCTGGGCAAGAAGCTGAAACCGTTTGACGACCAGGAGTACCGACTGAAGTCAAAAATGCTCTCGGGTTTGGCCCTCTCGATAGGCGTAAGTTTTTAACCAACCATATTTACCCCAACAATGATGAAAAAGATTTTATGGCTATGCCCCCTACTGCTGCTGATGCTGGCAGTAATCGGCTGCGACGACAAGAGTAAAGACGACGATACGACACTGGGGGGACAATTGTCCCAAACGACCTGGGCGTCGGAGGTAGAGAAATATCCGTTTCTGGCCAATTTCCCGGCATACGACGGAGAGCTGGAGAACCACCGGTACAGCGAAACGATGGGCATGTTGCAATACATCATCATGGACTATAACTGCGAAGAGTCGCTTAAGACCAACTATTGCGACAAACTGACAGCCGCCGGATTTGTGGATGAAAACGGGTATGGCATCTATAAGAAAACCACGACCGAATATCAATTAACGGTCTCTGTCTCATATACCGGAGGCACGTTAGCCCTGAGCCTGAGCGCCAATCCTCTCAATTAGAATACGAGTTGAACGATTGATTCTTTCCCGATACAAAAAAGACCGGTTGGCACGAGCCCAATCGGTCTTTCTTATTTTAACCCTCTATTTATCGGGAGCATTTCTCAGATATTCGACCAGTTGCAGGTATATGGGATTCCGGGACAACAGTTGCTCATTGCCCAACACGAACAACTGACAACGGGCCCGGGTGAGTGCCACATTCAGTTTGCGGTCGATGAGCTGCCCCGCCTCTTCGGTATAGCTGGGCAACCACTCGAGCTGCTGCTCGTCGTTCACCGAAAACGAATAGATGATGCAGTCGCTCTGCGATCCCTGGAACCGCTCGACCGTATCGATGCGTATCGCCTCGAAAGCCGGGTTATGGGCCCGGTCGAGCTCCTGGCGGATACGGGCTATCTGATGCCGATAGGGGGTGATGATGCCGACCGACTGCCTGCCGAACTCAAGCCCGTTGCGTTCATACAACCGATAGAGGGCATTGACCATCTCGGCCACCTTGCGAGCCTCCTCGTCGTTGTATTTCTTACCGGCACAAACCATCGTCGTAGGCAGGAAGGCCAATCGCCGCGTTGCCACAAACTGCTCCCACTCGTCGTTGCCCCGAATCGCAAACGGCAAGGGCGATACCTGGTGCGAAGCCGTACCGTTGCGCAGCACCCCCTGATAGAAATAACGGTTGGCAAAGGTGGCAATATCGGGGTGCATGCGCCACTGGCAATCGAGCATGTCGGCAAAAGGCGACCCCTCGGGCAACGAGCGGTAGAGGCGCTCAAAGAGCGATACCCTGCAATCGGTGAAACCGGCCGCCCGCAACTGCCCGTCGGTAATGACCGACTCTTCGGGCGGCTCCACCACGATAGCGGGCAACTGCTTGTGATCGCCTATCAGGATGAACTTGCCTATGGCATCGCGCCCGGTAGGCGTCGTCGCCGAGAGTACCCCCACGAGTTGGGGCTCGAGTATCTGCGAAGCCTCATCGATGATAGCCACATCAAAGCGTTTGAGACTGAAGAGTTCGGTTTTGCCCGCCAGCGACGAGAGGGTAGCCACGAAGATGCGACAGTCGCCGATAGCGCGACACACCTCCTCGCGATTGCGGCACGATTTCATGCGCTCGGCCAACAGATGCGGTCGATAAGCGGCATCGCACGAGAGAGGTTGTCCCACCCGTATGTAATCATCGACCTCGTCAATCGAGTCGAGCTTGTCGCAAATCTCGTCCACCGCCCGGTTGGTATAGGCCATCAGCAGAATCTGGCAATCGTCAATCGCCATGAACTCCCGCACCATGTGACGCAGAGCCATCGAAGTCTTTCCCGTGCCCGGTGGGCCCACCAGCAGAAAGTAGTCATCGGCCTGCACCGACTTGGTAAGGATGCGCAACAGGTGGTCATTGTCGTAGGTATAGGTCGGCCGACGCAGCGGGTTGCTCTGCGGCCTCTCATCGGGGTCTCCCGTGAGCAGCCCCCGCCGGTGCAGCGAAGCCCCCAACAGGGTATAGAGCCCCTTGTATTGCGTAGAAAAGGAAGAATCGACATAGTCGTGCTCGATGGCATAGAGCGAATCGGGGGGCAATGCCTCGGCAAAAAGTTGGCTGTCGCGCAGGCGCAGCACGACGCGTTCGGGGGTAAGCGAGGCAAGCGTAGCCCTGAAAATCTGGCAGGTCGATACCTGATCGGCCTCCCTGTCGCAACGGTAGAAGAGCACGATATCGCCCTCCCTGAAATCGGGCAACAGCCGTTCGCCCGAGAGGGCAAACTCCACCTCGGGAGTCTCGGCCGCCGCATCGTTGCGCACCAGCCGCAAGCCAGTGAACATATACCCCTCCCGCTCCTTCTCGCTGCGCGACATACGCCACAGCGATGCCGCCCCCGAGATACCCGAGCCCGAGGCATAACCCACCTTCGACAGGTAGTGCTCACGGGCTGTAAAGGCATAGAAGCGATAGAAATAGTTCAAAGCCAACCGATTGTCGGCACGGCGTTCGAGGCGGGCACGCCCCTGCTGAATCTCGGGGCGGATATAATGTTCGGTAAACCGGCTGGGCCGGGGAATGAGATTCTCGACACTCAACTGACTCGTGAGCCACTCGGCCTGCACGGCGCCGTAGCGGGCCACATCGCGCTCCACCGCCACGATTTTGTTGCGCAGGTTCAGGATAGCGCGCAACTCGCCGGGGGTAGCCTTCACCGGTCGCAACAGTCCGTCGGGATAGCGACTGCGGGCATAAAGCAGATAGAAGCGTTGCTCATCGAGACGCACTCCCAGCACGCTCTGCATCATCAGTTGATACAGCACCGACTGTACCCGGTGCGAAGGAGCAATCTTCGTGCAATTCTCCTCGGGAAAAGGCGGACGCCCCGCCTTCAACTCGATGCCACACACCCCGCCGTCGCGCTGCAAGAAGTCGAGACGCCCCTGCAGCCCCAGCGCCTCGCACACAAACGAGGGCTCGACCATCGCCCGGCGGCGGTCAATTGCATGGGCCGGGAGCAACGTGGCCATGAGGTATTGCAACGTGTCGAACTGGTGGCGCAAAGTCTGGAAAAACGAGCGGTCGATCGACGAAGTAGCCGCAAACTCAATCGGGTAACGGGCAAACAGCTTGGGCATCAACGACTCGAAGGAGACAACCCGGCAATCGTCGGCCGTTACCAACTCGTCAAACATGAGGTTCACCGAGTTACCCAACAGTATCGAGGCGGTCGTTGCCTTGGGGCGTATGCGGTTCCAAAAGTATCGCGGCCACCCCGCCCCATACTCCTGCACACACTCGGCCAAAGCACTCACATCGACCAGATAGTCGGGCTCGAGTATGAGGTAGTGCGGCAGCAAGGCGCCATCGACCACAGCCACATCAACCAGATTCAGCCGCGACCCCGGCTCGACCAGACGCAGTGTCTCGTCAAACTCGTCGTTCACCCCGACCCGATGCACGAGTACCCGCATCTCGGCCGGCAGGTCCGGCTCGTCGATACGTACCCGCAACCCCGACTCGTCGATACGCACCACCACGGCCCCGATGCGACGCAACGGGTCAAACGCATACGTTTCTTCTCTCTCGGGGTGGTTCATCTTCTCGCTTCGTTTTTCTCTCTACAAAAATACCCAATCGCCACCAGCGACCCAAATAAACAAGGAGGTATTTACCGGAGGATTTTCGACAGTGTGGTGTATCATTCCACTCCCCCGATACAAATCCAAAGATATCGGTCCAAGAGAGAAATCGTAGAGGTAACAGGTCATTAAAACAGAATTAATCAAAGCCTTAGAAAAATAACAAATCCACCGATAACAGAAGATTTAACTTAAGAATCAAGGAAAGCATCAAAATCACTATCAAATTCTTATTTTACATCTATTACTATATGACAATCAATAGCTTATATAGAAATGTAACAATAAGCTTTTTTTTTGAGCTTATTATTACATATGATATTTTATCATGTATTTTCCACTCGTTTTGAGTGATAAAGAAAGTTTGAAATCCAATATGAATAGATGGCAACAGGTATAAACATTATTTTTCCCTCTGAAATATCGTATGTTCCAAAACGAGTCTTCGATGTCACAAAGATCTTTTTTACCGTCGGGTTCAACGATAAAAACGAGTAAAGAGATTTTAATTCAGAAGGATTTTCAACAAAACGGTCGGTCCATTTTATTTCAGCAACCGATATAGCTTTCTGCGTTGCCACATCCACCCATACAATATCCACTTCACCTTTGCGGCGACCTTTCGCCCAATTCGCATAAAAGAAGTCTGTCTTTCCTCCTTGAATCCATTGAGAAAAGACCGTAGTCTCCACCATACTCCCCATAACCTCATCGCCTTCACTTATCGGGGTGAACAAGGCACTGCGCAACGAAGGGTTGGTAAGATATATCTTGAAAGATGTAACACGCTGCATACGCTTTGCATTCTGATCTATACGATTCACGACCTTTATCAAAAAAGCAGCCTCGAGATATTCGAGATACTTTTTTATTGTTTCTTTCCTAATACCAGCCTCCGTAGAAAGCGATTCGTATGAAAATTCGTTCCCGGAACGAAAAGCTATGTGCACAAACAACTTATTAAGTTCCTGAATATCTGATATTCCATAAAGGCTAGGGAGATCGCGCAACAAGACTTTATCGATAATATCGTTTTTAATATATCGCCCGGGATTACGACGAATAGTCTCCGAGAAAACAACCTCAGGATAACCGCCAAAATTGATATATTCAATAAAATGCCTATTAAGAGCATCAATATTAATCGTATCATACGGAGATATGCCATTGCTACTCTTCACTACCAGTGAATCCAGTTGCTTGAATTGTATATACTCATAAAATGTTAACGGGGGTAACAAGAAATCACTAAACCTACCGGCCCCACTCTCAATGCTTTTCATTTTCAAAGCAGCGGCAGCAGAACCAGAGGCTACAAAACGAGATGAACGGAATGTATCGACCATCGATTTTAAATGCACTTCCCAGTTCTTGAGATATTGTATTTCATCGAAAAACACATAATATCCGGCATAATCTTCTTCATTCTTGAGAGCTTTTCTGGAAAGAGAGAAGAGATCTTCCAAAGAAATATTATTATAGATAGGTGTATCTACCGATACATAAATAATTTTCTTAGGATTAACACCCGAAGAAATCAATCGATCTATAGCGTGATAGATCATAACCGTTTTTCCAACACGTCGTGGACCCATCAATATAACGGCTCGTCTTACAGACAAGTCTGTCACCAATTCATAAAAGTCATCCAAATATGCTCGGCGTGGGAGTTGAATAAAATCCTCATCTATACTTCCAAATTCCCACCAAGGATTATCAACCACCATACGTTTCTGGATTTCCTCTTCAATAACAGAATTCACGGCACTCATATATCTTGCATTTCAATATTTACAAATATATAAAATATTGCCTATTTACACAAATAATGCACAAATAAATATTATTCACTACTCTTATTTTTACAAAAACAATATATTTAGTATATATTCAATGCAAGTTTAGATCAATAGCGAACTATATGTCATTAATAAACTTCACGCCAATGGAGCAAGGAAACCACCCGTTGCTTCCTTGAATACTCGTTTATATAAAGAATCTCCATATAGAGAAATCCTCCACAAAAAAAGCGCAACCCGCTGTGGGTTGCGCTTTCTATATAAAGGAAATACAAATTCATTGTCATCTCCCCATCGCCGGGGAAAAACGGGGCTGTTCGCCCCCGCCCCTGCGTCAGGGAATGTAGTGCAGACTTTGCAATACGGCGCGTATCTTTTCGTAAGTGGTGATGCACGTAGGCACGAGCGGCAGACGCAGTTTGTTCTCGATGTAGCCCATGGCGTTGAGCAGACATTTCACACCGGCGGGGTTGCCATCGACAAAGAGCAGGCTGAAGAGTTCGGTGAAGCGGTGGTGTATGGGCAGGGCATTCTTGAAATCGCCGTTGAGTGCCAGGCGTACCATCTTGCTGAACTCCTTGGGAAAAGCGTTGCCGATTACCGAGATGACCCCGACAGCCCCCAGCGTGAGCAGCGGGAAAGTGATGCCGTCGTCGCCCGAGATAACCATGAAGTCGGCCGGCTTGTTCTTGATGATATCATCCATCTGGGTGATGTTGCCCGATGCCTCCTTGATAGCCACGATGTTGGGATACTCCTTGGCCAGACGCAGCGTGGTCTCGGCGCTCATGTTTACACCGGTACGTCCCGGCACATTGTACAGGATGACCGGCAGGCGCGAGGCTTGCGCGATGGTGCTGTAATGTTGATATATGCCCTCTTGCGAAGGTTTGTTATAGTAAGGAACCACCGACAGGATGGCGTCGTAGCCCGTGAAATCGTCGTGCTTCAGATGCTCGACAATACCACGCGTGTTGTTGCCACCAAGCCCCAAGACCAGGGGGATGCGACCCTTTACCCGCTCTACGACAAAACTTTTGATTTCGGCCTTCTCCTCCTCGGTCAAGGTGGGAGTCTCGGCCGTCGTACCCAGTACTACCAAATAATCGGTGCCATTTTGTATCAGATATTCAATCAGTCGGGAAAGGGCCCCGAAGTCGATGCTCTCGTCTTCTTTAAACGGCGTGATAAGTGCCACTCCCATTCCACTTAAATTGATTCTTGCCATATTTCTACCCTCTATTTATTTTCGCTTCCAAAATTACAGATTATTCTCTTTTACACCAATTTTCTTCCAATAAAAAAGCATATTCTTCAACAATTCGCCTGCATCGGGACGGCTTTTACCCGAGGTGGCCACGGCTCCATCGGGCTCACTGCCAGCGCGATGCTCGGGAATAATAATCTGCAACTGGAAGGGGTTTTCTTCTCTTTTGGCTATCCCCATCTTGAACCCGGCCCGAGAATGTATAGCCAGGCAAAGCAGGGCCAAAGAGCGGGTGGTCGAGACATCGAGCAGCACCTCGCCATCGTTGTTGTCGAAGCTCTGGAGGAATTGCCGGGTGGGACGGTTCCACAACCACGAAGTGTGCAGTTGCAAGATGGGATAGCAACCCGGTATCACTACCGGCATCTCGTTTTTGTGACGGGTCTCGACAACCAGGGTTATCTTTTTACCGGCGGCCGTCAGTTCGCCGATGACCGGCAACAGAGAAGGGATATCCCGCCCTTGCGCCAGCAAGACCAGCCGGCGGGCGTCGTCGAAAGCACAGAAGCTCTCGGGCATCGGCCGTCTGAGCCTACGCCTCACTTGCCATTCGGTAATAAACGCAAAACACATAAGCCTATCTATTTATCGAATCATCTCCAAAAATTCATCTTCCGACAGGATGCGCACCCCCAGCTTGCGCGCCTTCTCGAGTTTGGCCGGACCCATGTTCTCACCGGCCAGTATATAGGTGGTCTTGCTCGAAACCGAACCGGTGTTCACCCCGCCGTGCTGCTCGATCATAGCCTTGTACTCGTCGCGCGAGTGGTGGGTAAAGGTACCGCTTATCACAATCGTGGCACCGGCCAGTTTGTCGGTGCGATCGGCCAAGCGCTCCTCGGTAATCTGCATCTGCACGCCATAGCCCCGCAACCGTTCAATGAGCCGCAGGTTGTCTTCGTCGGCAAAATAGGCCACCACACTCTGGGCGATGCGCTCGCCGATGTCGCCTATCTGGGTGAGCTCCTCGACCGAAGCCTCTCGCAGACGGTCGATCGAGTGCAGGGCCATGGCCAGTTTCTTGGCTACGGTCTCACCCACATAGCGTATGCCCAGGGCAAACAGCACCCGTTCGAACGGCACCTCGCACGACTGGCGCACGGCATCGACAATGTTCTGGGCCGAGCGTTCGCCCATGTGCTCCAACTCGGCTATCGTCGAGGCCTGCAAGGTGTAGAGGTCGGCCACGTCTTTCACCAGTCCGGCGTTGTAGAACTGGTTGACGGTCTCGCTGCCGATACCGTCGATATTCATCGCCCTGCGGCTGATGTAGTGTTCGATACGCCCTTTGATCTGCGGCGGACACCCCTTCTCGTTGGGGCAAAACCAGGCAGCCTCGCCCTCGATACGTTTCAGCGGCGTGCCACACTCGGGACAGTTGCGTATGAAGCGCACCTTCTCGCCCACCAGCAGGCGGGCCGAGGTATCGACGGCCGTAATCTTGGGTATGATTTCGCCCCCCTTCTCGACATAGACCATGTCGCCTATGTGCAGGTCGAGGGCGTTGATAATATCTTCGTTGTGCAGGGTAGCCCGCTTGACTATCGTGCCCGAGAGCAACACCGGGTCGAGGTTGGCCACCGGGGTGACCGTGCCCGTGCGCCCCACTTGAAACGAGACCGAGTTGAGCCGCGTGAGTGCCTGCTCGGCCTGGAACTTGTAGGCGATGGCCCAACGGGGCGACTTGGCCGTGTAGCCCAGATTTTTCTGCTGGCGCAACGAGTTGACCTTGAACACCATGCCATCGGTAGCCACCGGCAGATGCTTGCGCTCGACATCCCAGTAATTGATATACTCTTTCATCTCATCGACCGAGTGGAGTATGCGCATGGCGTCGGAGACCTTGAAGCCCCACGAGCGGGCATATTGCAAATTCTCGTAGTGGGTATCGGCCGGCAGATTGTCGCCCAGCAGATAGTAGAGATAGGCGTCGAGTCCCCGAGCGGCCACCACGGCCGAGCTCTGCGACTTGAGGGTACCGGCCGCCGCGTTGCGGGGGTTGGCAAAGAGGGGCTCTTCCTGCTCCTCGCGCTCCTTGTTCAGAGCCTCGAACACGGCCCAGGGCATGAGTATCTCGCCCCTTATCTCGAACGAGTCGGGGTATCCCTCGCCCCGCAACTGCAGGGGTATGCTGCGTATGGTCTTCACATTCTCGGTCACATCGTCGCCCCGGGTTCCGTCGCCCCGGGTCACGGCCTGTACCAGGCGCCCGTGTTCATAGATGAGCGATATGGAGGTACCGTCGAACTTCAGTTCGCCCACCAGTTCAAACTCCTCGCCCATCAGCCCCGAGCGTACCCGCTCGTAAAAGGCAGCTACCTCTTCAATCGAATAGGTATTGCCCAGCGACAACATGGGGTAGCGATGCTCGACCTGTGTGAAGGCCCGGTTGATATCGTTGCCCACCCGCTGTGTGG
Organism: Barnesiella sp. An55; assembly: GCF_002161555.1. Taxonomy (GTDB): domain Bacteria; phylum Bacteroidota; class Bacteroidia; order Bacteroidales; family Barnesiellaceae; genus Barnesiella; species Barnesiella merdipullorum. The sequence goes on along the minus strand of NZ_NFHZ01000005.1, from coordinate 121,085 downwards.
GCGAGTTGGGGTCGAAGTATTGAGGATAGGCCTCCTCGAGCTGCTGCAACTCGTGCATCATCTCGTCGAAGGTGCGGTCGTCGATTGTCGGGGCATTCAACACATAGTAGTTATAGTTGTGCTCGTCGAGCTCCTTGCGCAACCGAGCTATTTTTTCTTGGGGAGATTCCATGCTATCCATCGCATTTTTGAAGTTTACCGTTACAGCGACAGGCTGGCACAGAGCGCCCTGCGAACCGCGCGCTCCATCGGGCCACAACCTGCCCCTGTCTCTGTTCTACGAATGACAAATATAGGGCTTTTACCCCGAAAAGCGGGTATAATTTGCCAAGAATGTTATACGCCGATAGCTATAAATAACTTATCTTTGCGGGTAAAATTATCAAGCGCAAAAAAATGCTGCAAACAAAAAATTTGTGTGGAGTGACGTTGCAGTACAACGTCGAGGGCGACGGCTATCCCGTGATACTCATGCACGGATGGGGGTGCAACCACACCACCGTGGCTTCGATAGAGCGACTGCTGGCTCCCCACTTCAAGGTCTATAACCTCGATTTCCCGGGATTCGGCGGGAGCAGCACCCCGCCTGCCGTGTGGGGGGTGGAGGAATATACCCGCCTGCTCGAGGCCTTTGTCAAGGCCGAAGCGATAGAACGCCCCATACTCATAGGCCACTCGTTCGGCGGCCGGGTATCGATACTCTTCGCCTCGCGCAATGCCACCCACAAGGTGATTCTGGTCGATGCCGCCGGCGTGAAACCTCGCCGACCGCTCAAATACTATGTGAAGGTCTATTCGTTCAAGCTGTGGAAACGGCTGCTGCCCCTCGTCGCAGGGAGCAAACGGGCCGGCGAAATTATCGAGAATTACCGCCGCAAGTCGGGTTCGGCCGACTACAACGCCCTCACCGGCACCATGCGCAATATTCTGGTCAAAGTGGTCAACGAAGACCTCAAGGAGGTGATGCCCCGCATCCAGTGCCCGGTGCTCCTCATCTGGGGCAAGAACGATACCGCCACCCCCCTGCGCGATGCCCGCACGATGGAACGGCTCATCCCCGATGCCGGGCTTGTGGCCTTCGACGACGCCGGCCATTACAGCTTTCTCGACAAGCCCTACGAGTTCAACGCCGTCGTTCAAAACTTCTTACATGACGATATAAAACAGCAATCATGAACCTGATACTCTCTATCATCACCTTCGTCGCTCTGCTATTCTACACCGCAATCGAAATCAAATTTCAGTTGCAGATGATGCAGCAGAATACCTACCGCAACGACCGCTACAACCGCTGGTTGAGCAGCGAATCGTTCGCCTCGGTATCGCGACTCGTCGATCTGTTTCTGCTCCTGTTGCTCTCGACCAATTTCCTGCCCCTCTTTGTGCAGATTGTTACCATCACGGTCGTCCTCTACAAGAGCGTGAACCGACTCAAGACCAAGTACAAAAAGCCATTGGTATTTACCCGCCGGGCCACACGGCTTTACCTCACGGCACTGCTGCTGACCCTCATTATTGCCGGACTGGCGGCCACAATCACCCAACTCGACAACGGTAGCCGGGCCCTGCTGGCCCTGGCTATTCTGGCCCCCTACCTCATGATGGCGGCCAACGTGCTGATGCAGCCTGTCGAGAAACAGATTAACCGCAAATATTACAACGAGGCCAAACAGATATTGGCCCAGATGCCCGGGCTCACCGTCATCGGCATCACCGGCAGCTACGGCAAGACCAGCACCAAGCACTACCTCTACCGCATCCTGTGCGAACGGTACAACGTACTGATGACTCCCGGTAGTTTCAACACCCCCATGGGTGTGATACGCACCATACGTGAGCAGATGAAACCCTACCACAACGTGTTCATCTGCGAGATGGGAGCCAAACAGATTGGCGACATCAAGGAGATTTGCGATCTGGTGAATCCGCAGATAGGTATCATCACCGCCGTGGGCGAACAGCATCTCGAGTCGTTCAAGAGCATCGAGAATGTGCAGCGCACCAAATTCGAGCTGGTCGATGCCCTGCCCGCCTCGGGCTTTGCCGTGGTCAACAACGACTTCCCCTACATCGCCAACCGGCCCGTCAACAACGTGCCCGTGAAGCGCTACACGATTGCCGATACCGGCGCCGACTATCACATCGAGGATATCCGCTACGACAGCGACGCTACCCGATTCACCGTGGTGGGCGGCGGCGAACGCATCGAGTTGAGCACGAAGCTCATAGGCGAGTGCAACCTGTCGAACCTCATGGCCGCCGTCATCGTGGCCCGGCACCTGCAAGTGCCCGTGCAATCGATACAGTATGGCGTGAGCCGCATCGAGCAGGTGGAACACCGCCTGAACATGAAACGGACTCCCGGCGGAATCTCGATTATCGACGACGCCTTCAACTCCAACCCCGACGGTGCCCGCATGGCACTCGACGTGCTGCGCCGCATGACTCAGGGCAAGCGCATTGCCATCACCCCGGGCATGATCGAACTGGGCGACAAGCAGGTCGAATACAACCGCACACTGGGACGCCAACTCGCCACCGCCTGCGACTATGTGATGGTGGTGGGTCGCTACAATCGCGACGCCATTCTGGCCGGACTGGAGGAGGAGAAATTCCCCGAGGAGAAACTCTTCGTGGCCGACTCCTTTGCCGAGGCACAGGCCCGGCTCGCCCAGGTAGCCGAAGCCGGCGATACCGTCCTCTACGAAAACGACCTGCCCGATACATTCAAGTAAACCCGAATATTATCAAGAAACAAGCAATACAGTTTATCACAGAAAGATTATGAAGACTACCGTTGGTGTTTTTTTCGGAGGCCGCTCGACCGAGCACGAAATCTCCGTTATCTCGGCCCTGCAAGCCATCCATGCCTTTAACAAGGACAAATACGAAATCATACCCATATACATTACCAAACAGGGTCGCTGGTTCAGCGGCGATGCCCTGCTCACGGTGAAGAACTACCGCGACATGGCCGCCCTGCAAAAGATGTGTACCGAGGTCTATATGGTACCCGAGTATGGCGACTACAACGTCTATCGCAAGAAAAAGCCCCTCTTCGGGAGCGACATCTGGGCCAAGCTCGATGTGGTAGTGCCCGTGCTGCACGGCAGCAACGGCGAAGACGGTATCTTCGAAGGGGTGCTCGAATCGATTGGCATCCCCTATGCCGGCTGCAACACCCTGGCATCGGCCAACGGCATGGACAAAATCACCATGAAGATGATCATGGAGAAGTGCGGAATCCCCATTGTCGATTACGTCTGGTTCACCGACAAGCAGTGGTTTGCCCAACGCGACAAACTCATCGAGGAGATTGAGACCCGCCTGGGCTACCCCGTCATTGTGAAACCGGCCAACCTGGGCTCGAGTGTGGGAATCTCACACGCCGACAACCGCGAGGAGCTCATCGCCAAAATCGACGTGGCCGAGAAATACTCGACCCGCATCGTCATCGAAGATATGGTCGAGGATCTCAAAGAGATTAACTGCTCGGTACTGGGCGACTGCGACGACTACCGCACCTCGGTGTGCGAAGAGCCCATCAAGAGCGGCGACATACTCACCTATGAGGACAAATACATGGGCGGCGGCAAATCGAACAAGGGCATGCAGGCCATCCAGAAACGAATCCCGGCCGACCTCACCCCCGAGGAGACCGCCCGTGTGCAGTTCCTGGCCGGCGAGACCTTCCGGGTACTCTCGTGCCACGGCGTGGCCCGTGTCGATTTCATGATCGACGGCAAGAGCGGCGCCATCTATGTGAACGAAATCAACACCATCCCCGGCTCCCTCTCGTTCTACCTGTGGGAAGCATCGGGTATCCCCTTCGACCAACTCATGGATCGCTTGGTCGATCTCGCCCTCAAGCGCAAACGCGAGTCGGCCATGAAGACCGTCAGCTACGACCAGAACATCTTCAACCTGGGCAAAGGACTCAAAGGCGGCAAGATGGGAGCCAAATAGGCTCTCCATCCTATTCAGATACGGAACGAGGCACATCGGTTGTACATCGGTGTGCCTCGTTCTTTTCATTTATGCCACAAACAGCTGACGTTCACCAAACACAAGTAGAGACAGATAAAAAAATCTCCCGAGGTGCAAGACTAAATGTCACCCCGGGAGACTTCTGTATAGAATACCTAAAACACCTATTTTTATCTTTTATCGAAAGAGAGGTCTTTTTTCTCCGGCCCGGGCCTACCTGGCTTATCGGGTTCGGGCTTGAAGAGGAAGGGACCCATCACCTCCTTTTCCAAGACTTTCCAACGATTGTATTGCTCCTGGTCGAGCACCTTCTTCAGTTTCTTGTCCCGCTTTTGTGCCGCTTTGGCGAGCTCTTTGGCTATTTTCTCGGGATCGGGCCGGTCGTCATTCCAAGCGCCCTCCCGAGGGGGCATGGGAGGACGACCGCCTCCCATGCCATTCAATCCACCACTCATGGGCGGAGGTCCACCGGCCATGCGATGGCCACGAGGTGGTCTCTCTCCAACCCCTTTTTCTTTTCCCCTCTGCGGAGTAGGCCGATACTTGAATATCTTTTTCTGCTCCTCAAGTTGTATTTTATAGATTTTCTTTTCCTGTTTCTCGGTGAGCCCCAACCGGGTGCGCATCACCTCGGTAATGCGGCGGGCATTCCCCTCGGGCGAAGGGATATCCTTGTACGACTTGACCGGTGCCCCGGCCCACACTGTCGTCAGAAGACTCAACCATACCAGCAATAAAGCTCCTATTTTCAATCGACTTTTCATTCTGGTTTTCCTTTTTCTCTGTTACAAAGAAATAACGAATATATGGCCTTTGAAAATAGTTTAGACAATCGGGGCGATTGTCACGACCAACCGCCCGGCTCCAAGGCCCGAAACGCACAACGGCAAGCCCCAGGGACTTGCCGTTGTATCATCGCAATTATTGATTGTCTCTTGATTTACTCCATGAGTTTGCGATAGCGCACCCGATGGGGCTGCACATCGCCCAGACGCTTCTTCTTGTTCTCTTCGTAATCGGAGTAGGAACCCTCGAAATAGAATACCTTCGAATCGCCCTCAAAGGCCAGGATGTGGGTACAGATGCGGTCGAGGAACCAGCGGTCGTGCGAGATGACCACGGCGCAACCGGCAAAATTCTCGAGACCCTCCTCGAGTGCCCGCAGGGTATTCACATCGATATCGTTGGTAGGCTCGTCGAGCAACAGCACATTACCCTCTTCCTTGAGAGCCATGGCCAGGTGCAGGCGGTTGCGCTCTCCACCCGAGAGTACGCCGATGAGTTTCTCCTGGTCGGCACCGGTGAAGTTGAATCGCGACAGATAGGCCCGGGCATTGACATCGCGGCCCCCCATGCGGAAGGTATCGAGACCGCCCGACACCACTTGATAGACGGTCTTGGCAGGGTCGATATCCTTGTGGGTCTGATCGACATAGGCTATCTTGACTGTCTCGCCTACCTCAAACGAGCCCTTGTCGCACTTCTCCTGCCCCATGATGAGTTTGAAGAGGGTGGTCTTACCGGCTCCGTTGGGACCGATTACACCCACAATGCCGTTGGGCGGCAGCACGAAGTCGAGGTTGTCGAAGAGCAGTTTGTCGCCATAGGCCTTGGCAACTCCATGGGCTTCGATTACCTTGTTGCCCAGACGGGGACCGTTGGGTATGAAGATTTCGAGTTTCTCTTCGCGTTCCTTCTGGTCCTCGTTCAACAGTTTGTCGTAGGAGTTCAAACGGGCCTTACCCTTAGACTGGCGGGCTTTGGGAGCCATGCGCACCCACTCCAGCTCCCGTTCGAGAGTCTTGCGGCGCTTGCTGGCCTGTTTCTCCTCCATAGCCATGCGCTTGGTCTTCTGCTCGAGCCACGAACTGTAATTGCCTTGCCAGGGGATACCCTCGCCCCGGTCGAGCTCGAGAATCCAGCCAGCCACATGATCGAGGAAGTAACGGTCGTGGGTGATGGCGATAACCGTGCCGGGATATTGATGCAGATGCTGCTCGAGCCAGTCGATCGACTCGGCATCGAGGTGGTTGGTAGGCTCGTCGAGCAGGAGGATATCGGGTTGCTGCAACAGCAGTCGGCACAAGGCCACGCGGCGGCGCTCACCCCCCGAGAGGTATTTCACGAGCTGATCTTCGGGCGGACAGCGCAGGGCATCCATGGCCCGCTCGAGTTTGTTGTCGAGATTCCAGGCATCGGTAGCATCGATGTGGTCTTGCAGTTCGGCCTGACGAGCCATGAGGGCCTCCATCTTGTCGGGATCCTCGAGCACCTCGGGATCGCCAAACGATTCGTTCACCTTCTCATACTCGGCCAGCAGGTCGAGAATGGGTTGCACGCCCTCCTGCACCACCTCTTTCACCGTCTTTTCGGGATCGAGTTTCGGCTCCTGTTCGAGGTAACCCACCGAATAGCCCGGCGAGAAAACTACCTCGCCCTGGTACGATTTCTCCACCCCAGCGATAATCTTCAGCAGAGTCGATTTTCCCGAGCCGTTGAGACCGATAATACCAATCTTCGCCCCGTAGAAAAACGAGAGATAAATGTCTTTCAATACTTGTTTGTGAGGCGGAAACATTTTGCTCACGCCCACCATCGAGAATATAATCTTCTTGTCGTCGGCCATATAAAAAAGAGTAATTGGTGTTGAGTTTTATTTCTTGGCGGGTGTAGCTTTCACCCGATAGTCGCAGCGCACCTTGCCCTTGATGATATTGACCAGTTTGGCCTTGATGAGCTGCTTGCGGATGGGCGAGATGCGGTCGATAAACACCTTGCCCTCCAGGTGGTCATACTCGTGCTGTACCACCCGCGAGAGGTATCCCTCGATTACTTCGTCGTGGGCGACAAACTCCTCGTCGAACCACTTCAACCGAATTTTCTCGATGCGGGTAACCGATTCGTAAACTCCCGGCAGACTGAGGCATCCCTCGTCGCGCGACTCCTTGCGGCCATCCTCGAGCACCTCGAGCTGGGGATTGATAAGGGTAAGTCTCTTGCCCTCACAGTCGGGGAAATACTCGGCCATGGGGCTTACATCGATTACAATCAGCCGTATCGACAGCCCCACCTGAGGGGCGGCCAAGCCTATGCCCTCAGCGGCATACATCGTTTCATACATATTGGCTATCAGCTCCTTGAGCTGCGGGTAAGAAGCATCAATCTCTTCGGTCTCCTTACGAATGACGGGGTGTCCGTACAGATAAATAGGCAATACCATATCTCTTATTGTTTTTTACTTTCCAAATAATCCCTGAGGATAATCGTCGCGCTTATCTCATCGACCAATTCCTTATTGCGGCGGGCCATCTTGGGCAGACCGCCGTCGAGCATGGCCCGGTGGGCCAGCACCGAGGTGAAGCGCTCGTCGAAAAATTCAACCGGAACCTGGGGAAAGAGTTTCCTGAACCGATTGACAAAGGGGGTAATATAGCGCATACTCTCCGACGGCTCGTTGTTCATCTGCCGGGGCAACCCCACGACAATCCGCTCGACCTCCTCGCGCTGCATATACTGCGTGAGAAACTCGATAAGTTGCGACGAGGCAACGGTAGTCAAACCGTTGGCGATGATTTGCAGGGGATCGGTCACCGCAATACCCGTGCGCTTTTTACCGTAATCTATCGAAAGTATTCGTGCCATATATCGGGCAAAGATAGTGAAAGGTGAGCGCAGAGACAAACAGAAAACGAAGTTTTCAATGTTTGGCTATGCCGAACCGCATCCTATTTTCGCAGCGTACAAAGGTAGCGATTTACGCTCGATTTGACAAATTTGTGCAGCAAAGGCTTCAAATTTCACGGTCGTTTCAAGCAGTTTCCCAACCTCGTTTTTTTAGGGCAACGCTATTCCAGTTCCCGAGAATATCACTATCTTTGTAGAAGATAGGGAGCAAAAGCTCCCCTGGGACGAACAAGAGCCTACGGCTCATTTACTTATGAAACACCACAACCCGAACACCATGAAGCGACACACCCTCCTGCGCAACTTGCTTTTTGCAGGCGCTCTCATCAGTAGTCTTCCGCTACTGGCCAAAACCTCACCCGTCGATTATGTCAATCCCCTTGCCGGGACACTGTCGAAATATGAACTCTCAACGGGCAACACCTACCCGGCTATCGCCCTGCCGTGGGGCATGAACTTCTGGACCCCGCAAACCGGCCCCATGGGCGACGGCTGGACCTATACCTACACGGCCGATAAAATCGTGGGGTTCAAGCAGACTCATCAACCCAGCCCCTGGATGAACGACTATGGACAATTCTCGCTCATGCCCGTGACCGGCGGTGTGGTCTTTGACCAGGAACAGCGGGCCAGCTGGTTCTCGCACAAGGCCGAGGTGGCCAAGCCCTACTACTACAAGGTTTACCTGGCCGACCACGACGTGACCACCGAACTGACGGTAACCGAGCGGGCGGCCCTCTTCCGTTTCACCTTCCCCGAAGAGGCCAACTCCTATGTGGTTATCGATGCTTTCGACCGGGGATCGGCCATAAAGATTATCCCCGAGGAGAACAAAATCATAGGCTACTCGACCCGCAACTCGGGCGGAGTACCCGAGAACTTCAAAAACTACTTCGTGATTGTTTTTGACAAACCCTTCAAATTTACGTCGGTGGCTCTCGACAACGCCATCAAGACCAACCAGACCGAAGCCCGGGGCAACCATGCCGGGGCCATCGTAGGCTTCTCGACCCGCCGAGGTGAACAGATTCACGCCCGGGTAGCCTCGTCGTTCATCAGTCCCGAGCAGGCCGAAATCAACTTGCGGGAACTCGGCGACGGTAACTTCGACCGGCTGGTCAAGCGAGGTAAAGCCCGGTGGAACGAGGTCTTGTCGCGTATCGAAATCGACGACAACCGCATCGACCACCTGCGCACCTTCTACTCGTGTCTCTACCGGTCGTTGCTCTTCCCTCGCACCTTCTACGAAATCGATGCCGTGGGACGGGCCGTCCACTACAGCCCCTACAACGGGCAGATACTGCCCGGCTACATGTTCACCGATACCGGTTTCTGGGATACCTTCCGCTCGCTCTTCCCGCTGCTCAATCTCATGTATCCGTCGATGAACAAGAAGATGCAGGAGGGGTTGGTCAACGCCTACCGCGAAAGCGGATTCCTGCCCGAATGGGCCAGCCCGGGACACCGCGACTGCATGATCGGGAACAACTCGGCCTCGGTGGTAACCGATGCCTACGTCAAAGGGCTCAGGGGATACGACATCGAGAAACTGTGGGAGGCTCTGAAGCATGGAGCCAACGACCACCTCGAGGGATCGGCCTCGGGACGGGTGGCTTTCGAAGCCTATAACCGCCTGGGCTATGTTCCCAACAACATAGGCGTGGGACAGAGTGTAGCCCGCACCCTCGAATATGCCTACAACGACTGGTGCATCTATACCCTGGGCCGGCTGCTGGGGAAACCCGACAGCGAAATCGATATCTACAAACAACGTAGCCTCAACTATCGCCAGGTCTATAACCCCGACAAACGACTCATGGTGGGGCGCGACGACCAGGGCAACTTCAACTCCCTATTCAAAGGCACCGACTGGAGCGACGACTTCTGCGAAGGGAACAGCTGGCACTGGAGCTTCTGCGTCTTCCACGACCCGCAAGGGCTCATCGACCTCATGGGCGGCAACCAGGTGTTCAACCACATGATGGACTCGATATTTGTCATGCCCAGCTACCTGGGTATGGACAGCCGCGACGTCATCCACGAGATGCGCGAGATGCAGGTGATGAACATGGGCCAGTATGCCCACGGCAACCAGCCCATACAGCACATGGTCTATCTCTACAACTACTCGGGCCAACCCTGGAAGGCACAAAGCCACATCCGCGAAATCATGCACAAGCTCTACAACCATACCCCCGCCGGATATTGCGGCGACGAGGATAACGGTCAGACCTCGGCCTGGTACATCTTCTCGGCCCTGGGGTTCTACCCGGTATGCCCGGGTTCCGACCAGTATGTAATGGGGACGCCGCTCTTCGAGAAGGCGACCCTGCACCTCGAGAACGGGAAGAAATTTGTCATCGAGGCCAACGGCAACAACGACCTCACCCCCTACATCTGCTCGATGAAACTCAACGGCAAGAGCTACACGCACAACTACCTGACTCACGGCGACCTCACCCGCGGCGGGAGGGCCCAGTTTGTGATGGGCGATAAACCCAACCTCAAGCGAGGCACCGACGCGGCCGACGCCCCCTACTCCTTCTCTCAGGAAAACCAATAACCTGCAAAAAACTTTCATTCGTCATGAGCATTCACATGAACAATAGGCTGGGAATTGTTCCCCTACTCGTCCTGCTGCTGGGACTTTGCGCCTGCCAGAACAACAAGACAGCCACCTTCACCGTGGCTTCGTACAATCTGAGAAATGCCAATGCGGCCGATTCGGCCCAGGGCGACGGCTGGCAACAGCGTCTCCCGGTCATTGCCGACCTCATCCGCTTCCACGAATTCGACATCTTCGGCACCCAAGAGGGACTCAAACATCAACTCGACTCTCTCAAGAACCGCCTGCCGGGATTCGACTACATAGGTGCCGGACGCGACGATGGGAAGGACCGAGGCGAGCATGCCGCCATCTTCTACCGCACCGACCGCTTCGAGCTGCTCGACCACGGCAACTTCTGGCTCTCCCAAACCCCCGACACACCCAGCGTGGGATGGGATGCCGCGCTGCCCCGAATCTGCACCTGGGGACACTTCAAGGTCAAAGGAAGCCCGTGCGAGTTTCTCTTCTTCAACCTGCACATGGACCACATCGGGAAAGAGGCCCGGGTCGAGAGCGCCTACCTCGTACAACAGAAGATGAAAGAGATAGGCCAAGATATGCCCGTGATTCTTACGGGCGACTTCAACGTCGATCAAACCCATCGCTCCTACCAGGCTCTCACCGAAAGCGGAGCACTGGGCGACTCGTATGAAAAGGCCCGGTTTCGCTATGCCCTCAACGGCTCGTTCAACGGGTTTGCCCCCGACAGCTACACCCAAAGCCGCATCGACCACGTGTTCGTGTCGCCCGACTTCACGGTGCTGAAATACGGCGTACTCACCGACAACTACCGCACGGTCAAAGCCGACAATCAGGATGCCCAGGTGAAAGACTACCCCAAAGAGATTGTCATCAAGAGCTACGAAGCCCGCATGCCCTCCGACCACTTCCCCGTAGAGGTGGTGCTCGAGCTCGGCTGCAAGAAATAATCGGCCGACAGATGTCAAACAGAACCCGAATATAAACCTGTTTTATTCATATTACCCGTTTTTCATATGAAAATCATAGCCCAAGTAAGCTGCCTGTGTCTGGCCCTGGGATGCGGAGTCCCTGGTGTACAGGCGGCAACCAGTCCCGTGCCTGTGGCCCAGGCCGACAATACCCGCGTACAATACACCTGCCAACGCCCGCAAGAGCGGCTGTTCACCTCGACGGCTGTCGAGAAACAGATTGCGCGTGTAAAAGCCCTGCTCACCAATGCCCGGCTCGCCTGGATGTTTGAAAACTGTTTTCCCAATACGCTCGACACCACCGTCCACTTCGACGGCAACGACGACACCTTTGTATATACCGGCGACATTCACGCCATGTGGCTGCGCGACTCGGGAGCCCAGGTGTGGCCCTATGTGCAGCTGGCCAACGACGACCCCCAACTGAAAAAGATGCTGGCCGGCGTCATCAACCGCCAGTTCAAGTGTATCAACATCGACCCCTATGCCAACGCCTTCAACATGGGCCCCACCGGTGGCTACTGGCAATCGGACCTCACCGACATGAAACCCGAGCTACACGAGCGCAAATGGGAAATCGACTCGCTGTGCTACCCCATCCGGCTCGCCTACCAATACTGGCAGGTAACGGGCGACACCTCGGTATTCGGCGACGAGTGGATTGGTGCCATCACCCTCATCGTGCGCACCTTCAAGGAGCAACAGCGCAAGGAGGGTGTGGGTCCCTACAGCTTCATGCGTCGCACCGAACGGGCACTCGACACAATGACCAACCGGGGCCTGGGCAACCCCGTGAAACCCGTGGGACTCATCTGCTCGGCCTTCCGCCCGTCGGACGATGCCACCACCTTCCAGTTCCTCGTACCCTCCAACTTCTTCGCCGTGACCTCGCTCAGAAAAGCGGCCGAGATACTGCGCACCGTCAACCACGACGAAACACTGGCCCGGGAGTGCACCGCTCTGGCCCGGGAGGTGGAGGATGCCTTGCAGAAATATGCCGTCTATAACCACCCGAAATATGGACCGATTTATGCCTACGAAGTCGATGGTTTCGGCAACCAGTTGCTCATGGACGACGCCAACGTACCCAGCCTGCTGGCCATGCCCTACCTGGGCGACGTGGCCATAGACGACCCCATCTACCAAAATACCCGCCGCTTTGTATGGAGCCAGGACAACCCCTATTTCTTCAAAGGTAAAGCCGGCGAAGGCATTGGCGGCCCCCATGTGGGTTACGATATGGTATGGCCCATGAGTATCATGATGAAAGCCTTCACCAGCCAGGACGACCAGGAGATAAAAGACTGCATCGAGATGCTCATGACCACCGATGCCGGCACGGGATTCATGCACGAGTCGTTCCACAAAGACAACGCCAGCAACTTCACTCGCGCCTGGTTTGCCTGGCAAAACACCCTCTTCGGCGAACTCATTCTCAAGCTGGTAAACGAGGGTAAAGTCGATCGGCTCAACAGCATCGACATCCAATAATCATCGCTCAATTACACAAGAGAAATATATGTCTGTCATCTAAAAAGCGTATATTTCTCTTGCGTTTTTTTAAATAGAACGCTTATTTCTAAAAAAGAGTTAATGCAACGCACTTTTTTATCAAAAACATGTTGTACAACATATAAAAGCGCTATATTTGCACTGTGTTTTTCATGGTATTAGATTTAAGGTTAACAAAGATTGGTTGTCGTGAGACAATCAATTTTTTTTGTACCTGCCCGAAAGGCTCTTTACCACCCCCCTCTCCCGAACAATGACCTCCCGAGTTCTACCCGGCACTCCGGCTTAGACAGTTGTCACCCCGCACGTTTGAGGCAAGCACAAAAAAAACCTGCAAGAGCAACTCTCACAGGTCTTGTGCGGACGACGGGACTCGAACCCACACGTCGCAAGACACTAGATCCTAAGTCTAGCGCGGCTACCAATTACGCCACGTCCGCAAACGATGGCACAAATATACAAGAAGTTTATAACATGTACAATGAATCGAGTTACAAAGTTTGCCACCGCACAGGGCGCCAGCCTCACACGCCACCGGTAATATAGGCAATAGCCCGGTCGAGAATCGTGTCGTGTCCCTTATCGGCCTGTTCGAGGTCCATGTCCATCTTGAACCCTTCGGTAGGTTCCACGCCAAACTCGGTGTGCTGGCGGTTCACGTCATAGATGGGCGAAGCCGAGAAGCGTATGCTCCAGCCGTTGGGCAACTCCGACGAGAAGGGCAATCCGCTACCACCGCCAGTGATATCGCCCATGACCACGACGTTGGGCAAGGCCTTCATGACCGACACGAAATTGTTGGCGGCACTGTATGTACCCCGATTGGCCAGTACCACCACCGGTTTCTGGTAACGGATGCGGTTCGACGGGGAGTATTTGATGGGATACAACCCCGAGAACTCCTGATGCCCGGGCCCCGTCTTGTGCGAGATATACCCCACCAGCGTCTCCTGGTTGATAAAGCGGGAGACCAGCGTCTCGACATTCGACAGCGAACCGCCGCCGTTGCTGCGCACATCGATAATCAAGCCTGTCGAAGAAGAGAGGTAGGCCAGTATCTGGTCGAGGTTACCCTCGCCGATAGCGCTCGAGAAACTGCCGTAGTACATGTAGCCCACGTTCTGGGGCAGAATCTTGTATTTGATGCCGCTCGTATAGCGGTAGTCGAAGTTGAGGTAATGCTCGTCGATGAGCCGCTCCTGATAATTCTCGGGCGAGGAGTAGAGCCAGTCCCAATAGCGCGAGGTATCGTGCGCGGCAATCAGGTTCACATGACCGTCTTTCAGTTCCATGAGCATATCGCCACACACGTCGAAGAGCTCTTCGGAGGTCATCTTCTCGGTGAGTTTCTTGCGGTACTTCATGCCCACCTGGGTCCAGTCGATATCCTTGTATTCAAAAAAGCAGTAGCGCTCGTCGAGGATTGTCCACAGCGCATCGAAGTTGCCATAGGGGTCATCCTCATACACCTCGACCTTGTGGCACGACGAGAGGGAGAGAAGGGCCAGGAGCGAAACCAGAAATTCTATTCTTACAACCTTGTGCATCATAACCTATTCTCTTTTAATAGTAAACCGATACTACCCGCTTGGCCGGGGGAGCCGTGCGGAATATTTCGCCCGAGATACCCAGCACAAACATGTGGTTGAGTACCTGGGTGTCGATGTGGTTGACATGGGTGGTACGCATCAGCTGGCGGTATCCCAGCCGCAGGGCCATCTTGCCCAGATGCAGATCGACCGAGAGGTAGTTGCGCAAATCGACCCGGTTGTGCCACGCCCCGAACTGGACGATGCCCGAGCGATTGCCTATGTAGAACATCTCGTAATAGGACTGGCCGAAAGCCGGCGAGAAATAGGTACCTATCACCGGCAACGACACCTGATAACGGAAGGTGAGCGGCAACCGTCCCAACCGCAAGTGATACGAGGCCATGGCCGTAGCTCCCAAATCGACAGCCAGCTTGGCCGTGGCCGGGTTGTTGGAGTTGCGCAGGTTGTACAGCCCACCCAGGGTGAGCGCGGCCTCGCCGCCACCGGCAACCCACAGTCCGTCGAGCAGTCGCCAACGACGCAACATGGCAAATGAATAGTCGAGATATAGCGACATCATGGAACCGCTGCCCGACTGGTTGCTCATCGTGGCATAGTTGACCAGCACATTATGCCGGGTGAACCATTTCTCGGGAGCGAAACTCGCAGCCCGCAACCGTTCGTAACCCAATGCCACGTCGAGACCCCAATAGCGAATGGGGGTCAGATAGGTATCGAGAGCGCTCTGACGGCCTATTTCGAAGGTAAAAGCCGAAGCTACAGGGCGTAACGGCTTGGGAGGTTTGGGCTTCTCGGCCCATAGGGTCACAGGGATAGAAAGGGCTACCCCGATAAAGGAGCACAAAAGAACCTTGCGTATTGTCATAACTAAAACAGTGTCATTTGTCCCGAGGGGTTATCCTCTTGGTTATCGGCTTGATTTTCGGGCAGGTTGCCGTCGGCATCGGGTTCTCCGCCATCATCAGACTCCTGGGCCTGCTTAAGCGGCTCCAGCTCGCGAATCTCGGCCACCGAGTAGGTGGTGAGCCGTTTTCCCTTAGCCTTGAAACCCTTCACGGCAATGAAATCGGAGGCCTCGACCACCAGCGGCTCACGGAAGGAATCGCCCTCGCCAAAGGTAACCTCGATGCGCGGATAGGCGGTATCGGTCAATAACAAGAGACGCGAAGCGGGATTGTCGCCCAGGAAATTCTGCTTGCGGTTGGTCGATTCAAAGACAAAGCGCTTGAGGTAGGGATATCCCTGCGTGGCGTCGAAGAGGGCCACCGTCCACACCTTGTCGGGCTCGAACTTCTCGATGCGCAGGATATTGGAGTCGTAGTGGTTGGTTGCATCGGAAGAGGTGGTACAATACTCGCCGTTATCCAGCACAACCAGTACCTGGTCGTCGCCATGGAACTCGCCCAGGTATTCGCCCCGCCCATCGTAGTTGAGGCGCAGCACATCACGGTCGAACCACACCTTGCGGCCACCCAGCGTAGAGCCACCCCGCTCTTTGAGCGAGATGCGGTGAATCTCGTTTTTGGTGAGGATATTACCCATCGACTGGCGTCCCTTGATGGCAATCTCGCTGAAGTCGCGATCGACAAAGAGCGTCTTCATGCGGGGTTTGGGCACGAAGGTCACCCGCAGCACCTCGGCCTCGCCGTTGGGGTTGGCGGTGAACCACACTACGCGCGACCCGGGTTTCCCCTGCGTGAGGTCATACTCCTTGTCGCGTGTCACACCCGTCACGGCAAAACGCTTCATGTAGTGAAGGCCGGCCTTGCCGTCGCGATAGACCACGTTGTAGATGGTGCGGTTGTCGTTTTTCTTGAAGACGGCGATATGCAGCAGGTTCTTGCCCACAAACATCTTTTCGCTCACCTTCACCACCTTGTACTTGCCGTCGCGGTAGAAGAGAATGATGTCGTCGATATCGGAGCAGTTGCACACGAACTCGTCCTTCTTGAGCGACGTACCGATGAATCCCTCCTCGCGGTTGATATAGAGCTTCTCGTTGGCCTCGGCCACCTTGGTCGCCTCGATGGTATCGAAGCTGCGCACTTGGGTGAGGCGGGGATAGCGGCTGCCATACTTCTCGCGCAACGAGTCGTACCACTTGATGGTATAATCGACCAGATGCTCGATGTCGTAGTCGATGCGGGCAATCTGCTCGCGCTTGGCAGCGATGAGCTCGTCGGCCTTGTCGGAGTTGAATTTGAGGATACGCGCCATCTTGATTTCCATCAGCTTGAGGATATCGTCGCGCGTCACCTCGCGGATGAACGAGGGCTTGAAGGGCTCCAACCGCTTATCGACGTGGGCGATAGCCTCGTCCATCGTGCGGCTCTCTTCAAACTCGCGGTCTTTGTATATGCGGTTTTCGATAAATATCTTTTCAAGCGAAGCGAAATGCAGAATCTCCTGTGCTTCACCCCGTTGAATGAGCAGCTCTTGCCTGAGGAGTTCCTTGGTATTCTCGACACTGATGCGCAGCAGGTCGCTCACAGTCATGAAATGCGGCTTGTCGTCGTTGATTACGCAACAGTTGGGCGAGATGCTCACCTCGCAATCGGTGAAGGCATAGAGGGCATCGATGGCCTTGTCGGACGAGGTCCCCGGAATGAGGTGTACCAGAATCTCGGCATGCTGGGCCGTGTTGTCATCGACCTTGCGGATTTTGATCTTACCCTTCTCCTGTGCCTTGAGTATCGACTCGATGAGCGACGAGGTGGTCTTGCCATACGGCACCTCGACAATCGAGAGGGTGCGGTTGTCGATTTTCTCGATTTTGGCGCGCACCTTCACACTGCCGCCACGCTCCCCGTCGTTGTATTTGGTCACATCGATATAACCGCCGGTCTGGAAATCGGGATAGAGGTGAAACTCTTCGCCCCGCAGATAGGCAACGGCCGCCTCCAGAATTTCGTTGAAGTTGTGAGGCAGAATTTTCGACGACAGACCCACGGCAATACCCTCGGCCCCCTGAGCCAGAAGCAAGGGGAATTTCACCGGCAGGGTTACCGGCTCTTTCTTGCGGCCGTCGTAAGAGAGTTTCCACTCGGTCGTCTTGGGGTTGAACACGACATCGAGGGCAAACTTCGACAATCGGGCCTCGATGTAACGAGGAGCGGCCGCCGAGTCGCCCGTGAGGATATTACCCCAGTTTCCCTGGCACTCGACCAGCAAATCTTTCTGCCCCAACTGCACCAGTGCATCGCCTATGGAGGCGTCGCCATGCGGGTGGAACTGCATCGTATGACCCACGATATTGGCCACCTTGTTGAAGCGCCCGTCGTCGAGCAGCTTCATGGCATGGAGAATACGCCGCTGCACCGGCTTCAACCCATCGTAGAGGTGGGGAACCGCCCGCTCGAGAATCACATACGAGGCATAGTCGAGAAACCAGTTCTGGAACATGCCCGAGAGTTGAAACTTGGTGTCGGGCTTATCGGGCGCCGGCACTTTGTAGGCCGAGTGGGTCGCTGCCGAATCTTCCTTTTCGCCAGCGGGGTCTTGGGGTATATCTTCTTCCTGCGGTGTCGTTATTTCGTCGCTCATAGACTCTTTTTGGATTTAGAAACGGGGGAAGGGCTCACTTGAAAGTGCCGCTCTTTTTGTTTTTTAAAGAAATGTATTGCTACATTCCCCTGCAAAAATACAAATTTAATCGAAAAAAATCATTTACTTTGTGCTCTAAAATAGCCCGATTGAGCGATAAATCGAGCAAAAAAATGCAAAGATAACACGAAAAGCAAGCAATAAACCTAAAAAAAAATGGCACAAGAAGACGTTTTTAAGAAATTGGTATCTCACTGTAAAGAGTATGGTTTTGTATTCCCCTCGAGCGAAATATACGACGGACTGGCTGCCGTGTATGACTACGGGCAAATGGGAGTCGAACTGAAAAACAACATAAAGAAATATTGGTGGGACAGCATGGTGCTGTTGCACGAAAATATTGTGGGTATCGACTCGGCCATCTTCATGCACCCGACCATCTGGAAAGCCTCGGGTCACGTCGATGCCTTCAACGATCCCCTCATCGACAACAAGGATTCCAAGAAACGTTACCGCGCCGACGTCCTCATCGAAGACTGCATCGCCAAGATGGACGAAAAAATCGAGAAAGAGGTCGAGAAGGCTGCCAAACGCTTTGGCGACTCGTTTGACGAGAAGCTCTTCAGAGAGACCAACCCCCGCGTGCTCGAGCACAAGGCCAAACGCGACGAGCTCCACGCCCGTTACACCAAGGCCATGAACGACGTCGATCTGAACGAACTGCGACAAATCATTCTCGACTACGATATCGTATGCCCCATAAGCGGCACCAAGAACTGGACCGAAGTGCGCCAGTTCAACCTCATGTTCTCGACCGAAATGGGCTCGACGGCCGACGGTTCGATGAAAGTCTATCTGCGTCCCGAGACAGCACAAGGCATCTTTGTCAACTTCCTGAACGTGCAAAAGACGGGCCGCATGCGCATCCCCTTCGGTATTGCCCAGATAGGTAAAGCCTTCCGCAACGAAATCGTAGCCCGCCAGTTCATCTTCCGCATGCGCGAGTTCGAGCAGATGGAGATGCAGTTCTTTGTACGTCCCGGCGAAGAGCTCAAATGGTTTGAGCAATGGAAACAAACCCGCTTGAAATGGCACAAGGCCCTGGGCCTGGGCGACCAGAAATACCGCTTCCACGACCACGAGAAACTGGCCCACTATGCCAATGCCGCTACCGACATCGAGTTTGAGATGCCCTTCGGCTTCAAAGAGGTAGAAGGTATCCACTCGCGCACCAACTTCGACCTGAGCAACCACGAGAAATTCTCGGGCAAGAAAATCCAATACTTCGACCCCGAGCTGGGCGAGTCCTACACCCCCTATGTCATCGAGACCTCAATTGGTGTCGATCGCATGTTCTTGAGCGTGATGGCTGCCACCTACTGCGAAGAGAAACTCGAGGGAGGCGAAACCCGTGTGGTACTGCGCCTGCCGGCTCCTCTGGCTCCGGTGAAAGCTGCCGTGATGCCGCTGGTTCGCAAAGACGGCCTGCCCGAGAAAGCCCGCGAAATCATCAACAACCTGCGCTTCGACTTCAAGTGCCAGTATGACGAGAAGGACTCGATTGGCAAACGCTACCGTCGTCAAGACGCCATCGGTACCCCCTTCTGCATCACAGTCGATCACCAGACTCTCGAAGACAACACGGTGACCGTGCGTTTCCGCGACACCATGGAACAGCAACGCGTGGCCATCGATCAGCTGCAGAGCCTCATCGGCGACCAGGTGAGCATGAAGAGCTTGTTAAAGAAAGTAGCAGAATAAACATAACGTACTGAATATGAAGAATCTTGTTCGAGTAATTTTTGCAATCGTCATTGCAGCATCGTTTTCGTCGTGCAGCTACAACAGCATCGTGGAGGCCGACGAGAATATAAACGCTCAGTGGGCGAAAGTAGAAAACCAATATCAGCGACGAGCCGACCTGGTGCCCAACCTCGTCAACACCGTCAAAGGATATGCCTCGCACGAAAGCGAAACACTCGAAGCCGTGATTGCCGCCCGTTCAAAGGCTACGCAAATCACCATCGACCCGGCCAACCTCACCGAAGAGAACCTGCAAAAGTACCAGGCCGCTCAAGGCGAGTTGTCCAGTGCATTGGGCAAGTTACTGGCTATCACCGAGAACTACCCCGACCTGAAGGCCAATCAGAATTTTCTGGAATTACAGGCCCAGCTCGAAGGTACCGAAAACCGCATCGCCACCGAGCGCTCGCGATATACCGACGCGGTGAACGCTTATAACCAGAAGATACGCAAATTCCCGGCCGTGATTACCGCCAAGATTTTCGGATTCGATCCCAAGCCGCAGTTCAAGGCCGAGGAGAGTGCCGCCCAAGCGCCCGTCGTGGAATTTTAATCAATAGCTCTTATAACTCATTATGAAAAAGTTACCAATCTTTCTATTAGCTTGTCTCCTCTTGAGCATGATTTCGTGCAAGAAGACCGAAGACTATTGGACCCAATACGAAACCTGGCGCGACACCAACAACGCCTGGTTTATCGAACAGCTCGGGGCCAAGGACGAAAACGGGAATCCCGTCTATACCAAAGTCGTACCCAGCTGGGACCGCAGCATCTATGTGCTCATGAAGTACTACAACGACACGAGCCTCAACCGCAATGCCCAGTCGCCCTACCAAACCAGCACGGTCGATGTCATCTACAAAGGCATGCTCTACAACGGCACGCCCTTTGACTCGTCGTACCAAAGGACCGACAGCATCTACCGTTCCCAGGTGAAACAAAACATCAAGGGGTGGATTGTAGCTCTCGAACAGATGAAGGTAGGCGACAGCTGCCGGGTAATCATTCCCCAGTCGCTGGGTTATGGAGCCCAATACATGTCGTCGCTGATTCTCCCCTACACCACGCTGGTGTTCGACATGAAGCTGGTGGGTATCCCAGGATTGGAGAAACCGGTCATCGACGAGGAGTAAAGGCGCATCTGATCTCAAACAAATAGTTACCTATTAAAAAAATAGAGAGGCCATTGTAATGGCCTCTCTATTTTTTTTATCTAAATTCAATAATCTACACACCAACAATTTAGAGTCAGGTATTATTGCTCTTTCGAAAGAACCCAAGGAGAACCATTGAACTGCAAAAGCAATGTGTTCCCTTCAAACTTATATGGATAACTTTTCTTCCATTCCCATCCACTGGAACCTGAGCCATCGTAATTCAACCATCCGTCAAAAGAAATCTCATCACTTAAAACAGTATATTTCCCATTGAATCTTTCAGTACCCCATGCATCCCCATGTTTGGACGTAAGACTCACTGTCGCATCTTCTCGAAATACCACAGTACACCAACTCTCTTCATAGTTCTTCATACTCCCTTTCCACGTACCAATAAGTTTAGTCGTAATAGTCGCAATATCTTCAGAAGACGGTTCATCATCACTACGACACGCCGAAAGGCAAACAACAAGACAAAGGCTCAATAGCCCGAAAAACAATTTACTTTTCTTTTTCATAATCATTTTTTTTCATGTGCCAAAGAGACTCTCCGAACTTCAAACATTCTTAAAAAAAGAAAGCGTGTTCGAACCACAATCTCTGTAAAAAAGCCTCTAAGTGCAAACTTAGCTAAAATTTTTAAAATACCAAATTTTAATAAGAAATCCAATAAAAATTTACACCAAATGCCTTGCCTTGCATTAACAAGACATAAAGAACTTTTACCTATGCAGATAAAGAGCATAATCACAATTTTTGTCATATATTTGTAAAACCGATGTAACGAGGAGGAAACAACAACCGTTTTTCTTTGTTCCATTAAAACAGGAAAGTTATCACTTACGTCTAATATACAGCAACCATGATATATATCGAAAAAGAACTCGACGACCTCAAAAAAGAGGTTCTCGAAATGTGGGACCTGGTCAACTCACAACTCAACCGTGCCGGCGAAGCCCTGCTCTCCATGGACAAGGAGCTGGCCCACGAAGTAACTTACCGCGAAAAGAGAGTCAATGCCTTTGAACTGAAAATCGACAGCGACTGCGAAGACATCATCGGCCTCTACAACCCCGTAGCTCTCGACCTGCGGTTCACCCTGGCCATGATGAAGACCAGCAACAACCTCGAGCGTATAGCCGACTTTTGCGATGGCATCGCCCGCTTTGTCATCGACTACCCCGAGGTGAATATCGAGTCGGAACTCTTCGAGAAGACCGGCATCAAAGAGATGCTCGACATCGTCAAGGCCATGATGGAACAGGCCGAAAATGCCCTCATCGAAGAGAAATCGTCCGAAGCCATTGCCGTCTTCAACAAAGACAACCGTGTCGATGAGCTCAACCATGCCGCAGTACCCATCATTGCCGAGTACCTGCAGCAATTCCCCGAAAGAGCCATCGAATGTCTCAACCTCATCAGCATCATTCGCAGGCTCGAGCGCATTGGCGACCACTGCAACAACATCGCCGAAGAGATCGTGTTCTACCTCGATGCCAAGATTTTGAAACACGCCGGCAAACAGGGTTGAAAAGCCTTGACCCGGCAGCCCGATGGACGGACGTTGTAAAATGTTTTATCATCTTTTACGGTAAAAAAGCGACCCGTTGTCAGAAGAAAATTCTATCTTTGTCTATCGGAATGAGCCACAATGCTCATTCCGATAGACAAAATCATATTATCCCCTTGCGGGGAGAGACGGGCGAGAGCCCGCCCCGACAACAAATCGTAAACGATGAAACATTTATACGTCATTCTCACACTCATCATCGGCCTTGGAAGCCTCTCTTTGCGGGCCGCCGAGACACCCGCGTTCGATATCCCCGACATGGAGAAGATCGAAGAGGCCGTGCGAGACAGCCGCTCACCCTACTACTACCCCGACCTGCTGAAAAAATATTTTGGCAACGACACCACCATGACCCTGCAGGAGTTCCGCCACCTCTACCTGGGATATGCCAGCCAGGAGGATTACAACCCCTATCGCGAAGTTAAGGTGCCCGAGCATATCGAACGGCTCTACCTGCAAACGATACACACCGAATCGGAGTGTGACTCGCTCATCAAGTATGCCCGCAAGATTCTGGCCGATATTCCCCTGGACCTGCGCCAAATCAACTTCCTGGTCTATGGTCTGCGCCAAAAGGGCAAAAACCGTGAAGCCGACGTGTGGGACTATCGCCTCAAAGGCATTATCAACGCCATTCTCTCGACCGGCGACGGCAAGGCTCCCGAGACTGCCTGGTATGTAATCTATCCTACCGACGAGTACAACATCGTGAACCGACAGGGATTCACCGCCACCGAGTTTGTCTTTGTCGAACCCTACTTCGACTACATCGCCATCGAGAGCAATCCCCTCAAAATCGAGGGCTTCTACTTCAACGTGAAGAAACTGCTCAAGGAGTACAACCGCAAGTTCTACGACCGATAGACGAGACAGAGCAGTACTCCACCCAACCCCGACAATATTAACCATTTAACGATACAAAACCTTATGGAAATTAAACCCGGTAAATTTGTGGTTCTCACCTACGACCTCTATGCAGGCGCAGGCGAACCGGAAGAGACTTTGATGATACGTGCCACCGACGAAATGCCCGACCAGTTCGTGTATGGCGTGGACCAAAATATCCTCCCTGCCATGCTCAAACGGCTCGACGGCTTGAAAGAGGGCGACAAGTTTGACTTCGTGCTCACCTGCGACGAAGCTTTCGGCGAACGTAACGAAGAGCATGTCATCGAACTCGACAAAGATATTTTCATGGTCGATGGAAAATTCGACGACCAAACCGTATTCGAGGGCAACACCGTGCCCATGATGACCGCCGAGGGATACCGCATTAACGGCTCGGTTCTGAAGGTGTCGGACGACAAGGTACTCATGGACTTCAACCACCCGCTGGCCGGCGAGAACCTGCACTATGTAGGTGTAGTGAAACTGGTGCGCGATGCCACCGAAGAGGAGCTGCACCCCCGTCACAGCTGCGGCTGTGGTTGCGGTCACGACCACGGAGGTTGCGGCGATGGCTGCGGCGATGGCTGCGACGGCTGCCACTAATCGGCTCCCGACCCATACCCACCATTAACACGAGGGGGAGAACCCGCCAACCGGCCGGTCTCCCCCTCGCTGTATCTCTATCGCTCCTCGCTCCTAATTCACAAAAGGGTAAGCAAGAGCGACACCGATTGTCACAAAAAACAGAAGATAGAGTAGCACGGCCCACAAGGTACGCCCCAAGGTTATCCAGAACTTGTCGGGGAAGAACGAGTAGGCAGCCCAATAAGTAGGAATCAGACAAAGAAACATATTACCCCACTGATAGGCCTGATAATATGAAGCATCCAACACCAACCCGACCGGTATCACGATTATCGAAAGCAGGATGTACAGCACCGACACATAGCAGCAGCCCAGCAGATACTCTACCCAGTTGTACTGCGCAGATCCCACCTTGCGGAATGCTATCTTCACGGCCAGAACCATAAACGGCACCGTAGCGATAGTAATCAGGGTATAATGCTCGACAATCCAATTGTGCGTAGCCGACGTCTCGATGGTCGAGATGCTCCCGGGCAACCCCTTGATGTGCCCGAGGAAGAGAAGAATCACACACCACACGGCCAGCAACGGGATGGGAGCCATATACCCCTTTCGGCGTCCCTCGAAGTAATCGCTCAGCAGCCGGTCGGGGTGGACAATCAACATACGCGTGGTCTTGACAAAGCTATTGTCAACATGGAAAATACCATGCAAAAGGTTATCCCACACACTCTTCCAGGTCAATCGCCCCACCGTGGCCTTCTGCCCGCACTGGTTGCAGTAGTTCCCCTCGAACTCCGTCCCGCAGTTTTTGCAAATCATCGTTCTATCCTCATTAAAATCAGGATACAAAGATACATCGCCCCTCCTTACCCGCCAACAACCTCAGGTTCGATTTTTCAAAAATAGTTGGTCGGGCGGTGCGGCCTACGGTTACGAGCCAGCCTGATATCGCTCTTGACCGCCTCCAGAGCCCCCTGGTACTGCAACTGCCGGCGGGCACTCTCGTCGGGCAACTTGGTGACAAACCACTGGGCCAGCACATAGTGTACGATGGCCCGCTCGAGCTGGTGACAAATGGACTCGTCGAGACCCTGTGCACGATGCTCGGGCAACACAACGGCAAAGACCACCCGACTGTCGGTCGAGGCAATCTCGTCCGACAGATAGGCCGAGAGGACCCGCGTCATCTCGTCGCGGGCATCAGACAGCCAGCGATCAAGAAACGGCCTGTCGTCCTCGGTGACAATAATCGAGCGACTCCACCCCGGTTGCAATTCGGTCGTACTGGCCACACTCTTGGCTACATACGAACTCTCGGCCGTCAGCTCCCGCAATATCTCATCTTCAGAAAACGAGAACACCACGGCCTCCCACATTTTTCTTTTCTCTTCGTTCATCTCTTTCATCTTTTTTTAAGGATATAAATAATGGATAAAACAATAGCGATTACCACAGCCGCCCCAATGAGTGGGCTCCCCGTGGTGCGGGTTTGGCGTTCGTCGTGCGTAACCTGTTCGCCCCGGGCACGCACCTGCACCCTCGATTGAGCCACCAGCGAATCGGTCACGGCCCGCTCGTGACGGGCTGTCACCGTGGCCGTACGGGCCAGACGAGTCACCCGCAGGCGCGGTATTTCCGCATCGGGTCGCAACGTATCGAGCGAATAGTCGAGCTGTGTCCACTCCCACCGGGTACTCCCCGTCAATTCGGTGCGCATCACCGAGTCGAAAAGGGTCGTGAAACTGTGCTCGGCCTCGCCGTTCCACTGACCGTGCTGCGACACCGTGCTTTGCCGGGTACTCTTGCACCCGGCGGCTTCGGCCAACAGAAGCAGCAGGCAGAGACAACGGGCCAGGCGTCTCATGAAGCACCTCCCCTCTGCATACGATAAATGATGAGCAGAGCCGACCGCTCCGACAGATAGAACCGGGGAGCCGGCTTTTCGGCCAATACCGCACAGAGCGCCTCGTTGAACGAGGCCCGGGGATGCCGGCGCAGATATCCGCCCAACAGATTGGCCAGGTCGTTATACATCTCGATGCGAACGGCCGAGGCACAACGGGGCGGGCGCCCGCTGATGATGCGCTTCACATTGCGGCGTGCCTCTTCATAACTGATGTAAAAACGGGGTGCTACCGAATAGACCACCCGATGAACCACCTTCTCACGAGGGGTATCCAGAGCGGCCATCCCCAACGACTTGAGTACCTGGTTGTAGGCCTGGTACAAATCGCGATCTCGTTCCTCCTTGTAATATAGTTCCATACCTCTTGTATATTACAGGAAGAGCTACAAACGGCGGTGCCACACGGCACCGTGGCAAAACAGGTAGTGCAAATATAATTCTATTTTGGTATTTTTACAAGAAAATGATGGTTATTTTACCAATTCGTTATATTTTTTTATTTTTTCAGATGTTAAATTAGCGTGCTATCGGTAGGAAAATCTCTATTTTTGTAGAAAGCAGGAGGCGGCCAGGCAAAAAGTTCAAGAGAACTTCACTTGCTGTTCTCGCCTTTTGCTATTTTTGAAGCCATAAATCGCGCGATATCTATGAATTTCAGAACTGTTATCGACCCGCCACGCCATCCCGGCTACCTCGATCACCGGCAACACCTGTTGTTGCTGGGCTCGTGCTTTGTCGAAAACATGGGTGCATGGCTGCAACAGCGCAAATTCAATGTCGATATCAACCCGTTTGGTACGCTGTACAATCCCGAGTCCATCGCCCGCAACTGGGAGCGCATCGTTTCGGGAAGGCCCTTCACGGCCGACAATCTGTTTCTGTCGAACGGCCTGTGGCACAGCTACGATCACCACTCGCGTTTCTCGAGTAGCGACCGGGAGAGCGCACTGGCTCTCATCAACCGTCGCCTGGTCCAGGCTCATGACCGCCTGCCCATGACCGACCGCATGGTCATCACGTGGGGAAGTGCCTATGTATATAAGCTCAAGACAACCGGCGAGGTAGTAGCCAACTGCCACAAGCAACCGGCCTCGCTCTTCGACCGGGAATTGCTCACGGTCGATGCCATCGTAGCGCGGTGGTTACCCATCGTGCGCTATATCGAGGCCAACCTGCCCCAATGCCGCCTGCTCTTCACGGTGAGCCCCATACGCCACCTCAGCGACGGCGCACATGGCAACCAGTTGAGCAAATCGACCCTGCTGCTGGCCATCGACCGGCTGCAACGCGAAAGCCGCATCTGCGACTACTTCCCCTCCTACGAAATCATGATGGACGACCTGCGCGACTACCGTTTCTACGACACCGACATGACACACCCCTCGGCCTCGGCCGTCGCCTACATCAGCGAAGTGCTCACCGAGTCGTATCTCACCCCCGAGAGTCGCGACATTGCCTCGCAATGGTACAAGATACACACCGCCCTGGCCCATCGCCCCATCACCGGCGATACCGACAGCTACAAGGACTTCCTGCAACGCACGCTCGACAAGGTCGAGCGCTTCGGGCAGACCTACCCCTACATAGATATCACAACCGAAACAGCCGAATTAAAAACAAGAATCAAACAGATATGAACTACACGACTACCCAAATTGCAACTATCGTCAAAGCCCAGAAACGGGCATACAAGGATCATATCATCACCGCGCTGCTCACCGACAGCCGTTCGCTCACCTTCCCCGAAGAGACTCTCTTCTTCGCCCTCGTGACCGAACGCAACGACGGCCACCGCTACATCAAGGACCTCTATCGCAAAGGGGTACGCGACTTTGTGGTCGAACACACCATTCCCGGCGAAGAGGATATGACCGAGGCCAACTTCATCGTCGTAAAAGATACGCTCGACGCCCTGCAACAGCTGGCTGCCGCACACCGTCGCCGATTCAACATACCGGTGATAGGCGTCACGGGAAGTAACGGAAAAACCACCGTCAAAGAGTGGCTCTACCAACTGCTACAACCCGACTACAATACCGTGCGCTCACCCCGCAGCTACAACTCGCAGATAGGTGTGCCCCTCTCGGTATGGCAAATCGGGCCCAAAACCGAGATGGCCATCTTCGAGGCCGGTATCTCCCAACCCGACGAAATGGCCCGTCTCGAAGAGATAATCAAACCTACACTGGGCTTGATTACCAATATCGGCGAAGCTCACCAGGAGGGATTCCAGACCATCCAACAGAAGTGTATCGAGAAACTCACCCTGCTCAAGGCCTGCGACTGCATCATCTACGACGGAGACAACAGCCTCATCTGCGAGTGTGTCGAGAAGCTCTGCTTCGGTTGCCGCGAGATTGCCTGGTCGCGCAAAGACCGCGACAAACCGCTCTACATATCGAAGATTACCAAGGGTAGCGACTCGACAAAAATCGACTACACCTACCTGCAATACCACAGCAGTTTTACCATCCCGTTTGTCGAGGATGCCTCGATCGAGAACGCCATCCACTGCCTGGCCGTGATGCTCTACTACAACCGGCCGCCCGAAGCCATTGCCGAGCGTATGGCCCGGCTCACCCCGGTGGCCATGCGTATGGAGGTAAAGGAGGGCATAAACAGTTGCCTTATCATCAACGACAGCTACAACTCCGACATCAACTCGCTCACCATCGCCCTCGATTTCCAAAACCGCCGAGCTGCCGCCAAGGGCATGCGCCGCACCCTCATCCTCTCGGACATTTACCAAACGGGACTCCCGCCGGCCAGTCTCTACCGCAAGGTGGCCGACATCATCCTGCACAAAGGTATCGAACGCCTCATCGGCATCGGGCCCGTCATCTCGGACAACGCCTACCTCTTCAACCTCGAGAAGGAGTTCTACCCCTCAACCGAGAATTTCCTCGCGCAACTCGACCCGGCCGATTTCCACAACGAGCTGATACTGATTAAGGGAGCCCGTGAGTTCCACTTCGAACTCATCTCCGAGACACTCGAGCTGAAACAGCACGAGACCATTCTCGAGGTCAACCTCGATGCCATCGTACACAACTACAACCTGTTCAAATCGAAACTGCGTCCCGAGACAAAAATCATCTGCATGGTCAAAGCCTTTGGCTACGGTGCCGGATCCTACGAACTGGCCAAGACGCTGCAAGACCGCGGCGCCGACTTCCTGGCCGTGGCCGTGGCCGACGAAGGGGCCGAGCTGCGCAAGGCAGGTATCACCATGCCTATCCTGGTGATGAATCCCGAGATGAGCAGCTTCCGCACCCTGTTCAGCTACTACCTCGAACCCGAGATATACAGCTTCGAACTGCTGAAGGCCATCATCGCCGAAGGCGAGAAACTGGGCCTGGCCGGCTACCCCGTACATATCAAGATCGACTCGGGCATGCACCGCCTCGGCTTTGAAGAGAAAGACATGCCGCAGGTGGTCGATATTCTCAACGACCAGACGGTCGTACTTGCCCGCTCGGTATTCTCGCACTTTGCCGGTAGCGACGAGCCCCGCTTCGACGAGTTCTCGCACCAGCAAATCGACACCTTCACCCGCTGTGCCGACTACCTGCAACAGCACTCCAAACACAAGATTCTGCGCCACATCCTCAACACGGCCGGTATCTTGCGGTTTCCCGAATACCAGATGGACATGGTGCGACTGGGCATCGGGCTCTACGGTGTATCGCCCATCGAGGAACCCTGCGGGGTCGAAACGGTAAGTACCTTGAAAACCACCATCCTGCAAATCAAGTCGCTGCCGGCCGGCGAAACCGTGGGCTACGGCCGCAAGGGGGTACTCACCCGCGACTCACGCATCGCAGCCATTCCCATAGGCTATGCCGACGGACTGGACCGTCACCTGAGCAACGGCAAGGGATGCGTGGTCGTGAACGGCAAGCGCGCCCCCATCGTGGGCAACATCTGCATGGATGTGTGCATGATCGACGTGACCGACATCGACTGCAAGCCCGGCGACCGAGTCGAGATATTCGGCGAGCAACTGCCGGTGAGCGAGATTGCCGAGACGCTCGGTACCATTCCCTACGAGATACTCACCTCGGTCTCGACCCGCGTAAAACGCATTTATTACCGGGAATAGGCGAAGGTCTCTTCCCATTACCCTCCCTCCCGACAGCCCTGCCCAGCCTTCACCGGCGGCGGGGCTGTTTCGTATCCCCACATATCCCGAGCCGGCCACAATTCCCGGTAGGGAGACAAAAAAAGAGAGCCCGTCGTTGTTGACGAGCCCTCTCTCCGGCAAGACCTTGCGGTCTCTTTACTTTTTAATTTCAATCTCTTCTTTCAGGTCAATCTCGTTTTTCTCGGCGTCGAAGAACTTATACTCGAGATAAGCGAGCGACTGATTGGGAATCACCTTCATCTGGAAGGTATATTTGCAGCGCCATTTCATCTTCAGAGAGAATACCCCCTGATTGATATACGCGGCTACGAAAGGATGCACGTGTAAAGTGAATTTCCTGATCTTCAACTTATACACCAAATAGTGAATCTTCGACTCCAACAAATCGGTAAAGAGCAAGGAGGGAGGAATGGTGCCTTTACCGTGGCAAGTCGGGCAATCTTCGCTGGTAATGATATCGAGGGCCGGACGCACCCGCTGGCGGGTAATCTGCATCAACCCGAACTTGCTCAAGGGCAAGATGTTGTGTCGGGCACGGTCGTTGGCCATCAGTTCGCGCATACGATCATACAGTTTCTGACGATTCTCGGCCTCGTCCATATCGATATAATCGATCACGATAATTCCGCCCATATCGCGCAACCGCAGTTGCCGGGCAATTTCTTCGGCAGCGTTCATGTTTACATCGAGGGCATTACTCTCCTGGTCGGAGGAGGCTTTTGAGCGGTTGCCGCTATTCACATCGATCACGTGCAACGCCTCGGTATGCTCGATGATTACATACGCTCCGCTTTTGAAAGAGACAGTCTTTCCTAACGAAGATTTAATCTGTTTAGTAATTGCAAAGTTGTCAAAGATAGGCAATTCGCCTTGATAGAGCTTGACAATATCCTTGCGATCGGGAGCAATGAGGCTCACATAGTTGTGAATCTGGTTGTAGGTCTCCTTGTCGTTGACATAGATATTCTCAAACGAGGGGCTGAATATGTCGCGCAAGAGCCCCACCGTACGTCCCGTCTCTTCATAGACAAGCGAGGGGAGTTGCGCCTTTTGCAACTTCACCAGCATATCTTCCCAGCACTTCACCAGGGTTTTGAGTTCGTTGTTCAGCTCGGCCACCCGTTTACCCTCGGCAACCGTGCGCACAATCACCCCGAAGTTGCGGGGCTTGATGCTCTGAATCAACTGACGCAAGCGCAGTTTCTCCTCATTCGACTTGATCTTTTGCGATACCGACACCTTGTCCGAGAAAGGTATCAGCACCAGGAACCGGCCGGCAAAAGAGATTTCGGCCGTCAACCGGGGGCCTTTCGACGAAATGGGTTCCTTGGCAATCTGTACCAGCACCTCCTGGCCCACCTTCAAAGCGTCGTTAATCGTGCCATCCTTTTCGATATCGGGCAGCAGATTGAATTTGGAGAGAGACAATACCCGCTTGCGGTCGGCAAGCGACTGTTTCAAGAACTTGGCACTCGAGTTGTATTGAGTGCCCAAATCGAGATAGTGCAGGAAAGCATCCTTTTCGTAACCTACATCAACAAACGCAGCGTTGAGTCCCGGCATCAGCTTCTTGACCCTGCCCAAATAGATGTCGCCCACCGAAAACGATATGTTTCGAGCCTCTTTCTGAAGCTCGACCAACCGATTGTTCTCGAGCAGAGCAATAGAGATCTCTTTGGGTTGTACATCTACTACAAGTTCGCTGGTCATAATTGTGATTTATAGATTACTGTTAGTTAAGCGGCATGCCTGCGCGCCGTTTCGCGCCACACAGCCATTCCGCCCGATAGAGTTTAACGCCTCTTCATCGTGTAAAAACAGGAGGCGATAAAGCAGAAAGAACAAATCCAATGCCTCCAAACGAAACGCATCAAATTTGTTCTTTGTGTGCTGTCATTCATTGAGAGCCGACAGACATTATTTCTTCTTATGTCTGTTCTTTCTCAATCTTTTTTTGCGTTTGTGAGTAGCCATCTTGTGGCCTTTTCTTTTCTTTCCACTCGGCATAACGGTATGTTTTAAAGATTAATATTTAATTGAGTTTGTTTATGCTTCTTATTTTACCTCGCCCATGAAAGTTTTAGCAGGCTTGAAGGCGGGAATATTGTGAGCAGGAATGATAATCGTCGTGTTCTTGGAAATGTTGCGAGCGGTCTTTTGAGCTCTTTTCTTTACGATGAAACTGCCGAAGCCTCTCAGATATACATTCTCACCTTTTGCCAAAGAACCCTTTACGGTCTCCATAAATTTTTCAACGGTTTCAAGAACAACAGCTTTTTCAATGCCTGTGTTTTTAGAAATTTCGTTTACAATGTCAGCCTTTGTCATTTTTGTATAAATTATAAATTATGTACTAATAAATTGTTTTTAATTTTTTGGACTGCAAATATATAGCTTTTTGCCCATCTAAAAAAGCAAAAGCCTCTTTTTTTCGCAAATAAACGCAACTCGAGGGAGCCTCTCAGGTTTAGTTGTGCAAATATCGCATTTATTTTTCATTTTCTTCTCATTCTCGTCTCTTTTATTCGATTTATCTGTTTGTTTTCCTATAGGTAGCACTTGCACGAGAGTCAACGGTGTGCTCCTTTCGAACCGCTCAAACTGTCAATTTGACTAAATAAAATTAAAAATAAGTTCCATAATTCATATTCTTATATCATTCAAAATATATTTCGTATATTCGACCTGTAATTTTTTAATTCTCACATGGAAATATTTATCATAGTACTCCTTATCCTTTGCAATGGAGTGCTCTCTATGTCCGAAAT
Source organism: Barnesiella sp. An55 (assembly GCF_002161555.1). GTDB lineage: Bacteria > Bacteroidota > Bacteroidia > Bacteroidales > Barnesiellaceae > Barnesiella > Barnesiella merdipullorum. The sequence goes on along the minus strand of NZ_NFHZ01000005.1, from coordinate 88,424 downwards.
CGCCCTGGTCTCGGCCCGAAAAGTCAAACTCGAAAACAGCGCTAAAAAAGGAAGCAAAGCCGCACAGTCGGCCCTGAAACTTTCGCAAGACCCCGACCGCTTCCTCTCCACCGTACAAATTGGCATCACCCTCATCGGTATCCTCACCGGTCTCTATTCGGGCGATGCCCTGGCCCACGACCTGGCCGATATTCTGTCCCAAAGTTCCACCTTGCAACCCTATGCCCTGGGCATATCCAAAACGATTATCGTCGTTGCCGTCACCTACCTCACCCTCATTATCGGCGAGCTGGTACCCAAGCGCATCGGCATGGTAGCCTCGGAGCAGGTGGCCAAGATCGTATCGCGCCCCATGTCGTGGCTCTCATATATCGGCGCCCCCTTTGTGTGGATTCTCACCAAGAGCACAGCCGGTGTGTGCCAGTTCCTGGGGCTCTCGTCGCAGAAAGAGGCCATTACCGAAGACGAAATCAAAGCCATCGTGCGCGAGGGTACCGAGGATGGTAGCGTGCAGGAGGTCGAGCAGGATATCGTCGAGCGGGTATTCAACCTGGGCGACCGCAACATCTCATCGATCATGACCCATCGCAGCGACCTCGTATGCCTCGACATCCAGGACGACAACGCCACACTCAAATCGAAAATCATCCACGACCTGCATGCCGTCTATCCCCTGTGCGAAGACAGTCTCGACGACATCATTGGTATCGTGGCCCTCAAAGACCTCTTTGCCAAAATCGACGACCCCGCCTTCAACATCAAAGAGGTGGCATCGGCCCCCTATTTCCTGCCCGAGAACATGAGCGTATATACCGCCATGGAGCGGCTGCGCAACGGGAATCACCGCTATGGACTGGTCACCGACGAGTTTGGCAGCATCGAGGGCATCGTCACCATCAGCGACATACTGAATGCGTTGGTTGGTTCGGCCTCGGCCGGTCCTTCGGCCGATATCGTCACCCGCGAGGACGGCTCGTGCCTCATCGACGGACAATGCTCGTTCTACGACTTCCTCGACCACTACGACATGACCGACCGCTACCAGGAGTTCAACTACAACACCTTGAGCGGCCTTATCCTCGACCTGCTCCAACACATCCCCACCGAAGGCGAAAAGGTAGAATGGCTCTGCTTCACCTTCGAGATCGTCGATATGGACGGGGCTCGCATCGACAAGGTGCTGGTACAGCGGCACGAGACAGCACCCGAAGAGGAAGACTGACCCATACCCGCTCTACCCAAGACGGGGGAAGCCTCGGGACCCTCCCGAGGCTCATCTTAAGAAGGGATGGTTACCCGACATCCCCCACCCATCGGTTTGCGATTGTGTAAAAAAGTAGTACCTTTGCGCCCGAAAAATTTCATTTGTATAACCAGCGAGGAGCGCAAGGACTCCTCCCGTGTGCTTGAACACCACGTAAAAAACAAGACTCATGAATCGTACCGTATCCCTGCCCTTCCTCGTCATGGGCGTTCTTTTCTGTGTGTGCCTCATCTGCTCCAACCTGCTCGAGGTGAAAATGATCTCTTTGGGAGGCATCACCGCAACCGCGGGCCTCATTGTCTTTCCCTTCTCCTACATCATCAACGACTGCATTGCCGAGGTGTGGGGCTACCGCAAGGCGCGGCTCATCATCTGGATGGGATTTCTCATGAACCTGCTGGCTGTCATCTTCATCCAACTGGCCATCGTCTTGCCGTCGGCACCCTTCTGGGAGGGGCAAAATGCCTTCGAAACCATCTTCTCGTCCACGCCGCGCATCCTGCTGGCCAGCTTCATCGCCTTTCTCGCTGGCTCGTTTCTCAACGCCTATATCATGAGCAAGATGAAAATCTCGAGCGGAGGCAAACACTTTTCGCTGCGGGCCGTCACCTCGACCATCGTGGGCGAGAGTGCCGACTCGCTGCTCTTCTTTCCCATCGCCTTCGGTGGTGTGGTACCGGTCAGAGAGCTGGCCATACTCATCGTCACCCAGGCTTGTCTCAAGACTGCCTATGAAATCATTATCCTGCCCGTGACCATACGCGTAGTGCGTCTGGTCAAACGCATCGACGGGAGCGACGTGTATGACCGGCAGGTATCCTACAACATCTTCAAGATAAAAGAATTACAATAACTCACGAATATGGAATCGAAAGAACCTCAACTGACCCTGCTGGGCTACAAGACTACCTATCGGCAAGACTATGCCCCCGAGGTGTTGGAAACCTTCACCAACAAACACCCCGAAAACGACTACTGGGTGCGATTCAACTGCCCCGAGTTTACCAGCCTCTGCCCCATCACCGGGCAACCCGACTTCGCCACCATACAAATCGACTACATCCCCGGCGAGCGCATGGTCGAGAGCAAGAGTCTCAAGCTCTACCTCTTCAGTTTCCGCAACCACGGAGCCTTCCACGAAGATTGCGTGAACATTATCATGAAAGACCTCATCCGCCTCATGGAGCCCAAGTATATCGAGGTAACCGGCTTTTTCACACCTCGCGGCGGTATCAGCATCTATCCCTATTGCAACTACGGACGCCCCGGCACCGAATATGAGCAGATGGCCCGCCAACGGTTGCAAAACCACCAGTAACACAAGACCTCCCGCCTGGTCGGGAGTCCCTACCCTGTATACACGTGTAAGCCCTATCGGTTGCCTTTACAGCTCCGACAGGGCCCACACGTTATGAAATTTGACCGGTTGTCCTCCTGCTCTCCAGGACAGCAACTGGTCGTCAAAAAAATACTATCTCACCATCTTCCCCACAGGCCTACCGCCAACACAAACCACATAGACGCCACTCGAAAGGCCCGACAGCGATACGACCGTTTCGGCCTCATCTGTAGCACCGGTGGCCACCATACGGCCCGACAGGTCGAACACGCGATAGAGGTCACCGGCAACGGTTCCCCGTATATACAGTGTCTCGCCCGTCATACTCAGCGAGAGGGCCGAGTCGTTTGCGACATTCTGAACCGCCGAAACCGCTACAAACCGATAGCGGGGCGAAATCATCGACGACAGATTGGCGCCGCCATAGAGGCTGTTCATCGCATACCAGCGGCCCTGATAGTTGGCATAAGCCGTGCAGTCGTCTTGGGTACGGCTCTTCGTCGAAACCAACCCGAGCATATTGTCGGCATCGGGTGTAATCTCGGGGAATTCCAGCACCACGAAGAAACTGCCCGTCACCTCTACGGCCGGGAAGAATGCCGTACAGAACTGGCCCACCGAGTTTTCACTCCCGAAGAGTTCGCCCAGGCGCCCCGAGAACGAAGCGACAGCTTCGCCCGGCAGACCGTCGGGACCCTCGTCATAGATACTCAAAATCAAACTCTTCTCCTGGTTCGCGGCATCCAGAGCATAGAGGTAGGTATAGATGACCACCTCGTCGACCTCGCCCCGGGCATTGTCGGGGAGGGTAAACTTCTCGGCAATCGTCGTGTAATTCGAGTTCAAGCCCAGCATGAAACCATACTCGCTCACCTGATAGGTCGTCAGCTCGTCCGATTTCCGACGGTTGCACACATAGTCCATCACGGCAGGCGACAGGTGCACGACCCCGGTCTCCAGCGTATCGCTGGCCGTCCCGTTCTCATTGGTGGCTGTCACTACACCCTGTTTCACCCCATCGGTGACATACACGACCGAGGCCGAGGCTGCCTGTACCGACGCGGGAGTGGCATCGGTACCGAACTCCCAGCTGTACGAATCGACGTTCTGCCCGGTAGCTCCGTAGTTCAACGGCTCCGAATCGCCCACATAGACCGTATCGGCCGTAAACGACCAGAGGCCGCCCGTATAGTAGGCCTCGACCGACGGCAACTCCACGAGAGGTTCACTCGATACCGTAAAGTCATCGAAGCCGACCGCATTGCCCTGCGTCCCGGCCGGGGTACAATGGTGTATGGCAAAGTAATACTCGCCCGCCGTCTCGGGGGTAAATACCCCTTCTACCTTGGTCCACTCGGTACATATCTCGGCCTGCTCGCCGGTGCGGTCGACCAGGCGCTGCGTCTGCGCGGCTGCCGAAGCCTCGGAGCCCACCGTAATCTCAAACTGGTCGGCCACACCTTGGTAACCGGGGGCAAAACAATACAAGGCAATATAATACGGCTTGCCCGCCTCCAGACTCAAGGCCGGCGAAAAGGCCCAGGCATCCCGGGCATTCCCGCGACGGTCGGGACCCGAAACCAGATAATACTTGCCCGAGTGTGCCGTAATTCCGCTCAACGCATTTACCTGTATGGTGAACGCCGCGGTAGCACTCGCGTCGGATACGCTCCAGCCCGCGGGCAAAGCGGTCGACACATCGGGGGTGTCGAAATTCTCGGTATACGGCAGGGTGGCACCCGCCGTCGAATAACAGATGACTTTCGAATCCAACGGACGCTCCCGGAGCAACGTGTTTATCCGGGGCAACTCATACATCGGTTGTGCCGAAACTCCCAGGCTCAACGCCATGGCGAGCCCTGCAAAACAAAACTTATTCATGCGAAAATCCAATTAAATACGAGAGGGGCATGCCTGTGAGAGCATACCCCTCTCTTGCTTAGTTATCTGAAATTATGGAACAAGTATCTTTCCCGAAATTACCCGGTTGCCGGTAAGCAGTCGGACAATATAGACTCCGGACGAGAGGCTGCTCAAATCGATAATCGACTCGTCGCGATAGGTACCCATCGCAACACCCCGACAGTCGTAGAGCGCCACCTCCGTATAGTCGCCCACGATGTGAAGCCGCTCGCCATCGAAGAAGAACGAGGCTGCATCGTTGTTCACATCCTCCACACCCGATACGGTATGAGTGCGCTCCATATCGAAGGCGTAGATGCGCATCAGGGTAGCCGAGAACTCCGGCGGGCAATCGGCCTTCACACCAAAATAGTAGATGCCGTCGTGAGGAATGCAAACCGTACCCGATACCTCGCTGCGTTCGTCTATCACATCGCCCTCAGCCACCAGCGTGGTATAGGAGTCGGGGGTATCTTTGTCGGCCATGTAGATCTTCAGGTTCTGCCCGTGGTTGCTCGAGGGGTCGTCGATCATGATCATGTAATCCATCGTCACCTTCACCGAATCGCCGGCCGACAAGGCCACCGAGGGAGCCACCAGCAGACCCGGCAGCGCATTCGACTCCACGTCGTAGTCGTACCAGATATACATCGACTCCATGAAGGTCTCGTCGCCCTCGGTCTGGGCCGACCACTGCTCGATGTTGGAGGCCGGGCTGTAGTGGTACCACTCATCTTCGTGTGTCAGGAAGTCGGAACTGTACGGGAGGGTCGTCTGGGCCTCAGAGGTCGGCTTCAGTTCAATATCGTCGAGATAGAGGCAACCGTTACCCTTGGGCGAATAGCAGTTGATGACAATATAATAGTTACCGTCGGCAGCTACCGTTACCGGTACCAGCAGCTTGGCATAATACTTGTCTTTCACGATTACGCTGTCGTTGTCATACAGCAGCGTGGCCTGAGACATGTCGTCGGGGTCGGTCGTCAAATAGACTCTGAATCTCTGTACATAAGACAGAGGGCTATCCGGCGACGAGGGTTGATTCAACATCGTACGATAGAACATCGAGAACTCATATTCGCCGGCCGGAATCTCTATGCACTGCGACCGGGCCCAGGCATCGACATCGGCACTCATCTGGTCGGTGCAACCCAACAGTCCCGTGCCATCGTAGGCCGAGCCCGAACCCCACTGGGAGTGGGCAATCACCAGAGTGGCCGACGTAGACGAATGCAGGCTCCAGTACTGGTCGGTTGCGGTATCTTCGAAATCCTCCTTGTACGGCAGGGTAGCATTGGGCCAATTCTGCAAGGTAGCACTCGGCAGAGCATCGTTGTAGCTGTCGGTATCGGCCGAACTCTTCGCCGAGCAGGTAAAGACGTAGCTTCCCTTGGCCGAAATATCGGCCTTTTGGGTAAAGGTATAGGTGGCCGTGTCGCCCGGAGCCAGCGGACCGGCAAACAGTTCCGTCACGGAGGTCTCGCTGTTATTGACCGTATACGAGACCTTCACGTTCTCCTGAGGCGAAACACCCGCATTGACGAAGCGCATGGTCACGGCTGCCTCGCTCAAGTTGAACCCGCTCTGGCAGTCGAGCGAAACCGAGGTCATGGCTATATCCTCGGCCGCATCGATACGCACATCGTCGAGAATCACATTGCGGCCCGTACCTTCGTTGTAGAAGGCGAAATAGTAATTGCCGGCCTCGGGTATATCGAAACTGGCATACCCGTAATGATACTGCCCGGCCACATCCAGCGGATAAGAGCACAGGAGCGTAGTCATCTCGTCGGGGTCGTCGCTGCGGCCCATATAGACCTGCAGCGAGCTTTCGCCGGTCGAATAGATGGTTGCATAGTAGAACGAAATGCGGGCTTTTCCCTGCGGCATCGCAATGGCCGGACTGATGTACCAGTCGTTGTGCGTGATGCCTGCAAAAGAATCGATGTAACCTATACCGCTCCCCTCTTTGGGCAAACCTTTCGTGGCATTCAATACGGGTTCCCAGTAAACCCCGTCCTGGTCGGGATTATACGACGACCAGTAAATCACGTCGGACGAGTCGTCGTTGAATCCCATATCGTGCGGGAAGGGGCGCGCCGTATATACCTCCACGCGGGTAGAGACGGTATCATTCGTCAAGTCACCATCGGCAGCCATGGCCGACCATACTTTCACCACCTTCTCGCCCGGGGTGCTCCAGTCGCACGTAGTTTCAAATACATACTCCTTGCTTTCGTTGGCAGCCAACTGGTCGATCTCGCCCGATACGATTTCACCGTTGTCGACCTGGAAATAGACCGGGATATGGCTTTGTGCCATCTTGCCGCCATTCTTGAACCGGGCCGCAACCGTCACCTGGTTGTTGACCAGCTTGGCCGACAGCTTGGGCGAGGTGATGCGCTCGGCGATAATATCTTCGTAGGGGTCTTTTATCTGGATATTCTTCACGACAACCTGAGCCTCGGTGTTGGCCTGCAAAGCCAGCGAAACCAATCCGGCCTCTTCGATCGAGCAGACAATCGCCGCTTTGGCAAATTCGGTTTCCGATGCCGGCAACTTGTCCGATACACCCACCTCGACATACTCTTTCTTTACGAAATAGCCGGTCTTGACCGACATGGTAAAGTCGAGACTCGACATGTATTCAAATTCGACCCGCACACTCCCGGCCGGCAGCGAGATACAGTTGCTTCTCAACAACGCCGTGTTGCCTTTATACGGTACCGAAACCCAACCTTCGTTATCGGTGCTGTATGCCCAATAGGCCGAGCGCATGGAGGGTGTACTGGAACTCGAGAAATCGGTCGTGGCATTCTCGGTATTCATCTCATACGGGTACTCAATCGACGGTCTCACCTCAATCTCGGTCGAAAGGGTATCGTTCTCGACATTCAAGTCGTTCGAAACACCATCGACCCAAGCCGTTATCACACTCGTCTCATTTTCTACACACAGAGCTTTCAGGGCAAAGAGATACGTTTTATGTTCGCCGGAAAGCAACGGCTCCGTCACTACCTCCGAAACCACGTCGCCATCGCCTACCCGATAGTTCAGCCGATACGAGGTGACCGACAAACCGGTATTGACAACTTCGACTTGGACAGGGTGTTCCGTATCGCAGGATGTGCCCAACCCCTCTACCACGTAGATAGCCATGTCGGCACCCGGATTTCCATCGATGTTCACATCGTCTACATAGGTCAAATTGGAAACAAAAGAGTATCCTCCGTGACCTCTTTCATGGAATGCCACATAGATAGACTTGCCGGCATACTTCGACAGGTCGAACACATAGGCGCCCCACGGCAATAAATTCTGCGGCGAGATGCACATCAGGGTATCGGTAAAATTGACTCTTGCCGTATCGGACTGGGAAACAAGCACCTCAAACGCCCGCTCTTCGGACTCAATACCGGATGCCCAATTGGCACCCAACATGAAGTGCAAATACTCTCCCGCTTTGATTTCGACTTGAGGGGTCACCAGCCACGAGTCGGTCTCCAGTCCTTCGCCGAAACCACCCGACCTGGAATAGGCAGCATAGCCGCCGGTGGTGTATCCCAATACAAACGGATCGATATCTGCGGTCGAACTCCATCGAGGATAATCGTTCAGCGTACTCGGTATGCAAGTCGTTGTCCAACCCTCTGGAGGGAATGTTCCACCATCGAAAGTCTCGTGCAATTCGGCAAACCCAAGGTTTACATTCAATAGCACAAGTAAAACAATCAGTAAACTCTTTTTCATAAAAACAACCATTAAATAAACAAAAACCAAATAGAGGTAATCAGTGTGACAAATTCTCCAATCTGTCGGTCTTTTTACAAATGAAGACAAAAACTGATAAACCATAAAGTTTTATCCCCCCAGCCAACTACTGCAAATTAAATTCGATTCGATAAAACACTACGGCACAATACTGCATTTATATAATAATCAGTTGTTTATATATCCATTTAAAATAGATTCGCGCGTAATAAAAAAGCATAATGGAGTTCAAGGGCGATAAAAATTCATTTTCCACACAGCAATGAAAATAATAAATTATAAATATTTCGTATCTTTGTCATACACATTCAAAGTGCTACGATCATGAAAGAACCCTATCGAAAACCTCTTCCCCTGAAAATTATCTTATGCGGAGTTCTATTCATAGGTCTTGCCTCCAACTACTGCCTGGCTCGAAACTACTCATCCAACCTGAAACAGTTTCTCCAAGAGACCCAACAAATATATACAGCCGGAAACCTCAAAGACAAGAGTCATGCCTCTCAGAACCAAGCCTATATCGACTCAACAACACACCTGTTGCAAACGGCATCGCTCCCCGACTCGACTGCGATAGCCACCCTGTACGACATGGCGGTCAAGCTCAGTGAGAGCCGACTTTACAACCCCACCATCGAATACACCAAACTGGCCCGGCGCTTCCTGCAGGAGAACTTTTCCGACGGGCTCGACAAGGAGAAGGCCATCGTCAATCTGGCTCTTATCCAGGCTTCGGCCTATCAGTCGTTGGGCATGTCGACCCCGGCCATCAACATCTACTTCAACACCCTCGAAGAGACCAAAAAGTATCGCATGGACGATATGACGGCCATCATCTACAACAACCTGGGCAGCACGTTTCAGCATCAAAAAGAGTATGCTCAAGCCGATACCTTTTTCAACAAGGCGATACAACTCAACGAGGCTCATAAAGACAAGCAGAAACTGTTTGTCAACTACAACAACCTGGCTATCACCTACGCCAAACAGCAAAATCACGACAAGGCCTTGGAATACGCCTTCCTGGCCATACACCAGCTCGATGCCGAGAAGGACAAAGACATGATTATGCTCATGCAACAGAGCATTGCCTCGATCTATCTCAATCGCAACGAACCGCTGCTGGCTCTGAAAATCATACAAGAGGTGGAGAAATACCAGCGCCAGAAAGGGCAAAGTCCCTTCCTCATCTATACCTACCGGCTGTTGGCTCAAATATATCTGCACCTCAACCGCACCGACGCGGCACTGGAAGCCCTGCAAAAGGCAAAGCAACAAGCCGACCTTTGCCACAACGACAAGGAGCAGGTGCCTTTGCTGAGTCTGTTTGCCGAAATCTATGCCGAGAAAAACGAATATGCCAACGCCTACCGCAACCTGGCCCGGGCCGTATCGATCAAAGATTCCCTGTCCGACATCGAGAACCGACACCAGGTTACCGATATTGAAGAGATGTATCTGGCCGGGCAGGAGCGCAACCGGCAGGAGTCGGTCGCAGCCGAACAGGAGCGGAAGAAAAACGCCATCGTCTACACCCTGTTGATTGTGATTATCGTGAGCCTCGTCGTCATGCTTCTGCGCAACCGACTATCGTCGGCCCGGAAACGTGCCGCCTCGGCCGAATCGCTGCAGGAGGCTCACCGCCAGTTCGAGGCCGAACTGCAACGCAAGGAGGAGGAAAAAGCGCAACTGGAAAAGCAACTTGCTTCTCAAGACGAAATGCTTCTGCAACAAAAGAGAGAGATGGTTTCGCTCTCGATTCAATCGGTACAGAACGAAAACTACATCGAGAAACTAAACGAAGAGATGAAGAGACTCCTACTCGAAATCAATGTCAAGGAGACCGAAAAACGGAAACACATCAAAGAGATTATCTCGAAAATCAATCAATACAACACCCAAAGCAGCTGGGAGGAGTTCCGCTACCGATTTGAAAACGTACAAGACTCGTTCTTCCAAAAGCTGTCGGCTCAATACCCCGACTTGACGACCAACGACCAGCACCTCTGCGCCCTGCTGAGGCTGGGCCTCTCGACCAAGGAGATTGCCGCCATCACCTTCAAGGAGGTGCGCAGCATCGAATCGGGCCGAAACCGGTTGCGCAAAAAGCTGGGACTCTCCGAAAAAGAGGACCTGGTCAAATTCCTGACCCGGTTTTAATCTCGCGGCTATTCACACACCCTCCTCGCACAAGCGTCCCTGCCAGGTATCGCGTTCGCGCATGCGACGCAACAAGCGGGCGGTGAACTCATGATTCTTGAGCCCCCAGTTGGGTGCAATGAGCAGCTCGGCCGGCGACTGCGACACAAACCGCTCGATGGCGATGCGGGGCGACAGCCGTTCGGCAAAGTCGATAGCCAGGTCGATATACTCATCGACATCATACAGGTGAAAATCCTGCGGACGAGTCTCATACTCGCGGGCCATGCGGGTGTGGCGGATAAGCTGCAACTGGTGCAGTTTGATGGTATCTAGAGGCAGTTGCGACATGCGGCGGGCATGATCGAGCATCATCGCACGAGTCTCGCCCGGCAACCCCAGTATCATGTGGGCACCCACCAGCACCCCGGCGGCCGAGGTGCGGCGAATGGCATCGGCCGAGGTGGCAAAGTCGTGCCCCCGGTTGATGCGATGCAAAGTCTCGTCGCAGGTACTCTCCACTCCATACTCCACCAACACGAAGGTGCGCCGCGACAACTCGGCCAGGTAGTCGAGCAGACCAGCCGGCATGCAATCGGGACGGGTGCCAATGATGAGACCCACCACACCGGGATGAGCCAGAGCCTCTTCGTACTTGCGTCTCAACTCCTCAAGCTCGCCATAGGTATTGGTATAAGCCTGAAAATAGGCCAGGTAGCGCATCTCGGGATACTTGCGGGCAAAGAAGGCAATACCCTCGTCAAGCTGGCAGGTGATGCTCTTGCCCGTGTGGCAATAGTCGGGGCTGAAAGTCTGGTTATTGCAATAGGTGCAGCCCCCCACCCCTATACTGCCGTCGCGGTTGGGACAGGTAAAGCCGGCATGCAGCGAGATTTTCTGCACCTTGCCGTCGAAATGTTCGCTCAGAAAATCGGCAAAATCGCGATATCGCTTCTGCTCCATGCCGATTAATGTCCAAACCGGTTGTAAAACTCGACCACGGCAACGATTCCCTTTTCATACATCTCCATGCGGAAATTCTCGTTGGGTGAGTGGGTAGCATCCGACTCGAGGCCAAAGCCCATCAAGACCGATTTCACACCCAACACCTTTTCGAACGTGGCGATAATGGGAATACTGCCTCCACGGCGCACGGCCAACGGCTGTTTGCCGAATGCCAGCGTATATCCCTGCTCGGCCGCCTTATAGGCCGGCAAGTCAATGGGGCATACATAGCTCTCGCCACCGTGCATGGGGGTAACCTTTACCTTCACGCTGCGGGGAGCCACCGACTCGATATAGTCGATAAAGAGTTTCGAAATCTGCTCATGATTCTGGTGGGGGACCAGTCGGCACGACACCTTGGCATAGGCCTTCGAGGGCAACACCGTCTTGGCCCCTTCGCCCGTATAACCGCCCCAGATACCGCAGATATCGAACGTGGGGCGAATGGCGGTGCGTTCCAGCGGCGAGAAACCAGCTTCACCGGCCAATTCATCGACCTCGATGGCCTGTTTATATTTCTCTTCGTCGTAGGGTACGGCACCCAGCATGGCTCGCTCCTGGGCCGACACCTCCTCGACATCGTCATAGAAATGAGGAATGACAATGCGGCCGTTGCCATCGACAATACCGGCCATCATCTTGCAGAGTTCGTTGATGGGATTGGCCACCGTACCGCCAAAGATACCCGAGTGCAAGTCGCGGTTGGGACCGGTCACTTCGATCTCCCAATAGGCCAGGCCACGCAGACCCGTCGTAATCGACGGAGTATCGAGCCCCACCATACTGGTGTCGGAGACCAGAATCACATCGCAACGCAGCAGGTCGAGGTGACTTTTGCAGAACTCCTCCACTCCGGGCGAGCCTATCTCTTCGCCGCCCTCGATCAGGAACTTCACGTTGCAGCGCAACAGACCTTCGCGCACGGCAATCTCAAACGCTTTCAACTGGATGAATCCCTGCCCCTTGTCGTCGTCGGCACCACGTCCCCACAGGCGATCTTCCTTAATGACCGGTTCAAAAGGCTCGGTGTGCCACAGCTCCAACGGTTCGACCGGCATCACGTCGTAGTGGGCATAGACCAACACCGTGGGGTAGTCGGGGTTGACCACCTTCTCGGCAAAAACCACCGGCGAGGCCGATGTAGGCATCACCTCGGCACGGTCGGCTCCGGCCTCGAGCAGCAACTCACGCCACCGGTCGGCACAACGCAGCATATCGTCCCGGTGCTCGGGCAAAGCACTTATCGAGGGTATGCGCAACAACGAAAACAGCTCATCGAAGAAACGATCGCGATGATCGGCTATATACTTTCTTGTATCCATATAGGGGTATGTTTTATGTTTTTTACAGTTTATGACTCTGTGCCAGCAAATAGTAGTCGAGCATCACCATCGCCGCCATGGCCTCTACCACGGGGACTGCCCGCGGGAGCACACAAGGGTCATGACGCCCTTTGGCCTTCAACACGGTGGGATTTCCCTGGGCATCGACCGTTTCAATATCGCGCAGCAAAGTTGCCACAGGCTTGAAAGCCACCCTGAAGTAGATATCCTCGCCATTGGAAATTCCTCCCTGTATCCCGCCCGAATAGTTGGTGCGAGTCGTCACACGACCGTCGCACATCTCGAACACGTCGTTCACCTGCGAGCCCCGGCACTTCGCTCCCTCGAATCCCATACCATACTCAAACCCCTTGACAGCGTTGATACCGAGCATGGCACTGCCCAGGGCAGCATGCAGTTTGTTGAATACCGGTTCGCCCAAACCCACAGGCACGTGACGAATAACCCCGGTGATGACTCCACCCACGGTATCGCCCTGCGACTTCACCCCGGCAATATATTGCTCCATCTGCCGGGCCATCTCGGCATCGGGACAACGCACCGCGTTTTTCTCAATCTCGGACAGGTCGTAGCTGCGATAGTCGCCCGACAGCGACAACTCGCCCACCTGCGAGGTATAGGCCCACACCTCGATGCCCAGGCGAGCAAGCACCAGCTTGGCCAACGCCCCGGCTACACAGCGGGCTATCGTCTCGCGAGCCGACGAACGGCCTCCACCCCGATGGTCGCGCAGACCGTATTTGCGGGTATAAGTATAATCGGCATGCGAAGGACGAAAGAGATCCCGCATATTGTCGTAGTCGGCAGAGTGTTGATTTTCGTTCCGCACCACAAACCCAATGGGGGCACCAGTAGTCTTGCCCTCGAAGATTCCCGACAGGAACTCGACCCGGTCGCTCTCCTTGCGGGGAGTCACTATGGACGACTGTCCCGGCCGACGACGGTCGAGCTCGTGCTGAATAAACTCCATATCGACCGATATGCCAGCAGGCATACCATCGACCACCCCCCCGATGGCCGGGCCGTGTGACTCGCCAAACGAGGTGAGGGTAAAAAGATTTCCTATCGTATTCATCGTGTTGCCTCTGACGGTTATATGTTAGGCTATCCAAAGATAGTGAAAGGTGAGCGTAGAGACAAACAAAAAGCACGATTTTCAATGTTCTACTTTACCAAGCCGCATCCTACCACCATCCCAGATAGCGAAAGAGCCGAACGGATAATGGAGAGAATTCAATACACCAGGACTCCATCCTATTCAGCCGATTCGATTAACCGTGCCCATATATTGAGTACCAAAGCCCCCCCAAAAAGCGACAGGAACTTCCTCCTTAAGAGGGAGCTCCTGTCGTTATCTGCATGGTCGGTATTGTCCCGGCCATTATCCATTATTCATTACTCTATATCGCCTAACTTCTCCTTCCATATATCCTGTCGCAAATCGACCAGGACGAGAGCCGTGATAAGAGACGTCCTCCGTGTTCCTCCAAAAGGTTTAGGCAATTGAATGGTATAAGCCACGTCGCCCATGGAAGGGAGTGTCGGATTTTGCGCATATGTAATTCCCAGTCGAATAATCGCAGCCCCGTTGGCGTCCTGATCGACCAGGTTGTTGTCGCAATAGTAGATGTGCGACACATACCCCTCCTCGTCAAACTCGGCGCCCCAAATGGTCATGGCATGCAGGCTTTCGCCTCCGGTGGTAAATTTATATGCCGTAAACCCAATTGCCTTGTTCTCGGTAAAAGCTTTCTTCATGAGTTTATTGAAATTCTCCTTGGACATGTTGCGGCTATCCTCGATAATAACATCTTCCGGAGAGAAGACTTTGGAAAAGAAACCGTGGAAACTGTTTTCCATATCGGGGTCGCGGAACGGAGCCGAAATATTGGTCGAATTTCCGCTGATAAACCAGTTGACTCCACCGCCTTCCCATCCCGACCGATCTTGGAAGCTGGAAATAAAGAAGTTGAATATTTCGCTCTTGTTGCTGGCATAGTCGCCCGGATTGGGAGCCTTATAGACCTCCGACGGACGGGCAAAGTCATACTGCTGGCCATACATCTCGTCATAACGATCGACATATTTCTTGTTGTTCACAATCCACCAGTGCAGCAAATTCGAAGCCGAGGCAGCCCAACACATACTGCCGTCGGGAGCATCGTCAAACTCATAAGTCTTGTTGCAGTCGTACCAGGCGCAGGTATCGCACCAAGTGAGTTGCTGTTTCTCAAAGTCAACCCCCATACTCTCATAGTCGTAGCGCAGCCACTCCCCGGCCGGGAAGACGTCCACTGCCGGCGGGTAACTCTTCACGTTCTCCTTTACCGGGAAATCGGGAGCCTTCACACCATACACCCAGCAGGTTTTACCGGCAAAAGGATCAACCGTATCATTTTTGGGCTTCGATACCCTTTATTTGGCTCAAATCCATAGCCGGGTCGTAAGTCTCGCCTACCGACCAGTTCTCGCCCGTAACATCTTTGGCAAAATGCAGATTGCCCTCGACCGTTACCGGGTTACCGTCTTGCTTCTCCACGACAAACTGCGCCCGAGCCGACACAATTGTCAATACACATATTATTATTAAAAACTTCTTCATCATGTTTCGGGGTTTGTTGTTAATCGTTTATCGTTTTATGAATTTGAGCGTAGTTCCGGCAGTCTTGAGCAGATAACTGCCTTGCGGCAAATCGTTCACCAATATAGACACTTTGCTCCCGGTAGCGACCACACTCTTTACCACTCGGCCATCGAGAGCCACAATCTCTACTCGACAACCTTCGCTCAAGCCACTCATATGCAGACTCTCCTGCACCGGATTGGGATAGATACGCACCTGCTCAGCCACAACATCATCGACTTCGGTAGCCTGTTTCTTGCTGAATGTGACTCGCTGCACATCCACTACGGGATTGCCATTTTTAACGATGACCGAAAAATGGGTCGAGTCGTCGCTTCGCAACAGATAATCGACCTCGTCCATGGCCACACTCACACCGGTATCGGTATTCATATACCATTTTTCGGCAGCTTGGGCACACAAGGTACACGACAAGGCACACACGAGTACCACAAAATAAGGGAATCTGGTTTTCTCATTCGTTCTTATATTACTAAGTTACGGTTATTATTCAATTCAAGATAAAAAGAGTGTCTATGACACTATATATTCTGGTCTCACTTGCGGCACACAACCGCATCTGCATCTTCACATCCAGCGGTATCAACAGCTTCTTGTTACCGATAGTCACACATATTCAGCCACTTCAGGCTTGCTCTTCAAACAAAGCGACACTTGCTTAGGCCGGGCAAAGATAAATAAAAATTCGAAAATTCACCGGGAGCAAACTATTTTCCCACTCATTTATTATAATTATTATCAAATACCATATCGTTTTTTTTCTTACTTTTGTAAAGCAAATTCTAAAACCAACAGATATGAAATGCATCAAAGTTCTCTCTTGTGTCCTGGTAGCCGGTATGCTATTGACAGGCTGTAACATGTCAAACACCGGAAAAGGAGCCCTCATCGGAGGTGGTAGCGGCGCAGCCGTAGGTGCCGGTTTAGGCGCAATTTTCGGAAAAGGCAAAGGAGCCGCTATTGGAGCTGCCGTGGGCGCTGCCGTGGGTACCACTGCCGGAGCCCTCATCGGTAAGAAAATGGACAAAGCCGCCGAGCAAGCCAAACAGGTAGAAGGCGCACAAGTCGAGCAGGTAACCGATAACAACGGTCTGCAAGCTGTCAAGGTAACCTTCGACTCGGGAATCCTCTTCTCGACGAGCAGTGCCACCCTCAGCGCATCGGCCAAAGCCTCGTTGAGCAAGTTTGCCAACAACGTGTTGAATCAAAACCGCGACATGGATGTCGCCATTTACGGATATACCGACAACCAAGGTTGGAAAAACTCGACAGCCGAGCAAAGCAAACAAAAGAACTTGAACCTGTCGCAAGAACGGGCTCAAAGCGTAGCCAGCTATCTGCTGGGTTGCGGTGTTTCATCGACTCAAATCAAGACCGTCGAAGGCATGGGCGAAGCCAATCCCGTGGCCGACAACTCGACCGAGGCTGGCCGTCAGGAAAACCGCCGCGTAGAGGTATATCTCTATGCCAGCCAGCAGATGATTCAACAAGCCGAGGCCGGGACACTCTAAGCGTTCCACAAGACTCATAGCACTGCCGGTGCCAGTTGCCGGCAGTTGCATTACAGATTTCGGGCGGCTGCCCCAGTGCGGCCGGCCGGGTTGTACATGAGCCTCTACCAATCTTTACTGACAATAAAAAACTTGAAATAATGAAAACTGTTTATCTATTTCTCGCTACAGGATTTGAAGAGTTGGAAGCCCTCACGGTCGTAGATATGTTGCGCCGTGCCGGTATCGATATCACCACGGTTTCCATCTCGCGAAATCTTCAAGTCGAGGGATCCCACGGAGTAACTGTAACTGCCGACTGTACTTGGGTAGAGTTGTCGGCCGACGATGTTGAATGGCTTGTTCTGCCCGGCGGTATGCCCGGCACCAAACACTTGGGCGAATGTAAGCCCCTGGTTTCGCTGCTGCAACGCCATGCCGCTGCCAACAAACATATCGCCGCCATTTGCGCTGCCCCCTCGGTTCTGGGTCAAGCCGGCTTGCTCGAGGGCTATAAGGCCACGTGTTATCCCGGCTTCGAACAATTCTTGACGGGAGCCACCGTCACGGGCGAACTCGTAACCATCGACCGCAACATCACCACGGGCAAGGGTCCGGGTGCCGCCATCCCCTTCGCTACCGCCATCATCACTCAAATTGCCGGAGAAGAGAAGGCCAAAGAGGTGAGAGCCGCCATGTTGCTGTAACCCGGGAATTGTAAACAATACCACAAAAAAACTCCGATTCTTATTGAACCGGAGTTTTTTTGTATATCGCGTCGTTGGTCGCGGACTATCAGCCCACAACCAGCGAAACCATCTTTTCCAAAGCGTCGGAGAGATGCTCGACATTCTTACCGCCAGCCTGGGCGAAGTAAGGCTGTCCGCCACCGCCACCCTGTATCAGTTTGGCAGCTTCGCGCACGATAGCCGAGGCGTTCTTCCCGTCGGCTACCACATCGTTGCTGAACATCACCGTGAGCAGCGGTTTCTCATTCTCTTTCGTGGCAGCCACAAAGGCCAGATGCTCGGGCACTTCGTTTCGCAACATGAAGGCAATGCCCTTCACTACATCGGCAGGCATAGGACCTACGAAGCGAATCAGTTTCAAGCCATCGACATTCTCGGCCGTCTTGATCAGACGATCCTTCATGGCAACCATCTTCTCCTTCACATACTCCTCGGCCTGCTTGCGCAACTCGGCATTCTCGTCGATAGCCTTGTGGATAGCCTGCAACAGGTTGGGAGCATTGTTGAACAGAGTAGCGATCTCTTTCAAAGAATCCTGCAACGAGTTCATTGTCTCCTCGACACGAGCCCCGGTGATGGCCTCGATACGGCGAATACCGGCAGCAATCGAACTCTCGGATACAATCTTGATCATACCAATATTACCGGTATTGGCCACGTGGGTTCCACCACACAGCTCGACCGACGACCCGAAGCGGATGACACGTACCTCTTCGCCATACTTCTCGCCAAAGAGTGCCATGGCACCCATGGCCTTAGCCTCGACAATAGGCACATGGCGACGCTCGTCCAGCGGAATAGCCTCGCGCACCTTACGGTTGGCCAGCATCTCGACCTGACGCAACTCCTCGTCGGTCACCTTCTTGAAATGCGAGAAGTCGAAACGCAACGACTGGGGCGATACATACGAACCCTTTTGCTCGACATGCGTTCCTAGAACCTCGCGCAGAGCCTCGTGCAACAGGTGCGTAGCCGTGTGATTGCAGGCCGTAGCCTGGCGGGCCTCCTTGTCGATAACGGCATGGAAGAGGGCCGTTACATCCTCGGGCATGTGCTCGGTTATGTGGATACTCAGGTTGTTTTCCCGTTTCGTTTGCAGAATCTCTACCGTCTCGTTAGCCGAAATCAGTTTGCCCGTATCGCCTACCTGACCACCCATCTCGGCATAGAAAGGCGTGCGGTCGAGCACGATTTGATAATATTCACGCGATTTTTGTTTCACCTTGCGGTAACGCAAAATGTGGCAGTCGCACTCGAGCTGGTCATAACCCACAAACTCGGGCTCGCCCTCTCTCAATACCACCCAGTCGCCAGTCTCTACGGCGGCGGCATTGCGGGCACGCTCTTTCTGCTTCTGCATCTCGGCATCGAAGGCTGCGATATCGACTCCCATCCCCTTCTCTTTCAAGATGAGCTCGGTGAGGTCTATGGGGAAACCGTAGGTATCGTAGAGGGTAAAGGCATCGACACCGCTTATCTCGTTCTTGCCGGCAGCCTTGGCATCGGCCATCACCTTGTCGAGCAACTTGATACCCGTTTCGAGGGTACGCAAGAACGCATCCTCTTCCTCCTTGATCACCTTACCGATGAGCACCTTCTGCTCTTTCAACTCGGGATAGGCATCGCCCATCGTCTCGATGAGGATATCGAGCAGCTTGTACAGGAAGGCCTGCTTCTGACCCAGGAAAGTATAGCCGTAACGAACGGCCCGGCGCAGGATACGACGAATCACATAACCGGCCTTGGCGTTCGAGGGCAACTGACCGTCGGTAATCGAGAAGGCTATGGTGCGGATGTGGTCGGCAATCACACGCATGGCGATATCGACCTTGGGGTCGTCGCCATAGGTCTTGCCACACAGGCGGCCAATCTCTTTGATAATGGGTTGGAACACGTCGGTATCGTAGTTCGAGGTCTTGCCCTGCAAAGCCATACACAAGCGTTCAAAGCCCATACCGGTATCGATAACCCGGGCAGGCAGCGGCTCGAGCGAACCGTCGGCCTTGCGGTTGTATTGCATAAACACGAGATTCCATATCTCGATTACCTGCGGGTGGCTCTGGTTGACCAGCGTGAGGCCATCGACCTCGGCCCGTTCGGCATCGCTACGCAAGTCGATATGGATTTCGGAGCAGGGGCCGCAGGGTCCCGTGTCGCCCATTTCCCAGAAATTGTCGTGGCGGTTACCGTTGATAATGTGTTCTTTGGGCAGATGAGCCTCCCAGTAAGAGGCCGCCTCGTTGTCACGTTCGAGCCCCTCGGGAGCATACCCTTCAAAAACGGTGGCATACAGCCGGTCGGGGTTGATTTTAAGCACATCGACCAAATATTCCCATGCCCAGTTGATGGCCTCTTTCTTGAAGTAGTCGCCAAACGACCAGTTGCCCAGCATCTCAAACATGGTGTGGTGATAGGTATCGAGACCCACCTCTTCCAAATCGTTGTGCTTCCCGCTCACGCGCAGGCATTTCTGTGAATCCGCGACTCTCTTGTATTTGGCAGGAACGTTACCCAGGATGATATCCTTGAACTGGTTCATGCCCGCATTGGTAAACATCAATGTGGGGTCGTCTTTAATGACCATGGGAGCCGACGGCACAATCTGATGGCCTCGTTCCCTGAAAAAATCCTTAAAAGATTCACGAATCTCTTTTGCTGTAAGCATAACAATCTAATTAAATTAAGTTCTCGTGGCGACCCGGGCCGTTACCGAAACCGAAATCATCCACCTGGTATATTAATATTACCAAAAACAATTTGCAAAAATAGCTCAAATTATTATTTTTGTGCCCATGTGCAGCTAAAAAAATGTTCAATAACATCTTTTTTTTGAGCACTTATCCCAATTAGTGCCGACGGGACAGGCCCGATTAAACAATATCAATGAGCAAAAAGATTTTCTACATATACAATCCCAAGACTCTGACCTACGAACGGGTATATCCCTCGTTGCGCCAGCGCATTGTCGTGGTGTTGCGCCACCTGCTCGTTGGCAGTCTGCTCAGTATCGTGCTCATCGCCGGCTTTTACTTTTGGCTGGGCTCACCCAAGGAAGAGATTCTCAAACTCGAAAACGAACAGATGAAAACCCAGTACAAGCTTCTCTCCAAACGAGTCGATGCCGCCCTCGAAGTGATGAGCGACCTGCAACAACGCGACGACAACATGTATCGGGTGGTCTTGCAGGCCGACCCCATAAACGCCGAGGTGAGAGACAACGGCATCTACAACCCCAGCCGTTATGCCGACCTGCTGAAAATGAGCGACGCCCAACTGGTGGTATCGACCAGCCAAAAGGTCGATAACCTCACCCGACAGGTATATGTGCAATGCAACTCGATGAACGAGCTTGTGAAACTGGCTCATGGCCAGGAAGAGCGCATCAAGCACCTGCCCGCCATACAGCCGGTAGCCAACAAGGACTTGAAACGCACGGCCTCGGGTTATGGCTATCGGGTCGATCCGGTTTACAAGACTACCAAGTTTCACGAAGGCATGGACTTTGCCGCCAACATAGGGACCCCCGTCTATGCCACCGGCAACGGCCAGGTGGTCGAGACCGGCTGGCAACAGGGCTACGGCAACACAGTCGTGATCGACCACGGCTACGACTACAAAACCCGCTATGCCCACCTGAACAAGATTCTGGTGCGACAGGGGCAACAAGTCGTTCGTGGCGAAGAGATTGCCGAGGTGGGCAACACCGGCAAATCGACCGGTCCGCACCTGCACTACGAGGTGCTCTACAAAGGGAAACCCGAGAACCCCATCAACTACTATTTCTTCGATTTGTCGCCCGAAGACTACGACCGCATGATTCAACTGGCCGAGAACCAGGGACGCGTTATGGACTAACCTAAAAACACTATCGCATGAAAGAGACTGACCCCGAAAAACAAAAACTGTACTACACCATCGGCGAAGTGTCCGAGATGCTCGATGTGAACCCGTCGTTACTCCGTTTTTGGGAAACAGAGTTCAAAACCATCAAACCCAAGCGCTCGCCCAAAGGCACCCGCTACTATTCACAAAAAGATATCGAAGAGATAAAACTCATCCACTACCTGCTCAAGGAGCGCAAACTCAAAATCGAGGGGGCAAAACAGGTGCTCAAGAGCAAACGGGATAGCGTGGCCCGCACCCAGCAGGTGGTCGAGCGCCTCAAGGCCCTGCGCACCGAACTCACCGATATTATCGACGACATGGATTAATGCCTCCTGTCAAGAATACGGGGCACTACATACAAGCCCGCAAGTACCCCCAGCAACGCTCCGCAACTGTTGGCCAAGAAATCAAACCAGTCGGCCGTACGACCCATCGTCAGGGCCCCCTGCAACAACTCCATCAATCCGCCCCAGACCACGGCCACAACCAGACACCACACACAGCTCGTTCTGAAAGGGAGCAACTTGGCCCGATACATATCGAAACACCCCACTACGACCAACGCCAGATACATACATCCATGCACCAACTTGTCGGCTCCCTTGAAAAGGTGCAACTCCTGTGCATGCATGGGATCCTCGGCCAATGACAGGTAAGTTATCACTATCAATACCAGAGCCGTGGGACCAAAAGCCCATTTTTTAAAAAATCGCATACGACATCTTTTTTTTGCAGATTCTCATCAAAGAATCCATACGAAACAACCATGAACCTATGCTTATCGTTCAAATTGTCGGCAAAGATAATGTTTGCTCGCGGCAAAACCAAGCACACGTTTTCAAACGATTACGACGCAAGCAAATTACATTTTCGTTAAAACAGAGACTCACAGCTTTTTTATCGTTGCTTTTTACAGCCAATATATTTAAATTTTATATTTTTGCATCCAAATTCAAGTTACTACACAATGGGAGAACAAACAAAATTTGCAACCAAACTGGGTATTATCGCTACCACTGTAGGTTCGGCGGTAGGTTTGGGAAATATCTGGCGCTTCCCCTATGAGGCCGGCATGAACGGGGGCGGTGCCTTCCTGATGGTCTATATTCTGTGCGTGCTGATATTGGGTATCCCGGTCATGTGTGCCGAGTTTGTCATTGGCCGGCGCTCCAAGAGCGACACGGTCGATGCATTTCGCAAACTGGCTCCTGGTACCCGCTGGCACTACATAGGCTACATAGGCATATTGGCCTCGGTACTTATCCTGGGCTACTACATGGTCATCTCGGGGTGGACGCTCGAATATCTGTTCAAGGCCTTTACCAACGACCTGGCTGGGAAAACGGCCGCCGAGTTCAAAGCCGAGCAGAATGCCTTCATCCAAAGTGATTTCCGCCCGTTGCTGTGGGCATATATATTCCTCTTTATCAACTATATCATCTTGTCGCGAGGGGTACAGAAAGGTATCGAGAAGATGTCCAACATACTCATGCCACTGCTCTTTGTCATACTCGTTGTCTTTTGCGTGCGCTCGCTCACGCTGCCAGGTTCCAGCAAAGGGCTCTCTTTCTTCCTCCACCCCGACTTCTCCAAGATCACGCCACAAGTCATCATACGGGCCATGGGGCAAGCCTTCTTCTCGTTAAGTCTGGGTATGGGCATCCTCATCACCTACTCCTCCTATTTCAATGCCAAGACCCACCTCATCAAGACCGCTACCACAGTGGCCCTGCTCGACACCTCGGTGGCTATCCTGGCCGGAGTCATTATCTTCCCCGCCATGTTTGCCTGCGGGCTAAACCCCGCAACCGATTCCGCCTCTGTGGTTGGTCCCGACCTCGTGTTTGTGACCCTGCCCAACGTCTTCAACCAGATGCCCGTATCGACCCTGTGGTCGGTACTCTTTTTCCTGCTGCTCACGGTAGCGGCACTCACCTCGACGGTATCGCTCTTTGAGGTAACGGTTGCATTCCTCATCAACTACATGCACATGAGCCGCAAAAAGGCTACTCGCATCATGATGCTCATTGTTGCCGTGCTGAGCACCATCTTCTCGCTATCCATCGGCTCGTGGAGCCAGGTGCGCATCCTGGGGAAAACTATCTTCGATGCCTGCGACTACTTCTCGGCCATCATCCTGCTACCTGTAGGTGGGCTGCTCATCAGCATTTTCATCGGGTGGGTGTTGAAGCGCCATATCTCCCGCGAGGAGCTCACCAACCGCAACAAGTTGCACGAGCCACTGTTCAATGCTATATTTTTCAGTATCAAATATATAGCACCAATTATCATCATACTCATCTTCTTGTCGGGATTCGGTATTATCTGATATGGCTCTCAAACACGACTCCTTTTTCAACCTCTCGAAAGGTGAGCGACGGGCCACCCTGTGGCTGGTCGTCGTGCTGGTGATTCTCGTCGCGGCCCGCATTGTGCAGCAAAACCGGCCACCCCGGCAGGCTACCGGCGAGCCCAGTGTGCATGAAACCTTCCGCCAGGAGTTGAAAGAGTTTGGCGACTCGCTTCGCTACGAACAACCCAAAGCCTCTCGTCACCAACAAACGACAACCCGGGAGCCCCGCCGACCCAAAGAGCTGGACCCGGTACCGAGAGAAGAGTAACCCCAGGCGAATTTTTGTCCCAATCATACCTCGCGATTCAACAAAAAGCGTTATCTTCGCTTAACTAAAGCGGAGGCGCCTAAACCGGAGTCAACCGGCCCGGCCGGTCACAGAGGCAGCGCCCGCAAGAGACTGTGTATATGATACTTCGCAACGTACCTAACAAACCACTATCGTTGAACCTGGGAGGGGAACTCGTCTCGCTCTCGAGGCCGCGGGTCATGGGCATACTCAACGTGACCCCCGACTCGTTCTATGCCGGCAGCCGCACCCCCGAGCGGGAGCAAATTGCCGCACGGGTGCGCCAGATTATCGACGAGGGTGCCGACATCATCGACATAGGAGCCTACTCGTCGCGTCCCCAGGCTACCGACATTTCGCCCGACGAAGAGATGCGGCGTCTTGCCACCGGCCTCGAAATCATACGCACACTCTACCCTCGGGCCCACGTCTCGGTCGATACCTTCCGTGCCGAAATCGCCTCGCGCTGCGTGCGGGAATACGGGGTACAAATCGTCAACGACATATCGGGCGGCGAACTCGATTCCCACATGTTCGAGACCGTAGCCGATCTCAAGGTAGCCTATATCCTCATGCACATGAAGGGAACCCCGCAAACGATGATGCAGCAAACCCGCTACGACCACCTCATGGCCGAGATGCTCTACTACTTTGCCGAACGCATTGCCCGGCTCGAGAACCTCGGGGTCAACGACATCATCATCGACCCGGGATTCGGATTCAGCAAAACACTCGACGACAACTACCGGCTCATGAACCGGCTCGACGAATTTGCCCGCATAGGACTCCCCCTGCTGGTGGGTATATCGCGCAAATCGATGATATACAAGATGCTGGGCACATCGCCCGACGAGAGTCTCAACGGCACCTCGGTACTCAACACGCTCGCCCTGCTGGGTGGCGCTCACATTCTGCGGGTACACGATGTGAAAGAGGCCGTCGAGACGATAAAAATAGTTTCTAAAACCTTACAATCGACAGAATAGCATGTTTTCATTCGGCATAAAAGACATTATCGACATACTCATCGTGGCTCTGCTGCTCTACACGCTCTACAAGATGATGAAAGAGTCGGGCACGATAAGCATCTTTACCGGTGTATTGGCCTTTGTGGGCGTGTGGATCGTGGTCAAACAGATTCTCGACATGCGGCTTATCGGCTCCATCATGGACAAGTTCATGAGCGTGGGTCTGCTCATTCTCGTCATTCTGTTCCAGGACGAAATCAAGCGATTTCTCGTGCAGCTGGGCTCGCACAAGCGATGGAGGTTTTTCTTCAACTTCTTCCTCAAGCACAAAGAGACGGGCGAGAAACCCTACATCATACCCGTGGTCTATGCCTGCATGAACATGTCCAAGACCAAGACCGGCGCCCTCATCGTCATCGAGCAAGGGGTGTCGCTCGACAACTACAAAAGCACCGGCGACACCATCAATGCCAACGTAAACGCCCGGCTCATCGAGAATATCTTTTTCAAGAACAGTCCCCTGCATGACGGAGCCCTCATCATTGCCGACAACCGCATAGCCTCGGCCGCCTGCATTCTGCCTGTGTCGCACAACAACAAGATACCCAAATCGATGGGCCTGCGCCACCGCTCGGCTCTGGGCATTACCGAGGTAACCGACGCCCTCGCCATCGTCGTGTCGGAGGAGACAGGCAACATCTCGCTCGCCCACAACGGAAAAATCACCACCAAGATTTCGGGTAAAGACCTGGAGCGTATGCTGGTACAAGAGTCTATCGACTGATTTTCATCGGCCATCTCTGGCTCACGGCAAACCATCACTCCTCATCGGGCAAGGCCGTATGCGACCGTTGCACCGCCAATGTGTTGCGCTCCCAAAACACTCCATCGACATACCCCTGTATCGACGCATCCTGCTCGGCCAGGCAAAGCCGCTTGGCCGCCCACAGACAATACTCACCGTTCAGCTCCACGCCCAGATAACGACGGTTCAGCTTCTTGGCCACCACGGCCGCCGTGCCGCTGCCCAGGAAGGGATCGAACACGAGGTCGCCCTCGCGCGACGAAGCCAGGATGAGCTTGGCATAAAGTTTTTCGGGCTTCTGGGTAGGATGGTCGGTATTCTCGGGCATCGACCAGAAGGGGACACTTATATCGTCCCAGAAATTAGAGGGATAGGTGAGGCGGAAGTTTCCTTCGCTCGTCTCCACCCAATCCTTGGGCTTGCCATTTTGCCGGTAAGGAGCTATCACCCGGCGCTTCTGCTTGACAGCCTCGACATCGAAATAGTAATGCCGGGCATCCTTCACGCCAAACCAGATATCCTCCATACCATTCTTCCAGTTGTGCATCGCCCCCTTGCCCTTCTCGCGCTGCCAGGTGATGCGATTGAGCACCGTGAGCTCCTCGCTCATCACCGTCTGCAGGGCCGCCGTGCAACGCCAGTCGCCACACAGGTAGAGCGAGCCGGCAGGCTTCAGCTTGGCACACACCCGGTGGAACCAGCTGCGCAGATAGGCCAGATAGGCGTCGTGCGAACGGGCCTGAAAATTGAGCCCGTGAAAGTTTTTCGACAGGTTATAAGGGGGGTCGATGATAATAAGGTCGGCCACCCCGTCGGGGATGCGATCGAGCACGCACAGAAGGTCGCCCTGGATGATGCGGTTATCGAAGTCGAGCCCCACGGTCAACTGCTCGGCCGGGGTAATGAGGCGCTGCAAACGCTCTATCTCGTCGGGCTCGACGGTCAGGGTTCTGTTGTTCTTGGCTCGTTTCTTTTCCATAACAAGTATCGCGTGGGGAATAGAACCATCGGCGAAACGTTGGTGAAGGTAGTCAATTTTTTGGAGATAGACCACCACCCCACCCCTCAAAAAAAACGGGACACGAATTGTTTCGCATCCCGTATATCTTACAAGCCCGGCAACGGGCCTTCTGAAACAGATTAACGATTGGCGCGTTTACGCTCGGTTTCGTCGAGAATAATCTTGCGCAAGCGCAAGTGGTGAGGCGTTACCTCTACATACTCATCCTCCTTGATATACTCAAGAGCCTCCTCGAGGCTGAAGATTACCGGCGGAACGATATGAGCCTTGTCGTCGGCACCCGACGCACGCATGTTGGTCAGCTTCTTCGACTTGGTTACGTTCACCACGATATCGTTTTCCTTGGCATTCTCGCCCACTACCTGACCGGCATAGACCTCCTCTTGCGGGAAGATGAAGAAACGCCCCCGGTCTTGCAGCTTGTCGATGGCATAGGCATAGGCTGTGCCCGACTCCATGGCGATGAGCGACCCGTTGGTGCGGCGATCGATATTTCCTTTCCAAGGTTGGTATTCGAGGAAACGGTGTGCCATGATGGCTTCGCCGGCCGAAGCCGTGAGCACATTGGTACGCAACCCGATGATACCGCGCGAAGGAATCTGGAACTCGATATGGATGCGGTCGTTTTGCGTGGTCATCGATACCATCTCGCCCTTGCGGCGGGTAACCATATCGATAATCTTGCTGGCATATTCCTCGGGCAAATTGATGGTGAGCAACTCGACAGGTTCGCACTTCTGTCCATCGATTTCCTTGATGATTACCTGCGGCTGTCCTACCTGGAGTTCATAGCCCTCGCGACGCATCGTCTCGATCAGGACCGACAAGTGCAACACGCCACGACCATAGACCGTCCAGGCATCGTCGCTGTCGCCACGCTCTACACGCAACGCCAGGTTCTTGTCGAGTTCCCGTTTCAGGCGCTCGGCAATGTGACGCGAAGTGACATATTTACCGTCTTTCCCGAAGAAAGGCGAATCGTTAATCGTGAACAACATCGACATCGTGGGCTCGTCGATGGCAATTCGCGGCAAAGCCTCAGGCTCGTTGGCATCGGCAATGGTATCGCCAATCTCAAAATTCTCGATACCCACGAGCGCGCAAATGTCGCCCGAGCCTACCGATTGCACTTTCGTGCGACCCATACCCTCGAACACGTCGAGCTCCTTGATGCGTTGCTTGACCGTCGAGCCATCTTTCTTGCACAGCGAAACCTCCATCCCCTCTTTCAACTCACCGCGGTGCACACGGCCTACGGCTATACGGCCTACATAGGGCGAATAGTCGAGCGAGGTGATAAGCATCTGAGGGGTACCCTCGAGATACTGGGGCTCGGGAATGTATTTGATAATGGCATCGAGCAACGGAGTGATGTTGTCGGTAGGCTTACGCCAGTCGGTCGAGAACCACCCCTGCTTGGCCGAACCATATATGGTGGGGAAATCGAGCTGGTCTTCGGTAGCATCGAGACTGAACATGAGGTCGAGCACCATCTCCTGCACCTCGTCGGGGCGACAGTTGGGCTTATCGACCTTGTTGATAACCACAATGGGTTTCAATCCTATCTCGATAGCCTTTTGCAACACGAATCGGGTTTGCGGCATGGGGCCTTCGAAGGCATCGACCAGCAGCAGACAGCCGTCGGCCATGTTGAGCACACGCTCCACCTCGCCACCGAAATCGGCGTGCCCCGGAGTATCTATAATATTGATTTTGTAATCTTTGTACCGAATAGAAACATTCTTGGAGAGAATCGTGATACCTCGTTCACGCTCCAAATCATTGTTATCCAATATCAACTCACCGGAGTTCTGGTTCTCGCGAAAAAGGTGTCCGGCCAAAAGCATTTTGTCAACCAGGGTCGTCTTGCCGTGATCGACGTGAGCGATAATCGCAATGTTTCTGATTTTCTGCATATAACCTATTTTAACCAAGTAAAGAGCTGCCCGTCACGCGGGTTACGCATGCGCCAGCCTCCACGTTTCAAGGTGCAAAGTTACTATATTTTTTTAAATGATGCATCTCTCTGCCATTTTTAGTGTTCCCCTCGACGCGTGGTCATCCCCTCCTGTCCCGGCCTACCAATGTAATAAATAGAGCAAAGCAGAAATCCAGTCTAAAAAAGAGTATCGATTTTTTTGTAACTCAAGAACAAATGCTTACCTTTGTGCGCTCAATAATTTTATTAACAACAAAACTCAAAGAAATGTACTTAGATTCTGAGAAAAAGAAAGAGATCTTTGGGAAATACGGAAAGTCCAATACTGATACTGGCTCACCCGAAGCGCAGATTGCATTATTTTCCTACCGTATAGCCCATTTGACTGAGCACTTGAAGTCAAATCACAAAGATCATAGCACCGAACGAGCCCTTAAAATGTTGGTAGGTAAACGTCGTCGTTTGCTCGACTACCTCATCAAGGTTGACATCAACCGCTACCGTGCCATCATTGCTCAAAAAGAGCTGGGTATCAGAAAGTAATTGGTCTCACAACCACAAAGAAAAGAGCGACTCGAAATTCGAGCCGCTCTTTTCTTATTCTCTTGTTTATCTCGTCGTGTGCGAAAGGTCCACACGCCGGTTGGCCCCGGCGCGACAAAAACATACCCGGCACACCGTATGACACTACTTGTCGTAACGCTCCATGACATAACCGTAATCGACACACTCGTCGGTAGTGACATAGAGTATCAGCGTAGTGGCGTAATCCTCGTCCCGACCATAGGCACACAACCGGGCCGAATTGTAAATCTGGTAATCGCTGTCGCCCATGACATACTCGGTATAAGTCTCGACATAGCCTTCGCCCGTTTCGTTTGACTTGAATCCAAAGACAAAGTTGCCGAATCCGCGACCATCGAGTTCACAATTGCAGGTATAGTCGGTGATTTGAGTGGAGGGAATGTGCGTGCCACCCAAGACCCAATATTCAAGGTCAACCGGTTGTGAAAAATGGAAATGAGCCTTTCCGTCGGAAAACTCGATCCACTCGAGCGAGGTGGCTACCTCGGTACCCGATTCGACACTCTCTACTTCGCCCGATACGCTACGAATACTGCCAGCGCTCACTACCCGCCATTTACCGGCCAGGGCTGTCGAATAGTTGTTCTGTATGGGCTCGTCGTCTCCCCCAAAAAGTTCGTCCATCAACTCACTACACGAAGTAAAAGAGAGCAATGCCGCCATGCACAGCAATACGCTCGAAAGTCTTTTTAATGCTACCATTTGCTATTCTCCTAATATGATGATTGTTCTATCCCGGTTTTGTGCTTCAAAGGTAACCATTTTTCACAAACAACATGACGGGGATTGCCCCTTTTTTCTGTTTTCTCACAGACCTTTTATGGCACAAATTCACCGATTTATCTGTCGAAATAAAAAACGACAAGGCCGCGACTATTGAGTATAATCGCGGCCCTGACTATTCGTTGCGGTTCTGGTCTTATTATATACGGTCCAGTACGGTTTGAATCAGATCAGATACGGCTGTCTTGTAATTGGGATTGGCATGGTGGGCCACCCGGTTGGCAATGATGCTGCACACGGTCATGGCTTTGTGCCCCATCAGTTTCGATAAACCGGCAAGTGCCGAACTCTCCATCTCATAATTGGTCACCACATAACGGCCATACTTGAAGGCTTCGATTTTCTTGTTCAGGTCGGGATCGGCCAGCGGCAAACGCAGTTCACGCCCTTGAGGGCCATAGAACCCGTTGGCCGATATGGTCACGCCCCGCACCATATCGTCACCCCCGATACGGGCCACCAGCTCGGGATCGCTATCGACCACATAGGGGGCTGCCCACAAGGGGTTCCACTTGACTGCCTCGCAAAAGGCTTTCTCGAACTCAAGATCGCATATCTCGTTACGCCCGGCATAGAAATTGAGCACGCCGTCGAACCCGATGGCCTTCTCGGCAATGACCGGTGTACCAATGGGTACATGGGGCTGCAAACCACCCGAGGTTCCTACCCGCACGAGGGTCAACTGGCGGAACTGGGGCTTCTCGTAACGTGTGGCAAAATCGATATTGGCCAAGGCATCTAGCTCGTTGACCACAATGTCGATATTGTCGGTGCCGATTCCGTGCGAGAGGCACATCACCTGCTTGCCCTTATAGGTTCCGCCTATGGTATGAAACTCCCGGCTCGATACCTCGAAATCGCGCGTGTCGAAAAACGAAGCGACCAAATTGACCCGGCCCGGGTCTCCTACCAAGATTACCTTGTCTCTCAACTGCTCGGGGAGCAAATGCAAATGGAACGCACTGCCATCGGCATTGATAATAAATTCTGACTCTGGGAAATGTTTCATAGTGCTAAAAATTTTACCACGCCGCCCTATCGGAGGACGGCGTGGTACGAATATACAGATTGTGTATGAATCTGCGAAATTGTTTGTTCTAATTTTGTCTAAAATAACGCCGATTGCCTACCGCACGCCTCACCGATAGCGGCAGTACGGCCCGGGGGCTCGCCCGACAAGGACTACTCTTTCTTCTCGGCGGCTTTCTTGGGAGCTTCGCTCTTGGTCTCTTTCTCCTTCTTGGCCTCGGCCCGTTTGGAGTGACGCTCGGTGCGAGCCGACTTCAGTTCCTTCTGCAGCATCTCTATCTCGGCAGCCTGGTTCTTGATGGTGGTCAGCAGAGCATTCAACTCCTCATTCTCGATCGACTCGGGATATTGAGCCTCAACCCGCACGATAAAGTCGCTCAACACGTTCATGTAGTTGGTGAAGGCCTCATAGGGGCTGTCGTATGGGCTGTAATGGCTGTGCACGGCACCATCGGAGAGATATTTGGTGCACATGTAATAGAAGTGGTCACTGGCTTGCAGATAGTTCCAGTCTTGTTTCAACCGACGGTCGTCGCACAGGCGCACCCGCTCGGCCACCGAATAGAGCTTGTTGAAGGCCTCGTTTTGCAGCGTGTTACCCAACCAGGCACTGGTATCGCGTGCCTCGTCGGCCCACGACATGGGGTATGGTACCGACAATGCATCGACCGGCTTGAGCTTGCTGATGGCCTCGGTAGGCGTGCAGAAACCTATACCTTCTTGCTCGGCGAAACGCGGCAGAGCTTTCATGAATTCAAAGATGCCCGACTCGCGCGGTTGCAACTCGCCCAACGTCTCGTAGTTCATGAAGAGGTTGACAATGGGCTCCTCGGCCGGGGTGTTCTTTATCCACGAAATAAACTTGTCGGCCGTGAGCGGATAATCGCTCCACTCGTAGTTGGAGAAGCGGAACGAGATATCGTCGCTCATCTTGTAGTTCTTCAGCAGCATTTTCAGTTTGGGAGCCGCAGCCGAACAGTAGAGATAGTTGGGACTCTTCCAACCCAGTATGTGCTTGGCACCTTCGGTAATCACACCTTTGAACCCCATGGCAGCAATCATCGAGGCAATATCGTCGGAGAATATCAACTCGGTATTGCGGAATACCTTGGGCTTCACGCCAAAGAGCTGCTCGATTTTCTCGTCGTGATGTTGCACCTGAATCTTAAACTCCTCGGGATCGGCCAACGAAGCCAACGAGTGGGCATAAGTCTCCGAGAGAATCTCCACGCAATCGGTCTTGACCAGCTCCTTCATGCTGTCGATAAACTCGGGCACATAGAGTTCGAGTTGCTCAAGAGCCACACCCGATATCGAGAAGGCTACCTTGAACTTGCCGTTGGCATTTTTGATCATCTCGAGCAGAGTGGCATTGGCCGGCAGATACGAGCGTTGCGCAATGCGGGTAATGATATCGTCGTTGGCAAAGTCGTCGTAGTAGTAATGATCGTTACCAATGTCGAAGAAACGATAGCGTTTCAGACGAAACGGTTGATGAATTTGAAAATAGAAACAAATTGTTTTCATATAAGGTTGTGTTTTTTCATTAATTATAATTGCGCAGCACATTATGGTAAATGTCGAGTACCTTTTGTCCGGCATATTTCCACTTAATCTCATTGACTTCCCGCTCGCCCTCTTCGCGCAATTGTTTATAAATGGCGGGATAGGTGATTATCGAGTAGATGGCGTCGGCCATGGCATCGATATCCCAATAGTCGATTTTGATGACATTGGTAAGAATCTCGGCACACCCCGACTGTTTCGAGATAATCGAGGGCACTCCTACTTGCATGGCCTCGAGGGGCGAGATGCCGAAGGGCTCGGAAACCGAAGGCATCACATACACATCGCTCGCCTTCAGCATTTCATAGACCTGACGTCCCCGCAAAAAACCGGTAAAGTGGAAGCGGTCCGAAATGTTTCGCTGGGCCGACAGCATGATCATCTTGTTCATCATGTCGCCGTTACCGGCCATCACGAAACGCACATTGTTGGTCTTGCGCAATACCCGGGCAGCAGCCTCAACAAAGTATTCGGGCCCCTTCTGCATGGTAATACGTCCCAGGAAGGTAACCACCTTCTCCTTGGGATTGTGGGGCATCTCGATAGACTTGATTTCATCGCTCAACGGTTCCACGGCATTGTGTACCGTGGTCACCTTGGCCGGGTCGATGTGATACTTCTCGATAACGGTCTGGCGCGTGAGGTTGCTCACCGTGATAATGTGGTCGGCGTGCAGCATGCCGTCGCGTTCGATGTTGTAAACGGTAGGGTTCACATTACCCCGGCTGCGGTCAAAGTCGGTCGCATGCACGTGAATCACCAGCGGCTTGCCACTCACCTGCTTGGCATGGATGCCTGCAGGATAGGTGAGCCAGTCGTGCGAGTGAATGATATCGAACTGCTCGGTACGGGCTATCACACCGGCTACGATAGAATAGTTATTGATCTCTTCCATGAGATTGTCGGGATAACGTCCCGAGAACTCGATACAACCCAGGTCATTGGTCTTCAGATAATTGAAATCTGCATAGATATGACTGCGCAGGTCGAAATACTCCTGGGGATCCATACAGTAGCCATACCGCTGCTGCACATAGTCCCAACTTACATCGCGCCAGGCGACGGGGGTATTGGCGGCCCCGATTATATGAGCAAAAGTTTTATCCTCGTCTCCATAAGGCTTAGGTATGACAAAGGTGATTTCGATACCGCCACACTCTGCCATGCCTTTGGTCAAACCATAACTGGCCGTGCCTAAACCTCCCAGGATATGAGGGGGAAATTCCCAACCAAACATTAGCGCTTTCATAGATATAGGAATTAGGCTTTACATATTATACTTTTTCAACAATTTCAACACTCTCAAGATCTCGCCCACGTTGGCGGCGTAGCTGATGGCGCCTCGACCGGCAAAGGGCGGATTTCCGTCGAACAACTCGGAGATGGAGCCGATGCAGGTTTGCGACATCTCATCTTCAAAGCCAATGAGCATCCGCTCCAGGAACGACACACCGCTGATACCAAATACCTTGAGGTAGGCTTCGGCATAAGCGCCCATGAGCCAGGGACGTGCGGGGCCCTGATGGTAGGCATACTCACGTTCGGTTTGCGAACCCACATAGGTGGGGTTATATCCATAGCTCTTGGGACTGAGCGTGCGGATACCCTTGGGAGTGAGCAACTCGCGAGTAACAACCTCGAGCGCGCGTTTGCGCTGACGCTTGTCGAGCGGCGAATAGTCGAGAGCCAGGGCAATCAGCATATTGGGTCTTACGCTCCAATCTGACATCGACCCATCTACATAGTCGATGAGGTAGCCATAATCGTTCAGGAAGGTAGCGATAAAGGTTTCGCCGGCCTTGTCGGCAATCGTGTTCCACTGTTCTACCTTCGAAGCCAAATCCTTATCTTCGGCAAAGAGTGCGGCAGCAAACTTCAGGGCATTGTACCACAGGGCATTGAACTCTACCAGATAGCCGCTACGCGGGTTCACGGGACGACCGTTGACTACGGCATTCATCCACGAAATAACCCGGTCCTTGCCGTTGGAGTAGAGCAACCCGTTGTCGTGCAGGAAGAGGTTGGGGTGCTTGCCCTTGATGATGTAGTCGAGAATATCACACACAAAGCGGCCGTACTTCTCACGGCAAACCTCCATGCCCTTCTCCTTGGCATAATGATAGACCGTCCAGATGGCCCACAGGGGGATATCGGGCAAATCGAGTTCGCCTATGTTCTCGTCGAGCTCGCCGGTGGTCATGAAGTGACGCAAGGCTTTCTCCGACGAGTTCATGACATCTTCAAACGTCTGGTCGTCGCCTATGGCCAACGTACAACCCGGCAGGGCGATGAACTGGTCGCGGGCACGCACCCTGAACCAGGGATAACCGGCCAGCAGGTAGTGCCCCTTCTTCTGTTTGAAGTAGAACTGCTGGGCCGAGTTCTTCAGGCAGTTATAGAAACTCGAGCGGCACATATGGCGATTGGCCAGCTCCTCTTCATAGGTGCGGGCCATCGAACGCGGTTTGGCTTCGACGGTTCCGGCCGAGAAGATAATGCTCTCGCCCTTCTTGATGGGAATCTCGAAATAACCGGGCACATAGAGGTCTTCCTGGTAGGGATAGCCTCGCTCCTGGTCCTTGATATACTCTATACCCTTGTACCAATGGGGATCGAACACAAACTTGGGCGGCTTGTTGAACTGCATGTACAACCGGGGATATCCCTGATACAGGCAGCAGCTTATGCCGTTGGCAACCTCTTCGTAGCGCTGGTCGAGCGCATAGTTTTCCACGCACAGATCGTTGGCATTACGGAAGGCAAGAAACGGACGGAATTGCAAAATCGTCGGCGAGTGGGCATCGACGAGCGTATATTTGATCAATATACGGTTCTCGTGCGAGATAAACACTTTCTCCTTGGTCAAAATCACACCGCCCACACGATACATTGTCTGGGGTACCGACTCGCAATTAAACTCTCGAATGTACTTGTGCCCGTTGGGGCTGAAGCAATCGCCCTTGTACTTGTGCAAACCCAAGTTGAACGCTGCACCGTGCTGAATCACCGTTTCGTCCAGCGACGACAGCATCACATGGTTATCCTTGTCCAGCTCGGGAATAGGAATCACCAGCAACCCGTGTTGTTTGCGAGTGTTGCAATCGACGATTGTTGTGCAATGATAGGCGCCCGATTTGTTGGTACGCAGCATCTCCTTGGGCAGCGACCATTCGAGGTTTATCATCAGGTTCTTGTCAAATTTCAGATAACTCATATCTTTCTATTAAAATTCTCTTACTCTCTCTTTTTCACAATTGTATCGGCTCCTTTTCTTCTTGCAAGTTCTATATCCCCTTGCCCTATTTCAAAGAACCCGAAACAAGCAATTCATATTTGACTCGAATTTAACATATACCGAAATAAAATGCAAACATTTTTCAACCGAAAAAGGTATGTTCTTAAACATATATTCACAAATGGCAATATATCAGTAGCTTAGAACGGTTATAAAATGAAAAAGGTTCCGACCCGAATCGAGACCTTTTCTCTGTAAAGTTCAACTCTTTTTCCCCGTTTGACAACACATGCAAAATGAAAAGACACAAAAGGTTGCAATTTATAAAAGCGTCAAGGGGGAGACATCGGTCGATGTCTCCCCCTTGACTATAAAGTGGAACAATATGACTTATTTGAATGACTCGAGCGCTACGGCCAGATTCTGCAGGAACATGCGCACCGAGAGGGCCAGCAGAATGATACCAAAAAACTTGCGCAGCACATACACTCCCGTCTTACCCAACACACGCTCCAGAATATGCACGTTGCGAATGACAATATAAATCACGACGATGTTGAGTACCAGGGCTGCCAATATACTGCCCAACCCATAAAGGGCCCGCAACGACAACAGGGTGGTAAACGAACCGGCACCGGCGATGAGCGGGAATACGATGGGTACAATCGATGCAGCGCCCTCGGGACCGTCGTTTCTGAAAATTTCGATACCCAGCAGCATCTCAATGGCCATCACAAAGATTACCAACGCACCGGCGATGGCAAACGACGAGATATCGACCTGGAACAGCTCGAGTATCATGTTCCCCATGAACAGGAAAGCCAGGAAGGTAATGAGCGAATAGACGGCAGCCTTCCATGCCACAATGTTATGACCCTTTTGTTTCATGTCGATAATGATAGGGGTAAGACCCGTAATATCGATCACGGCAAACAAAATAATAAATGCACTCAGGAAATCCTGAAATTTAAACGACAGTATATCCATATTCCATATAGTTTAGGTGTGTTTATCCTCTTCTTCCAAAAGGGTTCAAAAGCGCTCCTCACTTGGCTTTGCTCCTTTTCGGGCCGCCGCAAAGTTAATGAAAAAAAAAGAAATCAATACTTTCTAAACAAAGAAGATGTTTTAGCATTTCTGACGAAACATAGTAAAAAAATTTTGTTAGTTTTGAAAAATCTAAAGGAGACAGTATATGGACAGCATGTATGATGTTTTATTACAGCTCCCTATCTTCCAGGGAGTAAGCCGAAATAAAATATCGGAGTTGATTGAGAAGATGAAATTCCATTTTCTCAAATACCCCGACGGCGAAAAAATCGTTACCTGCGGTGAAGAATGTAATCACTTGAAATTCCTCATCTCGGGAGAGATAAGATCTGAGCTGGTTACCCAAAACGAAAAGATGAAAATCTCAGAAAAGATACTGGCACCCAACGTTATAGCACCCGAGCACCTCTTTGGCCGAGATACTTATTTCCCGGCTAACCTCTATGCCGTAGGCACCGTAGGTATCATGCAAATCGAAAAAGCCTCGGTAGTACAGATGCTACAAGAAGAGCCTATCTTCCTGATTAACCTGTTGAATATTCTTTCCCGGCGGTCTCAAAAAGCGCTCGAAAGTTTCACCTCTTTCTCGTCGAGCGACCTGAAAGAGAGACTGGCATTTTGGATTCTGAGCCTTACGCAACAGAAATCGACCGATATTCACGTCATCTGCAAACAGAAAGACCTCTACTCTTTCTTTGGGGTACAGCGATCGGTATTTCTCTCAACGCTCGACCGACTCAAAGAGGAGGGTATTATCGACTATGACACCAAAGAAATTGTCGTGCTCGACCGCTCCCGCCTGAAAGATTTACTGCTCAGCTCGAGCCAGGAAGATTTCTAACCGGCCTGCCAATCGCATCATAGGCTAAGGGCACTATCGCAGAGACAACCACCTGAAACGGAGTCTTGTCAAGCGTCCCTGCATAAAGAAAGAACCCCAAAAGTCTATTTGACTTTTGGGGTTCTTTTGTATTTCAAGCAGTTTCCCGGTCTGTGCCGGGAAACCGTGCAGAGGTTTACTTCTTCACAATGTGGAAGCTCTTCGTACCCTCGGCGGTAGTCACAACCATAATCATGCTACCGGTCGGGAGCGTATTGGCCTCGATCGTGTTCTCGCCTTCGGCTACAGCCACGCTCTTGAGCAGACATCCGGCCAAGTCGTAGATGCGAGCCTCACCGGCAGCTGTCGAGAAGAGGTTGACAGACTGAGTGAACAGCGTGGGATAAACCTTCGTTTGAGCCATCGGGTTCTCTTCGATAGCCGAAGGAACATCTTCGAACTCGGCTGCAATGTCGAGACTTTCGGCAGGTACATCCACGGTGAGTTTGTTGGCCACCACGTCGGCAGTTCTATCAACCGAGTTAACCATAAGGCTTGCTACCTGATAGTTCTCATCGGGGATAAGGGTTATCTCTACCTGCTCGCCAACGATTACCTCGTCGTTGTTGTTGAGCAAAGCATCTTCACCGGCATAGCGAACCTCGATGGTACCATTGGCGGGCGAATTGAAAGTCAACACAGCCAAATCTACAGGAGCAGGTTCCACGATATTCATCACGAAGTCGTAGCAACCACCTTTATCGATGTTGTCCATAGCCGTGTGGGTATGGCCTTGGTCATCTTTCTTATGCCATGCATCAGTAAACTGAATTCTCAAACGAGTCTCGGCAATCTTGGCATCGGCAGGAACGGCGATATCGAGCGAGAAATCTTTCATCATGGTATTACCATTGGAGGACAGATTGCTATCTTCAAACGGTTCTTTACCTACTCGCTCGATCATCTCACCCTCGTCATTGAAGTCGTAGTCGCGGTTCCAATCGGCAAAGAGAACAGCATGACACCAAACCATTTGGGCTGTACATTGTACACGCAGCGTAAAGGTTTGACCGGCCTCAACCGTGAAGGGAGCCTCGGTGTCGATAAACACGGTCGAAGGTTTGGACGACTGGCTGTAACTGAGATTGTCAACGGCATCGGTTGTAGTAGCCGAAGTCACATAACGATTCTCGGTCGAGTGAATCGT
Source organism: Barnesiella sp. An55 (assembly GCF_002161555.1). Lineage (GTDB taxonomy): Bacteria > Bacteroidota > Bacteroidia > Bacteroidales > Barnesiellaceae > Barnesiella > Barnesiella merdipullorum. The sequence goes on along the minus strand of NZ_NFHZ01000005.1, from coordinate 49,243 downwards.
ACCGGTAGGTTGTTCCCATCCGGTAAGGAAGGTGTAGGTGGCCGAAGCCATCACACTGTTCGACATGCCCTCTTTCACGGCAATGGCTTTCACCGTTACGGTTTGGTTCAGTGTGATAGGGCCTTCGTAGAGAATCGATTCGGTAGTAGGAGTCGTTCCATCGAGCGTGTAATAGATTTGAGCATCTTCGGTCTCGGTGGTAATGGTGAGGGTCTGCTCCTCGGTATAGTATCCGCCTTCGAGCGAGAATACGGGAGTAGCTACCGACTCCATACCCGACGGTTCGGTATAAGTATCGGCATGGTCGGTGAGCCAGTCGAGCGACACGTTCAAGAAATAGGTACTGTAATTCGTCGTATTGTAGTTCTCTTCGAGATATACGCCAATGGTCCCATCGTCGAGTATGGCAATCGACGAATAGGCCGAACCGGTAGCGCAAAGCGTCTTCTTCACATCCCAGGTCTTGCCCTCATCGTAGCTGAGGAAAAGCGATACATTTTGTCTTTCGGAAGCGTGGTTGGGAACCGTGTGGAGAATACGGTCCTTATCGTAACCGTCGAGTTTCGAGGTATATCTTACGATGTCGCCGTTGCAGGCAGGCTCGATCATCTCGGGCCACGAACTTACGGTGTTGGTATTCTTCTCGGTCCAGCTGACGGGCTCGGTCTTGCTGGGCACGTTGTCCGAAATCGTGTAGTAGCGGGCACCTTTCGATTGGCGACGGATACTCATCAAGATGTGGCCGTCGTTCAGCTCTACCACCTTCGACTCGTCACCGCCCATCATGGCACTGTTCGATACATTCCAGGTTACACCGTTGTCATTCGAATAAACTACATGGTTGTAGAGGGTATTGCCCGAATCGTGACGCATGGCGGCCACAAACATCAGCACACCGTTGCGGGTCTTCAGACCGTTACCGGCAGCGCAGAACGAAGCGGTCCACGAGGCACGCTCGCCACTGAAAAGTTGGTCGGTAATATCCTCGGGTTCGCTCCAGGATTGACCATTATCGGCACTGCGCGAGATATAGGTTCTGATGCGGTTGGAAGTCGTCGAGGCAAACAAGCCGTTACCACCGATAAAGATACAGAGCAACTCGTTTTCGGTATTGGTTCTCACGATAGCGGCATCGCCATAACCATGTCCCACGCCCGTACCTTGAGCCATGGTTACGGGCTCGGACCAAGTCTTACCATTGTCGGTACTGCGGCGTACCACAATATCGATGTCTTCGGGAATATCGCCCTGATTATATTTACGTTTGTCGGTAACGGCCACGAGCGAACCATCCCAAGCCGTAATGATACCCGGGATACGATAGGCTACCGAGCTGTAATCGCCGGGAGCGAAGAGCAGTTTGCGAGCCAACAGGATTTCGCGACTGCCCGTGGTCATGTTGCTCACGGCCTTGGTGTCGAGCATAGTCGGTTTGATAGCGATGCGGTTGCCTTCAGTAGCGTTTTCGGCAACATCGAATGTTACCCACAGGTATTTGGTTCCTACGGGGCTCGAACCCTCCAGCGTACATTCTACGGTATTACCCTCGGGGACACAAGTACCCAACAGTTCGGCGCCCGACAGGTTGCGGCTGTCGAACGAGTTTTGGCTGGTCATATAGACCTTGATGGCAGCAATGTCCTGCACGTTGGTGGTACCTGTCAAATCGAGCGAAAGGTTGCCAAAGGTATAGCTGCTGTCGTCTTGGCCCGTGATGGCTACAACCATCGAAGAGGCGAGTTCATTGGTGTTACCACGACCGGTAAAGTTGGGATCGGCTTTTGCCGTAACCGAATAGAGAGAGAGGTCGGAACCTACGGGATCGAAGCCTGAGAGGGTGGCGGCATGGCCATGACCACTGATATCGGGAACAGTTACACCCGATATGCCGGTAAAGTCATAGGCGGCTATGAGGCCTTCGGTATCGGGGCCCACCGTAGCGGTCATATCGGCGGTCACCTCGGCGGCAGTCAGCGCCTTGTTCCAGAAACGCACGTTACCCAACTTGCCATCCATCAGGTGCTCAACATCATTGGAAGTGACATTGAAACAGCATCCCATATAGATGTCGTTGCTGTTGACTACCGTCCACGTGTCGAGGGCATCGTTTTGTTTTTGATTTCCTTGCATACCGTCGCGATAGAGGGTCACGGTATTGTCGGCGCGATTGATGACCATAGCCAGGTGCATCCAGGTATCGGTAGTTCCTGTTCCGGCTTTACACCAGTCCGAGAAGATATTGCCTCCACCGGGAATAGGTGTATTCACGGCATAATACTGGGAACTGGTTTCACCTCCCCACATTTCATAACCTGTGGTTTGAGAGCTTTCACCCATTACTCGGCGCGATACAAACCGTTGGCCGTTTATAAGGGCATCGACACTTGCCCAGCAGGTGATTGAGAAACTCTTTTCCGAAGTAATATCGAAGTCTTCATGAGAAGGAATCATAGCATATTGATCAGTCCCATTAAACTCAATATAGCTTTGTGGTTGAGAAAAAGCCGCAGTATAGCTGGTCAATAACATGACTGCAGGCAGTACATAATTAGTAAACTTCATGATATTATGTGAATTAATATGAAACGTGGCGCAAATATACAAATATTGCATTTAAAAACTCATATTAAATAAATATTTTTATTATCTGCAAAAATATGTTTTACAATACATTCCTTTAAAAATTTAAATATTTCCCAAAAGACATCGCACCTCAATTCCAATTCGAGCTAAAACACAAACGATTAACAAAGATTGTCACACCATGCAATCTTGACCGGCTTTCCCTGCTTGTCCAATTTATCCAAAAGAAAATACATAAAAAGTCTAAACTAAATAAATATCTTTATTATTCCACCCGGCAAGAACATTACCAATATACTCCTATCCCCAAAGTTTCATATACACGTCGATTTCATTTAGCGACAAAAAAGAGACCCGGGACCAATCAAGGACCCGGGCCTCTTGTGTTATTGAGCGATTAAACGCTTGCAGTTTTTAGTCTTCCTGCTCTACGCCCCACTGTTGTTTAGCCAGACGGCGGTAGTTGTTGTAACGCCATCTTGCATTATCTTCGGCGGCTTTGAACAGTTCGGCTGCCTCGTTGGGATATTGTTTCATTACCGAAGCGAAACGAACCTCGCCTTTGAGAAAGTCTTGGAACTTCGACCAGTCGGGCTCTTTGCTGTCGAGCGTGAAGGGATTCTTGCCCTCGGCTTCCAACTCGGGGTTGTAACGCCACAGGTGCCAGTAACCGCAAGCTACGGCAGCAGCCTCTTCGGCCTGCGATTTACCCATACCGGCTTTCAAACCGTGGTTGATACAGGGTGCATAGGCGATGATGATCGAAGGACCGTTGTAGGCCTCGGCTTCACGGATGGCTTTCAAGGTTTGAGCCTGATCGGCGCCCATGGCTACCTGTGCGCAATATACATAACCGTAGGTCGAAGCGATGAGACCGAGGTCTTTCTTGCGTACACGTTTACCGGCAGCGGCAAATTTGGCGATGGCACCCATCGGGGTAGCTTTCGAAGCCTGACCACCGGTGTTGGAGTAAACCTCGGTATCGAGAACGAGCACATTTACATTCTTGCCCGATGCCAATACGTGGTCGAGACCACCGAAACCGATATCGTAGGAAGCACCGTCACCACCGATAATCCATTGCGATTTCTTGATGAGGTACTGGCTGAGCGATGCAATCTCCTTGCAGATTTCGCATTTGTCGGCATTGGCTTTTACGATAGGCGTGATCTTAGCCTCGAGCTCGACGGTGCGGTCGGTATCCTCACGGTTGGCAATCCAGTCGGCAAACAGCTCTTTGGTCTCAGCCGGGCAGCTGTCGCTTTCGATAGCCTGTTTCATGAGTTTTTCCAGACGGTCACGCATCTTCTCAACGGCAAGCGTCATACCCAGACCGAACTCGCAGAAGTCTTCGAACAGCGAGTTGGCCCAAGCCACACCTTTACCTTTTTCGTTGGTAGTATAAGGAGTCGAAGGAATCGAACCCGAATAGATCGACGAGCAACCCGTGGCGTTGGATACCATCTCACGGTCGCCGAAGAGTTGCGAAATGAGTTTCACATACGGAGTCTCACCGCAACCCGAGCAAGCGCCCGAGAATTCGAACAACGGGGTAGCGAACTGCGAGTTCTTCACATTCGATTTGATATCTACCAGGTGTTGTTTGCTCTTCACCTCGTCGGCGCAGTATTCCCAGCGGGGAGCTTCGCTCAACTGGCTTTCCAGATCGGCCATCGAGAGAGCCTTGCCGTTCTTGTTGCCCGGACATACATCCACACAGTTGCCGCAACCCAGACAGTCGAGCACATCGACTTGCATGCGGAAGTGCATGCCCTTCATCGTGGCCGGGACTTTCATCTCGAGCGTCTCACCCTCTTTGAAAGGCGAAGCGGCGAGTTCGTTCTCGTCGAGTACAAAGGGACGAATCGAAGCGTGAGGACAAACGTAGGCACACTTGTTACATTGGATACAGTTGGCGCTGTTCCATACCGGCACGAAGGTCGATACGCCACGTTTCTCATATTTGGCGGTGCCGGCAGGCCAGGTACCATCTTCGATACCCGAGAAGGCCGATACGGGCAGGTCGTCGCCAGCCTGGGCGTTGATAACCTTCACTACCTTCTCTACAAACTCGGGAGCCTTGCTTTCAACTACCTCATCGTCGGGGAGATTGGCCCATGCGGGATCTACGGCTACTTTTTCATATTCACCACCACGATCTACGGCAGCGTAGTTCTTGTTGACTACATCCTCACCTTTCTTACCATAGGATTTCACGATGAATTTCTTCATCTGCTCGATGGCCAGATCGACGGGGATTACCTGGGTGATGCGGAAGAAGGCCGATTGCAGGATGGTATTGGTGCGGTTACCCAACCCGATTTCCTGAGCAATCTTCGTTGCATTGATAATATAGAACGAGATATTCTTCTGTGCCAGCGTACGTTTTACGTTGTTGGGCATGTGTTTTGCCAACTCGTCGGCCGTCCAGATGGTATTGAGCAGGAAGGTACCGTTCTGACGGATACCACGCAATACATCGTACATGTGCAGGTAGGCCTGAACGTGGCAAGCAACAAAATTAGGCGTATTTACCAAGTAGGTCGAGCGAATGGGTGTATCGCCGAAACGCAGGTGCGAGCAGGTGAAACCACCCGATTTCTTCGAGTCGTAGGAGAAATAAGCCTGGCAATATTTGTCGGTATTGTCACCGATGATTTTTACCGAGTTCTTGTTGGCACCTACCGTACCGTCGGCACCCAAGCCATAGAATTTGGCCTCGAACATACCTTCGCCACCGAGAGCGAGCTCCTCTTTCGGGGGCAGCGAGGTAAAGGTAACGTCATCGACGATACCGATGGTGAAGTGATCTTTAGGCTCGGGCAAAGCGAGGTTTTCGTAAACCGACAGGATTTGAGTGGGGGTAGTATCTTTCGAAGCCAGACCGTAACGACCGCCTACGATAAGCGGAGCGTCGGCCTTGCCATAGAATACGTCTCTTACATCGAGGTAGAGAGGCTCGCCGTTCGAACCGGGCTCTTTGGTACGGTCGAGAACAGCAATGCGTTTGGCCGTCTTGGGCACAGCAGCCAAGAAGTGTTCGGCCGAGAAAGGACGATACAGGTGAACGGCTACCAAACCTACCTTCTCGCCTTTGGCCATGAGGTAATCGATGGCTTCGCGAGCAGCTTCGGTTACCGAACCCATGGCAATGATTACGCGATCGGCATCCTCGGCACCGTAGTAGTTGAACAGGTGATAGTCACGGCCCGTGATTTCGTTGATTTTCTGCATGTAATCCTCGACGATGGCAGGTACAGCCTCGTAGAATTTGTTGGCAGCCTCACGATGTTGGAAGAAGGTATCGGGGTTCTCGGCCATACCACGCATTACCGGTTTCTCGGGATTCAAAGCGCGGGCACGGAATTCGGCCAAAGCCTCTTGGTCGATGAGCGGAGCCAGGTCGTCGTTCTCGAGAGCTTCGATTTTTTGAATCTCGTGCGAGGTACGGAAACCGTCGAAGAAGTTGATGAACGGTACCCGCGAACGAATCGTGGACAGGTGAGCTACACCGGCCAGGTCCATAACCTCTTGCACCGAACCTTCGCACAACATGGCGAAACCGGTTTGACGAGTGGACATGACATCCTGGTGGTCACCGAAAATAGAAAGCGAGTGAGAAGCCAATGTACGAGCCGATACGTGGAACACGCAGGGGAGCAGCTCACCGGCAATCTTGTACATGTTGGGGATCATCAGCAAAAGACCTTGCGACGCGGTATAGGTGGTCGTCAAGGCTCCGGCCTGCAACGAACCGTGAACGGCTCCGGCAGCACCACCCTCAGACTGCATTTCCTGTACGAGAACGGTTTCGCCAAAGATGTTTTTACGACCAGCAGCGGCCCATTCATCTACGTACTCGGCCATGGTCGAAGACGGAGTGATAGGATAGATGGCAGCCACCTCGGAAAACATATACGAGATATGTGCAGCGGCTTGGTTACCATCACAAGTTAAGAATTTTTTCTGTTTACTCATCTTTTCTGTTATTAAGTAATTAATATTGTTTTTTCATCGTTACGTCAATATACAAACCCAAACAGCCACAAAGGTATCAAGTTTTCGCTTCCAATCTTCATATTATCGATGGCATAATAGAAATTGGGGTTGATGCGGTTGCGGGGTGCATTGCCCTGGATGCGGAACAGTTTCTCCCGATTGACCAGGAACTGGGCGTTTTTACTGCCCATGTTCAGCCGGTGGTCCTTGTGCAGTGTGTTGTAGAAGAAGGTCTCGCGCACGGCCTGGTCATCGACCTCGACCGAGCGGTTGGAGTATATAATGTTGGTGTTGTGCATATAGACCATGGCCGGCTTCTTGGGGAACTCCTCGCCATCGCGATAGAGCATGTTGATGAGGCGGGCGTCCTTCAGACTCTTGATGTAGTTCATGACCGTGGCTCGCGATATCTGTATGTCCTTGCTCAACTGGCTCACATTGGTGGGTGCCGGCGACTGAACCGAAAGCAGGTACATGAGCCGGCGCACCTTGGGCAGATACGACAGCTCGATCTGCTTGATCAGGAGTATATCGACCTCCATAATCATGTTGATGTTCTTTACCAGATTCTCCGAGAAATTGGCCTTATCGAGAAAGAAGGGGTAATAACCGTGGTGCAGATAGCCGGGGAAGTAGTCGAGCGGATTGACCCTGCTGCATATCTCCTGGGCAATCGTCTTGTGGTGGGCCATGATATCGTCGAGCGTATAGGCGGGGAAGTGGGTCGATGCCATCAGGTTCAGATACTCTCTGAACGAGAAGCCCCGCAGGTTGTACGAATCGACCAGCCCGACCAAGACCGGGTTCTCCTCCTTCAACCGCATGACCGACGACCCCGAGAAGATAATCTTCAGCTCGGGCAGGTTGTCGTAGCAGTATTTCAGCTCCTCGGACCACCCGGGATACTTGAACACCTGGTCGATGAGCAACACCCGGCCTCCCTGGGCATAGAAACGCTCGGCAAACTCCTTTAAGGTATGTTCGGTAAAATAGAGGTTATTGAGATTGATATACAGGCACGACCTATCCAAGCCGTAATTTTCCTTGGCATATTGCAACAGAAAGGTGGTTTTGCCCACGCCCCGGCTGCCCTTGATGCCTACCAGACGGCTGTTTTTGTTGATTTGATACATCAAGTCGCGTTTGACCGGCGACTCGACATGCTCAACGAGATACTTGTGTGTCCTATAAAACGATTCCACGGCTTCTCTCTTAAACAGGGAGCAAAGGTAATAAAAGCTGGCCGTTTTGGCAAGCCGACCTTACAATTTATACCAAAATAGAAGATATTACCTTTTGTTTTAACATTCTTTCAAACCTCCAGAACTCCTCCTCTGCCTTTCTATCCGGGCTCCAAAGTGCTATGCCCTGCCAGCTCGAAAGGGACTTCACCACCCCTCCCCCTTTTCAAAAAAAGAGAGAGGCTACCACTTATTGGGCAACCTCTCTATTATCTTGTTAAATCTGTCGTTTAGAGTTACTCGGCCGGCGAGATAGTAGCGGCACGATCGAGAATATAAGAACCAAAGCGATCGAGTTTGGCATCGCTGGTCTTTTGCTCCAGTTGGTCGGGATTTACGCCGTAAGAAACCAAAGCATCGTAAACTCTTTCGGCACGAGCTTTACGCAACTTGTTGTTAAAGGCAGCCGTACCGGTTTCGCTATCGGCATAACCGGTGATGACATATTTTTTACCTTCGTTGGCTTTGATAGCCTTTGCTACGGCTTTCAGCACCACGCGATCTTTCGATTGCAGGTCGGAGCTGTTGATGTTGTAATAAACGGTAACAACAGGAGCCTGCTCCTCGGCAACCTTTTCGGCCGGACGATTCTTGCACTCGGCCAACTGTTGCTCCAGATTGGCAATCTTGCGGTTGGCATCGCGCAACTGAGCTACCAGCGCATCGCCCTCGGCATCGCTATACTTGCCTACCACGGGAGCTACGACGGGAACCTCGGGCGAATTCCAGCCACGATCTTTGAATTTATAAGTGACTCCTACCAAAGCCGAGAATGTCTTGGCATGATTACCTTCATCGGCGATTGTTGCCTCCAGCACGTCAAAGCGCAAATCGAGGTTAATAGCCCAGGCATCGCTCAAGCGGAACCGGTTGAGCAAACCACCTCGCATCCCCATATTGACGCCATCGACGGTCGTACCATCGCCTGCGACAACAACAGGAATACCCATACCAATATACAGGATAGGCGAGTAAACCCGCTCACGATATCCGCAGAACAGGCTGGCCAAATCGCCCATCACATCAAGTGCAGGTGTTACAAGGGCATAGGATTGTTTGTAATAACCGTTATCAAATTTTTCGCCACCAATACCATTGCCCCACAAGGCGGCTCCTTTCAAGCCATAGTAATCGGCACCTAAGCGCAAACCGATAACCGGAGAGAACCATTTCTCGACATTAAGCCCAAAAACCGGTGCAATACGCTTCCCAAAAGCAGCATGACTGTCAAAGCGTCCTAAGCTAAAATCGGCACCCCCTTCAAGCGAAATCATCCAATTGTCTTTAAAGCTATTCAAGACAATCTCTTTGGAAGGCTCTGTTTTAGCTTCCTCTTGGGGAGCTGCTGCGAGCATTGCCGGCGTAGCTACTGCCGTAGTCATAAGCAAAGCCGCAAATACAGTCTTCTTCATACTCTTTCCTTTTTAGAATTAAACTACTTAATATCTGCAACCTATCTCTTTCGTTAAAAAAGAATGGGCTGCTTCATAGACCCAACTAAAATTTCGGATAAAGGTAAGCGTTTTTTTTGGGCTCAACAAGGATTTTTTATTTAATTTTACAAGAAAAACGCTTCTCTGTAAGACAGGGAAGCGTTTTTGATTACATATGACAACAGTTTCGGGTCTATTTGCCTATAAAAGCGGCTATCTCGCGAGCGATGTTCGCAGGAGTGAATCCCAACTTTTCATCGAGCACCTTGTAAGGAGCCGAGTAGCCAAAGCGATCCAATCCATAGACTTTACCTTTGCACCCTACCAGTTGCAGCAGCGTCGAGGGCAGACCGGCCGTCAAGCCAAACACGGGCAATCCGGGAGGTATCACACCCTCGCGATACGACTGTGGCTGATTCAGGAAGAGCCCTATCGAGGGTACCGACACAATTTGTACCCGCACACCCTGTTCGTGCAGTATTTCACTGGCTCCTACCAGGGTCGATACTTCCGAACCATTGGCCACCAGCACTACGTCGGGATTCTCGTCACGCATCAGCACATAGGCTCCCTTCTCGGCCTGCAAGGCATCGGCATAGCGGTTGCCCGTAGCCGACGGCAAATCGGGCACATCCTGACGAGAAAGAATCAAAGCCGTGGGGGTATCGCTGTTTTCCATAGCCAGCTTCCAGGCGACGAGAGTCTCGGCGCTGTCGGCAGGGCGCAATACCAGCACGCTGTTCTTGCCGCTATGGTTTTTCAGTTGTTCCAAGAGTCGTATCTGAGCCTCCTGTTCTACCGGCTCGTGTGTAGGTCCATCCTCACCGACTCTGAAGGCATCGTGAGTCCACACATATTTCACAGGCAGCTCCATCAGGGCAGCCATGCGCACGGCGGGCTTCATATAGTCCGAGAAGACAAAGAAGGTACCGCAGGCAGCCTGCATGCCACCATGCAGCAAGATACCGTTCATGATCGAGGCCATCGTCAACTCGGCTACGCCGGCGTGCAGGAAAGCCCCTCTGAAATCGCCCTTGACAAAGGCTCCGGTCTTTTTCAAGAAGGCCTCGGTCTTGTCCGAGTTGGCCAGGTCGGCCGACGACACAATCATATTTTTCACCCGCTCGCCCAAGTAAGAGAGCACGTTGGCCGAGGCCGTACGGGTAGCCACGTTGGGTTTATACTCAATCGACTCAAAGTCGAGTTCGGGCAGTTTGCCGGCATAGAAGTCGTGCAATTCTTTAGCCAACTCGGGATTCTCTTTCTCCCAAGCAGCCTGTACGGCTTTACGCTCGGCTACGATTTTCTTCAACTCTTCGGCCCGGCGAGCATAGAGATCGACCACCTCGGGAAATATGACAAAGGGATTCTCTACGTCTCCACCCAAATTTTCGATGGTCTTTTCATACGAAGCTCCCGACTTGCTCAGGGGCTGACCGTGAGTCGAATATTTCCCCTCGAACTTCTCGCCCGTAGCCGTCACACAGCCACGGCCCATGATGGTCTTGCCGATGATGAGCGTAGGCCGCTCGGTCTCGCGGTTGGCCAGAGCCAAAGCATCGCGTATAGCGGCAGGGTCGCACCCGTCGATTTCTATCACATTCCAATTCCAGGCACGATACTTGGCAGCCGTATCTTCGTCGGTCACGGCATCGGTGTCGGTCGAGAGCTGCACATCGTTGCTGTCGAAAAACATAATCAGGTTGTGCAAGCCCAGGAAACCTGCCACTCGGCCGGCGCCCTGCGAAATCTCTTCCTGAATACCACCGTCGGAGATAAACGCATAGATCTTGTGGCTGCACCATTCACCAAACCGGGCAGCCAGGAAGCGTTCGGCAATTGCGGCACCTACGGCCATCGTATGCCCCTGTCCCAGAGGTCCCGATGTGTTCTCGATGCCGTGCATCACATCAACCTCGGGGTGCCCGGGGGTGATACTGCCCCATTGACGGAACGACTTCAAATCGTCCATCGTATAGAAGCCCGCCATGGCCAACACGCTGTACAGCATGGGCGACATGTGCCCGGGATCCAGGAAGAAGCGGTCGCGATTGATCCACTTCGGGTCTTGGGGATCGTACACCAGAAACTCGGAATACAACACATTGGTAAAATCGGCACCGCCCATAGCACCTCCGGGGTGTCCCGATTTTGCCTTTTCAACCATTGCCGCCGTCAATACTCTTATATTGTCGGCCGCTCTGTTCAACAAGTTCGTATCGTTCATGGAATTTTTTTTACAAAAATAATACAATTCACGAGTATATACCTACAAAAACGGTCAAAAGTTCACAAAAAGGAAAAGAGGCCGAGAGTTTTTACTCCGGCCTCTTCGAAATAAACAGAATCAATATCTTATTTAACAGTATTTTACTCTTCTACTTTCTTAGGAGTGCTGCCTACCAGCGCATACAGCAGAATATAGGCCAGCGCTACGATAATCACCCAGTAGCTGCTGAGGAAGCCGGCTACGTCGGCGATACCGCTCTGAACCAACGGCAAGATACCGCCGCCACAAACCATCACCATGAAGAAACCCGAAGCTACTGCTGTATATTTGCCCAGGCCCTCGACTGCCAAGTTAAAGATACCACCCCACATTACCGACGTACACAGACCGCACAGGATAAAGAAGAGGATGCTAATGGGAGCGTCGATGAGAGTAAAACTCATATTTTGGAATCCCGGGATAGGTATTGTCTTGTCGGGCACATACATCGAGATGAGGACAAACAAAATGGCCAGAGCAGAGACAACCATCAACTGTACCTTGCTCGACACTTTGGCTCCTATCGAACCTCCAATCAGACGGCCCACGAGCATCAACAGCCAATACATGCCGATAAGTGTGCCTGCGGCCGACGGGTTCATGCCTTCACCCGGCGATTTCACGCCACTCACAATTTCAGAAGCTACCTCGTACTGCGAGAGTGAAATAACTTTGTTTTCATAATTCACCAGTTTCTCTACCTCGGCCGGGGTAAAGAGGCCTTTATCGTGTTGATAAGCTTTCATCTGCTCGGCATTCTGGGCATCGGCGGCTTGCAACGAAGCCAGATACAGGGGATCGCTCTGCTGCTTGTTGTACTCATCGACTGTAGCCTGAGCGCTCGCTTGAGTCTGGGTAGTCATATAGAGGTTGGCCATGTTGGGAATACCCACCTCAATACCTACATACAGGAAGATAGCGACAACACCCAAGGCAAAATGGCGATATTTCAATGCTCCTTTTACCGATACCTTCTCGGCCTTGCTCTTCTCGCCCTTGGCTGCCTCTTCCAAAATAGGCTCGGGTAACTTCGAGAGGAGGAGCACAACAAAAGCCAAAGCAAATATGCCCATGGCAATATACAAGGCGGGACGGGCGGCTTCAAGAGTGAGACCCTTCATCGTATCGCCCATGAGATAACCAACCAACACAGGGCATATCGTAGCGGCCAATGAATTAGTGGCCCCACCAAACTGGATGAGTTGATTACCTTTTTTACCACCACCACCGAGTGTATTCAGCATGGGGTTTACTACCGTATTAAGCATACACATCGAAAAACCGGCAACAAAAGCGCCCATCAAATACACGGCAAATACTCCTGTCTCCAGCATGCTCGACACAAACATCAACAACACGCCTACCAAGCCTACGAGAACTGCGGCAATAGCCGAGTAGCGATAGCCTTTCTTCTGAAGAATGAGTCCCGCAGGAATTCCCATAAAGGCATATGCAATAAAGTTTGCCGCATTGCCCAGTTGAGATTCCAAGTTACTCAAATGGAATTGTTCTTTAAGAATTACGCCGAACGGGTTTTGAAAACCGGTTACAAACGAGATCATTGCAAACAGAAAAAACATTACTATGATAGGCAATGTATAATTTCTCTTTTCTTGTACCGTACTCATTTTATAAGATTTTAATTAATGTATTTAGTAGATGTAAATGTTTCTATTGATATAAGCGTGTCTATTTCATGGACTGTTTTCTTTAGACCTTCTGTTTTCTGGCTACTTAAAATTAAGGACAAAATTAATGCTTATTATTTAGCCACGGACGCGAAAAAGATATGTTCTTGAACATAAAAACAGATTATTCCCCGCCGCATGCCTACGCCACGGAGCGGTTAATAGGCCCGCTCGCCGAATATCGAGGTCCCTATGCGCACCAGCGTACTGCCGTGGCGTAAGGCCAGCCGATAGTCGTGCGACATACCCATCGACAACTCTTTGAAGGCTTCGGCATCGACCTTGCCCGAAGCTTTCAATTCATCGAACAGGCTCTTCAACTCGCCAAACTCCCGGTCGATACACTGCTCGTCGTCGGTGAGCGATGCCATACCCATGAGGCCACACACCTGCACATGGGGATATCGAGCCAGGGGATTCCCTTGCAACCACTCGCGACACGACTCGGGGGTGAATCCATACTTGCTCTCCTCGCGAGCCACATGTATCTCGAGCAAACAATCGACTACCCGGCCGCACTTGGCCGCCTCGCTGTCGATTACCGCAAGCAGTTTCTCGCTATCGACACTGTGGATAAGGGTGATGAAGGGCACAATATATTTTACCTTGTTGGTTTGCAAGTGGCCGATGAAGTGCCACTCGATATCCTTGGGCAAGGCCTCGTATTTACCCACGAGTTCCTGCACCCGACTCTCGCCGAAGATGCGCTGTCCCGACTCGTAGGCCTCCATCAGGGCCTCGGCAGGGTGAAACTTCGACACGGCCACCAGGCGGGTACCCGCCGGCAGCTCCTGTCGTATGGTGGCTATATGTTGGGCTATCTCGTTCATTGTTCTTTCGGACGGTCCTCCTCCTGCGTCTTGCCTTCGGGATTAAACGGATAGACATCCATGAGCGGGGTCTCGGCTATCGACACGATTACCCAGTCGGCCATGGTGCCTTTCATGCCGGCGTTCAGATTCTTGAGTGCGGTTTCGAAGTCGGCAGCCTGTACCAGCATATACGATGCGGTGCGTTTCTCCATGCCGCTCTTCTCGTCGAGGGTGATGAAGTTGAGTTTGCACTTGTACCAGCGGTCGCCCGTCTCGTCGAAGAAGAGTTCGCTGAAGTTGGCCCGTTTCACGGCCGACACCGAAAACTCGCCCGAGATGAAGGGCGACACTTCCTCGATAATACGGGCCTCGGCCTCGGTAAAGGAGAGGGCATCGACGAGATAGGGTTCGGTTACTTTTTTCTGCATGCCGTTTTCCAGCATCTTATCATACTTGACTCTACATTCAAACCAGTTTGCCATACGTTTCTATTCAAAAAAAGGAGGTGTGTTCGTTATATCGTTTAATACTCTATTTTATCGCTCTTGTTGTCCCACTTTTCGAAGGCTTTGATGGCCTGGTCGCGCATGAGGGAAACTATTTTGAGGTGGCGTTTCTCCAGTGGCAGGGCCAACTCGTCGTAAATAAACGAGTCGTCGAAGCCGATGGCCTTGGCGTCGGCCTTGGTGTTACCATAATATACCTTGTCGAGATGGGCCCAATAGATGGCACCCAGGCACATGGGGCAAGGCTCGCACGAGGTGTATATCTCGCAGCCTCTCAAGTCGAAAGTGCCCAGCACACGGGCCGCCTCGCGAATGGCATTCACCTCGGCATGGGCCGTAGGGTCGTTCGAGGCCGTCACCCGGTTGGCTCCGCGGGCAATGATTTTGCCATCCTTCACGATTACGGCTCCGAAGGGACCGCCGCCATGGTCTATGTTGTCGAGCGAGAGGTCTATGGCCTCGCGCATAAAGGTATCTTTCTCACACATAATCTTTTACTCTAAAAATTGGTGCTGCCTCGACCGAAGTCGATTTCGACACGCGCCAAATGCAAAGATACAAAACAGATTGGACGAACAAAAGAACTCTCGCCGAAAAAGAACCGCCCGTCGAAATATTGACATTCGACAATTTCCGTGGTCGGTCCACACGGCTGCGGCATCGAGCCTGTCTTAAAGGGGGTTATTCTCCCTCCCCCACCCGATTTCAGTCGGGGTTCGCCTCGGCCGTCAAACTCCTGTTCACCCGGTCGATGTAGTCTAGCAGCTCGTCACGACCCGTTCCCCGCTCCGACGAGGTAGTGAAGATAGGGGGCAGCTCCTCCCACGTCTCGTGCAATACCGATTTATAGTGTTCGATACTGTCTCTGAGCGCCACGGGACCCACCTTATCGGTCTTGGTAAAGACGATGGCAAAAGGCACGCCGTTCTCGCCCAGCCACTCCATAAACTCGAGGTCAATTTTCTGCGGTTTGTGCCGACAGTCGAGCAGCACAAATAGACAGGTGAGCTCGTGCCGGTAGAGGGCATACCCCTCGATCATCTGGCGCAACGCCTCGCGGCTCTCCTTGCCCCGGCGGGCATAGCCATAACCGGGCAAATCGACCAGATACCAGCTGTTGTCGATGAGAAAGTGGTTGATGAGCATCGTCTTTCCCGGCGTGGCCGAGGTCATGGCCAACCCCTTCTGGCGGGTGAGCATGTTGATGAGCGACGACTTGCCCACATTGGAGCGTCCGATAAAGGCATACTCGGGCAACCGATGCGACGGGCAATCCTGCACCCGACTGCTGCTCACCACAAACTTGGCATTTTTAATCTCCATATCGATCTCTTGTTTTCAGAATTTTCAGGGAGGACAAATATACAGTTTTTTCCCGGATTTCCTACTCGCTCACCTTTCACTATCTTTGAATAAGACAGGATGCGGCTCGGCCCAGGCAAAGTTGAAAACTGCGTTTTCCTTTGCCTCTGCTCTCACCTTTCACTATCTTTGTACCACGGTTCTGCCGGGGAATAGGGTGGCAAAGTGCTGCGACAACCCGGCGGAGAGCCGCGAAAGGATGTCTATTCATATGGATCAACAATACTCTTCGGTTCTTCTCGAAAACGCGGTGAGCGAGTTTGCCAAGCTGCCGGGCATCGGCCGCAAGACGGCGCTGCGCCTGGTGCTCTACCTGTTGCGGCAGGAGGAGGGCGAGGCCGAGAAATTCGGGAATACCATTATCAAACTGTGCAAGGAGATCAAGCACTGCCATGTGTGCCACAACATATCCGACACCGACACCTGCGCCATTTGCAGCGACCCGTCGCGCGATACCTCGACCCTGTGTGTGGTCGAGAACGTGAAGGAGGTGATGGTGGTCGAGAATACCCGCCAATTCCACGGGCTCTATCATGTGCTGGGTGGGGTCATCTCGCCCATGGACGGCATAGGGCCGGCCGACCTCGAAATCGAGAGTCTGGTCGATCGGGTGGCGGCAGGCGGTATCAAGGAGGTGATTCTGGCCTTGAGCGCCACGATGGAGGGCGACACGACCAACTTCTACATCTTCCGCAAACTGGCCCCCTTCGACGTGAAGATTACCATCATTGCCCGAGGGGTTTCGGTGGGAGGAGAACTGGAATATACCGACGAAATCACGCTGGGTCGCTCGATTCTCAACCGCACGCTCTTCAGCGAAAGTTTCAAGGGATAGCGCACACTATTTTCGGCAGGGCATCGTTATACATTATATAAATAAGAGGAGTCGGGTTCCGTGGTAAAAATCAGCATCGTCATTGTCAACTACCGGGTGAAACACTTTCTGGAGCAGGCGCTCCGGTCGGTGCGGGCTGCACTGACGGTTCATCCCATGGAGGCCGAGATTTTCGTAGTCGATAACCACTCGCAGGACGATTCGCTCGACTACCTCACCCCCCTATTTCCCGAGGTGCGCTTCATAGCCAACGCCGAGAATGTGGGCTTTGCCCGGGCCAACAACCAGGCCATGGCACTGGCCACGGGCGAGTATGTCTTGCTGCTCAACCCCGACACGGTCATCGCCGAAGATACGCTCCAGGAGGTATGCCAGTTCATGGACACGCACCCCGATGCCGGTGGCGTAGGGGTGAAGATGCTCGACGGCAACGGGCGTTTCCTGCCCGAGTCGAAACGGGGATTTCCTTCGCCGTGGGTGTCGTTCTGCAAGATATTCGGACTGGCGTCCCTGTTCCCCCGCTCGCCTCTCTTCGGACGCTACCACATGAAATACCTCTCGCCCGACGAGTACCACCGCATCGACATCCTCTCGGGGGCCTTCATGCTCATGCGACGGGCTACGCTCGACAAGAGCGGTCTGCTCGACGAGGACTTCTTCATGTATGGCGAGGACATCGACCTCTCCTACCGGCTGGTACTGGCGGGATATCACAACTACTACATGCCCACGCCCATCATCCACTACAAGGGCGAGAGCACCAAGAAGGGGAGTCTGCGCTACGTGCGCATCTTCTACGAGGCGATGCTCATCTTTTTCAAGAAACACTATCCCCACTACAGCAAGGGCTACTACCTGGCGGTGAAGTTCTCGATCTTCTTCAGGGCCATGCTGGCCGCCGCCCACCGCATCGTCGCCTATCCCTTCCGCCATCGTCGCCAGGGCGAGAAACGGGAACGGGGTGAATGGTACATCCTCTCCAACGAGGCCGAACGCATTGCCGGTCTCATCCCCGGCGGCCCACATGTCACGACCATCGAGTCGGTTCAACAGCTACCGATGCCCCGCAAAGGGTCGGCCCTGCGCTACATCATACTCGACTCGGGCTGGCTCTCCTACCGCGAAATTATCGACACCATACAGCAGGGCTGCCACGACCGCAACCGGTTCC
The DNA here is from genome assembly GCF_002161555.1 of Barnesiella sp. An55. GTDB lineage: Bacteria > Bacteroidota > Bacteroidia > Bacteroidales > Barnesiellaceae > Barnesiella > Barnesiella merdipullorum. The sequence continues at coordinate 31,344 of NZ_NFHZ01000005.1, read as the reverse complement.
TCATCTACAACCCACACGCCCATGTAATTGTTTCACCCAAAGAAATCTACAAGCAACCATGAACTACCTATCGGGAAAACAGATAGCCTTGCGGGCCCTCGAGCCCGAAGATCTCGACGACCTCTACCGCTGGGAAAACGATACCTCGCTGTGGCAGTATGGCTGCACCGTATCCCCCTACTCGCGCTACCTGATCAAACGCTATATCGAGAGCTACAGCGCCGACATTACCCGCGACAACCAGTTGCGACTCATGATTGTGCTGCGAGACAGTCTTGAACGTGTGGGGGTGCTCGACTGCTTCGACTACGACGCCACAAACCGCCGGGCCGCCTTAGGGCTACTCATCGACCCCAACCATACCCGCCGGGGACTGGGGCGTGATGCCCTTGAAACCTTCATGGAATATGCCTTCGGGCTACTGCAACTGCACCAGCTCTATGTACACATTGCTGCGTGCAACACGGCCAGCCTGGCCCTCTTCCGCACCTGCGGATTCAACGAGTGCGGCCACCTGACCGACTGGGTGCGGCTACCTCACGGCTATGCCGACGCGATCGTTCTCCAGAAAATCAATCCGGCCGAAATCGGCTAATTAAGCGACGGCTCCTGAGGCGAATTGAGCCACAACAGATAGCCCTCGCCCATGCTGCGCACCGTCTCGCGCCAAAAGGCATCGTCGGTTGCCGCCAGACAACTGGCTGCCGACTGCATAGTAGTGACCGCCCACGACTCCTGCCGCAGCTCCCCGTCGAGCTGACCGGGCGACCAGCCGCTGTACCCGATGAGAAATTTCACATGCCGGCACACCCCTTCGTCACTTCGCATGAAATCGAGCAACATATCGAAGTCGCCGTTGGCAAAAAGCCCCGATGCCACCTCGACCGCTCCCGGCAACGAGGCTATATCGTGCAGAAAAAACAGATGGTCGGTACCCACCGGCCCACCACAATAGACGGGTATCGAGGGGATAGAACCCAACCCCTCGAGCAATTCATTCAGATGATAATGTGTGGGGCTGTTGAGCACGAAGCCCACCGCCCCCTTCTCGGAATACTCGGCCAAACAGATGACCGCCCGGCGGAAACACCCCTCGTCGAGAAAAGGCTCGGCCACAAGCAGGGCTCCCCGGTGAGGTTCAATCAATTGTCGGCGTATGTGTAATGACTCGCTATGCATATTCCTTCGTATTTGTTTCTTACAAATTTACAAAAAACCCGATAAATGCAGAACGATTGTATTCTTTTTTCTTCACTTCCTCAAGCAAAACGCTATATAGAACAGGTATAAATTAATACTCTTGAAACAAAAAACGATATAACATAGCACAAAACGCTCTATATTTGCATTGTTTTTTATCCAAACCTCGATGAACGAGACAGACCAAATGACCGATATTGCCCGGGAGAAAAAAGCAGCCCGGGTCACTTGGGTAGGTTTTTTCACCAACCTCATCCTCTCGGCCGCCAAGATTGTAGCCGGTGTCGTAGGCCGAAGCAGCGCCATGATTGCCGACGGTATCCACTCTCTGTCGGACTTTGTGACCGATTTTATCGTCATCATCTTTATCCGCATCTCCTCCAAACACGAAGATAGCGACCACCCCTACGGGCACGGCAAGTTCGAAACCTTTGCCACCATGCTCATCAGCTTTGCCCTCTTCATCGTGGCCATCGGCATCTTCTACTCGGGCAGCGTGAAAATCTACGAGGTACTCAACGGCCGCACCATCGAGCGCCCCACCTACCTGGCCCTCATCATGGCCGCCGTCTCGATTGTGGTGAAAGAGGCGCTCTACTGGTACACCATCATCATCGGGCGCAAGATCGAGAGCCCCGCCGTCATTGCCAACGGCTGGCACCACCGGTCGGATGCCTTTTCGTCGATAGGCACCCTCATCGGCATCTCGGGCGCCATGTTCCTGGGCGAACGCTGGCGCATACTCGACCCTATCACCTCGGTCATCGTGGGCATCTTCATCATAGGCGTAGCCTACAAACTGGCCCGCCCCAGCATACAGGAGTTGCTCGAGATGTCGCTGCCACAGGAAATCGAGCGGAATATCGAACAGAAGATACAAGAGACTCCCGGAGTCATCACCTTCCACCACCTGCGCACCCGTAAGAACGGCAATACCTTCATCATCGACATGCACATCAAGGTCGATGCCCGCTCATCGATTGTCGAGGCACACAACATTGCTACTCAGGTAGAAAACAACCTCAAGGCAGCCTTTGGCAAACGCACCCAAGTCAACGTGCACATCGAACCCTACCAACCCAAAGCGTAACCCCGGCCGACCGGCGGCCACATACAAGCCACCCCACCGGCACGCCATCGTGTCACAAGAGCCCCAGATCCTTGGCCACGCGGCACGCCTCGATCGAGTTTTTCACCTGCAACTTGGCCAGAATCTCCTGCCGGTGACGGCTCACCGTGTACACACTGATCGATAGCGTATCGGCAATCTGTTTACTCATCAAACCCTTATCGATAAGACGAAGCACCTGAGTCTCCCTGTCGGACAAGACCTTCGACTTTCCCTGCAACCCCAACTCGGTCACCGTGCCCGTGTATGTATCGACCGCCCGACCACCCCCCGGCCAGTCGAAAGTCAACGGACCATACAGGCACAGAGTGAGCCACAGCGTGTTGTTGAACGGGTCGGGAACGTAAGCCATGCGGTGGCACACCCACAGGTAGTCGCCCGAGGAAGACTTCATCCGCAACTTGCTCACCAGGAAATAGTGCGACCGCCGGCCCTTGGGCATGCGCTTCACAAAATTGAAAAAACGCAACTCCTGCAAATACTTATCATATAGATCTTCCTGCGGAATCAGCCCCAAGATGCGCTCCTCCCATATCGAGCCAATCAACTCCTCGGTATCGGCACCTGCCAGACCGAGCGCCTGGGCAAACCCTCCATAATAGATGTAACTCACGTTGGCATGCATGTCGCTCAACACCGCCACCGTCCCCTCGACGAGGCTGTAACTGCGAGCCGCCGCCTTGTAGCGCTCCATCTCATCGCGATAGCATTTGCCTTTGGCGCTATCCTGCGAGAGCATCAGGCGGTTCAGTTTATCGACAATACCCATGGTTCGGCAAAAAATGGTTATTTATAATCATTGTACATTCTTTTTCAAGACTCTACATTTGCAAATGTAAAAAATTTAATGGTTATTTACCTACACCGAATAATACAAATGAAACACTCAATTCTGTTAAACCTCGCCATGCTGCTGGCCATCATGCCTGGCATGGCCCAATCGTTAGAAAAAATGCAATGGTTCAACGAACCCGAACAATGGGAAATCAACGACAAGACCCTCTCCATGTTTGTAACCCCCAAGACCGACTACTGGCGCATCTCGCACTACGGCTTCACCGTCGATGACGCCCCCTTCTACTACGCCACCTATGGCGGTGAGTTCGAGGTCAAGGTCAAAGTCTCGGGCGACTACAAGGCCCGCTTCGACCAGGCCGGCATCATGCTGCGCATCGACCATGAGAACTACATCAAAGCCGGCATCGAGTTTGTCGATGGCAAATTCAACCTCAGCACCGTAGTCACCCACCACACCTCCGACTGGAGCGTCATCACCCTCGACCGGGCCGTGCCCTACATCTGGATCAAGGCCGTGCGCCGTCTCGATGCCGTCGAGATATTCTACTCGTTCGACGACAACGAATACACCCTCATGCGCAACGCCTGGCTGCAAGACAACCCCCCCGTGCAAGTGGGACTCATGGGTGCCAGCCCCGACGGCGAAGGCTTCCAGGCTACCTTCGAGCACTTCAAGGTAAAGCACCTGCCCGACCTGCGCCGCCTCGAATGGCTGAAAAAGAACAGCGCACAATAACAATACCTCCAACCATCCATACACATCCCGCGGAGCCCCGCTACCACCGGCGAGCCCGCGGGATTTTTCTTTTTCCCGCACCTGGCTCCTTCCTGCACCACGACGCGAAAGGGGCTCGTCATTCCGCGCCACGACGCGGAATCCAGGGAATACCCAAACCAGGGGAATACCGGCAAAGGATTCTCCTCAGGACACACGAGCCGTGCGCCCCTACTTCCCTCGTTGCGACACCTCCTGGACCCCGCATCGCTGTGCGGGGTGACACCGGGTGCATCGTCGTGCGGGAGCCCCCGCTCTTTTTATCACCACGCCACAGATAGGCTTGGCGAGCAGACGAAATTTGCAGCAGAACCACTTAAATGCAAATTTCGATATGAACGAACGCAACGTAATCAACGGCACCCTGGCCTCGTATTTGGCGTGGGTGGCCGACTTCGTCTCTCCCATCCGCTGGTTTCTGCTGGCGGCCCTGGCCCTGGTCGTGGCCGACCTGAAATTTGGTATCGACGCCGCCCGCCATCGGGGCGAAGTCATCCGCAAGAGCCGCGCCGTGCGTCGCAGCATCAACAAGATTATCGACTACCTGTGCTGGATACTGGTGGCCACAAGTTTTGGCGAGGCCTTTGGTACCCCCTTCGGCATACCCGTGCTACCGGCCATCGTGCTGCTGGTAGTCTATGGCTGCGAAATCAACTCGTGTTTCAACAACTACTTCGAGGCTCACGGCAGCCGGGTGCGCATCAACATCTTCAAGTGGTTCAAGGGGAAGAGCGACATCATCGCCCCCGACGATACCGACAAACCCCGGGACGACGACCCGACCCAACCCGGCACAACCGCCTGAACGGCCGCTCGATAACAATAATTTACGCCAAATCGTAGCCGTTTTCGCTCAAAAGTTTGTATTTTTGCGAAAATTTACAAACTTACGTCTATGAATATTCTCGATCTGAGCGAACAAGAGATCATTCGCCGCAACAGTCTTGACGAGTTGCGCAAAATGGGCATAGAACCCTATCCCGCAGCCGAATATCCGGTAAATGCTTACTCACAGGAAATAAAAGATAATTTTGTCGATGGGGCCGAACCTCCCCGCCAGGTATCTATCGCCGGCCGCATCATGAGCCGCCGTATCATGGGCAAGGCCTCGTTTATCGAGTTGAAGGACTCGGTAGGCCGCATCCAGGTATATATCTCGCGCGACGACCTTTGCCCCAGCGAGGACAAGGAGTTGTACAACACGGTATTCAAAAAGTTGCTCGATATTGGCGACTTTGTAGGCATACGCGGTTTCGTGTTCCGCACTCAGACGGGCGAAATCACCGTGCACGCCCAGGAGCTGACGGTTCTGGCCAAGTCGCTGCGCCCGCTGCCCATCGTCAAGATGAAAGACGGTGTAGCCTACGACTCGTTCGAAGACCCCGAGTTGCGTTACCGCCAACGCTACGTCGATTTGGTAGTCAACGAGGGAGTAAAAGATATCTTCATCAAACGCACCAAGATTTACACCTCGATGCGCGAATATTTCAACGCCCGCGGCTACCTCGAGGTCGAGACCCCCATTCTGCAATCGATTCCCGGTGGTGCCGCCGCACGTCCCTTCATCACCCACCACAATGCCCTCGACATCCCGCTCTACCTGCGCATTGCCGACGAGCTGTACCTCAAACGCCTCATTGTAGGTGGCTTCGAGGGGGTATATGAGTTCTCCAAGAACTTCCGCAACGAGGGTATGGACCGCACCCACAACCCCGAGTTCACCTGCATGGAGATTTACGTCTCGTACAAAGACTATAACTGGATGATGGACTTCACCGAGAAGATGCTCGAAAAGATCTGCCTCGATGTGAACGGCACCGACCAAATCAAGGTGTGCGACAACGTCATCAGCTTCAAACCGCCGTTCAAGCGCATCACCATGCTCGACGCCATCAAAGAGCACACCGGCATCGACATCAGCGGCATGAACGAAGAGCAGTTGAGAGAAGTGTGCAAAAAGATTGGTGTGGAGATTGACGAGACCATGGGCAAAGGCAAAATCATCGACGAAATCTTCGGTGCCAAATGCGAGGCCAACTACATACAACCGACCTTCATTACCGACTACCCCATCGAGATGTCTCCTCTCACCAAGCGTCACCGCAACAACCCCGAACTGACCGAACGCTTCGAGCTCATGGTCAACGGCAAGGAGCTGTGCAACGCCTACTCCGAGCTGAACGACCCCATCGACCAGCGCCTGCGCTTCGAAGAGCAGCTGCGCCTGTCGGAGAAAGGCGACGACGAAGCCATGTTCATCGACAACGACTTCATCCGCGCCCTCGAATACGGCATGCCCCCCACGTCGGGAATGGGTATCGGTATGGACCGTCTCGTCATGCTCATGACCGGACAGACCACTATACAAGAGGTTCTCTTCTTCCCGCAGATGCGTCCCGAGAAGGTACAGAAACGCGACAAAGAGGCCGCCTACACGGCCCTGGGCGTACCGGCACAATGGGTGGCTCCCATCCAGAAAGCCGGCTACCTTACCGTAGCCGATCTGGCCGAAGCCAACCCCAACAAGATGCATCAGGAGATTTGCGGTATCAACAAGAAATACAAACTCGACCTGGCCAACCCCACGGCCGAGGAGGTAAAGAACTGGGTAGAGAACGCAAAAAAATAACCAACAAACCTTATTTCTCAAAGCCATGACCATCCCTGGTAAAATAGCAATCATGGGAGGCGGAAGCTGGGCTACGGCTTTGGCCAAGTTGACGCTGAATAATGCCGACAGTATCTTGTGGTACATGCGGCGCGACGACCGAATCGCCGACTTCAAACAGACCGGCCACAACCCGGTATATCTGTCGGATGTCGCCTTCGACACCTCGCGCATCTATTTCAGCTCCGATATCAACGAGATTGCCCAGGCGGCCGACACCTTGATACTGGTGACGCCATCGCCCTACATGAAGGCCCATTTCAAGAAACTCACGACCGATATCAGCGGCAAGTTTGTGGTGACCGCCATCAAAGGCATCGTCCCCGACGAAAACATGATTGTCACCGAGTATCTGAAAGATTTCTACCATGTGCCCGAGTCGCAACTGGCCGTCATCGGCGGCCCCTGCCATGCCGAGGAGGTGGCTCTCGAGCGACTCTCCTACCTCACCATAGGCTGCAACGACCTGGAAAAGGCGCACTGTTTGGCCAATGCCCTCAACAGTGCCAAGTTGAAAACCATCGTATCGTCCGACGTGAAAGGCATCGAATACTCGGCCGTGCTGAAGAACGTCTATGCCATCGCCGCCGGCATCTGCCACGGCATGAAGAGCGGCGACAACTTCCAGGCCATGCTCGTCTCCAATGCCCTCAACGAGATGGATCGCTTCTTGCAGGCCGTATCGCCCTGCGAGCGGCGCAACATCAGCGACTCGGTCTATCTGGGCGACCTGCTGGTCACCGCCTACTCCCGCTTCAGCCGCAACCACAACTTCGGCTCCATGATCGGGCGAGGCTACTCGGTCAACGCCGCCAAGATGGAGATGGAGATGATTGCCGAGGGATACTATGGCACCAAATGCATCTACGAAATAAACGAACGTTACCACGTGAACATGCCCATCCTGCAATGCGTTTATGATATACTCTACAAAAAAGTATTGCCCCGGCATGCCATCGAAAATATTTACGATACATTTCTATAATAAACAAATAGAGACAAAGCTATGAAATCAATCGAATTGAACATCGAAAAAGCTTTAGGAACCGTATCCAAGAGCGACGTTTTCGCTTTGAAAGACAAAGCCGACAACGGCATCGAAATGCTGCACAAAGGCACCGGTAAGGGTAATGATTTTCTGGGTTGGCTGCACCTGCCTTCCGAGATATCCGAAGCCCATCTGGCCGACCTCGAAGCCGCAGCAAAACAACTGAGAGAGCGCTGCGAAATCGTAGTGGTTATCGGTATTGGCGGCAGCTATCTGGGTGCCAAAGCCGTGATCGAAGCCCTCTCCGACTCCTTCGAGTTCCTCCGCCACGAACATAAAAACCCCATTGTCCTCTTTGCCGGACAGAATATTGGCGAAGACTACCTGTTTGAACTGCAAACCCTCCTGAAGGGCAAATCGTTTGGCATCGTCGTTATCTCCAAGTCGGGAACGACTACCGAGCCCGCCATCGCCTTCCGTCTGCTCAAAGAGCAACTCGAGGCTCAAGTAGGTAAAGAGGAGGCCAAACATCGCATCGTGGCCGTTACCGACGCACACAAAGGCGCCTTGCGCAAACTGGCCGATACCGAGGGTTACAAGACTTTCGTTATCGCCGACAACGTAGGCGGCCGCTTCTCGGTACTCACCCCCGTAGGTCTGCTGCCCATCGCCATTGCCGGATTCGACATCCGTGCCCTCGTAGCCGGTGCCGTAGCCATGGAGAAAGCCTGCGGCGAAGAGGTTCCCTTCGAGCAGAACCCCGCCGCCATCTATGCGGCTACCCGCAATGCCCTCTACCAAAGTGGCAAGAAGATCGAGATTCTGGTCAACTTCAACCCCAAACTGCACTACTTCGCCGAGTGGTGGAAACAACTCTACGGCGAGAGCGAGGGTAAAGACCACCTGGGCATCTTCCCGGCATCGGTCGATTTCACTACCGACCTCCACTCGATGGGGCAATGGATTCAAGAGGGCGAACGCATCATCTTCGAGACCGTACTCTCGGTGGCCCAGATGAAGCACACCGTCACCATTCCCTCCGACCAGGAGAACCTCGACGGCCTCAATTACCTGGCCGGCAAACGGGTGGACGAAGTCAACAAGATGGCCGAGCTCGGCACGCAAATCGCCCACGTCGATGGCGGTGTACCCAACCTCAAGATTGTGGTTCCCGAACTCAACGAAACCTATCTGGGCCAACTCATCTACTTCTTCGAGAAAGCCTGCGGAATCAGCGGCTACATACTGGGCGTGAACCCCTTCAACCAACCGGGCGTAGAGGCCTACAAGCGCAACATGTTTGCCCTGCTCAACAAACCGGGTTACGAAGAGGAGAGCAAAGCCATCCAAGCCCGTCTCTGATTATCCGTTTTATAGAGACTTTATACAAAAGCCTGCCAATTCTTGGCAGGCTTTTACTTTAAATAGCCTTTCGGTAACATTTTTCCACATATTTACCTATCTTTACCGAGTAAACTTTATTCACCCGAGCCATGAAAAAATTGATTGTCATCCTCCTGTCGCTCGGTGGGCTTCAAGCTACCCATGCCGCGCTTCAGGCACCAGTCGCTCTCCCGGCCACCGATGTGACCGCCAACTCGTTCACCGCCAACTGGCAGCCGGCCGAAGAGGCTACGGGCTACCTGCTCCACGTCTTTGCCTACAAAATGGCCGACTCGGGTTCTCCCGAGACCACACTCACCGAGAGTTTCGAAGGATTGGTCCCCACCATCCTGGGTTCAAAGCGTAACAAATACATCGACTTCGAGCAGTCGGTTCTACCCGAAGGGTGGAGCCTCGACGTAACCGGCGGATCGGTACGTCAGCTCTACACCACCTCGGTTGCCACCGACACCACCTCGGTCCACTCGGGCTCGATAGCCCTCGCCTTCGACTCCGAGCGCGACTCGATTGTCACCCCGGTGCTACCGGCTCCCGCTTCGCGATTCTCGTTCTGGGTTAAGAATGCCAATGGCAACGGTAACGTGGCCGTCTATGGATACGACGGTTCCACGTGGACACTGCTGGGCGAGACCTCGACCATCTACTACCCCACCGGCGGTATCGTAGAATATACCCGCGAAATTCCCGTGGGGTGCATCCAGTTCAAAATCACCTATACCGACGATGCTCCCGACATGAACAGTCCCACCGCCATCGACGACGTATCCATCACCTATGGCGGTATGGTCAAGACCCGCGACTACCTGGTCGAAGGCCAAGCCACCCCCAACACCTCGGCCTCCGTAACGGGTCTGCAAGAGAATACCGACTACTTCTACACCGTACAGAGCACGCTGGAGGCAGAGAGCTCGGCCGAGTCGAACATCGTCGATGTCTTTGCCTTTGCCGGCAGTCTCGAGCAACCTCGGCTCAACGACTTCACCGAGGTGCATGGCGGGCAATATACCGCCAACTGGAATACGGTAATCGGAGCCGACGGTTACGTCGTTTACAACGTCTATACACACACCGCACAGCGCAACGAACCGGCACAGACGGTACTCCATGAGAACTTCGACGCCTTCACCGGCGGCACCATAGACCTGCCGGTCGATGACATGGGGGCCACCAACTACGACGACTATACTACCGTGCCCGACTGGTCGGCCTTCTACGGCTGCTGGACCGGCGGCATGCTCGGCGGCATCAGCATCACCAGTCCCACCATCGCCATGAGCAACAGCAGCGGCTACACGGTCACAGCCCGCGTGTATGGCAACATGGGCGACCAAATCGACTTCAACAACTACTACCTGTCGGGAACCGCCGAGAAGAAAAGCGCTACCCTCATGAACTCGGGTTACAACGTGATATCGATTACCTTCGACCATAGCAGCGAGGCAACCTATCTCGAGATTTACTTCCGCCAGAAAGACTATACCCAAGAGATGTATCTCGACGAAATTACCCTCACGCAAGATCTCGCACAAGGCGACAGCTTCAGCTACAACTACGACTACGCTCTCATCGAGGGACGGCGCACCAACAGCTGCACCTTCACCGATCTGCCTCAAGCCTGGGGCGACCGCTTTGCCTTCCGCATGAGTGCCTATGCCGAGGCCGATGGCAAGCTCTACCAATCGGACTGGACTCCACTGACCGAGGTTCCCATCCCGGCTGGGGTCGAACAGATAACCGGCAACGACACCCCGGTGAAAGTCATCACCCTGCCCGGCAGCCTGGTGGTACAATTGACCGAGGCTACCTCCCTGGCCGTCTATGACCTGCAAGGGCACCTCGTCGTGCAACGGGTCGGCCACGAGGGCGACAACACCATCGCCCTGCAACCGGGGCTCTACCTGTTGCGCTGCGGCAGCTACGCTACCAAAGTCGTGGTACGTTGACAGCCACTCGACCGTACCTTGCACCGATAAGATAATAAAGAGGGCTCCACATTCCTTGTGGAGCCCTCGCTTGTATCGGGACCGAAGGAGAAGCGCGCTCACCTCTCCCCACCTTGTCGATTGGCGCAATTATTCATCAGCCTCATACTCCATGGCATCGACTTCGACATCGTCGTCTTCCATAGCCTGCGAGTCGGTAATAATCGATTTTACATAGGTGGGCGACTCGTTAAACAGCACCACGGCCGACTGGTATCCGTCGGGGGTAATAAACTCTACACGGGCCACCTTACCCAGCACCTCGGTTGTATCTCGTCCGGCATACTGTACCATGCAGGAGTCGATATAATTCTCGACACTCACCGACACGAACTGGTCATAAGCCGTCTTGGCCTCCTCATATTTGCGGATGTAGGAGAAATCGCGATCGGTATCAAACTTGACATACGCCTGGTGATCCTTGGGCAGGCTCTCCATCGACTCCTCATAGCTCTTGATTTTCGAGGCATAATTGATATCGTTGCCGTGAGTACGACGCGCCTCGGCCAGTCGGCGGGCATACTCGGCACGACGGGCAAAGAGACTGTTCTCGTCGAGTTTATAGTTATGCTCGGCCACCTCCATATCGTATTTCAACTGCTGTTCGGTAGAAATATAGGTATCGATAGCCATCTGACGACCTACCCGCAAACTGTCGGCAATCGTCACCGGATGCAGCTCCTCGACCTGAATCGAATCGACCTGATCGGGGGTCAGCCCCTCGTCGGCCGTCAAGACCCACGTCCCGGCCTCCAATTCCGATTTTACATATTCCTTGAACGCTCCTGCATAATCGCCATCGGCAACCTTGCTCCCACAAGCGCACAGCAACATACCCAGTGCGCAAGCCGGAATCCATCTTTTCAAAACTGTACTCATATATCTATCCATAATTTTCTACAAAAATAGTGAACGACCCGAACAGAGACAACCTAAAACTCCCTGAATTTCAAACCTGGCAAAGCCAGGCCGCACCTATTTTCCGCAAAAATAGTGAAAGGCGAGTAGAAAAAGCTAAACCTGTGTGAGTTTTTTTGCCAAATTATCTTCTGTTCAGCACTCTTCCACAGAAAAAAGTGAGAGAAAGTCGCTCAAGATTTTTCGAGTGAAACCACCTTCCCCTTGACCATTTGCCCCAAAAGTTCTACTTTTGCAAGAGAAAACAAAAGATATAACATGTTGGTAAATAAAGCTATCAAGAATTATCTCGACAAGCACCAGGTACCGTGCATCACCCCCAAAGCCGCTCTCATCGACATGGACGGCGTCCTCTACGACTCGATGAAGAACCACGTCGAGGCCTGGTACCGCACCCTCATCCCCATGGGTATCAAATGTAGCAAAGACGAGTTTTACCTCTACGAGGGCCGCACCGGCAACAGCACCATCAAATACCTGTTCGACAAGCAATTCAACCGGCAACTCACCGACGAGGAGTGCACCGAGATTTATGCCATCAAAGAAAAATATTTCAACGAACTGCCCGAAATCGCTCCCATGCCGGGAGCCGACCGCATGCTGCAACGCATCATCGCCAACGGCATACGCCCCGTGCTGGTTACCGGCTCGGGACAAGGTTCGCTGCTCGACCGGCTCGACCACGATTATCCCGACGTGTTTGCCCCCGCCTACAAGGTAACGGCCTACGACGTGAAGGTGGGCAAACCCAGCCCTGAGCCCTATCTGATGGGGCTCTCCAAAGCCAGGGTGAACGCCAACGAGGCCATCGTTATCGAAAACGCTCCCCTGGGTGTCGTAGCCGGCGTGGCCGCCCAGGTATTTACCGTGGCCGTCAATACCGGGCCCATCCCGGCACAAGCGCTCACCGAGGCCGGAGCCGACCTGGTATATCCCTCCATGCCCGAGTTTGCCGACCAGGTGGACTCGCTCATCGAATCACTCAGAAATACCCGATAATACCCGCACCGCTATGGAGCCGCAAAAAATCATATTCACCCCCAACCCCGGCGAAGCGCTCGCCAACGTAGCCCGCAGCATCGCCCCCGATGCCCTCTTTATCCTCTGCGACACTCACACCCGGGCTTTGGCGCTGCCCGTCATTGCCGAGGCTCTGCCCCCCTCGACCCAATATATCGACATCGAGGCCGGCGATACCCACAAGACCCTCGAGGCGCTTGCCCATGTGTGGGACGAGTTGAGCCGCCACGGCGCCAGCCGCAAATCGCTGCTCGTGAATCTGGGCGGCGGTATGGTTACCGACCTGGGCGGTTTTGCCGCCGCCTGTTTCAAGCGGGGCATCCGTTTCGTCAACATCCCCACCACCCTGCTCGGTGCCGTCGATGCGGCCGTAGGAGGAAAAACGGGTATCAACTTCAACGGATTAAAAAACGAAATAGGCGCCTTTCGACCGGCCGATGCCGTCGTCGTCTCCACCCGGTTCTTCCACACTCTGCCTCACGAAGAGTTGCTCTCGGGCTACGCCGAGATGCTGAAACACGCCCTCATCGAGAACCCCGACACCTATCATGCCCTGCTCGACTACGATCTCTCGAACCCCGACTGGGACCGACTGCTCCTCCTGCTCGAAGAGTCGGTGCAGGTAAAACAGCGCATCGTAGCCCAAGACCCTTGCGAAACAGGAATACGCAAAGCACTCAACCTGGGGCACACCGTAGGGCACGCCTTCGAAAGCCTCTCGCACCGCCGGGGCAAACCCATTGCCCACGGGTATGCCGTGGCCTGGGGGCTCGTGTGCGAACTGTTGCTCTCGCACCACTACCTGCACTTCCCCAGCGACATCATTACCGGACTTGCCGACTATATCTATCGCCACTACGGGGCCTTTGCCATCACCTGCAAAGACTACGAGACCCTCTACGAACTGATGACCCACGACAAGAAAAACGAGGGCGGACACATCAATTTCACCCTGCTGCAGGCCATCGGCCACCCCGTCATCGACCAGCATGCCGACAAAGAGCAGATATTCGTCGCCTTCGACCTCTATCGCGACCTTTTCAAGCTATAAACGTTGCATCCTCACCTGCAAGCAGTTAAGAAATGGAACGAAAAAAGTTCGAAAAAAAGTCCACAAAAATTTTGTCATTGTAAAAAATAGAGCTACTTTTGCATCACCAAATCAGCGGGGTGTAGCTCAGCCCGGTTTAGAGTACGCGTCTGGGGGGCGTGTGGTCGCAAGTTCGAATCTTGTCACCCCGACTGAATGAAAGGCCCGATAATCGATTGATTATCGGGCCTTTTCTTTTTACATTCCCCTTAAGGAAGAGACTAAACTCGAAAGCAAAAAAACAAACAAGACAAGGAAGTGTTATCTTTGAAGAGGGAATATGAACTTACGTGAAAAAGTCATCATTTTTATAATAGACATAGGAACTGCATATGAAAGTTTTACTCATCAACGGTAGCCCCCATAAAGAGGGGAACACCTTCATCGCCTTATCGGAAGTAGCAAAGGCATTGGAAGCCAACGGCGTCGAAGCCGAAATCGTCTCTATCGGCACCAAGGCCGTACAAGGTTGCATCGCCTGTGGACGATGTGTCGAATTGGGACGATGCGTATTCAACGACGAACTGTACGATAAAATCAGAAACAAGTTGGCCGATGCCGATGGAATAGTCGTGGGCTCACCCGTCTATTACGCAGGCCCCAACGGCTCGCTGTGCGCCTTGCTCGATCGTCTGTTCTACTCGGCAGGTGAGTTGCTCGCCTACAAACCGGCAGCCGCAGTGGCCGTGTGTCGCCGCGGTGGAGCCAGCGCCACATTCGACCGTCTGAACAAGTACTTTACCATCAACAACATGCCCGTGGTTTCGTCGCAATACTGGAACAGCGTACACGGCCGCCGGCCCGGTGAAGCCACCCAAGACATCGAGGGATTGCAAACCATGCGCACCCTGGGTCGCAACATGGCCTGGATGTTGAAAAACCTGAAGCAGGGCGGAGAAGCTATTCCCGAACGTGAGCCGTGGACTCCCACCCATTTCATTCGATAAACAAGTCATCAGCTCTCGCCTCCCCCGCAAAGGAGAGATACCCCAAAAGGAACGATCGCCATTGAAAACAGGCGAAGAGACAGCAGACTGGAATTATCCCTGCATCGGGGAGATTCCAGTCTATCTTTATATATCCGGTCCCAAGTCAACAAAACAACGACAAAGGCACAACTTCAATCTGCCACACTCGAGCCATTTCACACTCCACGCCATCGGCTCCTACGCTATACCTGTCCGAACCTTATTCCGTTTGGGGACGAAGACTCATCGAGAAAATAATAAGGCCTATCTTTATTCATATTTATTACATATTAGAAACACTTTTTATATTTAAAAGTCGAGAATATCAAAGAAATTTTACTACTTTTGAATATCTGAAATTTTCACAAAGACTCGAAACGACACTAAATTATCCTTAATAATCTATATTAACCACGTAATTTTAATCATTATGAGAAAAACATTCTTAGGAGTACTCGTTTTCATGAGTCAGCTGATTTTTGCTCAAGGAATTGAGGTAATCAGTACCCAAGCGCTCACACTCGACGGGCAAGGAGCATTCCTCCCGAAAATAAGTCCCAAGGGAGACTACATCCTGGTGACCGGCGACGACATGAGCGGCTTACGAAAATTCGATCTCGCCACCGGCGAAATGACCACCATCACCACCGATCGCAACGCCGGATTCAACGCACAATTTGCCGACGGAGGTTCGACCATTGTCTATCGCAAAAGCGAATACAAAGGGCGCCTGCGCTACACGTCGTTAAACAGCGTGAACCTGCAATCGGGTGAGACCAAACGGCTCATCAAACCCACCCGCAACCTTGAGGGGGTGAGCGTAAAAGACGGCACGGTTCTCGCCGTGAACAACGGCAAACTGGTGACCAAACGAATTGCAGGCGCAAAATTGAAAACGATTCCTGCCATTCCCAGCATCAAGAACAGCCAACTCTACATCACGGTCAACGGCAAGACCCGCCAACTCTCGCCCAACGGCACAAACGTAGGCTACCTGTGGCCTTCGGTTTCGCCCGACGGGACCAAACTGCTCTACTATGTCATCGACGAAGCCAAAGCCTATGTGTGCAACATCGACGGCTCCAACCCCGTATCGCTGGGCACCCTGCGGGCTCCCGTATGGATGGGCAACGACTGGGTAGTAGGCATGGTCGATTATGACAATGGCGAAGTCGTAACCTACTCTCAAATCTTCGCCGTAACGGCACAAGGCACCCACCGCACGGCCTTGACCGACAAATCGCAAATCTGCATGTACCCCTCGGCCTCGGACGATGCCTCGAAAATCGTCTATACTACGCAAAAAGGAGAAATTTATTTAATGAAAGTAGCAACCTCTAAATAATCATCACCATGAAACTTCATACACTTCTTGGCGCGGGTTTGGGTGTGCTGCTGGCATTCTCGGCCAATGCAAGCGATCTGAACGAAGCCCGCATATACATCAACCCGGGGCATGGCGGCTGGGGTCCCAACGACCGTCCCATGGCCACCATCAACCATCCCGTACTGGACACCCTCGGATTTTTCGAGACAAACACCAACCTGGTAAAGGCTCTCTCGCTTAAAGACGAACTCGAAAAGGCCGGCGTGGGATACGTGAGAATGTCGCGTACCGTGAACGGCGTAGTGGCCCCCGACGACAAAAACAAAACCGAAAACGACCAATACACCGAGACTCAACCCGGCGAAAGCGGCACGCAACAGCTGGTTACCCTCTCGGTAATCACCCAGGATGTCGAGGCCAACAACATGGACTACTTCATCTCGATACACAGTAACGCCGCCACCGAAGGTACCAGCACCAACTACCCGCTGCTGCTCTACCGTGGTACCGACGACGCCTCGGGCAACGGCTTGACCAACGCCCGCGACATGGCTCGCGAAGCCTGGCAGTATATCAACAAAAACGATATCACCTACAAGTCGGCCTACACCAGCGAGACCTCCAACAACAGCCGGGGCGATATCTCGTTCTATGGCAGCTCCTCGACCAACAGCATGGGCTACACCGGCTATCTGGGCGTGCTCAAGCACAGTTGCGACGGATTCTTGAGCGAAGGGTGCTTCCACACCTACCAGCCCGAGCGCCAACGCCTGCTCAACAAGGACTATTGCAAACAGGAGGGTATGCGCTATGCCCGTGCCATACGCGCCTGGTTTGGCGACAACAGCGAGACCCAGGGCTGCATCATGGGTACCGTGAAAGATAAATACAACAGCCTCGAAAACAACCTCTACAACTACAAGGTAAACTCGGTCGATGCCTATGCACCGCTCAACAACGTAACGGTTGTTCTTCAGGATGCCGAAGGCCAGGAAGTGGGACGATACACCACCGACAACGAATACAACGGCGTGTTTGTATTTACCGACCTTGAACCCGGCACCTACAACCTGGTATTCGACATCGAAGGTTTCTGGCCCGAGACCGAACCCATCGAAGTCGTTGCCAACGAAACGGCCTTTATCAACCAACGCCTCACCGACCTCGAACACGAGGAACCCTCTGACGAAGAGGTGGTAGAAGAGGTGCTCGACTATCCGCATCCCGAACAGGATGGCGATATCGCTGCCGCCGGCCACTACAACTTCACCAAAGACCTCGAACTCACCAACGTAGCTGCCCTTGAGGGTCTCACCGTGCGCCGGGCTATCCTGCGCGACAGCAAATACTATGTGCTGGCCGTGGATGCCGAAAAGGCTCCCAAACTGATGGTTCTCGACCCCACTACGGGCACACTCATCAAAGAGATGAGCACCACGGGTATCGTGACCGAGGGATACAACGGCAAGACCATGCCTTATGTACTCTCCGATATCGGCTTCACCACCGACGGAGCCCTCATCGGTACCAACTCGACCATTATCGGCAAAGAAGACAACGCGTACCAGACGGGCGACTTCTATGTCTATAAATGGCAAGGCGACGACACCACTCCACTCGAGGATGCTACCCCCGTCGTACTGGCCACCCTGCCTACCAACACCAGCAACAGCCTGGCCGCAGCCGGTAACAACAACTCTAACTTCATTGCCAACACCATTGCCGTGAGCGGCTCGAGCGCCGAATTCCAGCTCTACTTCGACTCTCACCCCGGCAACGACTGGACAACCGACTACGACATGCGCTACCTCTGCTGGAACTTCAAGAACGGAGAGTGGATTGGATATCAGAAAAACAATGCATCCTTCTCGGCTCCCCAAATTGGCGAACAGGCCCAAATGACCCTATCGCCGCTGGCCAAGAGCCGCTTCATCATCGACGGCGCCATTACCAAACCTCAAGAGTTTGTGCTCGACTGGATGAGCGAGACGGGTGTAATACTTGCCGAATTCTCCGACGATATTCCGGTAGAATCAAACGGAGCCAACTACTTCCGCTATGCCGACAAGATTTACATGAGTGCTCCCATCTGTGAAGAAAACGAAGGAAGCTACTCCTACAAAGTACGCTTGTACGATATCACCAACGGTATCGACCACGCCCAGAACGTAGGCGACACCGAGCCGGTTATCACCTCGACCGACCTGCTGCCCATGGCCAGCACCGGCGTCGTTGACAATGCCGACATCGACCTCTACCTGATGGCGGGCAACAACATCGTGCGATACACGACCAAGGGCATTGAGCAAGCCACCTCGCCGGCTCGCATCTTTGCCTACGACCTCGCCTACACCGAGGATGAAAACAGCTATACCATCAGCTTCAAACTCAACGAGAATGCCACGGCAGTCGATCTGCTCCTCACCGATCCCGAGAGTGGCGAAACAGTGAAGACCATCTCGCTGGGCGCTCTTGAGAAGGGTGAAAACGAAACAACCCTCTCGCGCACTGAACTGCCTGCAGAACAACTCAACTGGAGCATCAAGGCTACGGCCGACAATGTAACCCGGTTTACCAAACTGTCTGACGACAGCGCCCTCTATCAATACTACTCGCCCTACGGCGTGGCTATCGACAAATCGCCCGAGAGCGACTACTTCGGACGCATCTATGTGACCAATACCGCAGCCGGTACCGTAAGCGCCGGTAACCCCGCACAACCGCAAACCTCGAGTGTAGGTGTATATGTACTGGGTGCCGACATCAGCGACATCACGGCCCAAGGCTCTGCCGCCTACACCGGCACGATTTCGTGGACAGGCACCTCCGGTATGGGGCCCCGCAAAGCTGCCGTAGCAGCCGACGGTCGTGTATTCCTGTGCGATGCCAGTGCCGATAACGCCGGCATCTACTACATGAATCCCGAAACCTTCGAAATCGCTACCCTGTTCCCGGGTGCTACCAACAACACCGGCAGCCTCTCCATCGGCGGCACGTATGTATGCGGCCAGATTACGGCTATCGGCATACGCGGCGAAGGTGAATCGACCCAACTCTATGCCGTGGACAAAACGGCTTCGGGCTCTTCGTGGAAGAAGTTTGTCAATGTCTATAACATCGGCGAGAACAACACCTGGACTGCCGCTCCCAACGAATCGAAAGCTGCCAGCAGCTATGTAGGCAACGACAACAGCAGCATCGTTCCCGTTTCGACCGGTTACTGGGCTGCCAGCTACCGCGGTGCCGGCAGTAACACGACCGCCAACCCCTGCATGTTCTATTACAGCGACCAGTATGGCGATGCCGTATTCAACTCGGCCGAACCCAACATCATCAGCGAATCGTCGCAAAACGGCGCATTGGCTGTCAACGAGAAAGAGTCGCTCGTAGCCTTGAGTGTAAACGGCGGCGTAGCCATCTACTCCTACAAGATGAAAGAGGGTATCCCCGAAGTAACCGAAGAGTTCAAGATTGTGATGCCCGAGATGAGCGGGTCGATCAACGACTTTGAGTTCGACTACGCCGGTAACCTCTATGCCGTTTCCAACGCTGGCGAACGCCTGTCGGTATGGGCCATGCCTACATCGAACAACAGCTGCATCACCCCGGCCAAGAAATCGCTCGTCCTCAATAGCGTTTACACCGGTATCGAAGATGTAGAGGTAACCGCCCGCATCGCTCCCAACCCCACGACCGGGCTCATTCACATCTCGGCGACTGCCGAAATCGAGAATGTCGAGGTTTACGACATCGCCGGTGCTCAAGTGATGAGAGTGGCTCACGTCGGTGCCCACACGGTATCGATCGACCTCTCCGATCTGGCCAGCGGTATCTACTTTGTCAGAGTAAACGACAGCAAGGCCGTGAAGGTAATCAAACGATAATTGTTCATTAGTCGGCTCCGGGCTGTTACCCATCAGCCCGGGGACCGATTAGCCCTCTATTTTTTTAAGTGCCAAGGGGCCGTACCGCGAGGTACAGCCCCTTGTTTTATTCGATTCATATCGACCGGCTTACTATTTTGCACGTCGCAGAAAAACCAGCCGCACGACGGGACGCAAGCGCCCCTTGAAGCTGTGCCACAAACTGGGATGTGTCTGCCGCAATGCCAACAGGCCAAACCCCAACGAACACAGCGAACAGATCAGGAAAAGCAGCCCCGTAGTAGAGAGTATGTTGCCCAACCCTACCAGAGGCGAAACAATGCCACCGAAAGCAAATCCCGCAGCCCCGAAGAGGGCCGAAGCCGTGCCCGAATTGGCTCGCTCGCAATCCATGGCCAGTGTGGTACTGGCCGTGAAAGTGAGCCCCAAAGCAAAAAGCAGCAGGAAGAGCAACAGCTCATACACGGCAAAACTGCAACCCAAACTGAGTGCGACAAACTCGAGAATCGACAGCAGCGTCATGCCCACACAACCCGCAAACATGGCATGCTCGGGATTGCTGAACTTGACCGACAATCCGGCAGCTACCCCGATTGCCAACGCATTGATTCCGAAAAACAGGCTGAAACCGAAAGCCGAAAATCCGTAGTGCTGCTGCATGATAAAGGGCGACGAAGAGATATTGGCAAAGAGCACACCCATGGCAAAGCCCATCTGCAAGACATAGTAGAGATAACGGCGGTTGCGCAACACGATACCGAAACCGGTGAGCATCCCCTTCAGGCTGCCCTGTTTGCGGCGTTCGACAGACAGTGACTCCCTGAACCGCAGGTTCCCCAGCAGCAGTAAGACCCCGATACCCAACAAGACCACAAAGATGCCTTTCCACCCGATCGAGTCGGTAAGGAATCCACCCAACACCGGCGAGGCGACCGGTGCCACACCGTTGATGGCCCCGATAATAGCCATGACCTTGGCCAGATCTTTACCGGTAAAGAGGTCGGTAGCTATCGAGCGCGAAATCACTATGCCGCCGGCACCGGCCACACCCTGTATCAATCGGAAGAAGATGAAACTCTCGATCGTGCTCGAGAAGAGACAGCACACCGTCGATACGATAAAGAGCAACATGGCGGCCAGCAGCGGAGGACGACGACCATACCGATCGCTCAACGGACCGAAAAAGAGCTGACCCAGAGCCAACCCGATCATACTCGACGTAAGGCCCAACTGGACCATCGAGGCCTGCGTGTCGAAATAATCGACCATCGACGGCAAACTGGGCAGATACATATCGGTAACAAATGGCCCGAATGCCGTCAATGCTCCCAAAAGAATAAACAAGAATATTCCCGTATTTTTACCTTTCATAACTTACCTTTCTAAAAACCGTCACAAAATTACCAAGAATGTAGCTACATTTATCTCCTCTATCCCAAGTTATTAACCTTTTTTGTCAAAGATTCGGGAAGCAAACCATCCTGTCGTCACCGACAAGGACCGAAAAATTTTTTTTATTTAACCCTTCCCAGAACAAAAAAAATTTCATCGTGCGCACATTCCCAGAAAGATACCGTATATTTGTTGCTCAAACTTTTGAAGATGAAAAAAATAATAGGACTTTTAGCATTAGCTGTATTGTTGACTGTACAGTTGGCCCAAGCCCAAACCTATAACACCAAGAGCCTGGGCGTTGCGGCCGGATATCTGTTCGACACCGAAAACGTGCAAGGCGGCATTTTCATCCATCTGCCCGTCTCCAAACACTGGCGGGTAGCCCCCTCGATCAACTATGCCTTTTCGAACCACAACCGATACAACCTCGATATCAACGGCGATGTACACTATCTGATACCCTTTGCCGGTCGCTTCTCGTTCTATCCGCTGGCCGGTATCACCTTCCAGAGTTGGCGAGGAAACGCATTGCAAACCGACAAGGAACTCTCCAACACCATAAACAAATTTGGAATAAACGCCGGTGCCGGATTCGAGATGAACCTCTCGCGACGGCTCGACCTCCACATCGAAGGGAAATATATCTTCATCGACAAATTCCACCAGGCCCATGTCTCCATCGGTCTGGGGTATAAATTCTGACCGCCATGCCGCTGTCGTCTCCTCGCCTGCGCATCCATGTAGTATCGCTACAAGTACCCTTCCCCCCCGACTACGGAGGAGTAATCGACATCTACTACAAGCTCAAGGCCCTCAAGGACGCCGGCTGTGAGGTCTATCTGCACACCTACCAGTACGACCGGCAGCAGGCTCCGCAACTCGACGAGGTGGCCGACCGCGTGTTTTACTATCCCCGCAACCGCTCGCTCATGCGCCAATTTTCGGTCGAGCCCTATATCGTCTCGAGCCGACGCTCGGCAAAACTGCTCGACGACCTGCTGAGCGACGATGCCCCCATCCTCTTCGAGGGGATACACTGCTGCGCCTTTTTGGCCGATCCCCGACTGGCCGGCCGTTACAAACTGGTGCGCATGCACAACGTCGAGCACGAATACTACACCGAGCTGGCCCGCAAAGCCACCGGATGGCGACGCCTCTACTACCGGCTCGAGGCCGCCCGGCTGAAACGCTACGAACACATCCTCAACCAGGCCGACCTCATCCTGGCCATTACCGAGAGCGACCGCTGCTACTTTGCTTCGAAATATCCGCAGATTGCTTCGCTGTGGCTCCCGGCCTTCCAGGCACACCACACGGTAGCTCCCCTCGGGCCCCGCGAAGAGTATGTCCTCTACCACGGCAACCTGTCGGTCGAAGAGAATATCGAGGCCGCCGAATACCTGCTGCAACAGGTGGTACCGGCTACCCCCGGTGTGAAATGGATCTTTGCCGGCAAGAACCCCGCTGAACGCCTGGCCCGAAAGATTGCCGATACACCCGACACCCGGCTGGTAGCCAACCCTTCGGACGAGGAGATAGAACAACTCATCGCCCGAGCCGCGGCCAACGTACTCATCACCTTCCAGCCCACGGGCCTCAAACTGAAGCTGCTCCATGCCCTCTATGCGGGAGGCCACTGCATCGTCAACAGCAAGATGCTCGTAGGCACAGGGCTCGACCGAGCCTGCACCGTAGCCGATACCCCGCAAGCCCTGAGCCATGCGGTAACCACCCTGCTGAAGGCCCCCTTCGGACAGGCCGAGAGGGAGAAGCGCATCCGCCTGCTCGAGCCCTACGACAACCGCCGCAACATCGAGCAACTCGTCCGGGCCATTACCGAAAAAACGCTCTGAACACCCCCTGCTGGAAAGGGTGTCGAGAGCGTTTCATCGCGGGCAACCCGCGGTTTGACCCATAACAATGACAGATTATTTATAGTCTTTCAAAATCTCCTGCAACCGTTGCCGGGCAAAAAAGATGCGGCTCTTGACCGTGCCCAACGGCAAATCCATCTTCTCGGCAATCTCGTGATACTTATACCCCGCCACATGCATGGCAAAAGGCACCCGATACTCCTCGCCGAAACTGTTGATGGCCTTGGTAATCTCCTTGACGGTAAACGATCCTTCGGGCGAAGTGAAACCCGAGTCCTGAGGCAAATTCAGGTGATACAAATCCTCGGTCTGGTCGATGATGGTTTGGTTGCGTACTACCCGGCGGTAGTTGTTGATAAAAATATTTCGCATGATGGTAAACACCCATCCTTTGAAATTGACATTGTCGATATATTTATCCTCGTTGTCAAGCGCTTTGAGCGTAGTATCCTGGAGCAAATCTTTCGCCTCCTCGCGATTGGCAGTGAGCATATAGGCAAAATTCAACAGATTGTCTTGCAGGTCGAGCAATCGATCTTGAAATTTTAAAGAGTTCATATTTGATAATTCTCCTGATGACTTTTGTAATTTCTGTTTATCCCTTTTACTACTACTTTGTATTACGAAAATGCATCGAAAATCTGTTATCAACTACTACTATCTGAAATTCCATATTCTCAAAACAATCCCGAGATTTACAACCACCTCGATGAAAGTCCAAAAGATTCTATTTTCGCAAAATACAACACAACAATATCACTTCTTTTTATTTTTTTATTTACTTTGTAACATGTTTCTCGTCGCTTTAATTTTGTTTCCTGACAATAAACACATTCGTTTATGAAAAAGTTTCACAAATACATACTTTTTATCTCATTCTTTTTCACTCTCTTTGCGGCGAATTCACAAGATACTATATACCAGATAGATATCGACAAGGAGATAGGCAGCACCACCTGGCGATACCTGCGTACCGGCCTGCATCGGGCCCAACAAGAGGGAGCCAAAGCCATCATACTCAGGCTCAATACCTACGGGGGCACCGTAGTTCATGCCGATTCCATGCGCACCGCCATCCTCAACTACCCTCTGCCGGTCTATGCCTTCATCGACAACAACGCCGCCTCGGCGGGTGCCCTCATCGCCATCGCCTGCGACAGCATCTACATGCGCAGCAGCGCCAGCATGGGAGCCGCCACGGTGGTCAACGAGACGGGGGCCGCCATGCCCGACAAATACCAGTCGTACATGCGGGCTACCATGCGGGCCACGGCCGAAGCACATGGCAAAGACTCGACCGGTAACTGGCGGCGCAATCCCCTCATTGCCGAAGCCATGGTCGATGAACGTATTGTCGTGCCCCACCTGTGCGACTCGGGCAAGGTGCTTACCCTCACGGCCAGCGAGGCCATGGCCCAACGCTATTGCGAAGGGGTGGTCGAGAATGTCGATGAGCTTGTCACCCAACAGCTGCACCGCTCCCATTACACGCTGCGGCAGTTCGAGCCCACGCTCTTCGACGAGATTGCCGGCTTCCTCACCAATCCCGCCCTGCAAGCCATCCTGGTCACCCTCATCTTCGGCGGCATATTCATGGAGCTGAAGACCCCCGGCGTGGGTCTGCCCGCCGCCGTAGCCTGCACCGCCGCGGTGCTCTACTTTGCCCCGCTCTACATCGACGGGCTGGCGGCCAACTGGGAGATACTCATCTTTGTCGTGGGCATCATCCTGCTCATCTTCGAAATATTCGTCATCCCGGGCTTCGGCATTGCCGGCATCTCGGGCTTCATCCTCATCCTGGCCGCCCTCGTACTGGCACTGGTGGGGAATGTCAACTTCAACTTCGAGTTCGTCCCGGCCCACGAGATAGGCAAAGGACTCATCATCGTCACCTCGGGTATCATCGTCTATGCCGTGCTGCTGCTCCTCTTCTTCAAGAAACTCACGAGCAAAGGTCCCATCGGCCGACTGGCCCTGCAATCGGTCCAAGACAAGGAGGAGGGTTATATAGGTGTACCCACCGAATTGCAACAATACATCGGCAGCACAGGCGTGGCAGCTACCATACTGCGCCCTGCGGGCAAGATTGTCATCGATGGCAACCAGTTCGACGCCGTAGCTCTGCACGGCTATATCGAGCAGGGAGCCACCGTGCGGGTAGTCAAGTATGAGAATGCCCAACTGTATGTAGTTGAAGACAAATAAAAAACAATTATAAAAACAACTATCGATATGAAATTCATAGGCATCATTCCGGCCCGCTATGCATCGACCCGATTCCCCGGGAAACCGCTGGCCGACATGAAAGGGAAATACATGATTCAGCGGGTCTATGAGCAGGCCAGTAAAGTGCTCGACCGCGTGTGCGTAGCTACCGACGACGACCGCATCTTCAACGCCGTGCAGTCGTTTGGCGGGCAGGTGGTGATGACCTCGACCCTGCACCGCAGCGGGACCGACCGCTGTTTCGAGGCCTACAACAACCTAGGCGGGCACGAAGATGTGGTCATCAACATCCAGGGCGACGAGCCCTTTATCAAACCCGAGCAAATCGAAAGCCTCATCGCCTGCTTCGATTCGCCGCAAACCCAAATTGCTACCCTCGTTCGCCCCTTTGAGGCAACAGAGGGCTACGAGGCGCTGGCCAACCCCAACTCGCCCAAGGTGGTGATGAACGAACGTCACGAGGCACTCTACTTCAGCCGCTCGGTTATCCCCTATCTGCGAGGCGTGGAACCGGCTGAATGGCTGGCTCGCCACACCTACTACAAACACATAGGCATGTATGGATACCGTGCCGACGTGCTGGCCCAGATTACCCGTCTGCCTCAGTCGTCGCTCGAGCTGGCCGAGTCGCTCGAACAGCTGCGCTGGCTGCAAAACGGCTACACCATCAAGGTAGGTATCACCACCCAGGAGACCATCGGTATCGACACCCCCGCCGACCTGCAAAAAGCTATCGCCCTACTGCCATGAACACGATTCTCGACCGCATTACACCACCGGCAGTCGGGGCCTTTCCGCCCCTCTCGCTGCCCGAGCCCGACCGCTACCGCCTCTCCAACGGCATAGAGGTTGTCGCTTGCAACCAGGGCGACGAAGAGGTGTGCCGCATCGACCTCATGTTCGACGGCGGATACTATGCCGACACGCTGCCCGGCACCGCCTCGCTCACGCTGCTCATGCTCAAGGAGGGAGCCGCCGGGAAAAGTTCCGAAACGATAGCCGAGGCCTTCGACTACCACGGAGCCTGGCTGCAAACCACCACCTCGAGCCACTACCAGTATGTGACCCTCTATACCCTCAACCGGCATCTCGACACCTGCATCGGCCTGCTGGCCGACCTGGTTGTGCGTCCCGATTTTCCACAGGCCGAATTTGACCGGTTACGGGAGCGCCGCATCCAGCAACTGCTCGTGCAGAACGAAAAGGTGGACTCGCTCGCCTCCGACACCTTCCTCGCCCAGATTTTCGGGTCGGAACATCCCTACGGGCGCACCGTCACCCCGGCTCATCTCGAGCGCATCACAACCGCCGACCTCAAGGCCTATCACCGACAGCACATCCGCCCCGACCGATGCCACATCTTCATCGCCGGCAAAGTGACCGACCGCCTGCTCGACAATCTGGAGCAACACTTCGGCCAGTCGTGGCCCTACCCCGTCGAAGCCCTGCAACCCGAGGCTCGTTATCCCATCTGCCCCTCCGGGCAACACATTGTCATCACCCACAAAGAGCACGCCCTGCAATCGGGCATACGGATGGGACTGCCGGTCATCAACCGAGACCACCCCGACTTCTTCGCCCTCAAAATGCTATGCACGGCGCTGGGCGGGTACTTCGGCAGCCGTCTCATGTCGAACATACGCGAAGAGAAGGGCTACACCTACGGCATCGCCTCGTCGGTAGCCGCCATGCGATACGGCAGCTACCTGGTCATCTCGACCCAGACCGGCACCGAGTTTACCCGTCCCCTCATCGACGAGACCTTTGCCGAGATAGAACGGCTGCGCAACGAAGCCATCCCCGCCGACGAGCTGACGGTCGTCAAGAACTATCTGCGTGGCGAGATGGCCCGCACTCTCGACTCGCCTTTCTCCATTGCCGACTATTACCTGTCGCTCAAGGCCAACGCCCTCACCATCGACTACTTTGCCCGCCAGGACGAGGCTATACGCCGGCTCACCGCCCACGACCTGCTGGAGGCCGCCCGCCGCTACCTCTGCCCTCAACAGTTCTACATAACCGTGGCAGGCGACCGCAACCACATACCCCCGCTGGCTCTGCCTCGATAGGGTTATCGCTACAAAAAAAGTCCGGCCCCGCACACCTGCGGAACCGGACTTTTTCGTTGCGTCACGGTCATCAGGCCATCGATACTACCTGAGAACCAATCGCCTGGGCGAACCGCTCCACGAGCAACCCAGGCAATAGACCGTCTCCAGGTCGAACCCCTCGAGACTTTCGCCATCGTTGCGGGGCACCACCCGATAGTCGTCCGTTACATAAACCGACCGCCGATCGCCCTGCCCGTTCTTCACATACAGGGCCGATACCTTACACTGCGGGCATAACAACTTTTTCATCGTTCACTCCCTATTTGATTACACAAAAAAATACCCCGACAGGAACACTGTTTCTATCGGAGCATTTTTTTCAATCACAACTGAGGTTTAGACTCAACGATCGATTATTCTCTCTCACCCAGTTTGTCATCCAGGAAGAGGATACCCGATTCGTCTTTGCAACGTTTCAGTTTCTCAACAATATTCAAGGCAGTGGCCTCTTCTTCAACCTGTTCGCGAACATAGCCCCAGAGGAAGTCTTGGGTAGCTTTATCCTTCTCGGCCGAAGCCACATTGACCAACTCGTCGATCAGCGACGATACGTGGCACTCGTGTTGATATACGTTCTCGAAAGCATCGAGCACGTTTTCCCACTCTTGAGGAACTACATCGATTTTATCCACTTTGGCCACACCACCACGTTTAGCCATATAGTCGGCCAGTTCGTAGGCGTGAGTCAACTCTTCCTGCGACTGTTTACGCATCCAGTTGGCAAATCCGTCATATCCCAATTTCTTGAAATAGAACGACATCGACAGATAAAGGTTCGACGACCACATCTCGGCCGTAATCTGTACGTTAATGGCTTCTTGTAATTTCTGTGAGATCATAATGCTATATTTTTTAAGTTTAATATTCAGTTTTCAAAACCACAGATAGTTCTACAAAAACTGTACCACCTACCAAACCAGCAACCAGTATGCCCCACTGTCAGTTCCAAGGCACTGCTCCACCCCTATTTTCGTGCCGTATTTTCGCCACCGGCGCAATCTTGTCCGATTCTCTGCTGGACATTTTGGCAGCCACACCCGGCATGGATGCCGCCGTGGCAGCACGGTATGCCACTAACAAAAAACCCCGCGACTCACAGGAGTCACGGGGTTTTGCTGTATCGATACTTGTGTGTTATCGATTACTTGTTCAGGGCGGTAGCTACATCTACGGCGCAAGCTACGGTGCAACCTACCATGGGGTTGTTACCGATACCGAGGAAGCCCATCATCTCTACGTGGGCAGGTACCGACGAAGAACCGGCGAACTGAGCGTCGCTGTGCATACGACCCATCGTGTCGGTCATACCGTAAGAGGCGGGACCGGCAGCCATGTTGTCGGGGTGCAGGGTACGGCCCGTGCCACCACCCGATGCAACAGAGAAGTATTTCTTACCTCTCTCTACGCACTCTTTCTTGTAAGTACCGGCTACGGGGTGTTGGAAACGCGTGGGGTTCGTCGAGTTACCCGTGATCGATACGTCCACACCTTCGTGCCACATGATGGCTACACCTTCGCGTACATCGTCGGCGCCATAGCATTTTACTTTGGCGCGTTCGCCTTTGGAGTAGGGGATTTCACGAACTACTTTCAATTCGCCCGTATAGTAGTCGAACTGAGTTTGTACATAGGTGAAACCATTGATACGCGAGATGATTTGTGCGGCGTCTTTACCCAGACCGTTGAGGATGCAACGGAGGGGCTCTTTACGTACTTTGTCGGCTTTGGCGGCAATTTTGATAGCACCTTCGGCAGCGGCAAACGACTCGTGACCGGCCAGGAAGGCGAAGCATTTGGTCTCTTCGCGGAGCAGACGGGCAGCGAGGTTACCGTGACCGAGACCTACTTTACGGTCGTCGGCTACCGAACCGGGGATACAGAACGACTGCAGACCGATACCGATGGCCTCGGCAGCGTCGGCGGCGTTTTTGCAACCTTTCTTCAAGGCGATGGCAGCTCCTACTACATAGGCCCACTTGGCGTTCTCGAAGCAGATGGGTTGAGTCTCCTCGCAAGTTTTATAAGGATCGAGTCCGTAAGATTCGCAGATGGCGTTGGCCTCTTCAATATCTTTGATGCCGTTAGCGTTCAAGGCAGCAAGAATTTGCTTGATACGACGGTCTTGACTTTCAAATTTCACTTCTCTAATCATAGTCTCTTCCTCCTTATTTTATTCGTTACGGGGATCAATATATTTCACTGCGCCGGCTTCTTTGGTGAAACGACCGTAGGTACCGGTTACTTTCTTGAGAGCCTCGTTGGCGTCGGTTCCTTTTTTCACCTCTTCCATGAATTTGCCCATGTGAACAAATTCGTAACCGATGATTTCGTCGTTCTCGTCGAGAGCCAGAGTCTTGATGTAACCCTCGGTCATTTCGAGGTAACGGGGACCTTTGGCCAATGTTCCATACAGCGTACCTACCTGGCTGCGCAATCCTTTACCGAGGTCTTCGAGACCGGCACCGATCATCAGACCGCCTTCCGAGAAGGCCGACTGAGTACGACCGT
This sequence comes from Barnesiella sp. An55, assembly GCF_002161555.1. Taxonomy (GTDB): domain Bacteria; phylum Bacteroidota; class Bacteroidia; order Bacteroidales; family Barnesiellaceae; genus Barnesiella; species Barnesiella merdipullorum. The sequence goes on along the minus strand of NZ_NFHZ01000005.1, from coordinate 1,079 downwards.
AAACGATTTGCAGGAAGAGTTCGCGCATAGCCGTGTTGATGGCATCGCAAACGAGGTCGGTATTCAAGGCTTCCAAGATGGTTTTACCGGGGAGAATCTCCGATGCCATGGCGGCCGAGTGAGTCATACCCGAGCAACCGATAGTCTCTACCAGAGCTTCTTGGATAACACCGTTCTTTACATTCAACGTCAGTTTGCAAGCACCTTGTTGAGGAGCGCACCAACCGATACCATGGGTCAAGCCCGAAATATCAATCACTTCTTTTGCTTTCACCCATTTTCCCTCTTCGGGGATAGGAGCCGGTCCGTGATTAGGACCTTTCTTTACAACACACATGTGTTCTACTTCGTGTGAATAAACCATAATTCGCTCTTTTTATTTGATGAGTATTTTTATGCTCTTTTCAGCGATGCAAAGATAAGTTTTTTTCTTCATGTAAACAAGGGCTTTCCCCGGGCAATCGCATCAAAAAAATAAGGGAACCGGCATATTTATACCTCCCCGGCCGGCGAGGCGAAGGGCGACCCGTAGGCGGCGATGCCCGGTTCTCGATAAAGCAAAGTCCCGACCTCAAGAGCCGAGACTTGATCTTGTGCATTACGCGATTTCTGTTTCTCATGCTATCGCAGGCAACATGCCGCTACAACGACAGCACTTACCGCACGACCGCTTTCTGCACGGTATCGCCCACCTGCACGATATAAACCCCACCGGGCAGCGTGATGGTACGGTCGGTTCCCCGATATACCGGGCGACCTTGCAGGTTATAGACGGTAGCCGGGGCTGCCGTACCCGCTATATGCAACTGGCCGGGGGTAGTGAAGATGCGGAGGTTATCCCCATCGACCGACTGGATACCGCTCACCTCGTTGCCGGTGAGCTGCACGAGAATGGCAAAGATACGGTAGTTCACCCCTTCGCCCACGGGGACAAAGAGCGTATATACCTCACCCGGTTCAATGTCGTCGCTACCCGTATAGTAGAGGTAGCCGTCGGCTATGTGGGCGTCGAGTATGCGGGTGTCGCCCGAGGGTGTACCCAAGTAGGCTCCTTCGGGAATTTCGGGCAGGGCAATGGA
>NZ_NFHZ01000049.1 GCF_002161555.1 Barnesiella sp. An55 | reverse complement strand
TCGAGCCATTGCACTTGCAACAAGGTACCCTTCTCCCTCAAGATAGCATCAAACGGCACATAAACCTCGGTGCGGAATCCTATTTTCTGATACTCTTTAATCAGTGTCGTAAATATCTTGCAAAAATGTCCGTTCTTATTCCACAATAACTCAAACACATCTACCCAATGATCCATCGACACATATTTGATGTTATCGGCTACCACATCAAAGAAATCGGAGTTGAGCACACTACTCGCTCCCACACCGATAACCTCAACCATATACTCTTGTATATCCCTGATATCATCCTCACCAATAATATCTTGCTTTTGATATTTCGATTTCCACAACTCCTGCAAAGAGTGCAGATTATCGTTTATACTATTGGGCGACAAGCTCTGCTTGGCATTGATTTTTACATCGCTGTAATACAAATCTACAATCAACATTAACAGATCGGGAACCGACAGATTCTGTATCCTTATATAATCGGCCATCTTCGTATTCTTATCGGCCGTTGTAAAGCGGGTAATCAAGCCCGTAGAT
>NZ_NFHZ01000048.1 GCF_002161555.1 Barnesiella sp. An55 | reverse complement strand
AGGTGTAAAGGCAGCAATGCCAAAGCCGAGCGAAACTAATCTCCCGAAACTTTGCAGCGGCGCGAGTCGGGAAGGGCCGATAGGGGAGAGCGAGAGTGTAAGGAAGTTCAACTTTTTTCGAACGTCAAGGATCGAGATATTCAAGGCGGTTATAGCACGGGGGATCCACCTCTACCCATTCCGAACAGAGAAGTTAAGCCCCGTCACGCCGATGGTACTGCGCAAGTGGGAGAGTAGGTAGCCGCCACCTTAAAGAAGGAGAGCCGGAAGGAAGTCGAGAAGAAGACAACCCTCCGGCTCTTTTTTTGTGCCTATACCCCATCTTCCATCCCGCACCGCGATGCGATATCCCGGAATACCCGTCTCAGTCATCCCGCACTCTGATGCGGGATCCAGGAAATACCCGCAAGGAAACGAAGGCCTAGTCGACAAAATTCAGGATTAAACCTCAGTAAAGCATTGATTTTAATATCTTTGTGAAGATTATTATAAATATGGCACAAAAAATGCTTTTTCTGTGGGTCTTCACATGTGGTC
>NZ_NFHZ01000047.1 GCF_002161555.1 Barnesiella sp. An55 | reverse complement strand
ATCGTCCCTGTCGCGAAGAAACGAGGCAGGGACGAAAATTTTATAAAAAAATATTGGTGTATAATAGGGTGAAAATGGGGGAGTTGGAGAAAAAGTATGTTTTACAGCATAAAAAAGTAGCAAAAAAATTTGGAGGGAATAGGGAAAAGCGTGTACCTTTGCATCGCTTTTCGAAAGGACACCGGTTCAACCGGAGCGAAAACGAGGGGCACAGTTCATTGACAAGACTGAAAAGAAGCAAGTGTAGTACAAGAGAAAGAGAGAACGAAGTCAATTCGGCCGGGAGATCTTCGAAGGTATGAAAATAAATAAACAAGATATACAACGAAGAGTTTGATCCTGGCTCAGGATGAACGCTAGCGACAGGCCTAACACATGCAAGTCGAGGGGCAGCGCGGAGGTAGCAATACCTTTGGCGGCGACCGGCGCACGGGTGAGTAACACGTATGCAATCTGCCTGTAACAGGGGGATAACCCGGAGAAATCCGGCCTAATACCCCATAACGACATGGTTTCGCATGGGACGATGTCTAAAGAGAGCAATCTTGGTTACAGATGAGCATGCGGTCCATTAGCCAGTTGGCGGGGTAACGGCCCACCAAAGCGACGATGGATAGGGGTTCTGAGAGGAAGGTCCCCCACATTGGAACTGAGACACGG
>NZ_NFHZ01000046.1 GCF_002161555.1 Barnesiella sp. An55 | reverse complement strand
CTGCCATTGCTCAAACCACTGTGAAGAGCCAATAATCTCGGGCAGCACCTTGGTAAAGCGCTCCCAGTGATTGGCCAACTTCCCGGCCGACTCGGTGCCCCGTTTGGATAAATCTTTGTAAAACTTGGTCGCTATGACAAACAAAGGCGAAATATTGTCCAATATCTTGAGGTTCTTTGTTCGTATCTTGGGGGTCAATCCCACGGTTTTTTCAATCCAGTCGTTAATCGGGGCCCCCAAATTAGCCTTCATAGGACTATAATAATGATGACAGAACATGATAGAACTAATCCTGCGGGTGCGTACATATTTGTTGAAGAGGTATGCCACCTTTCCACGTCGCAGCATTTCGGGCATGTCGTTTTTATAATCTATATCATCCTCAATCTTATCCAACCGATTTCTCACTCCGGGAAAATCGAGCAAATCGACATGTGCCAGGAACGGACGTTCTTTCAAGACATCCTCAGGGAGGACAATAACAACCTCTGCCGCAAATGCCGACAAATAAGTCTTGGGAAAATCCGAAGCTATCAACTTCTCATTCTCATCATAAATATCGGTGTTTAAGACAGGGAAATCGATATCCTGGACTTCTTTTCCACAAACCAAATCGAGCCATTGCACTTGCAACAAGGTACCCTTCTCCCTCAAGATAGCATCAAACGGCACATAAACCTCGGTGCGGAATCCTATTTTCTGATACTCTTT
>NZ_NFHZ01000045.1 GCF_002161555.1 Barnesiella sp. An55 | reverse complement strand
TCCATTGCCCTGCCCGAAATTCCCGAAGGAGCCTACTTGGGTACACCCTCGGGCGACACCCGCATACTCGACGCCCACATAGCCGACGGCTACCTCTACTATACGGGTAGCGACGACATCGAGCCGGGCGAGGTATATACGCTTCTCATCCCCGTGGGCGAAGGGGTGAACTACCGTATCTTTGCCATTCTCGTGCAGCTCACCGGCAACGAGGTGAGCGGTATCCAGTCGGTCGATGGGGATAACCTCCGCATCTTCACTACCCCCGGCCAGTTGCATATAGCGGGTACGTCAGCCCCGGCTATCGTCTATAACCTGCAAGGTCGCCCGGTATATCGGGGAACCGACCGCACCATCACGCTGCCCGGTGGAGTCTATATCGTGCAGGTGGGCGATACCGTGCGGAAAGCGGTCGTGCGGTAAGTGCTGTCGTTGTAGCGGCATGTTGCCTGCGATAGCATGAGAAACAGAAATTGCGTAATGCACAGAATCAAGTCCCGGCTCTTGAGGTCGGGACTTTGCTTTATCGAGAACCGGGCATCGCCGCCTACAGGTTGCCCTTCGCCTCGCCGGTCGGGCTGCGCATCGAGTATGCCAAGCAGCAGATGGTGGAGCATCCCGACCTGACGATTGCAGTCATATCCGAGGAGTCGGGGTTCCTTTCGCTGAGTTATTTCTCCCGGATTTTTACCGAAAAGGAGGGGTGCTCGCCCTCCAAGTGGCGGAAGAGTTTTGTAGAGGAGCAATAAGGCAGCCCTGTTTTTTTGTGCCTTTTCTGTCA
>NZ_NFHZ01000044.1 GCF_002161555.1 Barnesiella sp. An55 | reverse complement strand
TAACGTGAGTTCGACGAATTGTAAGTGTTTGTAAATTTGGTGATTAGCGAAAATTGTTGTATCTTTATAGTACTGAATTACAAAGAATTACAAACAATAATCGCTATGATCACCGAAAGCAAAGTTATAGAATTATTTTGTATGGCAGATGATTTTTGCAAGTTTTTTGATGCAATGATGTCAAAATATACGCTAAAACCTGTCATGAAACGCTCATATCACCGTTCCTCAACCATGTCAAAGGCAGAAATCATGCTCATAATGATACTTTTCCATGACTCGGGCTACCGTTGTCTGAAACATTTCTATGTGGAAAAGGTCTGCCGTCATATGCGCCATCTCTTTCCAAAAGTCGTCTCCTATAACCGTTTTGTAGAATTGGAAAAAGAAGTGGCCATCCCATTGGCCCTGTTCATCAAGAAGGTGCTTTTAGGCAAATGCACAGGTATCAGCTTCGTTGACTCCACTCCTTTACGGGTATGCAGGAACCAGAGAATCCATATCCATAAGACGTTCAAAGGAATAGCACAAAGAGGTAAATGTTCCATGGGCTGGTTCTTCGGCTTCAAGTTACATCTCATATGCAACGAACGTGGAGAGCTCCTGAATTTTATGATTACTCCGGGTGATGTGGATGACCGTAAACCCCTTGAATACAAAGCCTTTGTGGAATTCATCTATGGAAAGCTTGTCGGCGATAAGGGATACATCGGCAGGAATCTTTTTGAGAGACTGTTCGTGGACGGCATACAACTTATAACCAAGTTGAAAAGCAATATGAAAGGAGCCTTGATGTCACTCTCAGACAAACTGCTACTCAGAAAACGGGCCATTATCGAGACTGTCAATGACGAACTTAAGAATATAGCACAGGTGGAACATTCAAGACACAGGAGCTTTGATAATTTTATCGTAAA
>NZ_NFHZ01000043.1 GCF_002161555.1 Barnesiella sp. An55 | reverse complement strand
TCGACAAAATTCAGGATGAAACCAGTTGAAAAACTTCCTAGTCGACAAAATTCAGGATAATCCTCAATAATGTCTTGATATATATTCGTCAATAAGTTTCATTCTATGAGCCTTGGTAAGTCCGCTATGGACTCTTACTTTTGACTTTATATCGGCAAAAATGCTTTCCAATCCATTGTTCGTATTCGGTATAATTCGGTCCGTATAGTCATAGAAAGTCCATAATCGCTTCATATTTCTTTTGATGCTGAAATAAGCACACCTAAGTTTAGGTCTCATATATGGAGGTGTTTTTATTCGTCCGTCGTGGACTCTTTCATTCAAGACTTCTTTATAGGTAAAATACCATCGATCAAAAGCTTCAATAAAACTCTCTTTATTCATTTTTGTCATGTTATTCACTAGAGACAGTAATTCCTTGGACGCTTCTATATCCGGATTACCTGTAAGATAACGTCTTATCGTCATCATCTGATGGAATTGACAATGCTGAATGGGATATATTCTCAGCGCTTCAGCCAAACCTCGCAGGCCATCTATGACTATACCATATATCGTAAAATGATGTTCTCTAAGCCAACAAACGCCCTCTACATAATCGGCTATCGTTTCATATCTGACGTATTTGCGCCATAGTATCTTGTTCCTATACGCATCCTTAATGACCATTAGTCCAAAATTGCGTCCCCAGTAAGTAGTATCCATTTGAATGACAACTTCCTTGTCTTTCGATACCTTCTGTACATAACGCATTCCTTCTAAATCTCGCTCAATTGTTCTAATAGATACGCCATATTTCTCAGCGAGCTGTTTCCGAGTTTGTTTGCCCTCTATGTAATCTGTGATAATCTGCTGTTTATTACGGCGTTTCCTTCCCAGGAATTGACGCCCACAATCCCTACATTTATACTGCTGTACTTGCTTCCTTTGTCCATTCTTGACCACATGTGAAGACCCACAGAAAAAGCATTTTTTGTGCCATATTTATAATAATCTTCACAAAGATATTAAAATCAATGCTTTACTGAGGTTT
>NZ_NFHZ01000042.1 GCF_002161555.1 Barnesiella sp. An55 | reverse complement strand
CTTGATGGCTACCGCAAAGTTACTGATGTTCTAATCGAAAAATTTTCTAATGCTTATAACTTATTGATGTTTAATAATTAAACCCTTGTCGGAGAATTTTTCTCCGGACACTAGTGTATATAGATAAAAATTGAAAATATGAAATCATCTGCAAGTGAAAGTCCTGACTGGCTTGATTGGGCCAAGGAGTTACAATTTATTGCGCAAGCTGGATTGACCTACTCGAAAGACCCGTTTGACTTGGAGCGATTCCAGCGAATACGAGATATTTCGGCCGAGATTACAAGTCGTCACACCGGTCTTCCGTATGAGCAGGTGAGGCATCTGTTTTGTAGCGAGGTCGGCTTCCAGACTCCCAAACTGGATACCCGGGCGGCTATATTCAAAGACGGAAAAATTTTGCTGGTCGAGGAGCGAGACGGCTCTTGGTCGCTCCCGGGAGGGTGGGTCGATGTGAATCAAACCCTCAGAACAAATACAGAAAAAGAGGTACTTGAAGAGGCTGGTCTCGAAGTCGAAGTTGTGCGTCTGTTGGCAATGCAAGATCGCAATTTGCACAACCGACCTCCGTATGCTTACAATGTATGTAAGGCCTTTTTCCTTTGCCGGGTAAAACAGGGAGCCTTTCGACCCAATACCGAGACGCTGAGCAGTGGCTATTTTGCGTTGGACGAGTTGCCTCTACTCTCGGAAGACAAGGTTACCCGCGAGCAAATAGCCCTCTGTTTTGAGGCTGCACGAAGCGAGCATTGGGAGGTGCCTTTCGATTAAATAGGGTTTGGGGCAATGGACGCGAAAGAATCGTCTAATCGATTGATATAGATAGCCAATTGCAGTTATAAATTGTAATAGGGGCAAATTTTTTTTTTGATATATATGGTGTCGGAATCCTAATTTTTTGTACCTTTGCACCCCGGATGGAGTATATTGCTCCATGTATCTGATGAAACCAGACATAACCAATCGCATTTACAATTTTCGTAGTGGAGTATTGACAAAACTCGATTCGTTTCACCAATGGGGGATGGCCAATTCCGATTGATTAATAGCTGCCGTCAATACATTCTTTTTTAGTTAATCCTACATTTTGGCCTAGTCGACAAAATTCAGGATTAAACCTCAGTAAAGCATTGATTTTAATATCTTTGTGAAGATTATTATAAATATGGCACAAAAAATGCTTTTTCTGTGGGTCTTCACATG
>NZ_NFHZ01000041.1 GCF_002161555.1 Barnesiella sp. An55 | reverse complement strand
AATCTTGGTTACAGATGAGCATGCGGTCCATTAGCCAGTTGGCGGGGTAACGGCCCACCAAAGCGACGATGGATAGGGGTTCTGAGAGGAAGGTCCCCCACATTGGAACTGAGACACGGTCCAAACTCCTACGGGAGGCAGCAGTGAGGAATATTGGTCAATGGTCGGCAGACTGAACCAGCCAAGTCGCGTGAAGGAAGACGGCCCTACGGGTTGTAAACTTCTTTTGTCGGAGAGTAAAGGTCTTCACGAGTGGAGATTTGCAAGTATCCGAAGAAAAAGCATCGGCTAACTCCGTGCCAGCAGCCGCGGTAATACGGAGGATGCGAGCGTTATCCGGATTTATTGGGTTTAAAGGGTGCGTAGGCGGCACGGCAAGTCAGCGGTGAAATGCTCGGGCTTAACCCGAGAGGTGCCGTTGAAACTGTTGAGCTAGCGTGCACAAGAGGTAGGCGGAATGCGTGGTGTAGCGGTGAAATGCATAGATATCACGCAGAACCCCGATTGCGAAGGCAGCCTACTAGGGTGCAACGGACGCTGAAGCACGAAAGCGTGGGGATCGAACAGGATTAGATACCCTGGTAGTCCACGCAGTAAACGATGAATACTAACTGTTTGCGATATAATGTAAGCGGTACAGCGAAAGCGTTAAGTATTCCACCTGGGGAGTACGCCGGCAACGGTGAAACTCAAAGGAATTGACGGGGGCCCGCACAAGCGGAGGAACATGTGGTTTAATTCGATGATACGCGAGGAACCTTACCCGGGCTCAAACGCAGGGGGAATACGGGTGAAAGCCTGTAGCCAGCAATGGTCGCCTGCGAGGTGCTGCATGGTTGTCGTCAGCTCGTGCCGTGAGGTGTCGGCTTAAGTGCCATAACGAGCGCAACCCCTATTGACAGTTACTAACGGGTTAAGCCGAGGACTCTGTCGAGACTGCCGGCGCAAGCCGCGAGGAAGGTGGGGATGACGTCAAATCAGCACGGCCCTTACGTCCGGGGCGACACACGTGTTACAATGGCAGGTACAGAAGGCAGCCAGTCAGCAATGACGCGCGAATCCCGAAAACCTGTCTCAGTTCGGATTGGAGTCTGCAACTCGACTCCATGAAGCTGGATTCGCTAGTAATCGCGCATCAGCCATGGCGCGGTGAATACGTTCCCGGGCCTTGTACACACCGCCCGTCAAGCCATGGAAGCCGGGAGTACCTGAAGCATGCAACCGCAAGGAGCGTACGAAGGTAATACCGGTAACTGGGGCTAAGTCGTAACAAGGTAGCCGTACCGGAAGGTGCGGCTGGAACACCTCCTTTCTGGAGAAGAGCCTCCACCAGAGGCCGGAGAGACGAAACAGAAGTTTTCACCTCTTGACTACCGCTTCTTTTCATTCATATA
>NZ_NFHZ01000040.1 GCF_002161555.1 Barnesiella sp. An55 | reverse complement strand
CTACCCGTATAGTAGAGGTAGCCGTCGGCTATGTGGGCGTCGAGTATGCGGGTGTCGCCCGAGGGTGTACCCAAGTAGGCTCCTTCGGGAATTTCGGGCAGGGCAATGGAGTCGCTATGGCCGGCGGCAATCATGCCGGTAGCCAGCTTTTCGCCCGGCCATTCTCCCTTGTCAATAGTGATGTCAAACGGGGTTTGCCCATACCATTGTCCCTGGTTGTCCACCAGGGTGGACAGGATATGGTACGACCCGACATCGGTAGGCAGGCCATAGGCGAACGGCTCGATAGTGTCCGTACGGTAGGCATAGACAGCCGAGAAACTGTCGGGAATACCTTCTACCGTGAAGTCGATACCAGCCTCTATCGGGGCTTGGTCATACGCCGGGTTTCCGGGTGTAATGTCCAGCGCAATATCCGTCCCATTCGTATTCCGTTTGTACACCCCATAGGGGAAGCCCTCGCGATACCCGGTCACGCCTTCGCCCACCGGTATGGCTATGGACCCCTCCGTCAAGTAGTCTGTAATCGTCGGTTCCACGAAAAAGCCGCCTTCAACGACGTTGTAGTGGCCAAATACCTGGTTGACCTCAAACCTGCCTATATATCCCCCCGCAACAGATAAGAATCTGGAATCTTCTTGGCGGTTGATAAAAATGTCTTTGTCAGTATATTTGTCGTCCACGGCCGAGTTATTGATAATAACACCGCCTGTGATGGAGATAGTGTCCACCATGATAGCCGAAATGCCGGCTCCGAAATAACCGCCGGTATTACCGGAAATGAGGCCACCGTTAATAACGAGGGATCTTCCTTGAAGTATGTAAATTCCTCCACCCGAGTTGAAACCCTCGCAAACATTGTCAATAATCAGACCGTCATTGAGCGTGAACTGGGAGTCGAGATTTCCGCAAATCGCTCCGGCATCTGATTCTCCGATGTTGCCCGATATTTCTCCACCGTTCATCACGAAGTGTGCATTCGATCCCGAGATATAGACACCACCTCCTTTGTCGGCTCTGTTGCCCCATATCTTGCCCCCGTTCAGGGTCAAAGCCTCATAGGTAAATATAGCTCCGCCTCTCGAAACCGAGGTGTTGCCGGCTACTTGACCACCGTTGATGACAGCCGTTCTTTCCATCTCACCCGGCTCATCACTACTATCCCAGATACCGATACCGCCTCCTAAATTATTGTATATAGACCGATTACCGGCTATCACACCGCTTTCGAGTGTAAAGCAAGCACCTTCTCCATCGACAAAGATACCTCCACGGGTAAGGCCCCCGGTAATTACACCGCCATCAATCACGCCGATGGTATCGGCTGCCTCATACTGAGCGTTCCACTCGTCCGATCCGTCGTCGAACACGAACCGTCCTCCCTCATTTTTATAATACCGGTGCTGGTGCTCCGGAGCTTCGCTCCCCTCTTGACAGTCGCACACCGTGAGTTTGGAAGCATCGACACTGATAACCGGGTTGTCGCCCAGGCCGGTCAACTGGTAACCATTCAGACACAGGGTAACCACCGCTCCGTCGGCAATGACGAGGTCGGAACTCAGCTTGGTGTCGCCGGTGAGATAATACATGGCCGGCTGCTCGTCGGTAGAGCCGGCTCCTATCGTGCCCCCGCTTGCCGGTAACGGAATCCACCCCTCGCTGTGGTCGTGGGCACTCAACTGTG
>NZ_NFHZ01000004.1 GCF_002161555.1 Barnesiella sp. An55 | reverse complement strand
TTGATGGCTACCGCAAAGTTACTGATGTTCTAATCGAAAAATTTTCTAATGCTTATAACTTATTGATGTTTAATAATTAAACCCTTGTCGGAGAATTTTTCTCCGGACACTAGTGATATGGAAAAATAGCCATCGGAAAAGATTTTTGCGATCGTGAAAAAGAAACGACTTACTTGGTCCAGTATTTCACATCGTTAATCAACGCCATTATTATCTCTCCTCGTGGCTGGGGTAAAAGTTCACTTGTAAACAAGGCTGCAAAATTAGCGATGGCGCAGGACAGCAACCTCCGAATCTGTCATATCGACCTGTTCAATGTACGTAGCGAGGAGCATTTTTATTCGCTGCTCGCCCAGAAGGTCATTGCCGCCACTTCCACAAAATGGGAGGAGGCAATCGAGAGTGCGAAGAGTTTCTTTTCGCATCTTGTTCCCAAAATTTCAATCGGTACAGACCCCACCAATGAGGTTTCAATCGACTTTGATTGGGAGGAGGTAAAGCGCAATCCTGATGAAGTGCTCGATCTTGCTGAAAAAATTGCCAGGAAGAAGGGGCTGAAAATCGTGATTTGCGTAGATGAGTTCCAAAATATCGCGGAATTTACAGACCCAGACTATTTCCAGAAAAAGTTGCGTTCACATTGGCAACTGCACCAGAGTGTGGCTTATTGTCTCTATGGTAGCAAACGCCACATGATGATAGAAGTGTTTAGCGACTCATCCAAACCGTTCTACAAGTTTGGCAACCTGATGTTTCTCAATAAGATTGACACGCCTTGCCTTGTGGAATTTTTCAAAAGTCGTTTCGCTGATACCGGTAAGAACATTGACGATGAAGCAAGCCTTTTGATTGTAACGCTCGTAGATAACCATCCATACTACGCACAGCAGTTGGCACAGCTGTCATGGCTCAGGACGAAGGATGTATGTACAGTTGAAATCGTGCGTGAGGCACACTCGGCATTGGTGGAGCAGTTAAGTCTGTTGTTTGTAACAATTACCGAAACACTGACCACACAGCAACTAAACTACCTCAAGGCTCTTATAGCTGGAGAAAAGGCCATTAGTTCGACTGAAGTGATGCATCGCTATCAAATTTCTTCAACGACCTCAATATCCCGCTCAAAGGCTGCCCTTATCAAGAATGATATATTGGATAATAAGGCCGGTGAAATCTCGTTCCAAGACCCGATTTATGCCTATTGGTTGAAGACTGAGTTCTTTGCAAAATAATAAGACTATGAATAAGTATAACCTTACTTGGATTGACTTCGCCAATAAGAAAAGGTGCAGGCTTACTAAAGCTATAAATACTTTAGTAGTTATTTCTTGGAGAAAGCTTAATGTTGTATTATTCTATTCTTACCATCCCGGCCAACTGCACGAAATAATCATTTGACCAAATATCAAGTTCTTTTGGATTGCGCACGAAAGGCAATACATCTTCTTTCACTTGTTTTATATCAGCTGAAGAGAGACGCTCAATGAGTTTCTCCTTGAATAACTCTGGAGTGATATTCTCATTGTTGAACTGCTTGCATCGTTCTGCCAAATGAGCAAAATCAAGTGGAATATTATGGCGTACATACCATTCAAAGTCGTACCAATCACGACCTTTTACTCTGTTCTTCCACGCACGATATACTAAGGCGTGCATCTTGCCTGCAAACAAGTCGGGAAGTGTAAAACAACGGGTCATAAATGAATATGGCTGAAGCAATAGCTTCTGTTCCGTCTTGAAGTTCAACGGTGGGCAAGTATCTACTTCTATCTTTATCTTTATAGATTTCTCTGTTTGGAAAGTCACATCATACACATCGGTATTATCTTTAAGAAATGCCGATTCGACCTTTCCGAAATTCCTCTTGTCTTTTTTCTTTATTTCAACCTCACGGCCTACCATTGTAAAAGCATCAACGATAGCAGGAAAGTATTTCGTAAAATCGAACTTATCATCTTGCGTAAGCAATGAAAAATCCATATCCTCACTGAAACGCTGTAAGCCATGAAAGATTCTCAAGCAAGTTCCACCATAGAAAGCCGCCGACTCAAAAAAGCCTCCGGCATACAAGCCAGCAAGTATCACTTGTTGGTTCACTTCAAATATAGCGTTTCTCTTCTGTTGCTCTGTTGTTAAATCATAACGGGAGAGCATATTGTCGAATATTTCATTTTTCATCGTCTTAAGAATTTTAAAAGTGTCGAAATTGAATCGGCCTTTTTGCCAACTTTTATGTAGTCTTCGAATATGGTTTTATCCATCTTATTGAACTCATCCATATCGATACGAATATCCTGTTCAAGATATGTTTCCACATCTTTCATATAGCGAAGATTGACCTGCGAGGAATTGGCAATCAAATCACACAAAGCCTTTTCCGGTGATGCAATAAGAAAAGCATAATTATCCTTATACATACTCCTTACTCCTATTGGAAATGCTATTTTTGAGATATGTTTGTAGTCATAACAGCCGACAGGAGTTTGAAAGCTACGCGAATGCTTTACCGTCATTGATTGATGAACATATACAGCCTCGGGGATAAGTCCATAATATCGTAGTGCAGTAGACATTGAAATATACGAAGGTGTATAGAGATGATTGGCTATCAACTCACTCGATAGAGTCTTTCCTGAATATTCGGGGTTGATCACATAAAGTCCTCGCTTCAGTCTGATGATAAATCCTTGCTTCTCAAGCCAGGTCACTTTTTTATTCGCAGACTTAAGTTCCGGGTATAACGATTCGATGATTGAAGTCGTTACAGGAATAGTTCCTATTTCAGTTAATTGTCTATCCATACTGCAAATATAGCAATAATTTGAACAATAAAAGAAATGAAACTTCCTTTTCTGTTCAAATTATTACTACTTAAACAATCTTAAGAAATAGCGACCGCTGCCACATAAGGCTGTTGTTTGTGACAATCACCGAAACACTGACCACACAGCAATTGAACTATTTCAAAGCTCTTATTGCCGGCGAAAAGGCCATCAGTTCGACCGAAGTGATGCATCGCTATCAAATCTCTTCAACAACCTCAATATTCCGTTCAAAGTCAGTCCTTATCAAGAATGATAATTGGATAATAAAGCCGGTGAAATCTCGTTTCAGGACCCGATTTTATGCCTATTGGTTGAAGACTGAGTACTTCGCAAAATAATCATAATGTCCCCTCCTTTTCAGAGCCATTTTTGTACCTTTTCTCATCAATAAACGCCATTTTTCACAAGTTTTTGTACCGCACATTTTGATATTCAAGAAATTACACTTACTTTTACTTTCCAAAATGGAGGTACATGCCGAGAATGGTGCTAAAAATCACTAACTTACACATTCTCAGACACTTGCCAACCTGCTGGTTGTACCTTTTAGAGCGCTATGCTATTGATAATCAATGATGTACACATACTGCATCGGAATACAAAAGTAGCAAATAATTAAAATTCTAAATATAAATCAACTAAATATTCAGATTACTAATTATATAAAACTCTTATCTATAGAATAATATTCTTACTCTAACAGTTATATTTCTATTAACCACAGATTTATTAAATGACGTAAATTTCATAATCAAACCATCTTTCTACTCCATATAGAAATCCATTTAAGAATAGCAGCATATCCAAAACAGAATCGAATCGGAATCCAGTAAGTGGAATACTGGCTCCCGATCCGAGTGTTCTAACCATGCGTCAACAATACGCCATTATCATAGGTATATATGCATACATTCCCATATGGCGTATCATCGTTCCATCGGCCTTTATCTCCCATATCTCAGAGTCTCTTACACTCACAAATTCACCAGTCGTCTCATTCAATCTGGAATAAATTATCCAGCTACCAACAAGATTGATTACTTTGCACTTATAAACACTTGACTTTCACATCTATTTTCTTTATATTCGCAACTGTTATCATAAAAAAAGTTATACCATGAGACGTACTGTTTTATCGGCCGCTGCCTTCCTGATGCTGGTTGGTGGGGGCATCGCCAAGGCACAGTCGCAGGCAATCGACCTCGACAATCTGGCTCCTGCTTTGAAATATCCTACCGTGCAAAAACAAGAGATGTTGGAGATGTTTCTCAAGTATGTCGCCGTCGAGAGCGGTTCGGAGATTCCGGCACCCGGCGACACCGCCTATCCTATCACTCCAGGACAGATAGAGATGGCCCGTCTGCTCAAGGCCGACGCCGAGGCTATGGGGGCTAATGTGACTTTGACGGAGTGGCACTATGTCTATGTAGATGTTCCGTCAAACATCGACAAGGAGGTCCCGACTCTCGGTTTCTCCTGCCACCTCGACTATTCGCCCGAGGCTCCGGGTAAAGGCATAAAACCGCAAGTCATCACCTATCAAGGGGATGACATCAAGCTGGCCGACGGCAGTGTAATCTCGCCCAATAAACCCGATGGCAAGGACCTGCCCGCACTTGTAGGGAAGACACTCATCCACACCGATGGCCGCTCGCTACTCGGGGGCGACGACAAAAACGGCTGCACCATACTCATGTCGCTGTTAAAGACAGTTCTGAACCCGGCTGTCAAGCACGGACACATCCAGTTTGTATTTTGTCCCAATGAAGATATCGGAATGGCACAACTGAAAATCGATACGACCCTGTTCAACCCCGATATCCTTTTCGACGTCGATGGCACAGGCGGCAATCAGATAATGGCTTCGAATTTCACGGCTCGTGGACTGACCGTGAAGTTTATCGGCCATCCGGCTCACCCGGCCGAAGCCAAAGCCCAGCAGATGGGCGACGCTCTTGCCGCAGCCGCGACCTTCATTGCCGATGTTCCCATAAAATACCGCCCCGAACATACCGACGGAAAAGCCGGATACATACATCACTACCAAATCGATCAAGACCCGAATGGTGTCAACTACACGGTCATGAGCCGCATCAGATACTTCGACAAGAGCGAAGGCGAACTGTTCGATCACATCATAAAGGAGTCGATGACGAAAGTACACCGAGACTTCCCCTACGTCAAGACCGAAGTACTCTTCGACGGTATTCAATATGACAACGTAGAGTATTCCATGCACCCTGCCTCGCACAACGTCATAGCACGAGCCGCCGCCCGAGCTGGACAGGAGGTCAACTTCGTAGCCGAGCGAGGAGGCACCACTGCCGCCATGTTCACGACCCGCTCGCTGAAAGGCGGTATGGGTATATTTGCCGGGCAGCACAACGACCATAGCGTGCACGAATACAGTTGTCTCGAAGAGATGATGGATGCCTACACCCTACTGCTCTACGCCGTCGATGAGGTTTCGCAAATAGAGCAATAAAACGAGTTTGACGTCTGAGAATCACCGACTGAAATGGGTCCCGGCCTCAATCTACCCACAAACATCCACTATTCCCCCGGGAAAAACGACAGAGGGAGAAGAACCTGCAGCGGTTCCTCTCCCTCTGTCTATATTACTGACCGAAGAAAAAATATCTATTTCACATAAACATTTGTTATTGCTATACCTCTATATTGTTCTTCAGTCCAAAAAGAGACATTAGCAGTACCATACGGTTTCAGGTCCTCAAATTTAGGAGAGCAGTCATTAGCGCCTTTTAAATATATAGTAACTGAAACACTTTCCTCCGTATCATTATATAATGACACTTTAACTTCCTGCCCCCAACCTTCTTTCTGAATGTAATCCCCTTCAGAATAAGAGTATTCAATATAACCAATCTGTTTTCCATCTTTCTTTACTGCGAGCTTTTCTGCATAAAGGCTCAATGACAATCCCCATAATACCATTAACAAAATAGTAAATACTCGTTTCATAATAATTTGTCCATACCCTTGGAACTTTTTTGTGCATCTGGTTCGCAACATTTATTACTTACAATATAGTTTTTATTATAGATTAGATCCATAGTACTCACACACATCATCATATATATATGATGCCAGCGTAGCCACTCCTGAAGCGATCAGAGATGTTCCTACCGAACTTGCAGACGCCGCAATTCCGGCTGCAATAGCCGCTTTCAACCCGTCTTTAACTACTCTTTTTGTCCACTTACCACACACCACTTTATACATTTTCTCTCGCCTAGATTTGTCTATACCATCTTGAGAGATAGTAATGCTTATTGAACGTTGATTAACATCATCCTCTATAACGGCAACATTACCATAACTAACGATATATAATCCATCTGAAACCTTTATTTTTTCTTGTGCACTAGATACTAATACACCTAATGCAGCTAATATCATAATCAATATTCTTTTCATAATATTTATCTACAACTTTAGGCTTTTATTATACTAATTCTCACTTATAAACAATTCAACCCTTCTATTTTCAGAGTTAACATTGGATTTTGGATCAGCTTCTCCTTTGCTATCAACAAATATACGATTTGCGGGAATACCACACTCTACCATATATGCCTTAACACTTTCAGCTCTTTTCATGCCTTTCTTTAAATTAATGCTCTTGTATCCAATCTTACAAGTATGCCCAACAACTTTCAATGTTAGATCATCATATTTATTGAGAATCTGAGCAACATTAATTAATACTTTTTTCTGAGATTCAGTTAAATCTGTTTGATCAAAAGCGAATACAGGTACAACAAGATTAGAAATACTTTTTATCGCATCTTTCTTCTCTAATAATTGAGCTTGTTTTTCTCGCTCCAGCTTTTCTTGTTCCTCTTTTTCTCGTAAAATAGAGTCACATCTTTCTTCTTCCTGCACTTGTGCCAATGCAGCATCATCCATTGCTATGACCTCTGTTGATATCTTTTGGAGTTCATCAACATCCTCATTAAACCCATAAGACTTCAATATTGCCGTTTTCTCTTGTTCTGGGATATCAGATTTCTGAACAGCAAGAATATTACCAGCTACTTCTAATGCCAAATTACTATCTGTATAACCTTGTTTTAACAATTGCTCTTTAATACGTAATTTTTCTGACAAATATGCTGCTTTTCGTTTTTTAGCTTCTTGATATGTATCGTAAAACATGTCTGCATAAGCCCTTGTTCTATTATCAAATATTTCCGATTTTTCCTCCTCAGAAGTTGCCTCTTTCATATCCCCTAGATACGTAAGCTGAGCATCGGTCATTATCCTAAACTTTTCTACTAGAGAAGGATTATTCGACGACTCCGAAACCACATCAAAAGCAATATCCTTCACCAAATTTTGTCGTTCATATTTATTATCAGCCTCCACATAGGAGATACCCAAATCTGCATTATCCGTATTCAAGCCCAATGCAGTATATGTATTATTAATCATCTCTCGAGACTGCTCCTCAGTATATCCACTTGCAACACAAGATTCATACAATACAGCACTACCTGCGGCACCCGCCAAATCTTTAAGACCATTTGCAAGACTTTTCCAAAATCCAGCTTGAGCATTAAAACTACCTAATAGGCATAATGCTATCATAATTGTTATAATTCTATTTTTCATAATGTACATTCATTAATTTATAGTTACGGCAAAGAGACACCCTTCAATTTTCCATAAACCTTCGTTATAGAATCAGAAGACACTAAATACATCGCGTCCGACTTATGATAAGCTCCATTATAAATGATATTCTTGTTATCTATTGTTACCGCCTCAATTTTTATCTTTGCTTCGCTCTTTGGGTTTCCAGAAACAGAATATATACCCGTTGCATATTTAAATGGCTCAACAATCATTAAAGTATCCATTCGCACCGAATTATACACATCAATAGTACCAGATGGAAAGAAATATAAACTTGTTGTCATTATTGCTTTTGTCCCATCTTTCTCTACAAGAGATGTATTGTACCAAATAGTCCTATCTAATTTGTAGGAGGTTGCACAGCTCGTTATCAAGCATATGACTCCTATTGCTATTATTATTCGTATTTTATTCATTGTATTTTACCCATACCTTTGGGATTTATTATTGCACCTGGTACGCTATAAATAAAATTTCCAACTGTGATTTTAATAATTGAATCAGATTCTATTAGTTTTTCATAGGCATAATTATTTTAATTCTTATTATTCTTGATTTTGCATTAATCATTCCTCAAGCATACATCTTTCCTGAGTGGATTTACAACAATTTCCTGGCATAAGATAAGATTTAACTATACAGTTATCAAAGTCCCATTTTAATCAACTACTCTTTATAAGAGAGTATGATATAAAGAAATTATTAGAAAAATAGCACGTTATTGATGTCTATCTATGCAGCCTTTTTAAAATTCTGTATAGTAAAAAATTTACTTGACGATTTTTTTTGTTCGGTTTCGACTCATTTATAATATTTTTTTTATATTTGCAGTTGTAATGATTTTCTCTTATAAAGAGAATTTTATTTCATTCTCCAATCACTTCACTATTTTGTATAGATTTAATTACTAACATATTAGCCTTATCTATTATCATATGATCCAATGAAGCTAAGTAAATACGTGTAGTAGTTTCTGAATTATGGCCCATACCTTCACTTATAATTGATAGCGGTATATTTTTACTTTTGGCTATACTTGCCCAAGAATGTCTCGCAACATACATTGTCAAAGATGCCATTAATCCTAATTTTTCTCCTATAATCTTCAAATTACGATTTATATTATGCCCTGCATAAATATATTGTTTCCTATCATTCCCTCTTGACGGCTTAATAATAGGTAATAAATAGACCGAAGATTCTGTTTCAAATTTATACTTATCTACAATGTCTTGCATAGGTTTCTCCCATTTGATAAACAGATGTTGACCAGTCTTACGTCGCCGATAAGAAAGGAGGCCGTTTACAAGATCTTTTTTCCTTAGATATGCCATATCAACCAACGACATACCTCGTGTATAAAATGAAAACATAAACATATCTCTTGCATAATCCAAGTGTTGACTAATCGATAGATCCATCTCATTAATTCTTTTAATTACCTCTACTGAGACAGCTCTTTTCTCTGTCTTACCTACTCCTGTATATACATACTTAAATGGATACTGCTGCTGAATAATTCCCCTCTCTACTGCACGATTATAAACAGCCCTCAAATTACGCATATAGAATGATGAACTATTTGAACTAACACCTATTGCTTTTAAATATGCTTCATATGATAATATCATATTAGGCTCTAACTTATCCAATGACAAATCTTCACCGTCTCTAAAACGACGAAAACTATTTAATGCCGCAGTATAGGTTTCTGATGTTCTTATCCTTCCTAACTTTTTCAATTCATTTATAACCTCCTCCATAAATCCAAAAAAAGAATTTTGTGAAGTTAATAATTTAAAAGATGATATTACTTCAGCCGAACTATACGATTTACCTTGATGATTCAACGAAGCTATGATTTGTTGTAGCTTAGATATATCATACTCTATATTACACTTTATCTTAATTAAATAATTTCTTCTTTCATCATCATATTGTGGTAATATCACCTCATCAGAACTTACACTCCACTCTTTTCTATAAACTCGATATCCCGTTTTTATTTGTCGGACAACCCTATTATGAATCACTTGATAAAATATTGTCCCTTGTTTTCCCTCTACAGTAGAGGCCCGAAATTTGACTTTTACACTTGCCATACACTCAATTTTAGAATATTCTTTATAAATTTATCTCATAAATTTACTATTTACCACAAAGACTAAAACTTATCCGTTTCTCTTTGATTATTCATATAAATAAATCTAAACACTACACATAACTCAGCCGAAGAAATTCTACATCATCAACACGGTAAAACAAATTTTTTTGTTGTCCAAAGATAGATTCACATAGCTTTATCGCTCTTTATTCATGTAAAAACAAACAACCGAAAAGAAACGAATAAGCCTAAAAACAGTTACTCACATGAAACGCTTCTATAGAATATTATGCATCGCTGCAATTATCCTTTTTACCGTAACCGAAACTGCTAATGCTCAAATACTGGACGGCCGATATACATTGACTCAAGGGACCTCTACCACCATAAGACTGGCCGATACCTACATCCGCACCTTGAATAAGGCATCAAGCGTCTCGGCCACCTGGTCCACATCGAGTTCGGAGATATCGATTACCTCGCAAACAAACACACAGGCGACCATCTACGGTGTATCGCCCTCTACCGATGCCCGGTTGAACTATCGCTGCTCCTACTGGATCGACGGGTTCTACCGCACCATGAATTTCTACTACGAGATTACCGTCAAGGCCTCGGTAATTTATGTCACATCGGTACAAATATCGTCATCGCACTTGACCTTGGAGATTGGCGAAACCTATCAACTATCGGCGGCTGTCTATCCGACCAATGCGACGAACCGTAGTCTGAGGTGGGAAAGCGACGAAAGCAACATTGCTTCGGTGAGCAGCAACGGACTGGTGACAGCTCGCAGTGCCGGAGAAACCCAAATCTGGGTCTATTCACGAGATGGCAGCGGGTGGTCTGATTATTGCTCGGTCTTTGTCTTCGACCCCAATCCTGTTGAATCTATCGAACTGTCGGATTCGGAAAAGACTTTGACTCTCGGAGAGAAATTTACCCTGACCGCTACTGTACTCCCGAGCACGGCTTCGAATCACGAGGTCACCTGGTCAACCGACAACCCCAACGTGGCTACCGTAAACAACGGGGTTGTATCGACCGTGGGCTTAGGGTCGTGCAATATCACATGTACATCGGCCAGCGACAGCGATATATCGGCCGTATGCCGATTGACGGTTGTCGAGCCCGAGCCTTGCTGGCTGTCGGTAATCCTGCCCAACGGTTCATTCGCGATAAATGTAACCGATATCGATCCCGTCGAGTTGTCAATTATGCCCGACGAAGGGTATGAAATACACTCCATCACGCTGGATGGCCAACCATTATCGGTCGAGGCCGACGGTACACAACTTACACTCGACAAGCTAATTCACAGTGCCGAACTGAATGTGGTCTTTGTCGATAACCTTGCGACTCACATCGAGTCGGTCGAAAGGGGAAATGAGCCAATCGCGATATCGGTGTCGCACCACGAAGTCTCCATATCGGCTCTGCCCCAAGGCGAAACGGTTTACGTTTACTCTCTCAACGGGACGCTGGTGAAATCAACCCAGGAGAGCCATTTCGTCCTGCCCGACAACGGGGTCTATATCATCCGCATCGGGTCTCGCTCCTACAAATTTGCTATCTAAACATTTACATGTAACCATTACTGTTTCCCAGTGAGTCGGTAGATTCTTTGAAGAATCTACCGACTTTTGTTGTCTGCCACAGGCGCCATGCGTTCTTCAGAATGAGCCGATAAGCAAAACTAATTGGGCTTCTGAATAAACTCTTTCGCTCCATTCTCCCCTATTTTTGTAATTGAAATTCGAGACTTAATATCCATTGGGCTATCTGTCCCGAATCGTTATGTATCACACCCCAATAATTCGACCTATGAAAAGAGTTCTTTTTTATTTTCTATTAGCTTCGCTGACCTGTAGCACCTCGGCCTGCAAGGGTGAAGAGCCTGCTGCAAACAATTCACAAACGGCAAATACCGGCAACGACAGCAACGGCACTACCGACGACAGCGACGACGATGAGGGCGACACCCCTTCCGCTCCATCACGACGCACCTTGATTGTCTATTACAGCTTTACCAACCACACGCACACAATCGTGACCGACCTGCAATCGCAAATCGAGGCCGATGTCATACGGGTAGAACCGGCCGAAAAAGGTATCGACTATGCGGCCAACAACTATGCCATAGGCAGTGACCTCATTGCAGCCATCCGCGAAAATCCCAACGATGCCTCTTCCTACCCGGCTATCGACCCGGTGGAGGTGAATCTCGAGGAGTACGACACGATTATCGTGGGGGCTCCGCTCTGGTGGAGCAATATGGCAGCCCCGTTGCAAACCTTCCTGTTCAACTACGGGCCTCAGATGGCGGGCAAACGCATAGGACTGATTGTATCGAGCGCCAGCAGCGGAATAAGCGGGGTGGAGGCCGATGCCCAACGCCTCATCCCCAATGGGAAATTCTTCTCCTCCAGCCTCTGGATTCGCTCTTCGCAGACGGCCAACTGTCACTCGATGATTGCCGAGTGGCTGACCTCTATCGGGTACTAAACGACCCAGGGGCGAAAGTGGAATGCCGTTTAGCCGAGTCACCCCTGAAAATTTTATTTTTGTTTGCCTCGGCGCTCTCCTTTTCTTATTTTTGCATATGGTACAACGAGCGTGAAACCGGGGGAGATATTTCCCCCGGTTTAGCACTCGACAACAGCACGGTAGCTATTGTCCCAGGCATGGTTACCAAGGAGTATTGGCTAAGGTTCTAAAAAATGGAAAAACAGATTCTGCACTCTTGTTCCGAGCTCATCGACTACATCAATCAGGTGGGCTTCCTGCCCCTGCTGCATATGGGAGTCGAAGGGTGGTCGGCCGAGGAGATGGTCGATGAAGATTGCCAATATACCCAGCTACCCGATGGCGGATGGGAGTGGCCGCTTTGGTCGTGGAAAAGCGCTATTCTGCAAGAAAGTGGTTGTGCCTATGGCAAATTTTTCGACGGCAAGGTAGCATTTATCAGTCGCGAGTGGTGGCCCCACTTCTGTAATTATCGGCGCAGTGTCTATCCCCGGCTCGAGGAGGGGAGCATAGCCGACAGTATTCTCGCTACCCTGAAGAGCGAAGGGAGCCTCATCACCCGTGAGTTGCGTGCGGCATGCGGTTTCACGGGGCCCAAGATGCGCAGCCGGTTCGATGCCTACCTCACCCGCCTCGAGATGGGCAGTTACCTGGTAATCGAAGATTTCATCTATCCCCACGACCGCCACGGGCGGGAATATGGGTGGGGCTGGGCTCTGCTCTCCACCCCCGAGTCGCTCTTCGGCCGGGAGGCCTGTCACCCCCACTGCACTCCGCAAGAGTCGCACGAACGCATGCTCGACCAGTTCAGGAAAATCTTGCCCAACGAGTCGGAGTCGGTATATAACGCTTTGCTCAAGTAATCACCGCTTGCCCCGACTTCAAGCCACCCATTCATTCGCACAGCCTCATTTTTACGGTTCAGCCGCACCGGCATATCTGGTCTATTTATTACCTTTGTCTTTGTAACCAATCGAAACAGACCATTATGATAAAGATATATGGCATGAGCACCTGCCCCGACTGTACCTTTGTCGAGGCTCAGGTCAAAGGCGACAGCCGCTACGAAATCATCGACATCGGGCAACACGTGAAAAACCTCAAAGCCTTTCTGCGGCTTCGCGACACCCACCCCGCTTTCGACGGAGCCAAACGTGTGGGAGCCATAGGTATTCCCTGCTTTGTACTCGACGACGGCACGGTGACACTTGTCGCCGAAGAGGCCGGCCTGCACTCACGCCCCACGGCCGACGGTGCGGCTTGCAACCTCGACGGTAGCGGCTGCTGAAACTACCAACTTTTACCATCATCGACTATGCAAAAGGTTCTCTTTCTACACGGGTTCTTCGCCTCGGGTACCTATGCCACCGCCCAAGCCTTGACACAAGGACTCGCAGGACGAGCACAAGTCATATCGCCCGATCTGCCGCTACATCCTCGTGAAGCGCTCGTCCTCATCGAGCAGGTGTGCCGGCAGGAACATCCTGCGGTCATCGTAGGCAACAGCAATGGCGCCTTCCTGGCCCAGATAGCAGCCTCTCGCCTGGTACTCCCGGCCCTGCTGGGCAATCCCCATTTCGAGATGACCCGCTTCCTCACCCCGCGCCTCGGGCCCCACGAATACAAGGCCCCCCGGGCCGACGACCGCCAGCACTTTGTCATTGACCAACCCCTCATCGACGAATTCGCCAGCCTGCAACAGCACCAGTGGGACTATTGCACCCTTGCGACCCGCGACCGCATTTGGGGCATCTTCGGCGAGAGCGACACCCTGGCCCACTACGAGCCCCTCTTCCTCGAGCACTACACCCACGCCTTCCACTTTCCCGGGGCCCACACCCCTACCCCCGACGAGGTGCTGCGCTACTACGTGCCGCTGGTTGTAAAGTTGCTGGAGTTGAAGAATGAACCATAAGCCTTTTGGCATAACAGTATGGCATAACAACAGAGCGGGGCACCCAATCTTGGGTGCCCCGCTGCCATATCCGGGAAAAAACGATGTATTATCGGTTTCTCAAGTAAACAATCTTGTCGGCTTTGCGAGTGCCGTCGGTATAGACGGTGACTTTGATGACGAGGCTTCCCTCTTGCGGCTCGGCAAGTTTGCGACCATCGATGGCATAGTAGTCGATGTGCGAAACCTCTTTTTCGACATTAGTCATGGAGGGAGCCTCGATAGCCGAGATGTCGGTCTTGGAGACGTCGTAAGTCACGTTTACCGTTTTGACAAACTCGTAGAACTGATTCTCATCGACCATGATGCCGCTCTCGCTATATTCGGCTACCCAAATAGCCATGGGGTCGATGGCGATTTCGCCTTTTTCGAGGTCGATCGAGGCACGCACCTTGCCATAGTTATTGGTTCCGGAATAGGCTACTTTGGTGGGCATATTGGTATCTTCGTCATACTCGCAGCCAGTGAGGATACGGTAATTCCCATCATTGGCCTGCCCGGTGAGAGTATAGCCAAACCACACTTTACCGGCTGTGCGATCGATGGTTCCGCTCAGGTGCACGCCATAGCCATACTGGTCGGCCTGCAAAATGTTGTAAATATCGATGTTATTGCCCGAGATGGTGACGTAGGAAGGACGTGATTCGATATACTCGTCCTGTTCATCGGCTGTTCCTACATATGAGGTATTGTTGGTAGTCCCATTGCAACGAGCAATGCGCGAGCCGCTGGAGAAAACGGACATTTGCATTTCTTCTCCTTGTATGGCCACGAGCATCAAATCGGAATTACACTCCCAAACGTTGTTGCCGATATATTTGTATTCGATGGGGCGCATGATTACCTCTTCGTCCTCGGTATTCCAGGGATAGAGATAAATCAAATAGGATCCACAGTAATCGAACACAGGGGTCCCGGCGGGGATACTTATCTTGCCGGTCGTCTCGCTATACTCGGCTTTGAAATCGAGGCAGTTTCTCATATAAAATCCGCTGAGTGTAATCGAGTCGTTGTCAGCCGGCTCGATGGTGAACGGCTTCATCGACGCGAGGCTTTTCACGCCATTATAGGATTGTGAATTTAAAACGATGAAATCGCCAGCCATTTCACTTAGCGTGGGGATTGTCGTAGTTTCTTGCGCGCAAACCGAAGCTGCGGCAGCCACTGCCGTGGCCAGTAAAAATTGCTTTAACATTGTTTGTTTTCTTATTTATTGAACGATAATCTTTTTGACTATTGAGGGGGTGTTGTCGCCCGAGAGTTGCAGCAGGTATATCCCGGCAGCAGCCTGGTCGAGGGGGAGTGCAAGCTCTTCGCCGGCAGCAACCTTGCCGATGGCACGGGTAGCGACACAGGCGCCTTGCAGGTTATACAGTTGCAAGGCTACCTGACTGTCGTCATAACCGAAGAGCACCCGCACACAGTTGCCATCGTTGACTACCAGATGCGAGCGGTTGTCGGCCAGACTCGGCTCAATGCCGCTTTCGTAACGGATACACTCTTTGATACCTGCATAAGCATCGATTTTACCATAGCCCCAAAGATTGGACCCACCATCGATTGTGCCGGTAAAATCGTCCTGACGGGAGGTTTTCTGCAAAATCTCACGGGCTATCTCGGGAGTCATTTCGGGGAAGGCCTGCAACCAGGTAGCCATTACACCTGTCACAAAGGGCGAGGCCATCGAGGTACCCTGCATATAGCCGAACTCATATTTCTTGTCGTTCCATGTAACGCTGCTGTACTTGATTTTGCTACCCGTGTAGTAGCTCGACAACGAGGAGATAATGTAAGAGCCCGGAGCCGTAATCTCGGGTTTCATGCGACCATCGGGTGTGGGCCCCTGGCTCGAAAACGAAGCGATTGCGTCCTGCGTTTCGCCCGACTTATAGGGTATGCCGTATTGCGTGCTGTGGTCGCGGGTGACGTAGGCCCCTACCGAGATGATGCGTTTGCCGGTACCTCCCAGCTCGTCCATGGACGACTGGTCGTTGCCATCGACAAACCCGGGACGGTCGAAGCTGCTGAGCAAAGTGGTGTACTCATCGGTCCACAGGTTTATCGTTCCCGGGTTCGAAGAGATGATGTAGAATCCGCGGTCGTAGTTGGAGATGGAATAGAAGTCGGGGCTGAGAACGAGGTGGGTTTTCCCGTTGATGGGATTAATTTCGCCCTCGACCGACAGACTACCCCACACGCCGTCGACATTGGTATCGAAATTGTACGTTTTGTTTTCGCACTGGGTAGCGTTGAACCGGGCCGGTTCGTAGGCCTTCTTCACCTTGTTTTCGGCGGGATCGTAGGTAATGGGCACGAAGGTCACCTCCATGCCGGGATCGCACCAGACCTCGACGGTTCCATACTGTCCGTAGGTATAGTTGAAGTCGAAGAAGGTGGCCAGCGTGTCGACCTTGTTTCCTTCGAAGGTTTTGCTGGCGTGGTATTTCGAACCGCCGCTATTGCCGCTCGAGCCTACCAGCAGGCGGCCGCTGCCCTGCAGCTCGTCGGCCAGCTGGTCGAAAGTGGAGGAACCGTCGCGCGGGCCCAAATAGGAGCCCAAGCTCAAATTGACAACACAGGG
The DNA here is from genome assembly GCF_002161555.1 of Barnesiella sp. An55. GTDB lineage: Bacteria > Bacteroidota > Bacteroidia > Bacteroidales > Barnesiellaceae > Barnesiella > Barnesiella merdipullorum. Next base: position 211,950 of record NZ_NFHZ01000004.1, on the reverse strand, counting down.
TTTGCCCTCCGACTCGGCATAGTCGAAAATATATTTTACGCCATCGAGCACAGAGGTATTATCGCCGTTGTACAACTCGGTCGTATTAAGCGATACCAACACAATCTCGGCATCGGGAGCGACGCCATAGAGGCCCTTCCCGTCGGTACTGTCGGCTCCGGCAGCGATACCTGTCACGTGGGTACCATGTGTCGACTCGGTAATGTCGCAGCCCTTGGCAAGAATGTCTTCGGCAGTGGTATATTCACAGCCATAGCCGAACCCTTCGGGAGCCGTGCCCGAGGCGTTCTGATCCCACACCCGCTTGATGCGCAACTCGCTCTTGTCGCGGGAGTAGAAGTTGGGGTGCGTGTAGTCGAAGCCGTTGTCGACAACACCCACTACTACCCCACTGCCCCGGTATTCCTGGGGAAGCGATACGCCGGTTTGTACGTCGTCGACGAGGGCATCCTTGCGGGCCTCGTTGAGTCTCGGCTTGACGGGCGTTCCCATCTCGACATATTTCACTCCCTCGAGAGCGGCTACCTGGTCCAGGGCCTCGAAGGGAATATCGGCCGTGAGTATCTGGCCGATGACCGAGCGCACCTCGACCCCGCAGGGGGTGAGTATGTCGGGGGTATACCCTTCGTTCAGGTAGATGAAGGCCGGGATGACCAGTTGGCCCCGCGTGTTGATTTTCTTCTGGAGCAGAGCATTGCCCTGTTTCCGGCTCTCGGCCAATTTCTCCTTCTGGATACGCTCGACATAATGTCGCGTGTATGGGGACAATTTGGATTGTCCCCATACCGACAGTGACATTATAGCGAGCAGCGTCGCTATAAATAGTTTCTTCATGTTGATCTGCAATTAAGACTTACCGAACAATAATCTTTTGAACCGAGTCATTGCTCTTGACTATATAGATACCGGGATAAAGCGAACGCTCATAAACCGTCTCGGTAAACGAGTCGACAAGCATACCGCCGGCGCTGTAAATTGCAACGGCCCGCCCATCGGGATTGTCCACTCTCACGCTGTTCTTTCCTGTCGTAATCACGAGCTTGCTGTCTTCGCCCTTCACGGTTTCGATACCCGACGGTGCATCGAGACGAATATCGAATACGCGGAGGTACTCATGGAATTTCTCGGAGGTCACGTGGAACGCATAGTAGTAAACGCCATCTTCGTCGACCGTGATAGGTATTTTATATTCGGTTACCGGATTATCTTCGCCGACACTGGGTACCTCGGGAATATCGAGCAGCTGCTTGGTCTGCTCTTCGGGAGTGCGGCCTTTGCCGAATGTTATCTCCATCGACTCGGGATATTCGGCCATCGACGAATAGGCTTTGAACAGCAAGGTATAGTTTACTCCCTTCTTATAATTGATGGGAGGAGCAATCAGCCAGTCATCGGCAGCCTGCGTTTCGTTATAGATATACATGGCAGCGCCGATGCTCTTATCGAAATTCCAGCAGTAGCCGTCACCGTTCGAATCGATCAGCGTATAGTAGCTAAACATATCGTTCGGTTCGGAGAACAGTCCGCCATAAGGAGGATTGAGAGGCAAGCCGAGCACAAGATCTTCGGAGAATGAATAGCCACCGTCTTCGCCCTCATAGGTCGAGACTACGAAATATCTGTAATAATTCATGTCGGCGGGGTGCGTCTCGGTAAAGGTGCACTCTTTAAGATTCTCGGCTACCACGCTATTGGTACCCTGGTAGTAACCGGTTTGTTTAATTACTCTGTAACGAATGTTGTCTTTGTCGATAATAGCACCGTTCACGCCTGTGGTAGGAGCTTCCCAGGTAAGCGTGGTCGTGAGGCCCTCATAAGAGAGTTTTACGTTGGTAGGAGCAGCAGGCAGGTCATAGCCGGCATAGAATGTCCGTTGAATAGTAGGCCCTGATCCCTTTTCGTTCGACAAGGTAATCGATACGGTGTGATTGTCGTTCAGCAAGGCAAGCTCCTCGCTCTTGAATAATGTGCCGGCTTGAGCCGTAGCGTCGACAAGCACCTTGTCGCCCTCGACAACCTTTATCTTCAAGTTGGAGTCGGTGAAGGGGTTGCCTCTATAATCGTTCTCGGGCAACCGGAATTGAATAGAGCCGCTTGCCGACCCCTCTTCGGGGGTTACATATTCAAAATCAGAGATAATGCCCGGTGCTCCGTTGTTGGGTTCTTTGAACCAAGCGCCGCTCACTTGATAGCAACGACTCAAATAAGAGACCATGGTAGCCTCGGCATTCGTGAGGTTCACCTCGAAGATGGGCGAATACTCGCTGTCCAGCGTGTAGCTGTTGCTTTCGAGTATCCAATAGGCCTTGCCCGTAGAGCGGTTGAGGAACATGGCCTGTTCGGTTCCGCTATTAAACAGATAGTCATCCGGGCCGAGCAGGTTCTTGGCGGTAATGTCTCTTACCTTCACGGCCAGGCCATCGGTCTTCCTGATTTTATAGAGGCTCGATACGCCCGAATCGATTACGATACTGTAAAGCATACCGTTGTTTGTCGAGACCAGAGTTTTAAAGCGCAGATTGCGATCAAAGTTGTCGCCTACCCGGGTCATATCGCCGGTCGCGGGATCGATTTCGACCAAATGAGAATCGGTAAAATCGACAACAATACCATAGATTTTGTCGTTGGTGATGTCATAGGCAAGTGATTTGGTGGTACATACGCCATTATCGGGCAGCTCTTTCTCGTAAAGCACCTCATAGGTTTCGGCATCGAGAATGGTCCACACCGGTTTTTGGGTAGACAGGTTGGCCTCGTCGTTGTATACGTTGCAATAGATTTTACCTTCGTGATATACACCGCCACCTGCAATATACCGACTGAACAAGACTCCGTTATCGTCGGGTTTGAACTGTTGGTCATACCCGAACTTGTACATACCCGGAGTCATCTCGTCGATTTGATTGACTGCCGAGAAGGTCACTATACCATACATCTCGACACCCTCCATGGCGATTCGCTGATTATACTCCTGAGCGACGGCCATATTCACACCACCCAAAAGCAATGCGGCCGACCACAGGAAACCTTTAAATAAGTTTTTCTTCATAGTTATATTAGTAAATAAGGCACTGCCCCTTGACAGGAGCAGTGCCATTGTTGATGGGTTTTATTTCTTAATCACTTTCAGCGTGAGAGTATTGCCTTCGCCGGTTACAGCTTTCACGATATAGGCACCGCGATTGAGACCGTTCAAGGCAATCATGCCGTCGGCATTGTCGGCATTCATTACCAACTGGCCTTGCATGTTGAATACCGAAACACTTTCTACATTTTCGGGAACATACAGCATGGCAGTCGATTGAGCATAGTACATGTTGCTGTTTTCAACAAGTTCGTCGATACCCATGCCATCTGCCTCTTCGATTTTGAAATCGTCGATAGCAATGATACCGGCATTTGCCGTAACAGCAGCAAACCTGAAATAGAGGCAGTACTCCATGGTGTAATCCGGAATGTATTTCACCGAGAACTTGGTCCACTCGGTTACCGGCTCGAGAATGGTTTGGATTACCGGCAGCTCGATACCGCTATCTTCTTGCGTATAGGCCACCTCTACTTGGGCGCCGGTGATGTTCTCGCCATTGCCGGGCATATACAAGTAGTAGGAGATTTCGTAGGTCTTACCCGCTTCGAGCGAGAAATAAGGCGTATACAGAAGCTCGTCTCTTGCACCCAAAGTGTACTCGTTGGCGACAACAGCATATTCGCCCGAGTGAGCAGCCACGGTATTTTCGGGCATGGTAGTTACCCGGAAGAGAGCAGAGCTCGAGGTGCGGCAACCCCACTTGTTGGTGAAATTCGTATCGTCGACATCCGTGCGGTTTTCGAAATCCTCTTCATAGGGGAGTTCTACCGGCTCGTCCTTGGTCATCAGGCGGTATACCTTGAAGCTCTTCACCTGAACCTTCGAACCGTTTTCGCTCTCGACATGGATACCGAAATAGTTGCTTTCGTCCTCGGGGAGGAAAGTACCACCGACTTCCATCAAGGCATAGTTGCTCAATATGACATTGTCGAAGCTGTAAATTACCTCGGTCTGATCTTTCACACTCGAACCGTTACCGCGGGTGAAAGTAACATCGGCATATTGGTCGACATCGGTCATAAACTCGCACAATACATAGTACGATTTGCCCGGCTTCAAAGTAAGTTCGGGCGAGATGAGCCACTCGTCTTTGCCGGTGGTTACCATCTGGCCACCCTCGGCAGCCCAAGTCTTGCTGTCGTTGTCATTGTCGACAGCGGTCCAGCCGTTATCGCCCTCGGCAAAGTCGAAGATTTGGATTTGTTCTTTCAGGTAGCCGAAGGTGAAGCTGCTGAGCGAAACCACGGCAGTCGTGGCAGGGCCGGCCTCGGTATCGATGCAAGGCACAAATTTATAAATCTTTTGGCCTGTGAATTTATCAATGTCGGCATAAGTATAGGTAAACGACATGGGGATACCCGTTTCGGAATCGACCGTACTTGCGTCGGGCATGACCACCGTAGGCTCGGCAATGAGTTCGGTGCCGTCATAAATTTGAGTCTTTATGACAGAACCCTTTTGTATCGTTTCGCCGTCGACATCGACAAGGGGGTGATTCCAGCTGAAGATTATGCTTTGATTGGAGCTGATAACCATAGCCCTTGCATTCATGACAGCTGCCGGCTTCACAGGTTCAATCTCAACGATTTGGTCTACGGCAAAATCGTCAATCTTAATATCGACATTGCTGGCACCATCGCTCGTGACTTTGATTACGAAGCAATACTCGGCAGCCTCATCGACGGTAAGGTCGAAGCTCTTTTCTTCCCAACTGGTCATGCCGGTCTGACTATTCACCTCGAGGACGGGCTCGCCCACGATGCTCTCTTGATTTTGATCCGTAGCTTTGTAAATGGCAATAGAATTATTGGCTTTCCCGCTCAACTGGAACATATTGAACTGGAAGCTAACCGTGTAGACATTACCCGGTTCGAACGAGAACTTGGGCGTATAGGCCACCTCTTCCCGTGCCTCGGGAGCATTGCCCTTAACCATCAAGGCATTGGGCCGCGAATAGGCGTTCATATAAATCGTAGCAGCTTGAGAGACATTGCGCACATAGAAACCAAGCTCATCGCTGCTGCGTTCCATTCTCCAACCGGTGGGTATTTCGGTATTTTTGTCGAAATTCTCGAAATAGGGAAGCTCCATCACCGGTGCCTCTTGATACTCTTGAATGTAGCATACGTTTACATTTCTCACACGCATACCGTTTTCTATATTACCGGCTTGGAAACCTATATAATAGGTACCGGCGGTCTCTACACTGAACTGCGGCGTGCTCGTGCTTACGAACCCGTTGTAGTAAATGTTGTTGAGCGACAGAAGCTCGGTATCCATGTTATCAGCGGTTTGAGCATCGCCCAACCATACTTGGAGGTTGCCTGCAAACGCTTCACTTGTAGCTACATCGAATTTAACGACATAACGCTTGCCCGGCTCGAGTTGTACACCCGGAGTAATGGCCCAGTCGTTGTGGTCGCCCGAGCTGGTCGTAGGAATGGTGATAGCCGAGGCCGAATAGTTCCACGTGCCACCGCCGTCCTTATTTTCGATAACCCATTTTGCAAAATCGTCGGCCGTATCCAAAGGTATATCCTGCAACAGAATTGCCTCGCCATTGATATCGTCGAGGTTGATGCTTGCTTCGACAGGCAACGATTCTATGTCGTTAATCGAAGCTACGACACGATACAGAGCCATACCGCCAAATTTGGCAGGAGAATAGGTGTAGGTATCTTTTTCACCGACAGCGCGGTCTTCCAAGGTAGCCACCTTAACACCGTTTTCATAAATCGTGATGTCGAGAGTTTCGATAATAGGAGCTTCGGTGACATCGAACGCGGGGTTGGTCCAGTTCAAGGTTACCGTTTGCTCTTTATGATTGGAAGAAACTCTCAAACCGTCTACCGGTTGGGGCTTGGCTTTCGAGGTTTGCGATACCGAAATCTTATCCAACGAAATGATGCCGTTGGGATTGGCCGTTGTCAGGTTGAAACCTATATACACATTGCCCGACTGGCTGCAAGTCAAACGAATCACTTTGTCTACCGACCCGCTGCCCAAATTGATGCTTTCGGTCGTAAGACTGTTGGTCATGCCTGCGGCCGTAGGAGTAGTACCCCATTTGATAACAACCTCGTCGGCATCGAATGCACCGGCTTGCGAGAGGGTGTAACGAATCACGTAGTCGTTGCCGGCAACTATATTCAAGGCCGGCGTGATGAGCCAGTCGTTGGCTTCGCCTATGGCCATGTTGCCATTATATGCAGGACCGGCATAACCTTCTTCCATGGCCCATTTCACACCATCGGTGTTGCTATCGATGACAGTCCAGCCATTAAGAGGCTCGCTCTCGTCAAACCGGGTCGAATAAATTTCGTTCTCCTCGGGCATCACCTCTACATATTTATCTATGGCAAACGATTGTATCATCAGAGTATTTCCACCCGTAGTCGATGTGTTATGGAACGAGAAATAGTAGTTGCCACTCGATGTCGGGGTAAAGATAATTTCCTCTATGTTTTCTCCTTTCACGTCAAAGTCAAGCTGTTTGATGGGCTGCATTTGAGCCTTATCGGTACCTTGAGTAAGGGTAACGACATCGTAATCCTTGGGAGCATTGTCTATCGCAATATTGGTTGTAATCTTATAAGCTACACCACCCTCGAGAGTTACCTGCGGCGAGAAAAAATCGTCATCGTGCGATCCCATACCGAGCATAACGCCGAAGCCGCTCGATGGAGTCCAAGTCTGGCCGTCATCGTTGTTGTCGGCCGATGTCCAATTTTCAGAATTATTTGTAAAGTCGATGCTGTAAGGCACTTCTACGACAACCTCTTCGGGAGTCTCGCCCGAGTCATCGCCCTCATACAATTTGAACTCAAAAAGGAAACATGAGCTGTTGTACCGCGGGCTCGTGTTGTGAAATGCAAAATAGAAAGTTCCGCTCGAAGGTGCCTCGAACGGAGTTTTTTGGGCTGCGGGATACTGCGAAGTACCATCGAGGGTAATATCGCTCAATTTTACGAACGTGCTCATATCGCTGGCCGAGCTCGCATAACCGATAGAAAGGTTGCTGCCGTTCCCGTTAAATTCCATACAGGCATTGCTCTCAATCGTGTATACCTTACCAGCTTCGAGCGTAAACCCGGGCGACACATAATAGTCGTTACACTCCGACGCATAATCCATCATCATCATGACACTGCCATAATAGGTACCTCCAATATAGGCCCATCGGGCATTATATCCCCAGGTGGTACCCGGCGTGGTACTGTTATCGACCGCCGTCCAGCCTTCCTGGCTATTGCCAAAATTAATCGAATACGGCAACGCGGTCTGCGCTTTACCGACATTTACCCCCGCAAGGAGAATAAATGTAAACACTACAAGTATTAGTTTTCTCATATCAACTGTTATTAAGTTATATTATATTCGCAAGTTATAAAAATTTAAAATAGTGCATATCGAAATATTCATAAAAGCGCTCTACTTTCATGTATATTGCATTTATATGCAAAATAATGTATAATTAATTTACTTTCTCTTTCCTTTTTTATTATAGGGGCATGATTTGCCTCCTTACACACAATCGCCCGAAATTTTCCAATTTCAAAAATGTTTATATTCATCAAATTTGCATGTTTCACATCGAAGAGAATCTACGGTGAAGTTCAAGAATATCTTGAAAAACAACCGACTCTCAACAGGTAACAACAAGCATAGAAACCACCGACCAATATACAACAAAGCTCGCACCATATCCTGCCTGCTGCAGATTACGGCACCAACCATCACATGAGGCAATGTGTAATACACTCCCCCCTATATTTCGTATAGTATCGATGACTTTTTTTAACCACTGCATCTTGTCACCATTTTTTTAGAAATCCATGCAAAGATATAACATTATTACAATAATAAGCTATTTCGGCTACTAATTTTGCAACAGAATCTAAAAAAAGATATTATTCTGCTTCTTCATTTGACTCACAGTCTCATTTTTCAATAAAAAACTTTACAATAAAATGGTATGACAGAATATGCTTCAACGATCAAGCCTCATACAAAAATAACACTTCGCCCCCTCCTGCTCTTCCCGGGTTCATAATGACGAACAGCCTCCAGGATATCCCGAGCTACACATTATTATATATGTCGCATTTGACACCCGTCGCCCCCCCAAACAGGGAATAGGGCTGGGACATCTATCGATATATTCTCCAGACTATCACTATCTATTCTCGATAGCTACTTTGATAACGCCATCGCGACGACTTTCGAACAGACGATAGGCCTCATCGATATCGCTCAAGGCAAAGCGGTGAGTAATGAGTGGGGTGGTATCTATTTTCCCGTCGGCAATAAGGAGCAATATCTCGGCACAGTCACAGCCATCAACTCCGCCGGTCTTGAAGGTGAGGTTCTTGCCATACATGTCGGGTAACGGGAGCACCTGAGGTTTGTCGTAGAGTGCCACCACGGTGACGATTGCGTTGGGTCGCGCGCACTCCCAGGCCAAACGGAAGGTATCGTCGCCACCGGCGACCTCGACTACCACATCGGCGCCTCCATGGTCGCTGTGTGCCTGCACAAAAGGAGCACACTCGTTGGGCCCAGTCACCAGCACCTGCGGGTAATGCTCGCGCACGAAGCGCTGCCGCTCGGGCGACTTTTCACACACGATTACCCGGCGGGGATGCTTCAACAGCACACATAACAAGGTACAGATACCCGTAGGCCCGGCCCCGATGATGAGCACCGTATCGTCGGCCGATACTTCGGAGATGCGTGTAGCCCAGAAACCGGTAGCCAGAATATCGCCTACAAAGAGAGCCTGCTCGTCGCTCACCCCGGTAGGGATAGGAGTAAGACCGCAATCGGCATAAGGCACCCGCACATACTCGGCCTGCCCGCCATCGATACGACAACCCAAGGCCCAACCACCCTGCTGGTCGGTACAATTATTCACGTAACCCTGTTGACAAAAGAAACACTTGCCACAGAAAGTCTCTACATTCACAACCACGCGGTCGCCGGGAGCAACAGTCGTAACCCCCTCGCCCACCTCTTCGACAACACCTACCATCTCGTGGCCAACGGTGATTCCCGGCACGGCCCGCGGCACACTGCCATGCTTGATGTGCAGGTCGCTGGTGCAGATGCTGCCAAGGGTTACCCGCACGATGGCATCGCGCGGGTCGATGAGTTGAGGCCGTGGCTTCTCACGCAGTTCAAATCTACCATGCTCTACATAAGTATAAGCCTTCATAACGAATCTCTCCTTTCCTGTACAAAGATAGCGAAAGGCGAGTGCAGAGACAAACAGAAAACATAGTTTTCAAGTTTGGTTATGCCGAGCCGTATCCTGTCTTCTGAAAAGATAGCGAAAGGTGAGTGCAGAGACAAACGGAAAAACGAAGTTTTCACACCCGACCTATGCTCCTAACAAAAAGGAGCCTGCCCGTTCCACACGAACAGACAGGCTCATCCTATTTCACCTATTATCTTAACAGAGTAGCCATGACCAGCTGCTCTACACGAATACAGAGACTACCCCTCTCTGGTAATTTGAGAGAGATCGAATTTTCCATCCATCTCCTGGATTTCGATCTTCCCGGCCAAAATATCGAAAAAGAAATTGCGAATATTCTCGACCGTGAGCGAAGCGGTTTTTCCATCCTTATCGACACCCAGATCGTAGGTCTTCAACAACTGCGAGCCGAGGCTGGCAGCCGTGAGCAAGAAATGATTCTGGAACTTGTCGGTATCGAGCAGGTCGGCAGCCAAAACTTTACCCACAACCGTGTAGCTGCGCAACGTTTTCTGCATGTCGTCGCCCACCAGTTTACTCGTCACCTCATCGGTTTCGATATCCATCTCGATTTTACCCGAGTTCTCGGACTGAGGCAACCCTTTGTAGAGCGAACCCAAATCGGCCAGGCTCAGGTTGTACATCTTGGTACCGGCAGCGACAATCATCTTCTCGATTGAGAAGGCACTGGGCAACAGCAGATGGATAATACCGGCTACCCGTATCGAAGGGGTGTTGAAGGTGCCCACCACCGAGTCGGTCATATCGATCTCCTGGGTAGCAAACACGCCGCCTATCACTACACAATTCTGCAGCACCACCTCATCGGCATAGATGCTACCGGCCACAAAGGCGTTGTAGAGAGTGACCGACTTGGCATTGATGTCGGAGTAGAAGATAAGTTTGCAATTCGAGGCTCGCGACACGACCGAACTGGCACAGCCCACACTCTTCTTGAACGAGATGGAGCCTTTGGCTTCGGAGTTGACATACAGCTCGTTCTGAGCGAACACGGCACCTTGAATCTCAAGGTCGCCCTGCTGGATTTCGAGCCGATGGGCATATACGGGACCCTCGACCACATTGTTACCTTTGAATATGATATTGCGGTTCAATTCGGCAATCTTCTCGGGCAGGATAGACCCCCTCACCAGATTGTCTTGCAATTGTATATCGGTTTCGTTGAATCTGATTTCTTTAAGCTCTTTCATAACTAAACTACTTGAATGGTATTAATATTGAACAATCGAGAGATGCACGCTCTCACCCGATCATCATGCTCGTTTGAAGCGGCGGTATAATGAGCACTAAGCTCGTTGTTGAAATAGAGTTTGATCTGCTGGGCTTCCTGAGGCGACATGGAGCTCCACGTTTCGCCCCGGAAGGAGTCGATCAGCTCGTTATCGTCCACGCGGCCCAAGACATTCGACTGGTATATCTCCCGGTCTATCTGGTTTCTGCTGTCATTCTTCTCGACAAAGCACACCGGCATGTAATAGACCGCCTCCTGGTTCTCGTGCAGGATGTGGTCGTGCAGAATATGGTCGGTCTGTTTCTGCTTCTCGAGGAAGGTGTGGGCTTTTCGGATGGTATCCAGTGCCCGCTTCTTGGCTATCGATGCACTGATGCGCGCCTCGAGCTGGCTGTTTTCCGAACCGGCCACAGCCACCGTACCTACCAGATCGCTGCCAATGGCCCTGTATGAACTCTCGTCGCAGGTCTCTCTGAAGAGGAATGCCGGTTTGTCCAACTCGTAAACTCGGTTTTCCAACTCGTTGTTGAGATCGTCGAATATCTTCAGATAGCGTTTGGAAATGCGGTTGTAATCTACCTCCATCTGGTGCTGCTTGTCGTTGCAGCGCTTGACCATCTCGTTGAGTTGCAACAACGTGGCATTTATCTTGTTGGTGAGCTCCATGATTTGCTGGCTGATTTCGGACCGCACCGTCTTGAAAAAGCCATCGATAATCGTCTGTCCCACCCTCAACGCATTGTTTCTAATCGAGACTACCTGGGCCCCTTCGGTGGCAACCACAGCCCCGGTGAGCACATTGACCGAGGAGTTGCAATTCTGCACACTCGAATCGAAAGCGTCGGTATCGACCTTGATATTTACGGTTACATCCTCATATTCGGTACCGCTATATGAGACAGTTCCGCCGTTTTGTGATGCCGGGTAACTGACTCGCCCCGAATAGTGGACGGCTATCCGCTTGGTAAAACTTCGGCTGTAACTCATAATTACTGCATTTTAATGGTTTGGAAACTGTGGGACACGAACAGGCTATGAGCCATATCTTTCACCCGTTGCGAAGAGGTGGATGCCGACAGGATTTTACTGAACTCGTTCTTCACCTCATCGTTGATGGCACCCTCTTTCCACTCAAAGGAGAGAGCAGCCTCGTTGACCGCATTCTTGATGCGCTCTTGCGACTTGGGCGACAACCCGGCCTGGGTAATGAATATATCGACCCGCTTGTTGCCATACTTGTCGAGATTCGACTCGCTGATGAGAACGGGTATCACCAGGTGCTGCTCGGGCACGTCGGTCTGCTCGGGCAGCAGAATCTGGTCGGTGAGTTGCTTCTGGGTATTCATGTCAGCCAGGAACTTCGTCATCGAGTCGATAACTCGCAAGCCCCGATATTTCATGTTCGAAGCCAATATCTTCTGGCTTATGCTCAACGACTCGCACTGCGAAACCGGCACTGTGGCCGTCAACAGTTTCGTGCGGTTGAAGCAGGTGTTTACCTCCTTGACCGAGAACTCGATGGTGGGTTTGTCCAGTTCATAGACCCGCTGCTGCAACGATTTGTTCAACCCGTTGAAGAGCTTGATATACCGTTGCGAAATCATACCGTAGTCGCGTTCCATGCGGCCTTTGATCGACAACAGTTGCTTGCGCAGCTGGTTCAACTTCATCAGGTGCGAATCGACCTCGCTTTGCAACTTGGCTATCTTTTGCGATATCTGCGAATGTATCAATGTATAGAAACCGCGGTTCACATTGTCACACACGTGATCGGCAGCCTCCTCTTCGGCTTGAATCACAGCTGCCCGCATACCTACTACGGCAGCTGTCGTCCCCTTTATATGGGTGGATACCGATTGCATCTCTTTTGCCATCGGGTGGGTATCCACCACGCAATCTATATATGCCATAATTCTAAATTTTATTATTGCGTTTATAGAAATCTATCTCTCAACGATTGCTCTTCGAATCGGGTTCGTCATCTTCCTCGTCTTCGTCGTCATCATCGGAGTCATCGTCTTCCTCCTCATCCTCGTCGAAGTCGTCATCTTCATCATCGGAGTCATCATCGTCCTCCTCTTCGTCATCGTCGGAATCGTCTTCATCCTCATCGTCGTCGGAGTCCTCTTCATCTTCTTCCTCTTCGTCCGAAGCGTTATCTTCCTCCTCGTCCACCTCGAAGAAGGGGGATTTTTCTTGCTCGTCATCGTCCTCGGCAGGAGCTTCAGAATTTTCGGCATCGGAGGTTTCTTCTTTCTGAGCCAGAGGTTCGCCGGTCATCGGGTCAAACTCGGCTTCCGGCTCCTCGTCGGGTTGGGGTGCGGCCGACATCTTGTCCAACTCTTCCAAAGCGTTCTTGGCAATTGCCGGCAGGTTGAGCGAGATGTGCTCGAAGGTGATCTCTTCGACACTGGGTTTGGGCGGCAGTTCCGAATTTTTGGCAAACAGGGGATTCACGCTGGCCAACGACTTGCGACGGTCTTCGAGGTCGTGTATTTCGCTGGCAGCCACAGCCACCTCGTTGGAATAGCCATCGCGCAACTTGGCATCGTAGTACTCGATGTGTCCAAAGCGCTCGGCCTTGCTGTCGATATCGTCTTTGAGGCGATCCATATATTCCTCGAAATTCGACTGGGCTTTCTGGAACTCCTGCGACTGCATTTCAAAGGCAGCCAGGGTTTCGGCCGAGTTATCGACCACATCGACTACGGTCGAGTCGAGTTCGCCATTCGACTGTACCATGCTGTCTTCGGTACGTTGCAGCGAAACGAGGGTGTTGTAGGCGGCCACATACTCGCGCAAGCTCTCTTGCATGAGGTTGATGAGGTCGGCACTCTCGGCCCGGTTGGCCCGATAGAAGGCATCGGTATCCTGGTGCCACTTGTTCAGGTAGCTTATCTTCTGGTCCTTGATGTGGTTGTAAATCTTCAGACGCTCGATGCGGTTCTCGTTCATGAGGTTCTGTACGACGGGAGCCACAATCTCTTCATAAATCTGGTGCACGCCAAACGGCATCATGGTGGTGTTGCCATCTTCCGAAGTCCACATGCCGGTTACCAGGTTGTAACGCACGCGTGAGCTCTGGCGCAACTTGAAGGGTTCGTAGTTCTGCACATCCTCGCTGTAATCGAATTTCTCGTTGCGGATGCGCTCTATCTCTTCATACTCGAGCACGGGCGAGTAGTGGTTGTAGGGCGACTTCAGGATGTTGAACAGGATCTTGTTGGAGTCGAACACCACCTTATCGACCGAGGCTACCTTCAGAGCCGAGATGGCTTGTACCGAACTGGCCATGGTGACCATGAGCGACTTAAGCACATCTTCGAACTGCTGGGTCTTGGTCGAGAGCGAATCTTTCAGGCGGTTCAGTTCCTGGAACTTCTCGATGCTGCCGGTATATCGGCTCTTGTCGAACACCGATATGACGGGTGCCCCCTCGGGCATTTCGCGGGTGGCATAGTCGTTCAAGAAATGGAGGTAGTCGCTGTTCTCGGCGACCAAAGGCAACGATACCGAGGTCGTATCGAGATCGTCCATACAATAAGAGATGGTGCGCAACGAACGCTCCAGTCCACCCAGGTAGTCATACTGGTTGAGCTCTTGTATCGAGGTCGAGTATTCGTCGGTTTCGATGGTTTCGGCATCGTCCGATTTCTCGACGATAGGAGCTTCGTTCGAGAGCGACTCGAGCTGCCCGATGGTGTCGATGAGCAGGTCGTTGCGACGCGACATCTGCAGGGTGATTTTCGAGTCGGCTACGTTGCCGGTATAATCGACAATGAAGCTCTTGTCTTCATACTTGATTTGGTCGGCCACGGGCACATAGGCGATGCCCAGTTTCGACACCTTGTAGTCCCTGAAGATGTTTTCGTGCTGACGTTTGAACTCGGCAATGCGTGCATCGATTTCATCGATATTCTTTTGCAAAGCGTTCTTTTTAATGAAATAGACAAAGAACAAAATAATGGTGAGAAACCACACCCACAGTCCCGCGATGTCTTTCTCCAGCATCTGTTTATTCTCTTCCAGAACTTTGATTTCTTTCTCGATACGTTCCTCTTCTCGAACGATCTTCTCAGCAGCTTGCTGATAGTAATTGAATAAAATCTTGGCCTGGTCCTGATAAACATTACCAGAATCTGAGAAAATTTTACCTTTCATATCTACACTTGTTTTTTAATTAGAATATACCCCTTTACGATTTTGATAAATGCGCTCGGCCCTGCGGAGGGCGGCTTCTATTTTTTCCTGATTCATCGAGAATTGAGGTGCCGCAATGTTTATATCGTTTATCACCTCTACAAATTGATCTTCCAAAGCCGAGGCTTCGGGATTGTTGGAGGGCGACAAGTAGCGCAGGCCCTCTTCCAGATTGTTTATTCGGTCCCCGTAAATTGCCATTAATTGAGGGCAATCGATTGCGGTGTCTTTCAACTGCATCATGGCTCGCTTCATATCATTGACTCCTTGCCGGTGCGAACTCTCCTGACTGTGAATTTCCACGACTTTGTCTGAAGCATGAAACATCGCCACAAAGCCCAGGAGCAACAAGAACAGCAGGCCAATGTGCAGCATCAGCTGGACGGTAAACGACAGGTTCACTTTCCAATTGCCTACAATCATGACAGCGAGTGCCAAAATCACATAGAGGCCCGTAATAAACCACCTGATTCCCATCGACCCTACTTGCCGTTGGGCCTTGTCCTTCCAGTTGATCCACGGCACCAGCATATCGACAAACATCACGCCGTACAGGATGGATGCCATTACCAGGTTCAAGGTAAAGATATCGGTGGGTGCATTGCCCCGCCATAGAAAAAACGCAGCAATGATAATCGCCTCTCCCGCCAGGAGAGCCACCCATGACAAAATTGTTTTCATGTGTATAGAATTAAGTAAAAAAAGCTATTCTTTTCTATGACCTCCTATTTCCACATTTGGGGCAGAACTTGACCGACGGAGGCAATGGCGAACCACATCGGCTGCACACGTCGCTGCTCATTACCGGCTTGCCGCAACTGCCACAGAAGGAGCTGCCCGGGGCAAGCGGTGCGTTGCAATGAGGACATTTCTGGGTCTCGGGCTGGAGCGGAATACCGCAACTGATGCAACGCTTGGCATTGATGTCGTTGTCGGTTCCACAGTTGGGACACGGGTTATAGGGATCGCCACAATGGGGGCAGAACTTCATGTTGCTGGGGAACTTCTTCGAGCAGTTGGAGCAATAGACCATGCGCACCTGCTGCTGGGCATCGCCTCCTACCCCGGCTCCCGGCTGAGGGGGCATCTGTCCGTTACCACCAAAGGTAGGCTGGTTGTACTGGGGTTGCATCATCCCGGCCGCGGCATTGCCGCCGCCCATGCCGCCCATCATGTTGATGGCCATCAAACCGCCCAAGAGACCGCCATTGCCGTTGCTCATGCCATCGATGGCATTGTTGGCCACGTCGAACATCTGTTCCTGTTGCCAGGTATGACCGGTAATCGACATGGAACTTTGCTGGGCTATGGCCTCCTTCACGCGACGGCCGTCTGCTGTCGAATCGTCAATCTCGATGAGGCTCACATAGAACTTGGTCAGCTCCAGTCCCAGATTCTCCCAGAAGGGATTCATCACGTTGCGCAGGTACTCCGAGATGGAATCAAGATAGGCCGATATCTGCTTGAAGCCGATACGATGCTTGAGCATGTATTGCAATATGGTAGATTTAGTTTTGGTCGAGAACTCGCCGTTGAATTGCGACGTGAGGTCATCTTCGGTAAAACGAGACTTTGTTCCCACTGCCTTTATCAGGAACTTCTCAGCATCGACAATCTTCAAACCGTACTGACCGCTGGCCGTGAGAGGCAACTGGGTGTTGTAGTCGGCATCGTGAATGGTCATGCGGTCGATGGCCCAGTCGATATTGTAGATCTGAATCTTGTTGACAAACCATACCTCGGCCGTAAACGGATTCTTGCCCCCAAAAGGCAATCCATACAACGACCGCAGGATAGGCAGGTTCTCGGTATTGAGGGTGTGTTTACCCGGCCCGAATTTACCTACAATCTGGCCCTTTGAAAACAAGATTGCTTCTTGCGACTCCTGCACAATGAGTTGCGTGTATGTACTCAGGTTCGTCTCGGGGAAACGCCAAGCATAAATCGTCGTGTCACCTTGCGGTGCCCATCTTACTAAATCTATAATTGCCATATATGTTGTTGATTTTATTTTTTTGACTGAATTCTATATGCCCCTAATTATGTTTTTCAGCGATGACAAATATATGCAAAAAAATCTGATGAGCAAATATTTTTTTACAAATATGCAAATATTACTTTCACTCATTCACACTTTCTGTGCTCCCACCAAACGGCCAGTCTTCTCTACAAAACCATCCGACACTTTTTAATCCTTGCGGCCAACCGTTTGAACAGGTCTCCTGTCCAATACCCCGCAGCACCTATCGCACTGCCAAGCAGAGCCAGGAATGATAGACCGAATACCACAAAGGCAACCAACAGACACCCGACAACAGCAAATGCCACCACCGTCATCATCAGCCAACCTATCCCCTCGAGTATAAACATAATGGTATCTGTTTCGTCATGACCAAAGATAATGAACAAGTTACAATTTTGCAAATCACAGGCCCGGCTTCCCCCAACCTCTACTCACATTTCACCCGCCACCAAAAGACGATAAAAAAATAGATTCTTTAATTCTATTTCTCATTTTTTACCTATATTTGTCCACCGAATGACACACTCGATATTGATAAAGGGGACTATAAGTGCATTCCCTGGAATTTTAATGCTATCCGGTTGCACAAACCATGAGACAGAAAAACCGCTCGATTTGCCTGCAGATCTGTTTCGTGAAGGAGAGATATTGTATTTCGAAAAGGTACAGTCCTCACCAGCCAGGTTGT
Organism: Barnesiella sp. An55; assembly: GCF_002161555.1. Lineage (GTDB taxonomy): Bacteria > Bacteroidota > Bacteroidia > Bacteroidales > Barnesiellaceae > Barnesiella > Barnesiella merdipullorum. The sequence goes on along the minus strand of NZ_NFHZ01000004.1, from coordinate 194,443 downwards.
GCTGTCGGCCGATAAAGAAGGCGCCTATTCTCACACCGGTATTCTCAAACAGCTTGCCCTGGATTCACCGGCGATTATCTCATACCCAACGACATTAGCCTCAACAAGAAATTACACTTAATTTATATATTCTAATCACTATTTATTCACCTTAAAAAAGTTATGAAAAAGATTCTGTATCTGAGCCTGATGGCTATCGTGAGCCTGTTGATTGCTTCGTGTTCGAACGACTCGCCGGGCAGTGCACTCAAACACTACATGGAAGCCATGTTCAACAAAAACTTCGAAGAGGCATTCAATGGTTATGCCATCAAAGATGGCAACCCCTCCGAACTACCAGAGCCAATAAAAAAGAGTTTGTTTGACTCAATGGAAAGCGCAATCGAAGAAATCACCGACCAACATGGCGCTATCAAAAGCATTGAAATCATCTCGGAAGAGATTTCGGAAGACGGAACTACCGCTGAAGTCGAATACAAACAAGTATTTGAAGACGGAACTGAAGATGAGGGCACTCAAACCATGGTCAAGAAAGATGGCAAATGGCTGATAGATGTAGGTCTATAAATCCTGCCTATCCCACACAAAAACAGGAGCGCCTGTCCGGCGGGTATGAATTCCCCGGGCAGGCGCTCGGCTTTTCAAAACGCCACAGACAAGAGGGTCAACTACACACATAGAGGGCGGCCGACTGTGAAGCCGGTCGCCCTCGCACTTTGTCATTCAGACAAGTGAGCATGTGTATATCAATAACCGCCGCCCAATACGTGATAGAGGTTGATGACACCCTGTATCTCGTCGAAGCGGTCGGAGACAGCCGAGAGTTCAACCTCGAGCAACGACTTGCCACCAAAAGATGATAGAAAAAAAAGAGACTTTTTAATTCTATTTCTCATTTTTTTACCTATATTTGTCCACCGAATGACACACTCGATATTGATAAAGGGGATCATAAGTGCATTGCTTGGAATTTTAATGCTATCCGGTTGCACAAACCATGAGACAGAAAAACCGCTCGATTTGCCTGCAGATCTGTTTCGTGAAGGAGATATTGTATTTCGAAAAGGTACAGGCCTCACCAGCCAAGTTGTGCTGTCGGCCGATAAAGAAGGCGCCTATTCTCACACCGGTATTCTCAAACAGCTTGATGGAAAATGGTATGTGGTTCATGCCGTGCCCGATGAGCCCGACTACGAAGGTGACGTGGACCGGGTAAAGCTCGACCCCGTAGAGCGTTTCTTCTCCAGCAACCGGGCTTCAAGCGGGGCCGTGATGCGCATGGAGATCGATTCCGTGAAGGCTTGCCATGCCGCCCAAAGGGCTTTCGACCTGTATCGGGCCCACATCCTGTTTGACCATGAATATGACCTGAACGATACGACAAAGATGTATTGCACCGAACTGGTGAATCATGTATATCTCAAAGAGGGCATCGACCTCTCGGAGGGTAGGCTCACCTACATCAACTTCCCGGGATTCACCGGCGATTATCTCATGCCAAACGACATTAGCCTCAACAAGAAATTACACTTAATTTATATATTCTAATCACTATTTATTCACCTTAAAAAAAAGAGTTATGAAAAAGATTCTGTATCTGAGCCTGATGGCTATCGTGAGCCTGTTGATTGCTTCGTGTTCAAACAACTCGCCGGGCAGTGCTCTCAAACACTACATGGATGCCATGAACGACAAAAACTTCGAAGAGGTAGTCGATGGTATTGCCTTCAAAGAGGGCCTCACCCCCGAACAGCAACAACAAGTGAGAGAGAGATGGATTACCTTACTGCAAGACAAAGCCGAAAAGAGCGCCGAACAACAAGGTGCTATCAAAAGCTTTGAAATCATCTCGGAAGAGATTTCGGAAGACGGAACTACCGCTGAGGTCAAATACAAACAAGTATTTGAAGACGGAACCGAAAAAGAAGGTACTCAAGCCATGGTCAAGAGAGATGGTAAATGGCTGATGGATGTAGGCAAATAAATCCTGTCTATCCCTCACAAAAACAAGAGCGCCTGTCCTGGGAATTATCCCCGGGCAGGCGCTTGGCTTTTCAAAACGCCACAGGCAAGAGGGTCAACTACACCTGGCAGAAAACACTATCCCATACTACCCTACCTATTTAACTTCATATATGGCAATACTTTACAATTCATTATAGCATTACCCCTCCCTGTACCCAATCAAAGGAGAGTACGTTTATTATTAAATTTAGTAGCCAATAGCAACTAATTTAAAATATAGTATTACCTTTGTGCCTGAAAAAACAGAGACCTCATGACAAACGAACTGTTGGGAACAACCGTAGGCAAGTTACGTAACAAGTTGCACCGCCTCATGAAACAACGGTATGCCGCCGAAGCCGAGATAAAACTGACGGTCGAGGAGTTTATTCTCTTGAATATGATCAAGGCCAAAACCGACCAGATATTACAAAACATTGCCATCGCTACCGGCAAGAACAAATCGGTAGTGATGCGCATGATCGACGCCCTCGAGGAAAAAGGACTGGCCAAACGCACGGTCAACCCCGACGACCGACGTGAAAACCTGCTCAGCATTACCGAAAAAGGGGCCGAGGTGGTAACCCAATACCAGGCTATCGAGAAGCGGCTCTCAAACGAACTGCTCGAAGGAATACCGGCCGAAAAGGTGGAGGTGTTTTTCGATGTCATCGACCGTATCTCCCAACGAGCCAATCGTCTGTAAGACGGACTACCCTACCCGACCTCCCAGGCGAAAGACGAGAATGTGCCTTCGCTCCACGACAATACTTTTGCTGGCGAGAAGACTAACCGAGATGGAAAAAAGGGACACATGACAAGGCCCTCTACCCTCGAGAGCACTTTTGTTTCTACATGAGCGAGAGTACGGGGCAACTCCATGCAAATAATATTTTTTTTATTTAATTCGTTGCTATTATAAATTATTTATATTACAAATCAATAACATGAAATATATCAACAAACTTCTCTTTACAGGCTCGCTCCTCACCTGTGCCATGACCCTGTGGGGTGAGGCCCCGGGACAGATCATGAGCCTCGACGAACTCTTTACGCTGGCCGACAAGCAGAGCAAGAGCATCAAGATATTCGAATCGGCCGTAACAGGAGCCGACAAGGATATATCGGTAGCCAAGAATGCCTACCTCCCCACCATCGACTTCTCGGCTTCGGCGACCTACAACGGTAATGCATGGGTCTCGGATCGCGACTTTACCAACGGGCAGACCTTCGCATCGCCACACTTCGGCAACAGTTTCTCTATCGAAGCTTCGCAAGTCATTTTTGCCGGCGGAGCCATCCATCACCAGGTGAAAGCGCTCGAAACACAGCAAAAGATTTCCGAGTGGGACCTCGCCGCACATCGGCAGGAGGTCTATTTTCTGCTCACCGACTACTACCTCGACCTCTACAAATATCGCAACCTGCTCACTGTGTATGACCGCAACATCGAACAGACTCTGCAAGTGATACACGACATGCGGGCCCGCGAGGCTGCCGGGGTGGCTCTCGACAACGACATCACCCGGTATGAGGTACAGTACCAGAACCTCCTGTACAAACGCACCGAGCTGGTGAGCTCGATTGCCATCTACAACGACAAGATCGTGACCATGCTCGACCTGCCTCCCCAAACCGAGATTCTCCCCGATACGACCCTGCTGCATGGTTCCATACCCCAAGCATCGGAAAATGATTTTCAAGAGCAGGCGTTCCAGTGTGCTCCACTCCTGAACAAGAACCGCCTCACCATCGATCTGCTCACCCGCAAACGACAAGCAGCCCAATCGGGATACATGCCCAAGATAAGCCTCATCGCCGGCGACAATCTCAACGGTCCCATCACCTACGAGATACCCGTGCTCAACAACAACATCAACGTGTGGTATGTGGGTGTAGGGCTAAAGTTCAACCTGGGCAACCTCTACAAAACTCCTAAAGAGGTATCGCGGCTGGGAGTATCGATCGGGCAAGCCCGATTTGAGCTCCACTCGGCCGAAGAACGGGTAACCTTGGGAGTGCGTGAAGCCTACACCCGCTACCTCGATTCGTTCGAACAGCTCAAGACCCAGGAGAAAAGCCGGCAACTTGCTACCCAAAACTACGAGGTCATCGCCAACCGCTATGCCAACGACCTGGTACTGGTAACCGATCTGGTCGATGCCGACAACCTGCGGCTCTCGGCCGAGGTGCAATATGTAAACGCCCAGATAAACATCATCTACAACTATTACCGGCTTCTGTATGCCACAGGGGTCATTCACACCATAAATGAATAATTGACTATGAACAAGAGAACCAGAAAGATAGTACGCAACACTATCGTGATAGCCATCATCCTCGGCGGGCTGGGCTGGGTATGCTCCCGGTTTATCCACCTCGGGAGGGTCGAATATACCGACAATGCCCAAATACGACGAAATATCATCCCCATCAACTCGAGGGTGCAGGGTTTCATCGAGAAGGTATGCTTCGATGACTTCCAGTTCGTGCACAAAGGCGACACGCTCGTCGTCATCGAGAGTTCGGAATACAAGCTCAAGGTGGTGCAGGCCAAGGCCAACTACCAAAAGGCACTCATGGAGAACACCGCCATGGAGACGGTCATCTCGACCACGGCCAACAACCTGACCGTATCGGATGCCAACATCGAGGAGCTGCACATTCGACTGAAACAAGCCGAAACCGACTTCAACCGATATGACCAGCTATATGCCCAAAAGGCGGTGACCCGCCAGCAATACGATAATGCCAAGGCCGACTATGAGGCTACTCGAGCCAAATACGACATGCTGGTGCGACAGAAACGAAGCACCTCGCTGGTGAAAGACGAACAGACCCAGCGACTGGAACAGAACCAGACCAACATCGAAGTGGCCAAGGCAGCCCAGAATTTGGCCGAGTTGAACCTATCCTATACCGTAATCGTAGCTCCGTGCGACGGAGTAACCTCGCGAAAGGCCATTCAGGAAGGGCAACTCATTCAGGCCGGACAAACCCTGCTCTCGCTGGTCGATTATGAGCACGTGTGGATTATCGCCAACTACAAGGAGACCCAGACCTGCCACATTGCCGAAGGGCTGCCGGTGAGCATCAAGGTCGATGCCGTGCCCGGAATTACCTACCTGGGTAAGGTTTCCACCCTGTCGAGCGCAACCGGGGCACAGTACTCGATTATCCCCCAGGACAACTCGGCCGGCAACTTTGTGAAGGTAGAGCAGCGCATCCCCATCAAGATTATCTTTACCGATGAGAACAGCCGTGAGAACATCAACCGGCTGCGCTCTGACATGAACGTAGAGTGCGAAGTAAACTATTGACGCCATGCCCGCACAAGTACCATCGCCCGAAGAGGTTGCATCGGCCCGGCGCATCCAGGTATGGAAAGATTTCATACCTCTGCCCCTGCGTTTCCCGCTGATACTCTTCATCATCATCGTCTATATGTTTTCGGGAGGCGTCTATATGTCGGCCGTTTCGGAGATGTCGGGGAGCCTGTCGTGGATTACCGAAGATATCATGATGGCCGGCTATGCCTCGATGACGGGATTGACCATCGCCTTCCCCCTGTTATTCAGGATTCTGTTCAGGTTCCAACCCCGCGACCTGCTTCTTTTCTCGGCCGGAGTCTTTGTCGTGAGCGACTATCTGTGCATGGTCACCGACTTTCTACCGCTGGTCGTGCTGCTCTCGTTCATCAGCGGCTTCTTCAAGATTGTGGGGACCTTTGTTTGCTGGAGCAACGTACAACTCAAGATTACTCCCAAACGCGACTTTGCCGTCTTCTTTCCCTTCCTCTTCACCTTTGTGCTGGGGAGCGTGCAACTGGTCAACATCGTCACGGGATACAGCCTCTACGCCTTCGACTGGCAAGCCATGCACCGCATCACGATAGGCACCTTTATCGTGGTTTTTGCCCTGGTCTATTTCGGGATGCGACGCAACTATCGCCAAGGTCCCTACATCCCGTTCAAGGGCATCGACTACCTGGGTTGCATCTTGTGGAGCCTGTGGCTGCTTTGCATCGTCTTTATCTGTGTCTATGGCGACTACTACGACTGGCTCGACGGCGAACCCATACGGATAGCCATACTCTTTGCCGTAGTGCTGCTGGTCATGTGTATCCAGCGGGCGGCCACGATACGCCACCCCTACATCAGCCTGGGGACCTTCTCGCAGCACAATATGCTGTTTATCTTTATCCTATTCGGGTGCATGACCCTGATGTCGGCTACCGCCACCTCGACCCAGAATATCTTCACCAGCGCGATACTGGGATTCGATGCCCAGCACAACGCCGACCTGAACTGGGGAGTACTCATCGGGATTGCCACAGGCACCGGTATCTTTTATCTGGCGGTGAACCGATGGAAATGGCGGGTGAAAAACATCGTGTTGACGGGCTTCTTCTCGTTCCTGCTCTACCAAACGATGCTCTATTTCCTTATCGATGCCTCGACCGAAAAGTATATGCTCTACCTGCCGCTGGTATTCAAGGGGGCTGGGGTGAGCCTGGTATATACATCGCTCACCTACGCCCTGGCAGGGTGTGTCACCTTTGTTTATTACTTCGAGGCCATGTGTGTGATTGGGTTTATCCGCACCAGTTTCGGAGCCCCGCTCAACTCGGCGATTCTCTCGCGGTTGTTCAAATACGTAAGTCTGGAAAACACAGCCAGTCTGAGTGGAGAAATCGATGCGATGCACCCGATGGCCCAGTCGTTCACAGCCCTTTATGGCGAATTCGAGCGGCAGATTCTTCTGGTGAGTCTGAAAGAGGTTTACGGTTTTGTCGTCATTGCCGCTATTCTCATTCTGCTCGCCATCCTGGCCTCGGACTACCGATGGCTTCTCAAGTCCCGACCTATGCTGCGGCTCTCCCAAATCTGGCAAGTGGTTCAACGCCAATCGAAACAGATAGAGACCTGAACTGACGACCGATAAAAAGAAAGTCAATTTTTCATCATAAGTAACCCCTACACATAGAGGGCGGCCGACTGTGAAGCCGGTCGCCCTCGCCCTTTGTTATTTCAATTATAAGGAGTATCAATAACCGCCGCCCAATGCGTGATAGAGGTTGATGACTCCCTGTATCTCGTCGAAGCGGTCGGAGACAGCCGAGAGTTCGGCCTCGAGCAGAGTCTGCCGCGCGGTAAGTACCTCGAGATAGTTCTGCGAGCTATGCAGCATCAGAAGTTCGGAGCTGCGCACGGCCGACTGCAAAGCGGCAATCTGCTGCTGGTCCAGTACCAGACGCTGACGGGCCGTCTGCCATTGCAGCAAGGCGTTGTTCACCTCGGTACCGGCATCGAGCAACGACTGGCGGAAGGATAGCAAAGCCTCCTCCTGCTGAGCCTTGGCCACCTTGAGGTTGGCCACGTTCTGTCCCCGGTTGAAGAGCGGTTGTACCAGTGAGCCCACGGCCGAGAAAAGCCATTGGCCGGGATTGGTAATGACGGCTCCGGCCGCATTGGTCCAGCCGGCCGAACCGCTGAGGGTAATCGAGGGATAGAACGCCGCATAGGCCTGGTTGGTCACGTAGCAGGCAGCCGCCAAGGCAGCCTCGCTTTGGCGCACATCGGGACGCCGTTGCAACAATTGCAGGGGCACCCCTACCGACAGGGTGTCGGGGAACGACTGGGTATCGAGCGTGGAGCGTTCGATTTGGCGGGGCACATCGCCCAACAGGGTCGAAATGGAGTTTTCCATCTCGATAATCTGTTGTTGCAACGAAAGCAACGAAGCATCGACCGAGAGCTTGCTGGCCTCGATTTGAGCAACGGCCATCTCGGTAGTCTGGCCGGCCTCTTTCAAGGCCTTCATCACCCGCAGATTCTCGGCCCATATCTCGGCCGTCGAGCGACTTATCTCGAGTTGCTTGTCGAGCATCAGCAAGGTGTAGTAGCTGTTGGCAATGGTGGCGACCAACTGGGTCTGTACCGCCTGGCGATAGGCCTCGCTCTGCTCCAGCACCGCTTTGGCCTCGCGCTTGGCGTTGGTTATGCGGCCAAAGATGTCGATCTCCCAGTCGGCCGAGGCAGCCAGATCGTAGCTCTTGGTGGCACTGCTCCCCTCGACACTCCGGATGGTACCTTGCGGAGTAAGCGATATCGAGGGCAGGTAGGCCAACTTCGAAGCGGTGAGCAACGCCTGGGCCTCGTCCACCTTGAGGCGGGCGATGTTCAGGTCGGTATTATTTGCGATGCCGCTATCGATGAGATTCTGCAGCAGAGGGTCGGTAAAGAGTTCCCTCCACGAGAGGTCGGCAATCGAGGCGGTATCGGTCGAGGCGGTCGAGCGCAGGTAGAGACTGTCGGCCCCGGCAATTTCGGGACGCTCATACGTCCGGTATTGACAACCGGCCAGGCCGGTCAACAGGCACAAGCCTATCATTATCTTTTTCATATCGAATGGTCTTGGAGTCATATCACTTTTTTTCTTCAATCTTCGGCAACTTGCGGGCAGGCATGAGCTTCTCTTGCAACGTCTGGAACACGATGAAGAGTACCGGCACGATGAAGAGCAGGGCTATCGTACCAATGAGCATACCACCCACGGTGCCCACACCAATCGAAATGTTACCGTTGGCCCCTACACCCGAAGCAAACATCATGGGCAACATACCGAATATCATCGTAAGCGAGGTCATGAGGATAGGACGCAACCGCACCTGAGCCGCCGAGATGGCTGCTTGCGAGATGGTCATGCCATGGCGACGACGCTCCGAGGCATACTCGGTCAAGAGGATGGCCGTCTTGGAGAGCAAGCCGATGAGCATGATAAGACCCGTTTGCAGATAGATGTTGTTCTCGAGTCCAAATATCTTGGCAAAGAGGAAACTTCCGGCCAACCCGAAGGGAACCGAGAGAATCACCGCCAGCGGGATGAAGAGGCTCTCGTACAGGGCACACAGGATGAGGTAGATGAAGACTACGCAGATGACAAACACCAGCGTCGTGGTGTTACCCGTGTTGGACTCTTCGCGCGACATGCCGCCAAACTCAAAGCCATAGCCCGTGGGGAGTGTCTGGGCTGCCACCTCCTTCACCGCCTGGATGGCCTGGCCCGAACTGTAGCCCGTGGCCGGAGCTCCATTCACCTGAATGGCCGAGAAGAGGTTGAAACGAGTCAAAACCTCGGAGCCATAGATGCGGGTGAGTTTCAGGTATTGGGATACGGGACTCATCTCGCCGGCATCGTTGCGCACGAAAATATTGTTGAGTGCTTCGGTATCGAGACGGAACTGGGGCGGAGCCTGCACCATAACCCGATAGAGCTTGGAGAAGCGGTTCATGTTCGACGCATAGTTACCACCGATGTAACCCGAGAGGGTGCTGAGCACATCGGTAGGCGACACCCCGTTGCGCTTGCACAGGGCGGCATCGACCTCAACCAGGTATTGCGGGAACTTGGTATCGAACGAGGTGGTGGCCCGGCCAATCTCGGGCCGCTTGTTGAGTTCGGTGAGGAAGTTGCGGGTATATTTCAGAAGGTCCTCAATCGAGCCTCCCTTCTGGTCCTGCACATAGACCTCGAAACCGCTGCTGGCTCCATAACCCGGAATCATGGGTCGGGTAAAGGCCATAATGTCGGCACTCGAGATGAAGGCGGTGCGACGCTGTATCTCCTCGATAATGGCATCGACGGCATCCTCTTTCCTGGGACGCTCGCTCCAGTCTTTCAACCGGATGGTGAACATACCGTTGCAAGCACCCTGCCCGCTCAACATCGAGTTACCGGTGATGCTCGAGAGCACTTCAATTTGCGGTATCGTGTTCAAGCAGCTATCGACCTGCTCGATGACCTTGCGGGTTTCATACACGCTGTTGCCCGGCGAAGTGCGCACATCGACAAAGACGGTTCCCATATCTTCGTTGGGCACGAGACCGGTCTTGGTCGTCTTCAACAGCACAAAGAAACCTACACAGGCAATCACCAGCAGCACACCGGCCAGCCATTTGCGCTTGAGCATGAAAAACACTCCGTTCTTGTATTTCATCACCAGTCGGTGGAAGGCACTATCGAAGGCCATGTGGAAACGCGACGAGAAGCTGAGTTTCTTGCCGTCGGCTCCGGTCTGGTGCGGAGTCATGATGAGGGCACACAGGGCCGGACTGAGTGTGAGGGCGTTGAGCAACGAGATGGCTACAGCCGCCGCCATCGTGAGACCAAACTGGGTATAGAAGGTACCCGTGGTTCCCCCGATGAAGCTCACGGGAATGAACACGGCCATAAAGACAAAGGTGGTGGTGACCAGAGCCGAGGTGATGCCGTCCATGGCATCGATGGTGGCCAGGTAGGCCGACTTGTATCCTTCGTCGAACTTCGCCTGCACCGCCTCGACGACCACTATCGCATCATCGACCACCGTACCGATTACCAGCACAAGGGCAAACAGGGTGAGCATGTTGAGACTGAAGCCTACCACATAGAGGAAGGCAAAGGTTCCTACCAGCGACACGATAATGGAGACGGCCGGAATAAAGGTGGAGCGGAAGCTCTGCAAGAAGATATATACCACGAGCACTACCAGCAGAATGGCTTCGAGCAGGGTTTTGACCACGGTCTTGATCGACGCGTCAAGAAAGTCTTTGGTACTCATCAAATCGACAATCTTGATGCCTTTGGGCAACGTCTTGGAAATCTCTTCGAGCGAGCGGTCTATCTCTTTGATGATTTCATTGGCATTCGAGCCCGAGGTTTGCGAAATCATGATGATACAGCCCGGGTGGCCGTTCACCTCGCCGATATAGTCGTAGGAGCGTGTACCCAGTTCGACGGTGGCCACATCTTTCAGGCGCAGCACCTCGCCGCTGGGGAGCGACTTGATGACCATATTCTCATAGTCCACCTCCTTTTCGTAGCGGCCCCGATATTTGAGCACATACTGGAAGGTGTTCTCGGCCTCGGCTCCCAAGGTACCGGTAGCCGCCTCGATGTTCTGCTCGTCGAGCACGCCGGTTATATCGGAGGGAACAAGCCCGTATTTCTTCATCTTGCTCGGGTCGAGCCAGATGCGCATGGCATATTCATAGCCAAACACATTTACCTCGCCCACCCCGGCAATACGCGACAGGCGTGGCTCGATATTGATTTTCATATAGTTGGCCAGGAAAGCCCGGTCGAACGAATCGTCGGGACTATACACGGCCAGCTGCTTGATATTACTTGTTTGACGCTTGCGCACATTGACACCGCTGCGGGTCACCTCGGCCGGCAGCAGACCTTGTGCCGAGGCGAGTCGGTTCTGCACATTCACGGTGGCCATGTCGGGGTCGGTACCCTGACGGAAATAGACCGTGATGCGGGCCGAACCGTTGTTGGACGAAGTGGAGGTCATGTAGGTCATGTTTTCCACACCGTTGAGAGCCTCCTCGAGAGGCACGACAACACTCTTCTGCACGGTCTCGGCGTTGGCTCCGGTATAGGAGGCCGACACGCTCACCGTAGGAGGTGCTATCTCGGGGAACTGCTCGATAGGCAATTGAGTCAAGCCTATGAGCCCCAGGATGAGAATCAATACCGAGATAACCCCGGCAAAGATGGGACGATCGATAAATGTTCTTATCTTCATAGGGCTCTGTTATTTGGCAGGGGTTGACGATTGTTCTTGTGCTATATCGACGACAATGCCTTCGTGCAACAGTCCGGCACCCTCGGCAATGATTACATCGCCGGCCGTCAGGCCCGAGAGTACGATGTAGTTTTGCCCGTCGTCATATTTATACACGGTGATGGGTGCCGACTGGGTTTTGCCATCGACCACCTTCCACACAAAGACACGGTTCTGCAATTCGTAGGTGGCCGTCTTGGGTATCACGAGACTGCTTTTATAGACTGTGGGAATGACTACCGACCCGCTGCCGCCGTTGCGCAGCAAACCGTCGGGGTTGGCAAAGGTAGCGCGCAGGCTTACCGCACCCGTACCCTCATCGACCGTACCGCTGATGGCGTCGATTCGGCCGGGCTGGGAATAGGTCGATCCGTTGCTCAAGAGGAGCTTCACCTCGGGCATCTGCTCCTTGGCTTTCTGCAACGAGCCATATTGCTGGATGAGGTCGAGAATCTGGTTTTCAGTCATGGAGAAATAGGCATAGACCTCGGCATCGTCCGAAACGGTTACCAAGGGGTCGGCAATCGAGCTGTTCACCAACGCGCCTACCCGGTAGGGTATCATGCTGGCCACCCCATCGACGGGGCTTTTCACCTCAGTATAAGAGAGGTCGTTGCGGGCATTTATCTCCTGGGCCTTAGCCTGAGCCAGAGAAGCCTTGGCCTCGGCCAAATCATTCTGGGCGGTTTGCAGGTCAAATTCCGATACTACCCGTTCCTTGTAAAGGGCCTCTTTGCTATCGGCCGAGAGTTGTGCCGTAGCCAGTTTGGCCTCGGCACTGCGCACATTGGCCACGGCCGTCTCGAGGGCAGCCTTGTAGGGCACCTGGTCGATGACAAAAAGGGTCTGGCCCTTGCGCACGACATCGCCCTCGTCGATGCGTATCTCGGTGATGATGCCGCTCACCTGAGGTCGTACCTCTACAAACTGGCGACCGCGAAGCGTGGCCGTATAATTCGAGGTCAACGTCTGATCCTTAGGCTCTACAGTAATCACTTTATATTTTTCACCTTCGCTCGGACGCTGCTCTTTGCAGGCCGTGAGCAAAGACAATACTGCCATAGCCAGAATAATAAATCGTTTCATGGTTGCTGTTTTATGTGATAAATTACTAATTAATGCGTATTGATTATTTCCCTATCTTAAACCGTTTCTCAAATTTATAAACTATCTGCCAATATAAGAATTTTTATTGATAAACGACAAAAAAGTGATGCCGAACGGCAAATGTGAATATTTGACAGATTCACAAGAATAAACTACCTTTGTCATAGTGGACGGGCTGTGCCCCGTCAAGTCAAATTGCTTCAGCCACCATGACCAACTACACTCGCATAAGCATCTATATCGACTTGATTTTCTGCCTCATCATCCTGCCGCTCCTCATCATGCTGGTGCCGGTAGAGAAGTGGATTATCCACCACACCTACTTCATGCTCACCCTCATTATCTATATTTACCTGCTCTACTTCACCTACCGCAAGGTCAATATTCCAGGGCTCATCATGCAACGGAAGTTCAGAATCGTAGTCTTGTTGATGGCGGTCCTCCTCTTCATCACCTGGGCCATCAGCCAGATACCTATCCCCAAAGACGACTTCATCAACTCACCGCGCGACTGGGGCATACGCCAGCACATCAGGAGCCTGAGCGTGTGGTTCTTCTTCCTCGTGGTCACGGGGTTCAGCCTGGCTATCGAACTCATGTTTGAACTTTTCAAGCAAATACTATCAAAACAAGAGATCGAGGCCGAGAAGAACAAGGCCGAGCTATCGCTCTACAAGGCGCAAATCAACCCCCACTTTCTGTTCAACACGCTCAATGCCCTCTATGGACTGGTGCTCACCAAGTCGGACAAAACGGAGTCGGCCTTCATCCAGTTTTCCGACATCCTCAAATACATGTACACCCAAACGACACTCGACACCATACCCATCTGCAACGAAATCGAGTACATCAGGCAATACGTTGACTTGCAGTCGCTCCGGCTCAACCGCCACACGCATATCGACTTCCACACCGAAACCGACGACGAGCAGGCTCAAATACCGCCCATGATTCTCATTACCTTTGTCGAGAATGCCTTCAAATACGGGACCTCGTCGGATATCGACTGCACCATCTATATCCATATTGCCGTGAAAAACGGTGTGCTGCACTTCGCAACCGAAAACACCATCATGAAGGAGAAGAAGGAAAACACGCCTGCCATCGGCATCGAGAACTGCCGCAAGCGGCTCGAGTTGCTCTACCCCGACCGATTCTCGCTCACGACGGTCCAGGAGGGCAAGCAATTCAAAACCCAACTAACCATTCAACTGCAATGAAAAAGACAACCTGCATGGCAATCGACGACGAACCCCTGGCGCTGCTCGTCATCACCCAGTTTTGCGAACGATTCGGCGGGCTGGAGCTTACCACCTTCAGCGAACCACTCGTGGGGCTCGAGGAGATACGCCGCCGCAAACCCGACCTGGTGTTTCTCGATATCGAGATGAACAGCATCAGCGGTCTCGATATTGCCCGCGACCTGCCCGAGGAGTGCTGCTTTATCTTCACCACGGCCCATGCCCAGTATGCCCTCAACGGATTCGAGCTCGACGCCGTCGATTTTCTGCACAAGCCGTTTGCCTACGAGCGATTCGAGAAAGCGGTCGAGAAGGCCATCCGCCGCATCGAAACCCGGCGCGACCGCACCCCCGAAAGTATCGTGGTCAAACAGGAGTACAACAATGTGACCATCCCCGTGAACGATATCCTTTATGTCGAGGCCATGGAGAACTATACCAAAATATTCAGAGTGAGCGGCGGCTACATCTTGTCGCGCACCAACATGAAGGCCATTCAGGAGATTCTGCCCGAGGAGAGTTTCCTGCGCATACACCGCTCCTATATCGTGCCCATCGACAAGGTTGAAATGTTTTCCAAAAAGCGTATCAAACTCGTAGGTCAGGATATCTTCCTACCCGTAGGCCGGCAGTTTGCCAACCACATCTACGACATGCTCATCGCCTGCAACTCGGGAGGCATACTTCCCAACGCCTGACCATCCAAGTCTCTACCTGCGGACAGGCTCAATACCGGCCGCAATCAATAGCATAAAAAAACTATTTATCAACAACTTGACTTTATTTCTTCGATTTATTACTTTTTATTCTTACTTTTGTCGTCAAGACCAATGAATTACTCGCAATGAAACACACAGGCATTACCAGCGCTTTGCTCGGTCTGCTGCTCATGAGCTGCCAGGCAAGCCAAACCCAGTATTACGAAAAACATCTCGTCTTTCCCGAAGGTGCTACGCTCGAACAGAAAGTCGATATGGCCGCACACCTGGTTCCCTCACGCCAACAACTGCAATGGCAAGAGCTGGAACTGACAGCCTTCCTGCATTTCGGAATCAACACTTTCACCAATAAAGAGTGGGGCGACGGACAGGAAGATCCCCGCCTATTCAACCCTACCCAGCTCGACGCCGAGCAATGGGCACGTACCCTGAAGGAAGCAGGATTCAAAATGGTGATACTCACCGCCAAGCACCACGACGGGTTCTGCCTGTGGCCCACCGAAACCACCCGGCACTCGGTGGCCTCGTCGCCCTGGAAGGATGGCAAAGGTGATGTGGTGAAAGAGTTGAAAGAGGCCTGCGACAAGTATGGACTTAAATTCGGTGTCTATCTGTCGCCGTGGGATCGCAATGCCGAGTGCTATGGCGACTCCCCCCGCTACAACCAGTTTTTCATCCAACAACTCACCGAACTGCTCACCCGCTATGGCGAAATACATGAAGTGTGGTTCGACGGTGCCTGTGGCGAGGGTCCAAACGGTAAGAAACAGGTCTATGACTGGGACGCTTTCTATACTACCATACAACGGCTGCAACCCCATGCCGTCATGGCCATCATGGGCGACGACGTGCGCTGGGTGGGCAACGAAAAAGGATTCGGCCGCGAAACCGAATGGAGCGCGACGGCTCTCGTCCCGGGAATCTACCAACGGGCCGACAGTGTGAACCAGGCCTTGGGACTGAACAACAAGACCGCAGACCTGGGTAGCCGCGACCTGCTGGCTCGTGCCCACGAGCTCTTCTGGTACCCGTCGGAGGTCGATGTATCCATCCGCCCGGGATGGTTCTATCACCCGGCCGAAGACAACCAGGTAAAATCGCTGGCCCGTCTTGTCGATATCTATTTCGAGTCGGTAGGCTACAACTCGGTATTGCTGCTCAATATCCCGCCCGATACGCGGGGCCTTATTCACGAAAACGATGCCCGGCGCCTGCATGAATTGGGACAATATATCGACCGCACCTTTGCCACCGACTACAGTCTCGACGGCAACCGCAAGATTACCGGCCGCGAGGGCGACTCGTTCGAAATCGAAATCAAAGACAATGCCTCGGTCAACACCCTGATGCTGCAAGAGAACATTGCAGAGGGACAGCGTATCGAAGCCTTCACCGTAGAAGCCTCGATCGACGGCAGCTGGAGACAGATAGTCCAGGGGACAACCGTGGGCTACAAACGGCTCGTGCGATTCGACGACCTCGTTGCCGACAAGTTGCGAGTGACCATCGACCGCTCAAGGGCCAATTTCTCCATCAGTCGCACCGGGCTGTTCTATGCCCAGCCCATCATCGAAGCCACCGATACCGAAGGTACGGCCCTCTTCACCCCCAAGAGCTGCCTGCTGGGTGAACACAAGGCGCCCCAAGCCATCGACGGCGACCCCTCGACGGTGGTTTATTGCGAAGGACTCGTGCCACTCATCATCGACCTGGGCGAAGCGATGACGATAAAAGGATTCTGCTATACCCCCGTAGCCGAAGGAGGCAATACCGAGGGTACCATTTTCCGCTACAATCTCTACCGCAGCAACGACGGCAAGAGCTGGGAACGCATCGTCGGGAACAAGGAGTTCAGCAACATCAAGAACAACCCCATTCCCCAGTATGTACTTCTCGAGAATCTGCCGGCCACTCGGTACTTGAAGCTCGAGCCCATCGAAGAGATCAATGGCAAAGCCCAAACCTCGGTAGCCGAGTTGGGTGTCATGTTGCCTTGACCCTTCCCCTGCATACTACAACATACCGCCGACCCCCGATCTTCACCACGAGACCGGGGGTCGGTGCATTTATTCCACTGCCAACGCGTGTCAAAAATGTTACATTCGCTGTCAATAGGGTTTCGTGTAACATTTGTAACAGTTTTCGAAACATTTGTTCTATGCCTTGGGGTGAACAATATTCTACTTTTGTCTCGCTAAGCGCAAAAAACAGAACTTACAAATTTTACATTACCATGAAAAAAGGTATTATGAATCAAATTCTCAAACAAACAGGTTTGGCCCTGTTGCTTGTTGCCCTGACGTGCGGAACCGCCCAGGCTCAAGAGCAAAACGATGCAGCTCAGACCGACGAAGCCTCTACCTCTAAAGAAGAGGGAAACCGCAACGTGATGCTCAACGCCGCCAGCGCCAACGGACCCCGCGAAATACAAATAGGTTTACCCTCGGCCGATGTGAACGTGCTCGAAAACGGTATGCTCGTGACCTACGCCACCAACCCCCACACGGTCAACACCCTGTGGCGTGCCGATGCCAGTCTGAGCCATGTAGGTCTGCTCAAAATCTCCGAGACGGCTATCACGACCGGAAACATCGGTTATGCCGTCAACTCCTTCACCCAGCTGGGCGAAAAGGGATTCCACGGCATCCTCAACTACAAGAGCAACCACTTCGGGATGCAAGAGTTCTCGCTCAACGTCAACGGCGGCATCGCCAAGGACTGGTATTACAGCGGAAGCATCTACCAGGACTTCGACCCGGGAACGTTCAAGATCAAATCGACTCCGTTCCAAGACCGTACGCAAATCTACAAATTCGCCCTCACCAAACGCTATAACGACAACCGGGGCGAACTGACCGCCATCTACCACTACAGCAACAGCCACCCGGTTTACAACTATGCCACCCAATCGGCGCCCTTCATCTATGTAGGCGACGGTAGTGTGCGCGAGTTCGGCGACTTTGCCCTGGGTACCACCTCGTACCTGCCGATAGACAACGAGATGGTCTATCGCGACATGCGCACCGGCGAGGTTAAGAAGACCAACCTCTACGATGCCACGCAGAATATAGGTAGCATGGTGACCCTCATGAACAACTACACGTGGGACAACGGGCTCAGCTGGAAAGCCGTTATGAAATATGACCACTCGACCGGCTCGTGCGTCTATCAGACGCCCATGTCGCTCGACCAGAACGAAGCCGGTATCAACTACCTCTACGAATCGGCCGACGGCAGCATGCAACCCTACACCGGTGACTATGTACAGAGCCGTATGTCGTGTCTGAACCGCGGCTTTATCAACTCGTTCATGTTCACCAGCGAACTGTCGAAAAAAAATACCAACAACACTTGGCGTCTGGGTGTGAACGAGTGGTACTACCACATCGACTACACCTCATCGACCACCATGTATGACCAGTCGGTACCCATGGATGGCAGCTATCCCGTGCGACTCTACAATGCCGACTATGCCACCTACACCAAACGCACCTACGCCGGCAACGGATACTACTACGATTTCAACAAGAACGCCTCGGAGTATTACAAGGGATATGAAAACAAAGTAGCACTCTACTTCACCCACGACTGGGATATCACCAACGCACTGAACCTCTACTACGGTGCCCGGGTAGAATACCAGGCCCTGCGAGGTGAAAACGCAGCCGTAAAGAATGCTGCCGGTGAATATGTGGGACGTTTTGCCAACTACTATCTGGGGGCAACCGCTCCCGACGGGGTGACCAAAATCGCTCCTACCAACATCGACCACGACTGGTTCAACTATGCTTTCACCGCCGCTGCTACCTATAAGCTGACCAAGCAGTTTGGTCTCACGGGCGACTTCACCTACATCACCCAACACCCCAAAATCGAGAACTTCGCACCGGCCACTCTGCCCAACGTGGGACAGATTTCGGTACCTCTGGGCCGTGCCGGTATCTACTACAACAACAGCTGGTTGAGCCTGACTTCGCTCTTCTCCTACATCTCGAAGACCAACAACAACTCGACGCTGAACCTGCAACACAAGACGGCTGCCGGGCAGACCGAAATCATGGCTGCACCGCTCAACTTCGACATACAGACGCTGGGGTGGACAACCGACGTGGTAACCCGTCCTTTCAAAGGGTTTGACCTCCACTTCCTCTTCACCTACCAGCAACCTACCTACAAAAAGTATGAGACTTCGGTCACCTTCTCCGATGGTTATGTAGGCCAAATCAATGCTACCGGCAACATCGTAGCCGAGATTCCGCAAATCATCATCGAGATCGACCCCAGCTATATGATTACCGACGACTTGAAAATCTGGACCAGTTTCCGCTACTTCAGCAAGACCTACGCCAACATCAACGATGCCTACTACTTCAACGGCCGTTGGGAGACCTTCGGCGGTGTGAACTGGCAGGTCAACGACAAGCTGGCTTTGGGTTGCACGGTAGTCAACTTCTTGAACCAGACGGGAGCCAAAGGTAGTATCGCCGGTGCCGAGCTCATCGAGAAAGAGGATGCCGGGCAGTATGCCGGACATGTGATGGCGGGCAGCTACATACGGCCGTTCACCGTCGAGTTCAGCGCCAGTCTCAAATTCTAACGATCACATACATACATCAGGTATTAATTCCCGGGCCGGAAAAAATCTCCAACATAAGAAGCAGCAAAAATACAAAAGAGAGGCGGGACAAGTTGAAACCGACACTTAACCCGCACAATCCGACCCGGACCATCACAAGCCTTGCCTGCTCAGGCTCGATAAATAGGAACAGGTAAAAAAGATTTGTTTTAGGTTATTTACAAAGTAAGGTTATTAGGAAATTCAATTAATTACAAGAACCATGAAAATAAATTTCAGACATTCAGCAAATGTACTGGCTACTGCAGCTGCAGTAATGGCTCTCGCAGCCTGCCAGTCGCAGAAAGGCAACATCAGCCTCGAACATCAGGGCGACAGCCTCACTATCGTTCACATTACGAACCCCTCGAAATACTTGATTCTCCCCATCCAGGAGTCTCGCCCCGAAGGTAAAGTGAAACTCGATACCGGCAGCCCGGCCGATGTGACCATGGATATCCGCCTGGCCGTGGATAGTGTCGATTATTATGTGCCCCTTGCCCTGCCCGAAGGAGCCAAAGAGGCTACCGTAACCATAGGCAAAGTAGCTGACAATGCCATATGTTGGGACAGCCTGCGCCTGGCCGACACCTTCGACACGACCAATACCGACTACTACCGTCCCGTCTATCACCACACCCCGCTCTATGGCTGGATGAACGATGCCAACGGTCTGGTTTACAAAGACGGTGAGTATCACCTCTATTACCAATACAACCCCTACGGGTCTAAATGGGGCAACATGCACTGGGGTCACTCGGTGAGCAAAGACCTCATCCACTGGGAGCACTTGGCTCCGGCTATCGCCCGCGACACCCTGGGCCACATCTTCTCGGGCAGCTCGGTTGTCGATCACTTCAACAGTGCCGGCTATGGCAAGGATGCCTTGATTGCCTTCTATACCTCGGCCAGCGACGAGCACGGCCAGATTCAGTGCATGGCCTACAGCACCGACAACGGACGCACCTACACCAAGTATGAGGGTAACCCCATTCTCACCCCGTTCGACGGTTTGAAAGACTTCCGCGACCCGAAAGTATTCTGGTATGAACCGGCCAAGAAATGGTACATGATCGTATCGGCCGACAAGGACATGCGTTTCTACAACTCGACCGACCTGAAGCACTGGGAATACCTGAGCCAGTTTGGCGAAGGATATGGCGTTCAGCCCAACCAGTTCGAATGTCCCGACTTTATTCAACTGCCTGTCGATGGCGACAAGAACCACATGAAGTGGGTCATGATTGTCAACATCAACCCGGGTTGCCCCTTCGGCGGTAGCGCCACCGAGTATTTCGTGGGCGAGTTTGACGGCAAAGAGTTCAAATGCGACAACGACAAGAGCGTGACCAAATGGCTCGACTTCGGTAAAGACCACTATGCTACGGTTTGTTTCTCCAACACGGGCGACCGCACCATTGCCGTACCCTGGATGAGCAACTGGCAGTATGCCAACGCTACCCCTACCCGCCAATACCGCAGTGCCAACGCCCTGCCTCGTGAGCTCTCGCTCTACACTAAAGACGGCGAAATCTATATGGCTGCCAATGCGGTGAAAGAGACTCAGGCTCTGCGCAAAGGTACTTCGACGGTCAACGCCATCGACTTGAAAAACGAATATACCATCGACCCGATTAAGACCGGTCCCGAAGGTGCTTGCGAACTGGAAATGGACATCACGCCGGGTAAGGCCGATACCGTAGGTTTTGAGCTCTACAACGCAAAAGGCGAAAAGGTCAACATCTATCTCGACATGAAAGCCGGCCGTCTGGTCATGGACCGTACACAAAGCGGTATCACCGACCTGAGCCGTTATGGCGAAATGACCGTACACCAAAAGGAGACCGACGACCATCGCAAGACCATGTCGGTAAACTATATCAACGACTTTGCGCTGGGCACTTGGGCACCCCTCTCGCTCTGCAACGGCAAGAGCTATCACCTCGATGTGTTTGTGGACAAATGTTCGATTGAGATATTTGTTGACGGTGGCCGCATTGCCATGACCAACCTGGTATTCCCCACCGCTCCTTATAGCGCCCTGCGTTTCTATTCGGTCAACGGCGAAGCTCAAATCAAGAATCTGAACGTGTACCAATTGAATCTGTAATTCCTATCACTTGTATTCCATGAAACACAACCTTGTTTTGACAGCAGTTTCCCTGCTTGCCATAACGACACTGAATGCCAGTGAGATGAAACAGATTCGCATCTCGACCGACCGCACCGACCTCGTGCTGCAAGTTGCCGAGAACGGCCGCCTCTACCAGAGCTATTTCGGCGAAAAGCTGCTCAACGAGGCCGACCTCAAGGAATTGGGATGGAGCGTGCACGCTGCTTCGGACGGCAGTGTAAGCCGGCGGGGCTGGGAGGTTTACAGTGGTTCGGGCAACGAAGATTTCTTCGAACCGGCCCTGGCCATCACCCACAACGACGGCAACCCCTCGACGTGGCTCTACTACGTATCCTCCTCGACCCACCCGGTCGAAGGGGGCGTGCAGACCGATATCGTGCTGCGCGACGACCAGTATCCCGTAGAGGTGACCCTGCACTATGTGGCCTACCCCAAGGAGAATGTAATCAAGACCTGGAGCGACATACGCCACCAGGAGAAGAACCCCATCGTGCTCTCGACCTACGCCTCGACAATGCTCTACTTCTGCCGCCCGGCCTACTACTTGACCGAGTTTAGCAGCGATTGGGCCAAAGAGGCGCAGATGAGTACCCAACCACTGCAATTCGGCAAAAAGGTACTCGACACCAAGTTGGGCAGCCGGGCAGCCATGCACACCCATCCCTTCTTTATCGTGGGGCTCGACCAACCGGCTCAGGAGCGACAGGGCGAGGTGCTCATGGGCACACTGGCCTGGACAGGCAACTTCCGTTTCACCTTCGAGGTGGACAACGTGGGCAACCTGCGCATCATCCCCGGCATCAACCCCTACGCTTCGGCCTACAAGCTCAAGCGCAACGAGACCTTCACCACGCCCGAGTTTATCTTCACCCTCAGCACCGAGGGTATGGGACAGGGCAGCCGCGACCTGCAGGAGTGGGCCCGCAAGTACCAGTTGAAAGACGGCATGAGCCCGCGCCTCACGCTGCTTAACAACTGGGAGAACACAGCCTTTGACTTCGATCAGGAGACGCTGGCCGAACTGATGCGCGAGGCGAAAGACCTGGGAGTTGATATGTTTCTGCTCGACGACGGCTGGTTTGGCAACAAATATCCCCGCAAGGACGACCGCGCCGGGCTGGGAGACTGGGAGCCCACGCGCGACAAGTTGCCGGGCGGTATCCAGGCCTTGACCAAGGCCGCCCGCGAAGCCGGCGTAAAGTTTGGCCTGTGGATCGAACCCGAAATGGTGAACCCCAAGAGCGAGCTCTTCGAGCGTCACCCCGAGTGGGCCATCCACTACCCCAACCGCGAGACCTACTACTACCGCAACCAGCTGGTACTCGACATGAGCAACCCTGCCGTGCAGGAGTATGTCTATGGCGTAATCGACAAACTGCTCAAAGAGAACCCCGATATCGCCTATTTCAAATGGGATTGCAACAGCCCCATCACCAATATCTACTCGCCCTACCTCAAGGCCGACCAGGGACAACTCTACATCGACCATGTGCGGGGTATCTATAGGGTGATGAAACGGGTTCGCGACAACTACCCCAAGGTAGCCATGATGCTCTGTTCGGGCGGCGGTGCCCGCTGCGACTACGAGGCGCTGAAGTATTTCACCGAGTTCTGGTGCAGCGACAATACCGACCCCGTAGAACGGCTCTATATTCAATGGGGATTCTCACAATTCTTCCCGGCCAAGGCCATGTGTGCCCATGTAACAAGCTGGAACCGAACGGCATCGGTCAAATTCCGCACCGATGTAGCTTCGATGTGCAAGTTGGGTTTCGACCTGGGTTTGAAAGAGTTGAGTGCCGACGAGTTGCTCTACTGCCAAGAGGCGGTAGCCAACTGGGAACGGCTGCAACCGACTATCCTCGACGGCAGTCAGTACCGCCTGGTTTCGCCCTACGAGAGCAACCACATGGCCGTGAATTATGTGAGCGACGACAGCCGCAAGGCGGTGCTCTTTGCCTATGACCTCTACCCGCGCTATCAAGAGAAACTGCTGCCTGTCAAGTTGCAGGGACTCGACCCGCACAAGCGCTACAAGATCGAAGAGATAAACCTCATGCCGGGAACCGACTCTGCGTTGGCAGCCAACGGCAAGGTACTCTCGGGCGACTACCTGATGAAGGTGGGGCTTGAGGTGATGGGATTCTTGCCCATGCAAAGTCATGTGATAGAACTCACCGCGATAGATTAGTGTATATTAAGAAGGGGGACCGAGAGACGAGTGGCACTCAAGTACTCAGGTGCGCGGATCTCTCCCCCTCCTCCAAAACGACAAGAACTACTATACGATATATTATGACTGCTAAACAACAACTGAAATACGGGCGACTCATTCCCGTCATGCTCTGCTTCTTTGCAATGGGCTTCGTCGATCTGGTGGGCATCGCCTCGAACTATGTAAAGGCCGACCTGAAACTGACCGACACCCAGGCCAATATCTTCCCGTCGCTGGTCTTCTTCTGGTTCCTCATCTTCTCGGTACCCACGGGAATACTGATGAACCGGATAGGTCGCAAGCGCACCGTGATACTGAGTCTCATCGTCACGGCCGTGTCGCTGCTGTTGCCGCTCTTTGGCGACGGCTACCTCCTCATGCTCTGCTCCTTCTCGCTGCTGGGTATCGGCAATGCCCTGATGCAAACCTCGCTCAACCCGCTGCTGAGCAACATCATCTCGGGCGACCGGTTGGCCAGCTCGCTTACCTTCGGGCAGTTTGTCAAGGCCATCGCCTCGTTCCTGGCTCCCTACATCGCCATGTGGGGCGCCTCGCAAGCCATGCCTACCTTCGGGCTGGGATGGCGCGTGCTCTTCCCCATCTATATGGTAATTGCCATCATTGCCATCCTGTGGCTTTCATCGACCCCCATCGAAGAGGAGAAACCCGACAAGGCGTCGGGATTTCGGGAGTGCCTGCGTCTGCTGAACAAGCCCTTTATCCTGCTCTGCTTCGTGGGTATCTTGTGCCACGTGGGCATCGATGTAGGTACCAACACTACGGCCCCCAAACTGCTGATCGAGCGGGTGGGCTTCAGCCTCGAAGAAGCTGGCTTCGCCACCAGTCTCTACTTCATCTTCCGTACTGCCGGATGTCTGCTGGGCTCCTTCATCCTACGCTACCTCCCAGGGCGCAAGTTCCTGGCCGTGAGCGTAGCCTGCATGCTGGTTGCCATGATTGGACTGATGGCGACCGATTTACTCCCCATCATTTACATCTGCATCGCCCTCATCGGGTTTGGTAACTCCAATGTATTCTCCATCATCTTCGCCCAGGCTCTCATGACCGTGCCCGACAAGAAGAACGAAGCCTCGGGACTCATGATCATGGGTCTCTTCGGCGGCACCATATTCCCATTTTTCATGGGCATTGCCAGCGATGCCATAGGGCAAACGGGCGCCGTAGCCGTGATGACGGTAGGTGTCATTTATCTGATTTTCTATACACTGAAACTGAAAAAATAATCCATCGACAAACTTAAGACTATGAATAAGACCAACAATATCATCGTAGGAATGGGCGAGGCCCTGTGGGACGTGCTGCCCGAAGGAAAGAAACTGGGAGGTGCCCCGGCCAACTTTGCATACCATGTGTCACAATTCGGACTGAACAGCCGTGTGGTCAGCGCTGTGGGCCAAGACAAACTGGGCTCGGAGATTCTCGACAACTTCAAGCAGAAACAGCTGCACGGTATTATCGAAACGGTACCCTATCCCACCGGTACGGTACAGGTTACGCTCGACAACGAGGGAGTTCCTTGCTACGATATCAAAGAGGGGGTGGCCTGGGACAATATCCCCTATACCCAGGAACTCGACCAGCTGGCACACCAGACTCAGGCCGTATGCTTCGGGTCACTGGCCCAGCGCAGCATTGTTTCGCGCGAAACCATCGCCCGATTTCTCGACACCATGCCCGATACCCCCGACACGCTCAAGATATTCGACATCAACCTGCGCCAGAGTTTCTACACCAAAGAGATTCTGTGCGAATCGTTCAGTCGTTGCAACGTGTTGAAGATAAACGACGAGGAGCTGGTTACAGTGAGCCGGCTGTTTGGTTACCCCGGCATCGACCTGCAGGACAAATGCTGGATTTTGCTGGCCAAGTATAACCTGAAGATGCTCATCCTCACTTGTGGTGTAAACGGCAGCTATGTCTTTACCCCGGGTCATGTGTCGTTTGTAGAGACGCCCAAGGTACAGGTGGCCGATACCGTAGGGGCCGGCGACTCCTTTACCGCCGCCTTTACCGCCGCCATCATCTGCGGCCGCTCGGTGCGTGAAGCTCACCAGTTGGCTGTCGATACCTCGGCTTTCGTATGCACGCAACAAGGGGCCATGCCCGTGCTGCCCGAGAGTCTGACCAGTCGATTGGCTTGACAGTTCTATTCCTCCCCTCATTTTTCAAGGGCGATCACGACCGGTTTATCCGGCCAGGGTCGCCCTTGTCGTTTAACCTGGGAGCTCCGGGGTTACTCCCTGCAAGAGACCGGTAGCCGAACCGGCCGGCGGGGGTATTTTCTCTTCAATCGACCCACTTTCATCTCTCCGAAAGCGCAAAGATGAGACTTCGCCCGAAAACTTTCCTCTCCCAAGCGTCCTCTTCCCATTAATTTTTTTATCTTTGCCTATCTTAATCCAGCAAAACGAGAAGCTATGAGACGCCTACCTAACCTTATTCTCCTCATCATCTGCTCCACTTTTCTGTTGCTCACAGCCTGCAACCAAGAGAAAAAACATTTTCTCATAGGGGTCTCGCAATGCAGCGACGACGCGTGGCGCACACAAATGAACAAGGAGATTGCTCGCGAGGCGCTCTTCTATCCCGGTGTAAATGTAGAGTTTCGATCGGCCCACGACGACAATCAACGGCAGATTGCCGACATCGAATACTTCATCGACGAGGGGGCCGACCTCATTGTGGTGGCGCCCAACGAGGCCGAGGCCATAACCCCCATCGTAGAGAAAGCCTACAACCAGGGAATACCCGTGGTGCTGGTCGATCGACGAATCGACTCGGACCACTACACCGCCTACATCGGTGCCGACAACTATGACATGGGTTACCAGATAGGTACCTACATAACCAGTCGATTGCACGGAAAAGGCAATATCGTGGAGCTCACCGGGCTACGAGGCTCAACCCCGGCACGCGACCGTCATCGGGGGCTCATGGATGCCCTGGCCGATGATCCCGGCATACACATCGTGGCAACAGCCGATGCGGGCTGGTTCCAGCAGTCGGCCGAAAAGGCGTTCGACTCCATCCTTGCCCGACACCCCCGCATCGATCTGGTCTTTGCACACAACGACCGCATGGCCTCGGGGGCTCACGAAGCCGCCGTGCAGGAGGGACGAGCCCACAACATGCTTTTCGTTGGGGTTGACGCTCTCTCGGGACAGGGACAGGGTGTGGAAATGGTGACCGACAGCATACTCGATGCTACCTTTATCTACCCCACGGGAGGCGACCGAGTCATGCAAGTGGCCATGGATATTCTCGAGGGGCGCGACTACCCGCGCGAAACGCTGTTATCGACCGCCCTGGTCAACCATCAGAACGCCCGTATCATGCAGATGCAGACCTCGCACATAAGTACCCTCGACGAAAAGATAGAGCGGCTCAACAGCCAGCTCGACTCATTTCTGATGCGCTACTCGGCACAACGGATGTTTCTCTATGCCTGCATCGTGATTCTGGTACTGGTAGGCATCCTGCTCGTAATCCTGGTACGGGCCTTCTGGACCAAGAACCGGCTCAATGCCGAGTTGTCGAGCCAAAAACAGCAGCTCGAGGAGCAGCGCGACCAGCTCATCACCCTGTCGCGCCAACTCGAAGATGCCACCCACGCCAAGCTGGCCTTCTTTACCAACGTATCGCACGACTTTCGCACGCCGCTCACACTCATTGCCGACCCGGTAGATCAGCTCGCCCAAAGTCGCAACCTCGACAAGCACGAACGGTTCTTGCTCAACATCATCCACAAGAATGTGACCGTGTTGCTGCGACTCATCAACCAGGTGCTCGACTTCCGCAAATTCGAAGACGGCAAGCTGCAACTGCGTTTGAGCCAGTTTGACTTGCGGACCTCGCTGGCCGAGTGGACCGACGCCTTCCGCACCCTCTCCTACCGCAAGCATATCCGCTTTGAGATTCAGGCCGACGAAAAAACCGATTTTACCGTTACGGCCGATGCCGAAAAACTGGAACGCATTGTCTATAACCTGCTCTCCAACGCCTTCAAGTTTACCCCCGAAAACGGGACCATCCGGGTCATCCTCACCCGATACGACCAAGCCGGAGAACCCTACCTGCGCCTGCAGGTGGCCGATACCGGTGTGGGTATGCCCGCCGAGCATGTGCGGCATATCTTCGACAGCTTCTACCAGATAGACGTCCATCATGCCGGATCGGGTATCGGGTTGGCTCTGGTCAAAGCCTTTGTCGAGATGCATCACGGCAAGATAAGCGTCGAGACCACCGAGGGGCAAGGTACCTGCTTTACGATCGAGATGCCGGCCCGTCAATCGGGAACTCTCGATCCCGATACCACCCGCAGTGCCGTACTCACCAACCTGAAGGAGGGCGCCGTGCTGGCAGCCGACCAGGAGTCGTTGCAGGCTTCACCCCACGAAACAAGCCAAAACGATAAACAGAGTGTACTCATCATCGACGACAACCAGGACATACGCGACTATGTGCGATCGGTTTTGCAAGACGAATACCATATAATCGAAGCGGCCAACGGACAGGAGGGTCTGCAACTGGCCATGAAGTATGTGCCCGATGCCATCATCTGCGACGTGATGATGCCCGTGATGGACGGCATGGAGTGTTGCCGACGGTTGAAATCGGAACTGCAAACCTCGCACATCCCCGTAATGATGCTCACCGCCTATGCCATGGACGAGCAGAAAATCAAGGGCTATGAGTGCGGGGCCGACTCGTACATATCGAAACCCTTCAGTGCCCGACTGCTCACCGTGCGCCTGCACAACCTCATCGACAACCGCCGCCGTTTGCAAAACTTCTTCACCGAGAATATCGCTACACCGCTCTCGGCATCGAAGGTGACTGTCAACGAGGTGGACAAAGGCTTTGCCGAGAAACTGCGCCACCTTATCGACGAGAACCTGTCGAACCCCAACTTCAGCGTAGAGGAGCTGGGCGAACAGATTGGACTGAGCCGTGTACAACTCTACCGCAAAACCAAGGCTCTCTATGGCTATTCGCCCAACGAACTGCTGCGCATCGCCCGACTCAAACGGGCCGCCACACTGCTGGCCTCGACCGAAAAGACAGTAGCCGAGATTACCTACGAGGTGGGGTTCAGCTCGCCCTCCTACTTTACCAAATGCTACAAAGAGTACTTCGGAGAGAATCCTACCGAGTTTCTCAAACGTAAAAAAGGCGAGAACTGATTTGTCCTCACCTACTCCTATCCTTCCCCCTCCCGACAGATGAGAGGGGCGACAGACAATATCGTGCACGCTATTACAGCACGCCCCAATATTCGAGGGCGTGCTTCACCCCGTCGTCATCGACCGAGGTAGTCACATAGTCGGCCGCCGCTTTGACCGGGTCGTTGGCATTACCCATGGCCACCCCGATACCGGCCACCTGCAACATGCGGGTATCGTTACCGCCGTCGCCAAAAGCCATGGTCGCCTCGACGGGAAAGCCGAAGTGGCTGGCCACCGCCTTTATGCCCTCGCCCTTATCGACTCCGCGAGCCGTCACGTCGGCAAAAGCCGGATACCAACGGCTCGACACACACGAAGGAAGATGCGGCATAATCTCGGCCTCGACATCGGCCGTAATGATGGGAGTCATCTGGGTGATGCGCTGTTGCAACAACACCTCGAGCGATACAGGACTCGACACCTGCTGCAAATCGAGCAGACGATGGAAAAACTCCTCGACCTCGTGCGTGCCACGATAGAGCAGAGCATCGGTCTCGCCCACCAGGATACAGGGGAAATTACGTTCGTCACAGAAACGCATCATCGTGCGCACATCGGCATCGGGTATGGCATGGCAGGCAATCACCTGCCCGTCGATAACAATGCAGGCACCGTTGGTGGTCACATAGCCATCGATGAGATGAGCAATATCGTTGAGGTTGTTGATATAGACCAGCGGTCGGCCCGTAGCAATAAAAATCTTTATTCCCTTTTGCCGGGCCGCCTCGAGCGACTCGATGGTAGAACGGGGAATACGGTGAGTATTGAAGCTGACAAGCGTGCCGTCGATATCGAAGAACAGCGCTTTAATATCCCTTTTCTTTTCCATAGTGCAAAGATACTAAAAGGTGAGGGCAGAGGCAAAGGAAAACGCAGTTTTCAATTTTATCTCTGCCGAACCGACTCCTATTTTCGCACGATGCAAAGACCGTGAAAGACGAACGCAGAGGCAAAGAAGAAGAAAAAAATCTGCCTAACCGATAGGCAGATTTTTCCAAAAACAACATCAAATAACTTATATAACGAAGTAATCACTCCTCACGGTTATAAATAGAATCTTTTATATCGTTGATATCGACAAACTTGTTGACAATGGCATAGATCGTGAGACCTGCCGGGCTGTGTATCTGCAGTTTGCTGGCGATATTGCGCCGATGGGTGATGACGGTATGGGCCGACAGGCACAACTGCTCGGCTATCTGCTTGTTGGTCATTCCCTTGACAACGCCTATAATGATCTCTTTCTCGCGCTCGGTGAGCGGTTCTTGCC
The DNA here is from genome assembly GCF_002161555.1 of Barnesiella sp. An55. Classification (GTDB taxonomy): domain Bacteria; phylum Bacteroidota; class Bacteroidia; order Bacteroidales; family Barnesiellaceae; genus Barnesiella; species Barnesiella merdipullorum. Next base: position 164,279 of record NZ_NFHZ01000004.1, on the reverse strand, counting down.
GCACCGGCTCTTCGGGGGCGGCGTGTACCAGCCGGTCGAACTTCTCTCTTATCTGCTCGGCCGAGTCATAGACCGAGATCACCTCGTCGTACATCTTCAAGACCGAGGCATCGACCAGCGAATTCTGCAACGCGATGCACTTGGGGGCGGCCCCTTCGGCTCCCTTCTTGACTTGCACGACCGACACGACGCCCGCCAGACCGGGATTGACAATGAGCACATCGGGCCGACGCCAGGCCAGCGAGGCGGTGAGTTGTTGCATGTCGTCCACCTCGGTTGTCTCGATATTGATGGTGGTCAATTTCTTCAACACCGAGAGCAGCCCTTTACGGATAATCAACGAGGGCTCGGCTACAATCACTTTTACAACAGGCTTCATCGCGTTTTCTCTATTTTATCTTCCAGTTCCCGAATGACCGGGACAAACAGGTAATCTTCTATATAGTTGTGCGAGGCCAGATCCTGCTCGCAGGTAAAGATATCGAACAAGACGCTGTTCAACTCGTTGCTGCTCGAGGCCGGATAGTACTTGATGAGTATATTTTTCAACTCGGTCAACTTGGACTCGACCTGGTCGTGCCGTTTACTGAAGATGTCAATGCTGTAACCGGCAGGCTGCACACCGCTCAACAGAGCCGTAACATAGGGGAAGACGGTGGTCTCTTCGTATCGCATGTGCTTCTGTACCTCGGCCACATACTCGTCGAAGAAGCGCAGGATGGCTATGGCTATATCCTTCTCGCCACAATCGATGGCTCCCAGCAGGTTGCGCCGGATAGCCGGCAGTCTGAAGTTGAGGAAATAGTCGTGCGAGTTGTGCAGATACCCCAACAGGGCACTTACCGATATGTCGCCCTTGTAATCATCGGGCTCACCCTCATCGAGCAACAGATTGACCACGGCCAGGAAGGTCCCGGTGTGCACACCGTTCTCCTCGCACACCTGCCCTATGCTTTTATCGCCGAACCCCAGGGCAATGCCAAAGCGACTCATGACCAGCAACACGGGATAGTTGTCACACACCAGATCGCTCATTTGGTTGTCTCGGCTATAGGCTCCCAGTTTATACATTTTATTTTCTTTTTCGTTCATTACTCAGGCAAAGATACATATATAAATCGTCGTTGCTTTTCGACAGTACAAAGAAACAGCTTTTGCGACACCTGTGCAATCCCCTTTTTCGGTGAAACCGACGTTGCTCCCTACCTAAATATGGTGAGTTTGTATCGTGATGCCACAAACCGAAGGCTCTCCCACCCTACTTTTACACCGTAAAAAACAACCCTGCCATGCTTACTATTCTTCTTGACAACGGCCACGGCAACAATACGCCGGGGAAAAAATCGCCCGTGTGGCCCGACGGGCGCCAACTGCTCGAATGGGAGTTCAACCGCGACATCGTGGCACGCATAGCTCACCGACTCGACGAGGCGGGTATTGCCTGCCACCGCCTGGTACCCGAGGAGAACGACATTGCGCTTGCGGAGCGTTGTCGGCGGGCCAACCAGTTGGCCCGCCAGGGCGACTGTCTGCTCGTGTCGGTTCATGCCAACGCCGGTGGCGGAAGCGGCGGCGAAGTATTCACCTATCCGGGAGCCGCACGCAGCCTCGAGTATGCCCGCATATTCGGCCAGCGGTGGCCCTTCGCCTTCCCCCACCTGCGCTTCAGGGGCTGCAAAGAGGCCAACTTTGCCATCCTGCGCGAGAGCATCTGCCCCGCCCTGCTCACCGAAAACCTGTTCATGGACAACGAGAGCGACTGCCAGATACTGCTCTCGACCGAGGGTCGCGACACGATTGCCCGCTGGCACGTCGATTCGATACAACAGATTCTGCAACAATTTTATTCCTCGCGATAAACTTTTTCTCCCGACACATGTTATAGGAGAAAACCAATTATACAACGATATGAAAAAAATTGTTTTTACAGTTCTCGCTGCGGCGGCCCTCATCGCCTGCCAATCGAACAATAAACAGAATCAAATGATCGACGAGGGCGAAGCCGTCGAAATCGTAGGTGCCGACTCGACCGGCATGATGGAGGTCTTTGCCTATGAGGGTGTAGTGCCTTCGGAGTCGGGCAATACCGACAGCATCGACTATCTGGTAATCATCACCCAGCAAATCGACACGGTAAACGGGGTATATCAAATGACCCAGACCTATGTGACGGCCGATGGCCAAACCGGCAAACAGATGAGCAGCAAGGGTAAAAAGATGTTCCAGCGAGGCACGCCTCAGAACAAGGCGGCCAAAGTCTATAAACTGGTACCCGACAGCGGTTCGAACCAAACGGTGAACCTGTGGGTCGAGAGCGACACGACTGTCGTACTCCTCGACGACCAGATGAAGGCTCCGGCCAAACCCGAAAAACACCGCCTTAAAGCGGTGAAACACCACAAGCACAAAATGTAATCTTGCAATATTGTTTTAGGTTTATAGAGAGGAAGACGGGAGGTCTCGGTCTGCAACGACCGGGCCTCCCGTCTTTTTTTCTTCTATTTCCAACGGATAGTTGCCTATCGACGCCCTACCCGTTCTGGAGGAATTGACTCGACAATTATCGCACGGCTACCTTGTAGCGGGCACCGTCCACATCGACAACATAGATTCCGGGCTCGATATCGACAACCACCTCGCCACCTTGGGTGGCATAGACCTTCTGCCCACTCAGGTTATAGATATCGATCGGGCACTCATCGCCGGCCTGAGTCTTGACTACAATCTGACCGTCGGCCGTGGCATATACCAGGTGCTTGTCGGCCGTGTGCTCGGCCACACCTACTACCGAGCGCTCTTGAATCATGATGTGATCGAGGTTGATATTGGTTGTTCCATCGACAGCCTCGCCCACAAACGACAGGCGCAATGCCGTCTCGCCCTTGTAGGCGTCGAGCGGGATGATTTTCTTCACCCAACCCTCGGTCTCGTTGCCCGAGATGTAAATGGGCTCGGTCACGGCCTCAAAGGTCCCGTTGTTTCTCGACAGTTCTACAACCAGGTTATCGCCGCTCTTCTCGCCCGTAGTCTGGTACACGTAGAATCCCAAAGCCGGTTCGGTGAGGTTGCTGATATTGATCTTGGCGCTGGTGAGGCGAGTCTTGGTTCCCTCGCTCACATTTGTGGCCATGAACGAAGCGAGCCCCCCGTCGCCATCCTGCGGTTGCGCGTCGGGCGAATAGGCCTGATTGCCTATACCCCAACCGCTGTCGAGACCTTCGATCTTATCGGTCAACCAGAGGTAGCTCATGTTTCCACCGACAAACGACTCGACCATGGGAGCGTTGTAGGGAACACCTACGAAATAGAGGTCTGAGTAGGTGCGGTGCCCCTCGCCCGAGAGGTTGCTCGACAGAATCACATAGAACACAGGAGTCTGGCCATACTCACACGAGATGGTATTATCGACTACCGATGTCTCGGTAACGGCATCGGCCACAATTGTTTCGTTGTTGCGAATTACCGTATAATAGATGGGACAGTCATACATCTCGCCGCCATCGATACCCTCGGGTTTGTCCCAGGAGATGATGCACGAGCAGTCGGCCTGCTCGACAATCGAGAGGTTCTTCACCTCGGCGGGACGAGCATAACCGGCCACAACCAAAATAGTAGCCGGGTCGCTCTTCTGCCCATTGGCATAGGCATATATCTTGTAGGTATTCTCACCCTTCACGGCATTGGTGTCGATCCAACGAGTTACCAGCGAAGAGCCTACGGCGCCGGTCGTATAGACCGGCTCTTCCGATCCGTTGCGGTAAACCTCCATCTTATCGACACTACCCAGAGGTTCGCCGGCAATCGTATAGACCGGAGCATAGAAGTCGAGTTGTACCTGCAACGACTGGTCGTTGGCAGCAATGGCACTCACTCCGTAGGGCTCCATAGGTGTATTGGAGGGGCGATAGTTGTAAACCGACAGGGTATCGATGGCGACCTTGGCCCCTTGCAGATTATTGTTGAAGCAGATACCTATGCGGAAGGCCCCGTCTTGCGGTGCAACAACATAGCCTACAATCTCGGAACCCTCGCCAGGCCTGATGGTGCGAATGTTGCCGATAGCGCCCTGCGGAGTAAGATCTTCGTCGTTGCTGCACAGGATCATCTGTATTTGGGCCGAGTCGCAATCGTTGGCCAATCGGGCATTGAAAGCCACCTTGACCTCGGTAGCCGACGACATGTTCAAAGCCGGCGTATAAAGGATATCGGGAGCTTCGGAGGCTACTGTCGAGGTACAAACCAAGGCACCGTTTTCGAGGCTCCACGTATTTCCGTCGGCATTGCCATCGACCGTGCTGGTACCCTCGAGGGCTCCCTCTTGCGAGTAATCGCAGGTGTAGGGCAGGTCGTAGGTGTCGGTATCGGCCAGGTAGTGATTCTCGTAGGTCAAGGTCGAACCCGACATCCAGCTGCTGGTCCAGTCTTCCCAACGATAGCTGGTTTGAGTAGCAATATTGTCATACTCGTCATAGGTATATTCATATTTCATTTTCTCGCCCAACATCCATGTACCGTCGCCCAGATTCATGAACGAACTTTGCTCGGTGATGTTGTTGTGGTCGTCGTAGCTGTAGCAGATGCTGTCGGTAGCTTCGTAGATGTAATCGCCTGCCTCGAAACTAAACTTGTAGTTGTACCGCACCAGGTTGATTGTGCGCCCCTGGTCGTCATACACATAGCAGCGACGGTCGGCCACAGAAAACTGGTTGTTCAGCCACTTTTCACGATCCTCGGTAGCGGTGTTGTCTTTATAGGTATAGACCCCATGCATATAGACGTGCTCGCCCCACTTTTCGATAGAGGAGTCCCACTTGTAGTAATCGACCTCGGCTACACGGCCTTCGGTATCGTAAGTGGTATGAGTCTTGGCTCCATCTTTCGTATTACCCCGCCAGGTCATCGACGAGGCATGCCACACATAGCTCTCGTAATCGGTGATGCGCCCCTCGGAATCATAGCCATACACTTCTTGAGAGTTATTGGCCAATTCTCCATTGTTGTCGGGCATCAGCGTTTCGGTCTGCTTCAAAGAACCATCGCTGTTATAGATATAAATAGTCTTTGAACTCACTTCGTCGCCTGCATACACGATTACATGATCGAGCCTTTTCCCCGAATTTGCATTGGCCACAAACGGAATTGACGCAAACACAGAGAAAAGTACCAGTAGATAAAATTTCCTCATAATCCAATCAATTTAGTTCAACCCTATGATTTTTTACAAAAACTAATACTTTCTTACAAATAAAAAGAAAATAACCGGAAAAACAGTTAACCTATGATAAAAAAGATATTTATCACGCCTATTTGAAAGAAAAAATTTATTCTGCAAAATGGTATCTCCTCCCTCACGGGAGGTACAATTGGGTCAATAATGGAACACTCTTTCTCCTCCCCCCCCCTTTAGAGATTTCTGATCGAGGCGCGCAGACGGCTCAGCGACTGCTGGGTGATGCCCAGATAGGAGGCTATGTGTTTCAACGGTACCTCCTTGACAATTTGCGGACGCACTTTTATGAGGCTGATGTAGCGGTTGAGGGCATCGTCTTTCCCGAAAATCTTGCACTTGCGCTCCAGGCAATAGAGCTGCTCGATACAGACAATGCGGAAGAAATTGGCGATGGAGAGACTCTGCATGCACAAGCGCTCCAACTCGTCCTTGCGAATGGCATAGAGTACCATGGGAGTTACCGCCTCGTATTGCAGGAATGCAGGTTCGCCCTTGAAATAACAGAACATTGCGGTAAACATATCGCCACTTACCCCGAAGCACTCGGTGACTTCGTTTCCCTTGGTATCCCCAAAATAGCCTCGGGTGAGGCCGCTCTCGACCAGAAAAACTTCGTCGGACAACTTATCGGCCGCAATAATAATTTCGCCTTTCTCAAGTTCGATACGGCGAGATTTCGACAAGAGCAATTCGAAATCCTCCTCACTCACATGATAGTCGTTCAAAAACAAACTTTTTATCTCTTCCCGAACCATTTGCATCTATTTATTGAATTACTTATTTTTATCTCTGCATTTTCAAAAATGCCTGTCGGCAAGTACCGATTGGCATTACAACACAACGGCAACCCGTCAGGCATTTGCTTCGGCCATCCGTTGACGCACCACCTCATACATCATTACACCGGCGGCAACCGACACGTTGAGCGACCCGATATTCCCTACCTGGGGAATGGCTACAATCTCGTCGCACAGGCGCAGATTGCCGGCATCGACACCCGTATCCTCGGCTCCCATCACCAAGGCTACCGGCAGGGTATAGTCGGCCCGGGTGTAATTGAGAGCAGCCTTCTCCGAGGCGGCTACCACCCGTATGCCGCTATCTTTGAGGTAACGGATGGCACTGTGTATCGACCGCTCGCGACAAACGGGAATGTGCAACAGAGCTCCGGCCGAGGTCTTCACGGCATCGGCATTGACACTCACACTGCCCCGCTCGGGCACCACAATGGCATCGACACCCGTGCACTCGCAGGTGCGGGCTATGGCTCCGAAGTTGCGCACATCGGTTATGCCGTCGAGCAGCACGATGAATGGCACCTTGCCCTCTTCGAAGAGCGTGGGGACAATATCGCCCAGCCGCTGGTAGGCAACCGACGAAATGAAGGCAACCACCCCCTGGTGATTCTTGCGGGTGATGCGGTTGAGCCGTTCGACCGGTACCCGCTGCACCAGGTATCCCCGACCTTTTATCAGGTCGAAAAGCTCCTTGGCCAGATCGCCTTGCAGCTCTTTGCGTATCAATATCTTATCGATCTCTTTCCCGGCTTCGATGGCCTCGATTACGGCCCGAATACCAAAAATCATCTCATTCTTTTCCATCGTTCAATTCGTTTCGTTTCAATAATTCACGGGCATTCTCGAGGGCAGCCGCAGTGAGCGACGACCCGCTCAGCATGCGGGCTATCTCCTCGACCCGCTCGCTGTCGGTGAGGCGCACCAAATGGGTGGCCGTAGCCGTATCGGTATCGCTTTTATACACGCGATAGTGGGTCTGTCCCCAGGCAGCCACCTGGGGCAAATGGGTTATACTGATTACCTGCATGCACCGGGACATCTCGCGCATGATGCGGGCCATCTTGTCGGCAATCTCGCCCGACACACCGGTATCCACCTCGTCGAACACGATGGTGGGCAGGGCCATGGCATGGGCTAACAGGGCCTTGAGCGAAAGCATCAACCGCGATATTTCACCGCCCGAGGCGACCTCCGACACCGGTTGCAGGGGTTGGTTCTTGTTGGCCGAGAAGAGGAACCGGATGGCATCGCCCCCTGTCTCGTCGAACTGCGGGCGGGGCGAGACCTCAATCTCGAATTGCAAATGGGGCATGCCCAATGGCTTTACCCGCTCGGTGAGGGTGTGCGAAATATCGGCAGCCGACTGCCTGCGCACCTGTGTGAGCCGGGCGGCGCTGTCGCGCACCTGCTGTTCCTCGACCTCGACCTCGTGCTTGAGGGCGGCCAACTCTTCGTCGTAGTTCTCAATGCGGGCCAGCCGCTCGGCAAACGAGTTGCGCAGAGCCAGCAACTCCGAGGCATTTGCTACCCGGTGTTTCTGCTGCAACGAATAGTAGGTGTCGAGGCGATTCTCGACCCAGGCAAGCCGCTCGGGGTCGATATTGAGATTCTCTTGCGAGCGATCGACGGTCGTGGCAATGTCTTTCAAATCGATATAGTCCGACTCGAGACGCCCTATCCACTCATCGACCTCGGGATAGAGGCGCGCGAGCGATTTCACCCGCGTCAGAGTCATGTTCAACAACGATACGACGCCGGTCTCTTCGCCGTGCAGATAGGCTTGAATCGTGCCCAGTTCGGTTTTAATCTCCTCGGCGTGTTGCAGGGTTTGCAATTCGCCTTCGAGCTCCTCCTGCTCACCCTCTTTCAACTGGGCCTCATCGAGTTGGGCCAGCTGATAGCGCAGGTAATCCTCCTCTTCGCGCCCCGACCGGTTCTCGTCCTGAAGCCGGGCATAGGCCTGCAGGCGCTCGCGCCACCGGTGGTAGTGCTCCCGGTACTCGGCAAGCAAGGCAGCGTCGCCGGCCATGGTATCGACCACCCGCAACTGGAATCGCGAGTCGGCCAACAGGAGGTTCTGGTGTTGGGAGTGTATGTCGATGAGCTGTTCGCCCAAGGTTTTCAACTGAGCGACCGAAACCGGGGTGTCGTTGATGAAAGCCCGCGATTTGCCCGAGGGGAGAATCTCGCGCCGCAAGATGCACTCGCCCTCGTCGTAGTCGAGTTCGTTCTCCTCAAAAAAGTCGCGCAGATGATACGACGAGATGTCGAATACTCCTTCGATAACGGACTTCTCGTCGGCACGTCTCAACGACTTCAGGTCGGCCCGCTGGCCGAGAATCAGCGACAAAGCCCCCAGGATGATGGACTTTCCGGCTCCCGTCTCGCCCGTGATGACCGAAAAACCGGCCGAGAAGTCGATGTGGAGCTCGTCGATGAGCGTATAGTTGGAGACACTCAATTGCTTGATCATAACGTTTTCTTTATTCGGTCTGACGAATCTTTTCGATGATGGATCGATCGGTAGGATACATGCTGGTCAATATGTCATAGACCGTCTCTTTCTCGGAGGAGGGAGCCTTGGAATAGACATTCACCAGCTCGTCGAGTTTGGAGTCTCGGAACAGCGTGATGACTACCGACATGGGGGCGGCTTCATAGACCTTTTGCAGCTGTTGCAGGGCCTCGGTAATTTTGGCCCGCCCCTTATCGACACTCAAGGCCATCTCGTCGAGACCACCGCGATGGTAGTCGTACCACAACTGACGGAAGCCCGAGGTGCTTTGCTCGACGAATGCCGAGAGCAACGCATGGCGGTTGCGGTTATCCTCAAAGGCTTTCCAGCCGGCCTCCATCGACGACTGCCCCAGATTGACTACCTGGCGGGCCAGTTCGTAGAAAGGGGTCCCGCCCATGGGCGAGAAACTGTCGAAGTCGATGCCGAGAATCATATAGACGTAGAAATTGATTACGGCCGTGAGATTGCTCTCGATGCTGGTCTCGGAAAAGACGAGCGGCTCGAACTCCTGGTAGTTGAACTCGACCTGGGTATCTTTGAAGTTGATAAGTGTCGTAGTGTAGGAGCTGTTATAGACCGGCCGGCGCGACTGTACTTGCAGGTCACACACAAAGCGGTTATCGGCATACTCCTTCACGGTAAAGAGCATCGAGCAGTCTATCCGCTCGATGGGCGAGATTTGCGCCGTGGACCACTTGCGGTCGTTGATATACTCGGTAATGGCCTCTTTGAGGGTGGTAAACACCTCTTTGTTGGTGCCCTGTATCTGATCGCTGTTCACCTCGACACGGCAGTTAAGCTCCTGCGCAACCGACAGGAGGGGAAAAAGGAGGAACAGCACATACAAGACATTTCGTTTCATATCATCTCTTTATTGAAAATTTTCATGCGACCGGGATTTCATCCACGCCCCGGCTCTTCAGGCATTGCCAGCCAGGTGCCGAGCCACGATATCGACGATATCGGCAGCTACCTCGGTCTTGGGTTTACAGGGTATCTCGACCGTCTCGCCCTCGCGCCCGATCACGGTCACCTTGTTGGTGTCGCAACGGAAACCGGCACCGGCATCGCGCAACGAGTTGAGCACAATGAAGTCAAGGTTTTTCTTCTCCATCTTCAGGCGGGCATTGCTCTCCTCGTCGTTGGTTTCGAGGGCAAAACCTACCAGACACTGACCGGCACGCTTGCGGCGACCCAGCTCGGCGGCAATATCGGGGTTGGGCTTGAGGCGCAACACACGCTCCTCGCCGCTACGCTTAAGTTTCACATCGCTCACGGTCTCGGGAGCATAGTCGGCTACGGCCGCGCACATAATGGCGATATCGGCCCGGTCATAAGCCTCGACAGCGGCCCGATACATCTCGTTGGCCGACTCGACATCGATGCGGCTTATTGCCGCATTGGAGGTCTGCAGGGCTACGGGACCGGCAACCAGTATCACCCGGGCTCCGGCACAGGCACAGGCCTCGGCCAGGGCAAACCCCATCTTACCCGACGAGTAGTTGCCGATGAAGCGCACGGGGTCTATCTTCTCGTAGGTGGGCCCGGCCGTAACGAGCACCGTTTTCCCGGCCAACGGCTGGGGATGATCAAAGAAGCGGTCGAGCACGGCCACGATATTCTCGGGCTCTTCCATGCGTCCTTTACCAGTGAGGTGACTGGCCAGTTCGCCACTCGCCGGCTCGATGATGTGGTTGCCATAGGAACGCAACAAATCGAGATTGTGCTGGGTCGAAGGATGGGCATACATATCGAGATCCATAGCCGGAGCCACAAATACCGGCGCCTTGCACGACAGGTAGGTGGTCACGAGCATGTTGTCGGCGATACCGTGGGCCATCTTGCCGATGGTCGAGGCGGTAGCGGGAGCAACAAGCATGGCATCGGCCCACAGGCCCAAATCGACGTGGCTGTGCCACTCGCCGGTATTGGCCGTGAAGAACTCGCTTACCACCGGTTTTCCGCTCAACGACGAGAGGGTAACGGGGGTAATAAACTCTTTGCCGGCCGGGGTCATCACCACCTGTACTTCGGCACCCTGCTTGATGAGCAACCGCAACAGGTAGGCGGCTTTGTAGGCAGCGATGCTACCCGTAATGCCCAGTATGATATGTTTGCCTTTCAACATGGTTTCAACGCCTTTCTTGGCACACAGACTGTCAGAATCGACGGCGTGCGCGGGTGTATATCTCGGTTATGACATTCTTGGTATTCAGGGGGAAATCGCCCTGCATCATCCAACTGTAATAGCTGGGCTCGAGCTGGAACACCTCCTCGACCGAACGGCCTTTGTACTTGCCAAAGTTGAACACCGGCACATCGTGCTCGTTGAGGATGATGCGTCCGGCAAAATCGACGTTGCGGTTTTGGGTCGAGAACGACACCCACGAGTCGATGTCGTTGGTGAGGTATTTCCCCTCATACTCGTCTTTCGCAGCCTCGGTATAGCGGTCGAGCTGGGCCTTGAATACCTCGTAGGTAGCCCGAGTGTCGGCCAGCGCCGAGTGGGCATCGACCAGTGGAGCGCCGCAATAGAACTTATAGGCTGCCTTGAGAGTGCGGGGTTCCATGATGTGGTAGATGGTCTGCACATCGACAAACTTGCGTTTCGAGATATCGAGATTGACTCCTGCACGCAGCAACTCCTCGATGAGGAACGGCACATCGAAACGGTTGGAATTGAAGCCGGCGATGTCGGCCCCCTCAAACACCTTGGCAATGTTGCGGGCCACGTCCTTGAAGAGGGGCTTGTCGGCCACCATCTCGTCGGTTATGTGGTGCACGGCCGTCGATGCCGGAGGAATGGGCATACCGGGATTGACAAAGATGTCCTTCTCTTCCACCTCGCCGTTGGGGAATACCTTGACGTAGGCCAATTCGATGATGCGGTCGGAGGTAATATTGGTACCCGTCGTTTCCAAGTCGAAGAAAACGAGGGGATTCTTCAGGTTCAATTGCATTTCGGGTAGTTCAATAGCTTGTGTTGATTTAGAAATCGTTGAGCATCATAGGCATCAACAGCATCAGCAGGTCTTCGTTCTCCTTGTTCTCGAGCGGTACGATGATGCCGGCACGCGTGGGATCGGAGAGCTCGACCAGTACCTCGTTAGCGGGTATGTTGTTGAGTATCTCGATGAGGAACGAGGCCTTGAATCCAATCGTGAGGTTATCGCCCGTGTAGTTGCAGGCTACCTTCTCCTCGGCCGAGATGGAGTAGTCTTTGTTCTCGGTCGAAACGAGCAGCTCGCCATTCTTCAACTGCAGTTTGGCCAGACCCAAAGCGGCATCGGCAAATACCGACACACGACGCAGCACGTTCACAAACAGGGCGCGGTCGATAATGAGACGGTTGGTATTGCTGGTGGGGATTACCGAGTTGTAGTTGGGATAATTTCCCTCGATGAGACGGCAGTTGAGCACAAAGTCAGAGAGTTTGAAGCAGGCGTTCTTCGAGTCGAACGAGAGTTCCACGTTGCCATTCTCCTTAGGCAGAATCGACTTCAGCAGGTTGGCCGGTTTCTTGGGCAGAATGAACGAAGCCCGCACCCCGGGAGCAACCGCCTGGTTCTTATAGCGTACCAGCTTGTGGGTGTCGGAGGCGACAAACGAGATGCTATCTTCGAAGATGTCGAGATAGATACCATTCATGATGGGACGGAGCTCGTCTTCGGCCGTAGCAAACAATGTGCAGCCAATGCCGTTGAGCAGTTGCTGGGCGTCGAGCGAAATCGATACGGCCGAGCTGTCCATAGGCATCTTGGTGGGATACTCATCGCCATTCACGCCGATGAAGTTGTAACGTCCGTTCTGGAAGTAGAGGAAAATCTCGAGGTTGTTGTCGTCGATTTCGAAAGTCAACGGCTGGTCGGGCAACTCTTTGAGCGGCTCGAGCAAGATCTTGGCATTCACGGCGAAAACGCCCTCGCCTTGGGCCTCCATCACGTCGATAGCCGTGGTCATGGTGGTCTCTTGATCCGATGCGGTCATCGAGAGGCGCGAGCCTTCGAGACGGAACAGAAAATTGTCGAGAATAGCCATCGAGTTTTTCGAGTTAATTACCCGGCTGATAGTCTGCAAATGTGATAGCAACAAGGTGCTGGATACGATAAATTTCATAGATATATCTTTTTGTTTATTTGTTTCTTAGCTCTTTCTCCCGTCACAAAAGGCTCACCGCCTCCAGGGAGGGTGCAGCTCACCGCTACGGCAGTCTGCTACCTAACTCTTTAACGAACAAATGTAGTGAAAATTTTTGGCTCGGCCGACTAATTCGCAAGAATAAATAAAGAAGTTATCAACACCGCCGACCGGAGAGCAGCAAAAACTCTTCGGGATTTCGCTCTTGCGGAGACCGGTTTTTCAAATTTTATTGTTATATTTGTCAATCATGCAGGCAAATAGGGTAAGTCCCCGACATATCAGTTTCATCTGTATAGCCTTGTGCATAGTGTTCGCGGGAGGTTATATTCTGCGGCAAAATTATCTGCTCGACCAGGCATATAAGAAGGCCGCTCCCTATGACTATATCCCGGCGGGAGAGATTGAGGCAATACTCGAGACCACACCCTCCCTGCCCCTCGACTCGACTGCAGCCCTGCCCTACCAGCAACAAGCCCGCACTCTCGTGGTCCTCTGGCAAGAGATTCGCTCGGCCGCAGGGCTTCCCCCAATCGACACCATCATACTATCATTTACCCGGGAAGACGAGGTTGCTTTGTGGTATCGGGCCTCACGGCAGGAACAGAAGAGGCTGAACGGCGAACTTCCACACCTGCTCTCGAACAATTACCACCCCGTGAGCGAGACTTCGGGCCCGACAACCGTGCGCCACTATGCCTTGCAAAACGGAACTTTCCTGCACACCTTATCGGCCCCGGGCACCATGGCCTTCTCATTTGGAACCGACCTCTTCAACGAGGCTTTACAAACGGTCGATGTACTTGCCCTCCGCGAACAATTCACCCACGCCCTGCACAGCCTCGCCCCCCAAGCCTCCGCCCGACTGTTGCAACAGGTCAACGACTTTGGCTACCGCAGTTCGGGACGCTGGCGTGGTGCGAATATTTATCCCCGCACAACCGCACCTCGGGATACTGCCGCCTCATCGCCCGACCTACCGCCCGAAACAAAAAGCGTCCCGCCCCCTACCAAAGGGAACGGGACTGCGGGCTGACACTGCCCGGGACAGCCGTTGGACGTCTATCCCGGTGTGTTCCTAAAAAACGGCTGAGTCTCGATATCGTTTCTCACACTCTTCTACTCATTCTTCTTCCAAATGGGCCATACCACCTCGGCTCTTTTACAAGACAAACCGGATGTATCTACCCGACAACATCGCCACAAACAAAAAAGGGAGATGCTTCCCGAACTTCGGCAAGAATGTTACAACAGATTTGATGTTTTTCTTGATTATACATGGTATTTCGATTTGCTGCAACGCAACTTTATCCCCGGTAGTCTTCCCCTCCTTGCGATGTTTAATAATGCAAATATACAGCAATTTATAAAATATCAAAGCCGCCGTCGAGTTTTTTCTCCTTCACCCTGCTTATTCTTTGCAGGCCCACTCCTCACCCGACTCTTCGAGACCAATCCACCGCACCATACACGCGAGCGGGGAAATTGTGAAAAATAAAAAAGGTCGGTAACCAAAACGATTACCGACCTTTTCATGGTGTCCGAGATGAGATTCGAACTCACACGAGCCAACGCCCACTACCCCCTCAAAGTAGCGTGTCTACCAATTCCACCACCCGGACATACGGTATCTCTACTTCTTTTCTTGGTGCCCAGAACAGGACTCGAACCTGCATGCCTCTCGACACACGCACCTGAAACGTGCGCGTCTACCAATTCCGCCACCTGGGCATTTATTCATCGATAGAGATACCGATGGAGCGAAAAACGGGACTCGAACCCGCGACCCCAACCTTGGCAAGGTTGTGCTCTACCAACTGAGCTATTTTCGCAAATCAAGATTTCAATTGCTTCACCCGAACGCTTTCGGGGATTGTCTGAGCGAAAAACGGGACTCGAACCCGCGACCCCAACCTTGGCAAGGTTGTGCTCTACCAACTGAGCTATTTTCGCAATTGCGAGTGCAAAGATAAACGGACTTTTCGATTTATGCAAGCGCTTCGCTAAAAAATTTTACCAAACATTTTCGACTTTACCGATTATCATTTGATAAATAGAGGGTTATTATTGACAAGAATTTTTGCCAATGAGCGAATAAAATTCGCGGCGCCACTCTTCCTGTTCAAACTTGCCGGTGCAATCGTAGGTAACAGTCACGGCACCCTGCTTTTCGACACCGCGCATCTGCATGCACAAGTGACGGGCCTCGACCATCACCATAACTCCCTCGGTAGCCAGGGCTTCGGCCAGGCTTTGGCAGATTTGTGCCGTGAGGCGCTCTTGCACCTGGAAACGACGGGCAAACGCATCGACCACACGGGCCACCTTACTGAGCCCCACAATGCCGTTGGTGGGGATATAGCCTACATGCACCTTGCCGAAAAAGGGCAGCAAATGGTGCTCGCAGAACGAATAAAACTCGATATCGCGCACAATGACAATGCGCGAACCGGTGTGCTCGAAGACGGCCGAGGATATAATGTCGCGTGCCGACTGGTGATAACCTTTGGTCAATTTCATCATGGCCTTGGCAGCCCGCTCGGGTGTCTTGCGCATCCCTTCGCGATCGGGGTCGTCGCCCAATAAAGAGATAATGGCCCGATAGTGCTCGGCCAATTCTTTGCAAACCCGTTGTTGTTCCTCCGGGCTCATGACAACCTGTTCATCCATGAATCAAAATTATTCTGTAAATCCCTGATGTATCTGTATATGTATTTTATCGCGCACGATACGCATCTCCCGAGCCATTTGCGGGAACTCGTCCTTTAATGACCTCAAGGCATGGCTGGCCTCTTCGTAGGAGCGGAAATCGCCTACCCTCAACCGCCAGAAGGGCGAGGTAAAGGTAACGTAGGTCTCCATCTCGGGGAAAGCCTGGCGAATGAGTCCCTCTTTATAGAGGGCATTGTTTTTGGCCGTGCGGTAGTCGTTGTCGGAGAATACCTGTATGCGATACCCCGACGATTGGGCATACCCCTTGTTGCCATCGTATTTGATGACACCTTCGGCTCGGCTTACCCGCCGGGCCAACTCGGCCGGTTGCACCACTTTGACTTTGCCTCCGGTCTCGGGTCGCTCGAGATACTGGACTATCGATGTATCGGAAACGGCTACCTGCTGGGCTTGAGCCATCCCGCTTATCGCCCCTGTCATTGCCAGAGCCACGATAAAAGTAAAGGTACGTAAGCTGCGCATAACTACATCCATTCAAAAACAATGAGGCTGCAAAAATAAGAATTAATTCCCACTTTTGCAGCCTCTATGAAAATCTATTTTATCAGAATGCGGTAATAATGCCCATGAACGAATCGGCTTTCAGGGCAGCACCACCGATAAGACCGCCATCTACATCGGGTTTGGCAAAGAGCTCGGGAGCGTTGCTGGGTTTGCAGCTTCCGCCATAGAGAATCGAGGTATTCTCGGCTACTTCCTTGCCATACTTGTCGGCAATTGTCTTACGGATGAAGGCGTGGATCTCTTCGGCTTGATCGGCCGTAGCGGTTTTACCGGTACCGATGGCCCAAACCGGCTCGTAGGCCAGGATGATTTTACCGAAATCCTCGGCCGAGAGGTTGAACAGCGAACCTTCTACCTGTGCTTTTACTACTTCGAAGTGTTTGCCGACTTCGCGCTCTTCCAGTACTTCGCCAATGCAGAAGATGGGAGTAAGACCGTTGGCCAAAGCCAAGAGGACTTTCTCTTTCAAGATTTCGGGAGTCTCGTGATAGTAGGCACGACGCTCCGAGTGACCCAGAATTACATATTTTGCGCCTGTCGAGGCAACCATCTTGGCCGAAACTTCACCGGTGAAAGCACCTTCGGTCTTGTCGGCACAGTTCTCGGCACCTACCCCTATGCGGTTGGTATCAATAGCGTTTACAACCGATACCAGGTGGGTAAACGGCGTGGCGATGATTACATCGCATTTGGGAGTTACACCGGCCAGAGCGGCATCGATTTCTTTAGCCAAAGCTACGCCCTCTTGGACGGTAGTGTTCATTTTCCAGTTTCCTGCAACAATGTTCTTTCTCATACTAAAAAAATTTTTATGGGTTAAAAATTATATGATCATTCTTTGTTCTCTTCTTCCGATTTGGACCCTTCGCCAGGCGACGGTGCCGCAGAGAGGTCGGATGAGCCGGTATCACCCGGTGACTCGGTGCCCTTGTTCCGACCCGGCGAACCGGCACTCGATGCCGACCCGGACCGGGCTGCCTGGAGGGCTTTCTCCTTGGCCAGGGCTTCGCGCACCTCGCGCTCGGCATGATGGCGCCGACGTATGCGGGTGAGTCGCCACAACTTGATGCGCCCAATGACCATCGCCACGGTCTTCTCGGTCAGCAGCAAAAAGAGCATGGGCACAAGATAGAGCAGCACGATGAAGCCTATGCGACGCTGCGGCCTGTATATTTCGGCCCGGCCATAGTCGAACTGGTCGAGAGGCTTGGTGAGCTGTGTCTCGTCGGGCAGTTGCGAGGGGGCCGTTTTGCGCAAGATAGTACCGTTCTTGAGCAGCAACACACAGGGATTACCCCGGGCGATGGTACGAATGGCGGTCTTGTCCATGAAGTAGAAGGGATACTCGGCACCGGTATTTTCGAGCCACATCACTACCCCCTGCGGAGTCGAAGCGGTGACACAGGCAAAGCCATACCCCCGCTCCATGCAGTAGTCGTAGAGTTCGTTGATGCGATCGACCTCACTGTCGTCGGCCTTCTCGAGGTCGGGCGAGAGCAGCAAGATGTGATAGTTCTCGTCGTAGAGAATCTCTTCGGTAATATCGGTAGCTCCCCTGTAAATGGTAAACTCATCGATAGTGGGAGTTGCGGGCTCGGGTGCATCGAGCACTTTTTCGTAGCGATCGACGAAAGTCCACCCCTCCTCTTCGGAGGGCAGATTGTCGAGCGAGAATTCCTTTTTCTTACCCTCTTTTTCATAAATAAAGATAAACTCTCGCTCGGGTTCTCCCACGGAAAGAGCCTCGGGAATATTCACCCCTATCTTGTAGGGACGGAAGTCGAGATAGGGCTGATAGTTGACCCCGATATAGCAGAAGAAGAGTACATAGACCAGCGAATAGAGACCCGTGAGCCACTGCACTTGCTGGTTATACAACCCTCTCAGCCGGGAGTTGGTATAGAGCAGGAAAATGACAATACCCAGCAATACTACATTTTTGAAGAAGGTGGCCCAGTTGCTCAGATGGACGGCATCGCCAAAACATCCGCAATCGGATATGGGATTGGCGATGGCCAGATAGAGCGTGAGGGGGGTCATCACGCAAAGGAACAGGAAGACAAGCCGCGGGGTGGACTTGCGGTACGACCCGAACAGCAGATGCACGCCCAGCAGGAACTCGACTACGGCGAGCCCTACCGCAAAGAACATGGTAAACGACGAGAGAAACTCGAGGTGGAAGGCGGCAAAATAGTCTTCAAACTTATAGACCGTGCCATACGGGTCGATGGCTTTCACAAAACCCGAAAAGACGAATGTCCCACCCACAATCAGGCGGGAGAGAAAAACAAGCCACTGAATCAAAAGGGCTTTACGCTTCTCGTTAGTCGTCTTCTCCATACTCTATCTTTATGAGACCAAACAGCGAGTAGTTGATCATGTCCATATAGTTGGCATCGATACCCTCCGATACCAAAGTTTTGCCGCCGTTGTCTTCGATTTGCTTGGTGCGGCACACCTTGGTCAATATGAGGTCGGTATAGGAGCTGATGCGCATGCTGCGCCAGGCTTCGTCGTAGTCGTGATTTTTGGCATACATGAGAGTTTTGGTCTCGGTCATGTATTTGTCGTAGAGAGCCAGTGCCTCGTCGGGGGTGATGTCCTCGTTATCGGCATAACCGAGATGCAACTGGATGAGGCCGATAATACCGTAGTTGACGATACCTATAAACTCCGACCGTATGCCCTCGTCGATTTTGCTTTCGCCCTTTGTCTCGATGCTTCTTATCCGTTTTGCCTTGATAAAAATCTGGTCGGTGAGCGACTGCGGACGCAGGATGCGCCACGAGGCACCATAGTCTTTCAACTTCTTGGCAAACAAATCTCTGCAAATAGATATCACGTGTTCAAATTGTGCTACTGTATCTGCCATGACTACTTCTGTTTTTGTTGAGCTTTTCACCAGGCTCAAACGAGCGGTTTTCATAACCGGCTCCCCGTGCTCGGCTTTAGCTCTGCAAAGTTACAACTTTATTCCAAATACTTGCATGCAAAAATCGATTGATATTGGGGCTATCTCTCTACCTGTGAGAGTCGCCCCGGCTATTCTCATGCCTCCATTGACTTCTGCCCATCTCACGGCACGGCTCTATCGGCCCTCTGCCACCGGCGTTTCCCCCGTCGATGGTGGGCATGAAAAAGCCCGGATTCATTGGAATGACCGGGCTATATAAGGGGTCGTATCAAAGGATGCGATGAAACTCCGAAAGACAGGATTTGAGGGCCTCCGCCCCTTTGTAATCCACCGTGCAAAGCAAACCTCGAAAGGTTGTGGCCCGCCATTGGAACGGAAAGCGTGTCTCGGCATTTCATAATTTTTGATGAGTTTCCCAATCTACTCTGATACGACCGGGCTTTCTCTTCTCTTTGTTACAAAGCTATATAATTCCTGTGAGAAATCAAAATATTTCGCAGAAAAAATTTAGGGACTCCATCGCTGGAATCCCTAAATTTACTATAAAAGAAGATTATGCGTATCTCTCTTATTTTACTTTCTCGACGATAGCCTTGAAAGCTTCGGGGTTGTTCATAGCCAAATCGGCCAGAACTTTGCGGTTGATTTCGATGCCGGCTTTGTGCAGGGCGCCCATCAGCTTCGAATAGGACATGCCTTCGAGACGAGCGGCGGCATTGATACGTTGAATCCACAATGCGCGGAAGTTACGTTTATTGTTTTTGCGGTCACGATAGGCATAGGTCAAACCTTTTTCCCAAGTGTTCTTGGCAACGGTCCATACATTTTTGCGCGAACCATAGTAACCGCGGGTGAGTTTAAGGATTTTTTTTCTTTTTGCTCTAGAAGCAACGTGATTTACTGATCTTGGCATAGTTTTTTTTGTTTTGAATGTTAGCGCTACCGTTCAAGGTAAACTTCAAGCTAAAAACATTCGGTTAATAAATTTTGAAACTACTCTTTTGTTTGTGAGAAAACTTTTGAAACCCGTAGAATCTTATTTCAGACCCAGCAATGCTTTTACATTGTTCACATCGACTGTCTTGAGGGTAGTCATGTGGGTGAGGTTTCTCTTTTGCTTCTTGGTCTTCTTCGTCAGAATGTGGCTTTTGTAAGCATGTTTTCTCTTGATTTTTCCTGTTCCGGTAAGGGCGAACCTCTTTTTGGCACCGGAATTAGTTTTAATCTTTGGCATTTTACTAAATTTTAATTTTATAATTGAATGAATAGTCTGTCCTATCTCTTATTATTATTATTATTTTTTCTTGGGACTTATCATGATAATCATGCGCTTGCCCTCGAGCACCGGCATCATCTCTACCTTGCCATAGTCTTCGAGGTCGTTGGCGAAACGCAGCAACAGCACTTCGCCCTGCTCCTTGAACAGAATCGAACGGCCTTTGAAGAAGACGTAGGCTTTCACCTTGGCGCCTTCGTTGAGGAAACCGATGGCGTGCTTCAACTTGAAGTTGTAGTCGTGATCGTCGGTCTGCGGCCCGAAGCGAATCTCCTTCACCACAATCTTGGTCGATTTGGCCTTCTGCTCCTTCTGCCGTTTCTTTTGCTGATAGAGGAATTTCTGATAATCCAGAATCTTGCATACCGGCGGCACTGCATTGGGCGAAATCTCGATCAAATCGAGACCTTGCTCGTCGGCCATATGCATAGCTTCCTGTATGGTATATACACCTTGCTCTACATTATCGCCGACCAGACGCACCTCTTTTGCGCGGATACGTTCATTGACACGATATTGATCTTTGATGTCATTCTTTTTTGCAGGCATAGGTCTGTTAGGCCTACCAGACTGCGGTTGTGGTTGTGGTTTTTTCTCCATTCAGATTACCATTCTTTGAGTAATTCTTCTACTTCGGCATTTAAATTTGCGGCAAAGGTAGCAATTTTCATCGAACCTTTATCACCTTCGCCCTGTTTTCTTACAGAAACTTCACCATTTTCAGCCTCTTTTTCACCTACAACGAGCAGATAAGGGATTCTCTTCATCTCGTTGTCGCGAATCTTACGGCCTATCTTTTCGTTGCGGTCATCGACAATGGCGCGGATATCTTTCTCGGCCAACTCGCTGGCTACCTTCTGTGCATAGTCGTTGAACTTGGCACTGATGGGCAGCACGGCTACCTGGTCGGGGGTGAGCCACAAGGGGAATTTACCGCCGGTGTGCTCGATGAGCACGGCTACGAAACGCTCCATCGAACCGAAGGGAGCACGGTGTATCATGACAGGACGGTGTTTCTGGTTGTCGCTGCCGGTATATTCGAGTTCGAAACGCTCGGGCAGATTGTAATCGACTTGGATGGTACCCAACTGCCAACGACGGCCCAGGGCATCTTTTACCATGAAGTCGAGTTTGGGACCGTAGAAGGCGGCTTCGCCATATTCTACGCGGGCTTTCAATCCTTTTTCTTCGCAGGCTTCGACGATGGCGCGCTCGGCTTTCTCCCAGTTTTCGTCGCTACCGATGTATTTCTCGCGGTGATTGGGGTCGCGCAACGAAATTTGAGCTTCGAAGTTGTCGAACTTCAGAGCCTTGAAAATGATGAAGATGATATCCATTACTTTCAAGAACTCCTCTTTCAACTGGTCGGGACGGCAGAAGATGTGGGCATCGTCTTGCGTGAAGCAGCGCACACGGGTCAAACCGTGCAGCTCGCCGCTCTGCTCATAACGATATACCGTACCGAACTCGGCGAAACGCAGAGGCAGGTCTTTGTATGAGCGGGGCGATACTTTATAGATTTCGCAGTGGTGCGGGCAGTTCATGGGTTTGAGCAGATACTCTTCGCCCTCCTCGGGAGTGTGGATGGGCTGGAACGAGTCTTTGCCATATTTGGCATAGTGGCCCGAGGTTACATAGAGCATCTTGTTACCGATGTGAGGGGTGATTACCTGCAAGTAACCGAAACGTTTCTGCACCTTGCGAAGCATGGCTTCGAGGCGGTCGCGCAACTGGGTACCCCGGGGCAACCACAACGGCAGACCGGGACCTACGTTGGACGAGAATGCAAAGAGTTCCATCTCCTTGCCTATCTTGCGGTGGTCGCGTTTCTTGGCCTCTTCGAGCAAGACGAGATACTCGTCGAGCATCTTCTTCTTGGGGAATGAGATACCATAGACGCGTACCAGCTGTTTGCGTTTTTCGTCGCCGCGCCAGTAGGCTCCGGCCAGCGAGGTAATCTTCACGGCCTTGATGAGCCCGGTGTTGGGCAAGTGCGGGCCGCGGCACAAATCGGTAAATGCGCCTTGCGTATAGGTGGTAATGGTTCCGTCTTCAAGTTCGCTGATAAGTTCGACTTTATACTCTTCGCCGCGTTTGCCAAACATCTCGAGGGCATCGGCTTTGGAGATTTCTTTCCGCACGATGGGGTCTTTGTGACCGGCCAGCTCGAGCATCTTGGCCTCGATGGTGGGGAAATCGGCTGCCGTGATGGTAGCGTCGCCCGGATCTACGTCGTAGTAGAAGCCATTTTCAACAGCCGGGCCGATACCAAATTTGATACCGGGATAGAGTTCCTGCAGGGCTTCGGCCAACAAGTGTGCCGAAGAGTGCCAGAAAGCATGTTTGCCTTCGGGGTCGTCCCATTTGAACAGTTTGATAGCTGCATCGGTAGTCACAGGGCGGGTAAGGTCCCACTCCTGACCATTGACGGTTGCGGCAAGAACGTCCTGTGCCAACCGGGGGCTTATGCTCTCGGCGATTTGTAAAGGGGTAATGCCAGACTCAAATTCCTTTACCGAATTATCGGGAAACGTAATCTTAATCATCTTTTCTATCCTTTATCTTTTCAACAATTCTTGAAAAACGTTTTATATATTGTACGCAATTATTTCATATTTTATACGGTGTGAGGCGACACTGTGCCGTGTCCCTTTTTTCCAAGGCACAAAAGTAATAATTATTTTATTACCGATACGGATAATTATGAAAATCTTTTAATCACTCAGTCGTTTCAGCAAATTATAGGCGGCTACGACACCCAATTCCCCGGCTTTGCTCAGGTCGGCCTTCCCGGCGGTGGTATTGCCTTGCTTGAGATAGACGAGCCCTCGGTTGTAGTAGGCATCGCCAAAATCGGGACGCAACTCGATGGCTTTGGTATAATCGACTATGGCTCCCCGATAGTCTTGCTGCGAGCAACGCAGGTTACCGCGGTTGTAGTAGGCATAGATGAAACGGGGGGAGTCTTCAATTACCTTTTCGTAGTCGCGCAACACCATCTCATACTCCATCTTGAGGTTCTCGTTCCCCAACGCAGAGAAGCCTATCGAGCCAAAATCGTTGGACTCTTTCTTGCGTTGTGCCTGGAAATCGAGATTCTGTGCCGAGGCCGAAGAGATTTCATACTCGATTTGCTTGGCTCGCACGACAGCCCGCAGGAAGTAGGCCATGGTGAAGTTGCGACTGGTCATGATGGCCCGATTGAGGTCGTCGAGCGCACTGGCAAAGTCTTGCACCAGCATGAAGTCGAGGGCTCGCCCAAAGTAGGCCAACGGATTGGCCGGATTAATCTCGATGAGACGAGAGAAATCGTTGATCGAGGAGAAGTGATAGTTGACCTGGTCGGAGAGCAGGGCTGCCTCGGAGTTGGTAAGCAGCAGCTTCTTGGTAAAGACGCGGGTATCGTTGAGCTCTTCCAGCTCTTTGACATAGTAGATATTCTGCCGCACCGCATCGGGGCGCTCGTAGTAGGTGAGCACATACATGGGGCGGATGGATATCTGCACATTCTGGTCTTGTACCCGACCGCGTATCTTGTTTTCATACTCGGGTTTGTACTCGGTGTGGGCATCGGCCACGAGTATCTGATTGAACTTGTTGATATTCTTGTCCGACTCGGAACGTTCGTCGGCAGCCCGGCCCGACGATTGGCTTGTCGTACCGGCAGCGGCCGTAGCCTCGTCGATGGGTTCGTACTTGGTCTTTTTCTGCAAGTCGAGTGCCAGCATGAAGTCTTTTTCGCCCCCCTTCATGTCGCCCATCTTTCGCTTCGATTCGGAGCGAGCAAAGAAGCCGGCGGCAAAATCGGGGTACTGTGCCAGCACCACGTCGAAGTCGGCAATTGCCTTGCGGTAGCTGCCTATCATGTCGTAGAGCAAAGCCCGGTTGTAAATGGCAAAGTAGTTGTCGGGCTCGGCCTTGATGACTTCCGAGAAGTCCGAAATGGCCTTGTTGCGCTCACCTACCTGCATGCGCAAGAGTCCCCGGTTGTAGTAGGTCATCGTGTTGCCGGGGTCGAGTTGCAGAATGTGGTCATAGTCGTCCATGGCTCCCTGCAGGTCGTCCTGGTGATACTTGATGCGGGCCCGGTTGAAGTAGTACGACACCTCCTTGGGGTCGAGCCGAAGTGCCTCGTTCATATCGGCCAGAGCCGAGTCGTAATCGGCATCGTGCAGCACCTTGATAATGGCTCGCTGGGCATAGGCTCCCGATATATACTTGTCGATCGAGATGGCTTTATCGATATCGGCCATGGCCTTGATCGTGTCGCCTGTCTCGAGATAGAACTGAGCCCGACTCATGTAACCGTTGTAGTAGTTGGGATGCAAGGCAATGAGTTTATCGAAACTCTTCGCAGCCTCGTCATACTTTTTCAACTGCACCTCGGCTATTGCTTTGTTGTTCAAGAAGGTGCGATCTTCAGGAGCATAGCGCAATCCCTGGGTATAGTCGTCGATAGCCCCCTGGTAGTCGCCCAGATTCTGCCGGGCAATACCCCTCACCTGATAGGCATTCACTATGAAAGGGTTGCGCTCGATACAAAGCGAGCAATCCTCCTCGGCGCCTTTGAAATCGTCGAGACTCAACTTGGCCACCCCCCGGTAGAAATAGGGTTCGGCCATATAAGGCTTCACTTTGATGACCTGATTGAAATACTGCATCGACAAGATGTAATCCTCGAAGTAGAGCGCATTGCGCCCGATATTCATCACCCTATCGGTGTTAATCTGAGCCACTGCCCAAAGAGAGGAAAACGACAGCAATAACAGTATGGTATAGGACTTGATCGTAAGTTTCATTCAACGCGTATCATGATTATCAGACAAATGTACGCAAATAATAAGAAATCATCGCAAGGGGGTGAAATTTTTATAAGTTTTTTCTTTTCAGCTCCGGTGAGTGAACATTTTTTACGACCGACTGTCTTATATAGAAAGAGAAGAAACTTTTTACTATCTTTACGCCCCAAATCTGCACAGACATGACTACAGACAAACATACAATCGACAAAGAATTGAAACATCTTGTAATCGTGGGAGGCGGTTTTGCCGGATTCCTGCTGTCGAAGCGAATCGACCATCGGCAATACCGGGTAACCCTGGTCGATCGGAAAAACTTCCACGCCTTCCCTCCCCTGTTTTATCAAATCGCTTCATCGGGTCTGGAGCCGGCAGCCATCTGCTTCCCCTTCAGAAAAGAGTTGCGCAAGTTGCGCCATGTGCGATTTCACATGGGCGAGGCCCTCTCGGTCGATACCGAAAAACAGGTGCTGGTGACCAACACGGGCAACATCGGGTATGACTACCTGGTACTGGCCACCGGGACGACCAACAACTTTTTCAACATGCCCGAATTGCGAGAGCGGGTATATACCCTCAAATCGACTGCCGAAGCCATTAGATTGAGAAACGAAATACTATTCTGCCTGGAGCGGGCCTGTACCTGCACCAATCCCGAATCGCGCCGCACGCTGCTCTGCTTTACCGTTGTAGGGGGTGGTCCCACCGGTGTAGAGATTGCGGGTGCTTTGGGTGAAATGAAGAAGTACATTCTGGCTCGGGAATACCCCGAAATCAGTCCTTGCGATATGCGCGTCGTGATCGTTGAAGGTTCAGACCGGCTCTTGCAGAATATGAGCGACGAGGCCTCGACCAAATCGCGCCAATACCTCGAAGAGCTCGAGGTCGAGGTGATGACGGGCCACACCATGAAGTCGTTTGAGGATTATGTGGCAAGCCTCGACAACGGAGAGAAGATCAAATGCCACACCCTCATCTGGACTGCCGGAATCACCGGTGAACCCCTGCCGGGTATCCCCGAGGAGTCCATTGCCCGGGGACGACGCATCATTACCGACGAGTACAACCGGGTGAAGGGGTGCGAACACGTCTTTGCCATCGGCGATATTGCCTTGCTCACCGAAAAGAATTACCCCAAGGGGCATCCCCAGGTAGCTCAAGTGGCTATCCAGCAGAGCGAACTGCTGGCCCAGAACCTGAACAAGGGGAGTTTTGATACCCCCTTCCGCTATAAAAACAAAGGCAACATGGCCACCATCGGCCGCAACAAGGCGGTGGCCGATCTGCCTCATCTGAAACTCTACGGTCGCCCCGCCTGGTTTACCTGGATGGGAATACACCTCATCTCGATCCTGGGCATGAAAAACAAAATCATCACGCTGCTCAACTGGTGCTGGTACTACTTTACCTACAATGCCACGCTGCGACTGTTGATACGCCCTACCCGATATCCGAAGCGGAACGAAGAATAACCGTAACCGCTACGGCTCGAGATGTAACTTATTATAGTCCTACCCCAAAAACAACGAACAATGAAAAAAATATGGCTTACCTCTCTGGGGATGCTCCTCGCACTATCGATATCATCGTGCAAGACGACTCAAAAAAGTGCAGCACCCCAAGAGGAAGAGGAACCCGAGGCCCCCGCTGTGGTGAGCAAAGTACCCACCATACCTCGTGAAGAATTCGACGGAACCTGGATTGTCAAGAGGGCCGAGCGGAAAGAGGTTGTGGGTGAATCGCCGGTCGAGATCACCTTCGACCTGACCAACAGCCGCATCTATGGTTTCGATGGTTGCAACTTCGTAAACGGCACCTTTACCCTGGGCGACGAAAACGAGTTGCAGTTCGGGTCGCTCATCTCGACCCAAAAGGAGTGTGCCCCCGAGGTGACCGACCGGGCCGTACTGCGGGCCCTCGCCAACACCCGCTCCTACAAGCGGGCTCACGGAGATGAGTTGAAACTAAGGCTGTGCGACCGCCGGGGACGCACAATCATGACCCTCGAAAAACGGATGGTCGATGAGTTGAACGGGGCCTGGCGAGTGACTGCCATCGAGGGTACTGCCATTACCGACGAGCAACCCAAACTGGTTATCGACATTCCCGAAGCCAAGCTCTCGGGATTCGCCGGCTGCAACCGCATATTCGGGAACATCGCTCTGGATGGGACGGCCTATGGGATCTCCTTTACTCAGGTTGCCTCCTCTCGCATGACATGCCCCGAGATAGAGACCGAGGTAAAATTTCTCTCGGCACTCGAAAAGGTGACCGGCTTCACCCCGATAGACAACACTCACGTAGTGCTGTACCAACAGCCCGATATCCCGCTCATTACCCTCGAAAAGGGTTTATAAACTTTTCAAACAGACACGTCAAGCAAAGTATAAAGACATAGGGAACAGGGGGCCAAAAGTCAAGAATAGCTTTTGGTCCCCTGTTTTTTTACCGGGTTCTGCCATCCCCTACAACGACGGGGGACAGACGACAACCGCCCCACTCTATCGAGCCCCCTCCAGAACAGCGAGGTTATCACAGTCTGCCACTCTCGCACAGGCCAAGATATCGTGCCAATGAAGAAAGGCATCGCGGAAACACTATTTAAATAGTTTTATTAGACTATTTAAATAAGATTATTAAAAAGAATAAAAATCATCTCTTAAAAAAGTAAATCGATTAACTCTTTTTATTCAAATCTATTCGTTACTTTTGAATCGCTTTAGATATTATATTCAATAGTAACTCCCCAAAAGAGACTTTTGAGACCGACAGGGAGCAAAAGTTTCATCTATATAGACATCTAAAATTATGGAAAAATCTGCACGACCCACAAAATCAAAATCGTTCTTCTCCAAACTAATGCTATCGATCTTTGTACCCGATTATAAAAAGGTAATGAGACTCTACTGCCAGTCCATCACCACCGAAAAAAAGTCGGCCACCGAGAAATAAGGGAAAAGCAACCACACAACAAAGAGGGCCAACCGACGATTGTCGGTTGGCCCTCTTGATTATACTTGCGGGATGACGATTACCAGATGACTACCCGATCTTTGGGTGCCAGGAACATGGGATCGCCCTCTTTGATATTGAATGCCTTGAAGAAGGTATCGATGTTACGCAAGGCAGCGTTTACACGCCAGCGACCCAGCGAGTGGGGATCGATCTTGGTCAAGCGCAGAATCTCGGCATCGCGGATGTTGCCGGCCCACAGGTTGGCATACGACAGGTAGAAGCGTTGGTCGGCTGTGAAACCATCGATCAAGGCAGGTTCTACCCCATTGAGCGAGTTACGGAAAGCCGTGTAGGCAATGCGCAGACCACCGTGGTCGGCTATGTTCTCACCCAGTGTGAAGTGACCGTTGGCATGAACCGTGTCGAGCACGATGATATTGTCGTACTGTTTAGCCAGAATCTCGGCCCGTTGGTTGAACTGCTCGGCATCTTCGGGCGTCCACCAGTCGTTGAGGTTACCATCCTTGTCGTACTGACGGCCCTGGTCGTCGAATCCGTGAGTCATCTCATGACCGATAACCACACCAATAGCACCGTAGTTCACGGCATCGTCGGCATCGAAGTTGAAGAAAGGCGGTTGCAGAATACCGGCCGGGAAGCAAATCTCGTTGGAGCTGGGGTTATAGTAAGCATTCACCGTTTGCGGGCTCATGTACCATTTGGCCTTATCGACAGGTTTACCCTCGTCTTTGAGCGAGTAGAGCGTCTCAAACTCGGCAGCACGACGCACGTTGGCGTAGTAGCTCTCTTTCGGGTCAATAGTCAGGCCACTGTAATCGCGCCATTTGTCGGGGTAACCGATTTTTACGTAGAAGGTATTGAGTTTCTCGTGAGCCTTGGCTTTGGTCTCGGCACTCATCCATTCGAGGCTGTCGATGTGCTGCCCCAGAGCGGTCTGCAAATTGGCCACGAGTTGTACCATGCGCTCCTTGGCTTCGGGGGGGAAGTATTTGGCTACATACATTTCGCCCACGGCTTCAGACAAGAGACTGTTCGGCACGTTGAGGGCCCGTTTCCAGCGGGGTTCGATCTGCTCTTTGCCCGAGAGAGTCTTGGAATAGAAATCGAAGCGGGCGTTTACGAAGTCGTCGCTCAGATAGGGAGCGGCACCATCGATGCAGTTGAAGGCCAGATAGTCGCGCATCTCTTGCTCGCTCAACGTCTTGAGCAGGTCGTTCACGGCCTTGAGGGTACGGGGCTGACCAATGTTGATTTTCTGTACACTGTCGAGACCTACGGTCTTGAAGTAAACATCCCAGTCGAGGCCGTCGTACTGTTTCTTCAAATCGGCCACAGTCATCACGTTGTAACCGGCCTGAGGGTCACGCAGCTCTTCACGGGTGAAGGCAGCCTTGGCGATAGCCGTCTCTACCTTGAGCACCGTGGCGGCAGCCTGCTCGGCAGCCTCCTGGCTATAGCCGGCCAGGGTAAAGAGAGTCTTGATATAGTTGGTGTAGCTGTCGCGAATCTTGCGGCTGCTCTCGTCGTCGGATACATAGTAGTCGCGGTCGCCCATGTTCATACCGGCCTGATACCACCCGGCAATGTTCATCGAGCTGTTCTTGGCATCGGCATCGACATAGATGGCAAAGAACGGAGCCGACATGGTGCGGTGCATCTCACCGATCATGGCACTCACGGCCTCTTTGCCCGAGAGCGACTGGATGCGTTTGAGTTCGTCGGCAATAGGAGCGGCACCCTCTTTGTTCAGTCGCACACTGTCCAACCCCATGTTGTAGAGGTCGCCTATCTTTTGGGCGACACTACCCGGTTCGGCTTTCTGCTTGCCCAGGTCTTCGAAGAGGAGACGTATCTGCTCCTGGTTGTTTTCACGCAGTTGATCGAAAGAGCCATAACGGGCATACTCGGGTTTCAACGGATTATTTTTCATCCACCCGCCGCAGGCATACTCATAGAAATCGTCGCCACAAGCTACCGTCGTATCGAGGTTGGAGAGGTCGATACCCGGCGTTTTGGTCACCGATTTGCTCGTACAGCCTGTTGCCATCAAGGCTGCTGCAAACGATAAAATCATTACTTTTTTCATTTTACTATATATTATATGTGTCTTTATTTACTCTGTTTTTGCAACCGTTCCAATGCCTCGGAGGCCTCGGACCACCGCCACATGGTATCGTCGAGTTGCTTTTTCAACTGCCCGTGCTGTTCATAGAGTGCCGTATCGGCAGCCCCCTCGGGGGTAGAGAGTTTCTCTTCGAGTTCGGCGATCTGTTTCTCGAGTTCGGCCACTGCCTTTTCGGTATCGGCCACCTCCTTTTCTGCTTTCCGCAAACGACGTGCCAATTCCTTTTGAGCCTCATACGAGAGCTTCGATCCCTCGTTTGCGGTCGAAATGGCAGGCGCAGCCTCGACTTTCGGCGAGGCGACCTTCTTGTCGGAAGCGGGAGTAGTGGTGCTTTGCTCGAGTTCCCGCAACGACTCGAGTTTGCGGCTCTCGAGAAAATCGTAGATTCCACCCAGGTGTTCCCGCACTCGTCCGCCTCCAAATTCATAAACCTTCGATACCAGTCCGTCGAGGAACTCACGGTCGTGCGAGACGACAATGACCGTGCCGTTGAAGTCGCGGATGGCCTGTTTCAGCACATCCTTGGTGCGCATGTCGAGGTGGTTGGTGGGCTCGTCGAGAATGAGCAGGTTGACCGGCTCGAGCAACAACCGTATCATAGCCAACCGGGTGCGCTCGCCACCCGAGAGCACCTTCACCTTCTTGTCGGAGGCCTCGCCGCCAAACATGAAGGCTCCCAGGATATCGCGTATCTTGGTGCGTATATCGCCCACGGCCACCCGGTCGATGGTGTCGAAAACGGTGAGCGACTCGTCGAGCAGACTCGCCTGGTTCTGGGCAAAATAGCCAATCTTCACGTTGTGCCCTATCTTGAGGGTACCGGTATAGGGTATCTCACCCATGATACACTTGACCATCGTCGATTTACCCTCGCCATTCTTACCTACGAAAGCGACCTTCTCGCCCCGCTTGATGGTAAAGGTGGCATTGGCAAAAACCAGATGGTCGCCATAACTCTTGCTCACCCCATCGGCAATGACGGGATAGTCGCCCGAACGGGGTGCGGGCGGGAACTTGAGATTGAGGTGCGAAGTATCGACCTCATCGACCTCGACCCGCTCGAGTTTGGCCAGTTGCTTGATGCGCGACTGCACCTGCACCGATTTGGTGGCCTTGTAGCGGAATCGCTCGATAAAGGCCTCGGTGTCTTGTATCTGTTTCTGTTGGTTCTCATAGGCACGGCGCTGCTGCTCGAGACGCTCTTGCCGCAACACCACGTAGCGGGAGTAGTTGACCTGGTAGTCATAGATGCGCCCCATCGAAATCTCGATAGTGCGGGTGGTCACATTGTCGATAAAGGCACGGTCGTGCGAAACCAGCACCACGGCATTGGCCCGCGTGGCCAGGAAATTCTCGAGCCACTGTATCGACTCGATGTCGAGGTGGTTGGTGGGCTCGTCGAGCAACAGCACGTCGGGACGTTGCAACAGCAGTTTGGCCAGCTCGATACGCATGCGCCAGCCACCGCTGAACTCCGAGGTGTCGCGATTGAAATCGTCGCGGGTGAATCCCAAACCAATCAAGGTCTTCTCAATCTCGGCCTGGTAGTTGGATGCCCCGATGAGAGAGAGTTGCTCATTGGCATTGGATACCCGCTCGATGAGCTCCTGATATTCGGGAGACTCGTAGTCGGTGCGCTCGGCCAGCTCGTTGTTCATGCGCTCGATGCGCGCCTGTAGTTCAAAGATGTGGGCAAAAGCCTGCTCGGCCTCCTGCATCACCGTGCGAGTGTCGGTGAGATTCATCTGCTGAGGCAGATAACCGATGGTGAGATCTTTCGGCATATTCACACTGCCCGATGTAGGCGCCTGCAAACCGGCAATAATCTTCAGCATGGTCGATTTGCCGGCCCCGTTCTTCCCGACCAGGGCAATGCGATCCCGCTTATTGATGACATAAGTGATGTTGTCGAACAACGTATTTCCGCCAAATGCAACCGAAAGTCCTTCTATCGATATCATATTTCTCGTTTTATCGGTGTGCAAAGATAGTGAAAGGTGAGAGCAAAGGGAAAGGGGAAACGAAGTTTTCAACCTTCACTTTGCCGAACCGCATCCTATTTTCGCAGCATGCAAAGATAGTGAAAGGTGAGAGCAGAGACAAACGAAAAATGAGGTTTTCAAAGTTGGACGATACCGAGCCGACTCCTATTTCCCATAAAAATTGTGAAAGAGAAAGCTCCCCGGATTCCGCATCGAGGTGCGGAATGACCCCGTCACCCTGCTCGACGAGAGGTAATGAGGTATATGAAAAAGCCGATATCGAGTCTCATTTTCCCACTCAGATTTCGGAATGTGGATAAAAAGCCGTAAACTTGTAAGCGTAAATCGCACGTTCCCTTATGACTCCTTTCCTGTACCGCATAGCCCAGGCGTTTTACCAACGCTACGGCTCCGAGATATCGCAACTGGCCTTCGTCTTTCCCAACCGACGAAGCGGCATCTTCTTTCAGAAATACCTGGCCGAGGTGGCGGGCAAACCGCTCTTCTCTCCCCGGGTGACGACCATCAACGACCTCATGGCCGAACTGTCGCCCTACACCTCGATCGACCGCATCAGCCTGCTGGTGATGCTCTACAAGCGATACATCGAGTTGCGGCAGAGCGACGAGACGTTCGACAATTTTGTCTTTTGGGGCGACATGCTGCTGGGCGACTTCGACGACGTGGACAAATACATGGTCGATGCCCGACAGCTCTATACCAATATTCACGACCTGAAAGAGATCGACGAGTTCTACCTCACCGACGAGCAGATTGCCATCATCAAACGCTTCTGGGGGCACCTCTTCTTCCCCTCGACCGAGAGCGAGAACAAGCAGCAGTTCATCCAGCTGTGGCAGATTCTCTTCGACCTCTATACCCGGCTGCGCAACGACCTGGCCGCACAGAACAAGGCTTATGAGGGAATGATTTTCCGCGACGTGGCCGAACGCTGTCGCCGCAAGGAATCGCTCGACCTGCCCTACACGCAGGTGGTTTTCGTGGGGTTCAATGCCATTACCGAGGCCGAACGGGTGTTCATGGAGTATCTGCGCGACACGGGGCTGGGTGACTTCTACTGGGACTACTACGCCCCTACCCTGCAAGACCCGTACAACAAGGCGGCTTTCTTCCTGAACGACAACAAACGGCGGTTCCCCTCGAAAATCGATATCGACGAACACATCGACGAGACACCCCAAATCGAGCTCATCTCGATTCCCTCGGCCGTGGGCCAGGCCAAACAGGCAGCCGATATTCTACAACAGCTCATCGACGAGAAGCGGTTGTCGCCCGAACGGGCCATCGACACAGCTATCGTCCTGCCCGACGAGGAGCTGCTGCTCCCCATGCTCTACTCCATCCCGCCCGAGATTTCGACAGTCAACATCACCATGGGATACACGCTGCAACACACTACCGTGGCAGCTCTCATGGAGGCGGTATTCCAGATGCAGCGTCACGTGCGCTTCGCAAAAGGTGAGCCGCGTTTCTACCACATCGACGTGAAGCAGTTGCTGGGGCATCGCTTCATCGCTTCGCGTCTGGGCGACGAGGCCCAACGCATCACGGCCTTCATCAACGGCAACAACCGGGCCTTTGTCTCGCCAGGCGAACTGGGACACCACCCTCTGGTCGAGTTGCTCTTCACCATCCCCGCCACGGCCGACGAGGCTGCCGACTATCTTACCCGGCTGCTCGAATATCTGCAACAGGATGCCGTTCCCGGGCAGGCGACCGATAGCCCCGATGACGAAAACTCGCCCGTGGGTTTCTCGGCCGTAGAGCGAGAGTTCATGTACCACTACTACATCACCATCAAGCGATTGCGCGACGTCATGACCGAGCAGCACATCGCCATGGGAGTCGATACCTTCTTCCGCCTGCTGGGCAAGATGGCCGCTTCGATTTCGATACCCTTCCGGGGCGAACCACTCTCGGGCCTGCAAATCATGGGTGTGCTCGAGACCCGGGCACTCGACTTCGAAAACCTCATCATCCTCTCGATGAACGAGGGGGTATTCCCGGTGAAGAAGGTGGCTGCCTCGTTCATCCCCTACAACCTGCGACGAGGGTTCGGCATGGCCACTACCGAGCACCAGGACAGTATCTATGCCTACTACTTCTACCGCATGATAAGTCGGGCCAAACGGGTGTTCCTGCTCTACGACAGTCGGGCCGAAGGGCTCAAGAGCGGCGAGGTGAGCCGTTACATCTACCAGCTGAAGTATCACTACCGCATACCCATACGGGAGATTCAGGTCAACTGCGACATCGCCACCTTCTCTCCCACAACCATCACGGTCGATAAGCACCAGTATGGCATCGAGCAGAAACTGGCCGATTTCCTCGCGGGAGGCAACAGTGCCCTGTCGGCGAGTGCCATCAACCGTTATCTGAACTGTCCGCTGCAATTCTACCTGCAATACATCGAGGGGCTCGAACGTCCCGACGAAGTGGCCGAGAGCGTCGATAGCGGTACCTTCGGCAGCATTTACCACGGCATGATGCAACGCATCTACGAGCGCATCGAGGGCGACCGCGAGCAGGTGACCGTCACGGCCGACCACATCGAGGCCATACGCAAGGACCGACAGCTGCTCACCCGATATCTCGAGGAGTGCTTCGCCCGCGACTACTACAAAACCCCGCAGCACCCCAAGGTGCTCACGGGGTATGACTACCTCACGGGCGAGATTATCCTCAAGCTCATCGACAAGACTCTCGAGAAGGACCGGGCCCTCACCCCGTTCATCTATCGGGCCTCCGAGCTGCGCATCACGGGCGAGGCCCCCATCGGCAACAATCGGGCCGTGCAGCTAAAGGGCTTTATCGACCGGGTGGACGAGTGTAACGGACGCATACGCATCGTCGATTACAAAACGGGAAAAGAACGGCTCGACTTCAAATCGGTCGAGGAGCTCTTCGACAGCACGGCCACCGAGCGCCGCAAAGCCATTCTGCAAGTGCTGCTCTACTGCAAGCTGTACAAGATGAAGTATCATCCGGGCTCACCGGTCTATCCGGCCATCTATATCATACGCAACCTGTTCGACAAATTCGAGTGGAACATTCGGTACGAAAAAGAACCCTTCACCGATTTTTCCCGGGTCGAAGAGGAGTTTGACCAATGCCTCACGGATTGCCTCAAGGAGATATTCGACCTCGACCGCCCCTTCACACAGACGACCGAAGAGAAGCATTGCCAATACTGCGATTTCAAACTGCTGTGCAAACGATAACCGGCCAACCCGGAAACCGACTCAAGAGCCCGCGCAATGCAAGCGTCTGTCGTGTCCGGCAAAAGTTTCGACACCGTAACAGAAGGTCTGTCGGGAAAATTGTTTTATCGAAAAACGATAATTTTTTATTGATTTACTTGGATATTTCAAATTTAATACGTACGTTTGCCCTATCTAAAAATCGAAGATAAACGACTCATGAGCTTTTTCTTTGGAAAAAGAGTTTATCTTTGTCAAACCGAATGAAACAAAAACCATTAAACAAAGAGATAAAACAATGAAAAAATTTTTCATCACGACATTCGCCTGTGTATTGGGCGTATTTATTGCCGGCGTGGTTCTGTCGTTCCTCTCGATCATAGTCCTGGCCGGCATAGTAGCCTCGACCGAGACCACATATACCCCGCAACCTCACACCATACTGAAACTCGACCTGGGCACCGTGACCGAGCGCAGCCAGGAAGATGTCGTGGGATTTCTGCTGGGGAACTCGCAAAAGAGCGACGGGCTCAACAACATAATCAAAGCCATCGAAACGGCCAAGGAGAACAAAAACATTGCCGGTATCTATATCGATGCCGGTGGCATGAACATGGGTATCGCCACGCTCGACCGCATACACCGGGCTCTGCTCGACTTCAAAGAGAGCGGTAAGTTTGTCTATGCCTATGCCGACACCTACACGCAACGCGAGTATTTGCTGAGTGCCGCCGCCGACAGCGTGATGCTCAACCCCGTGGGGGCCATCGACTTCAGAGGTCTGGCCAGCCAGATAATGTTCATGAAGGGACTCTACGACAAGCTGGGTATCGAAATGCAGGTCCTCAAGGTGGGCACCTACAAATCGGCCGTCGAGCCCTATATCAACACGCAGATGAGCGACGCCAACCGCGAGCAGACCATGGCCTACATGACGCCTATCTGGAATCACCTGCTGGAGCAACTGTCGAAAGACCGCAACCTCACCGTAGAGCAACTGAACAGCCTGGCCGACACCCTGCTGATTACCGTCGATGCCAAGGACTTGGTAGCCAAAGGGCTGGTCGATAGCCTCATGTACCGTCCGCAGATGGATCAGTTCCTCAAAGCCAAAGCCGGCATTGACCCCGACGACGACCTCATCTTCGCCTCGGCCAACGACGTGGCTTCCATCAAGCAATCCAAAAACAAGGCCAAAGAGGCCATTGCCGTTGTGTATGCCGAAGGGGGCATAGACCTCGACAAAACCTCGGGCATCCAAACGGCCGAGCTGGTCGAAGACCTCACCGAGATTGAGAAAGACGACGATATAAAAGCCGTGGTTCTGCGGGTGAACTCACCGGGTGGAAGCGCCTACGGTTCGGAGCAGGTATGGGCCGCCATCGAGGCTATCAAGGCTGCCGGCAAACCGGTAGTGGTATCGATGGGCGACGTAGCCGCTTCGGGCGGATACTACATCTCGTGCAACGCCGACCGCATCTTTGCCAACCCCACAACACTCACCGGCTCGATTGGCATCTATGGCATGATTCCCAACTTCGAAGGGCTGGTAACGGGCAAACTGGGTGTCACCTTCGACGGGGTGCAGACCAACCGCTACGGTAACTTCGGGAGCTTCAACCGCGCCATGACCCCCGACGAACGCAACCAGATGCAACACTATATCGAGCGGGGATACGAACTCTTCACAACCCGTTGCGCCGAGGGCCGTGGCATGAGTCTCGAAGCCATCAAGAAGATTGCCGAAGGGCGCGTATGGGATGGACAAACGGCCCTCAAGATAGGTCTGGTCGATGAACTGGGCGACCTCGATGCCGCCATCGCCTGGGCTGCCCAAAAGGCCAACCTCGAGAACTACAAGACACTCGACTACCCCAAACAGAAAACGGCCATGGAACAACTGCTCTCGACACTGAACACAAACGTGCGGGCCCGCATCGCCGCTGCGTATCTGGGCGAGAACTACAAATACCTGCAAGCCATCGAGCAGTGCAAAGAGATGGACCCCATACAATATCGCATGGAGGATATAGAACTCTATTAACACCCGATTTCACATGTACGGCAAATCGATTAAGATAAACCGTTGGCTCATCCCGCTCAGCTGGCTCTACGGCCTCGGGACGGGAATCAGGAACAAACTCTTCGACTGGGGCATACTCCCGGCCGAAGAGTTCGACATTCCTGTCATATCGGTGGGGAACCTGGCAGTGGGCGGTACCGGCAAGACTCCCCATATCGAGTATTTAATCGAGTTGCTGCAGCACAAATACCGGGTGGCCGTACTCAGCCGGGGATACAAGCGCAAGAGCCGGGGATTCGTCCTGGCCGACGCTTCATCGACGGCCCGCGACATAGGCGACGAGCCTTACCAGATCAAACGGAAATTCCCCGACATAGCCGTAGCTGTCGATGCCAACCGCCGCCGGGGTATCAAGCGGTTGAAAGAGCTGCTGCCCGACCTCGACGTCGTGCTGCTCGACGATGCCTTTCAGCATCGCTATGTATCGCCTCTGACCTCGATCGTACTCACCGACTACAACCGGGCCCTGCACCTCGACAAGCTGTTGCCGGCCGGCCGCCTGCGGGAGTCGCGTCACGAACTGTCGCGTGCCGACATCGTGATCGTGACCAAATGCCCGGCCGACATGAAACCCATCGAATACAACATTATCTCGCGCTGGCTGCACCTCTTCCCCTACCAGCACCTCTACTTCACCACCCTCGACTATGGCAAGTTGCAGGCGGTATTTCCCGAGAAGTGCACTCCCCGCGAACTCGATTTGAACGAGTTGCCTGCCCAAGCGGGAGTGATGACCCTCACAGGTATCGCCAATCCCCGCCCCATGCAGCAGTACCTCGCCCGGTTCTGCACCCCGCAGGAGGAATTGCAATACCCCGACCATCACCACTTTACCGACAACGACCTGCGCGAAATCGCCCGTCGGTTCCAGACTCTGAAGGGCGAAACAAACTACCTCATCACGACCGAAAAAGATGCGGCCCGGTTGCGGTCGGCTTCGCTCGACGACGCGGTAGCACAAAGGCTCTATTACCTGCCCATACGGGTGCGCTTCATGCAGTATGCCGGCACCTCGTTCGACGAGAAAATACTGGGCACGATTTACAAGAACCGCCGGGTAAAGCATCCCCGCAAACCGGCATGAGAAGAGTCTAAAACTCGACCGTTATTCCCAAGGTAGGCAGAATTACCCCGCTCTGCTGGGCTATGTATTTCATGCGGTAACGCTCCACACCGGCCTCATCGACATAGGTTTCGCCCGTGCTGATGAGCAGCGGCTGGTTGTCGTACTTGAAATTCAGCAGATTCTGTAAATCGACATAGAAACCCAACATCACCCCTTTGAAATAGAACGACTTATCGACTCGCAAGTCGATTTCGTAAAAGGTCTTGAGACGCCCCGTATTGTACCGGCCGTAGTCGTAGTAGGGCCGTGCCGTGGCATCCCAGGCCGGCACAAGCGACGAGATGTATTCGTCGTAAGGCGTGTAGGGAGCCCCGCCCATCAGCCTCACCTTCATGCCAATATCCCAGTTCTTGGGCAACTTGTAGGTACCCGACAGGGTGAAGAGATGGCGGTAGTCCCAAGCCGAGGGGAGGTAACGACCGGTAACCGGATTCTTGAACTGGCTGCGATACCAGGTATAAGAGGCCAGTGCCGTGAAACGCCCCATTCCCATCCAGCGAAGCATCACCTCAACACCATAGGCCCGCCCCCAGGCCGTCGAAGCGGCAGCCTCGTTGCCCGACACCCCGTAGTCGGTACCCTTACAGGCCAGCGGGATACTGTCGGTGAGCGAGAGCGGCGAGTGGGCATAGCTCTTGTAAAAGCCCTCGACCGTGAGCCGGGCCCAGCGATTGATGTAGTACTCCACCCCGGCTACCGCCTGGTCGGAACGGATGTATGAAAGACGCGGGCGATTCACAAGCACGCCGTCTTCCTGATACCCCATTGTCGTGTAGGCGGGCAGCTGGTAATAACGGCCTATGCTCCCGTTCAGATAGAGGTTGCCCACCACGTTGTAGGAGAGCGAGAGCCGGGGCGAAAACTGGTCCCACAGATTGTCGGTGCGCCAGGAGTAGTCGCAACCATCGAGGCGGAAGCCCAACGAAGCGGTGAACCGCTCGTTGGGCGACTTATATCCCGCCGTGGCAAAGAGGCCCCATCGGAACAGGCCCAAATCGGTCGAATAGCGTATCTCGCGAGGCTCCCGGGTAAATGCCCGCTGGAAGGTGCGGTTGGTATAGACGGCATAATCGAGATTGAGTCCGGCCGTGATGTCAAAAGCTCCCAGCAACGATCGGTTTTCAAAACGCAGGTGATTTTCGGTCTCGGTCGATTTGAGACGCAGCGTCAGGTTCTCGGCCGCCGACTCGTCGTTGTCACGATATTTCACGTTGCTGTTGCTCATGTAGCTGCGGCTCAGAACCACCGTCTGGGTGTGATTGCCGGCATAGTGCCGGTAAACGGTCCCCAACGTATAGGTATTCTGCTTGATAGTAGGCAGGTAGTTGAGCAGATACTGTTTCGACTCGTCGGCAGGGTCGGTCTCGGTATTGAGTTTCATGTCGTCGATGGCGCCCAGCCCCAGCACGGTGAGTTCGTGCGCCGGCGAGAAACGGGTCTTTATCTTGAACTGGGCATCGGTATATTGGGGCAGAAACGGCATATCGAGCAACGAAAAGAGCAGTTGCAGATAGGATTGCCGCACCGACACCACATAGGTGGTGCGGCTGCCGATATGCCCCTTGGAACCCAACGCCAGCTCCGAGGCTCCCACAGTGCCCTTGAAGGTATAACGGTCGGGAGTGCCGTCGAGAAGTTTGAAATCGAAAACCGAGCTCAACGCATTGCCCCGGCTCACCGGAAAGGCACCCGTATAGAAATCGACCTCGCGGATGAGGTCGGCATCGATAATTCCTACCGGACCGCCCGAGGCCCCCTGCGTGCTGAAGTGGTTGATGTTGGGAATCTCCACCCCGTCGAGGTAGAACTTATTCTCGGCAGGGCCACCACCCCGTATCATCAGGTCGTTGCGATAGCCGCCACCCGCGACGGTAGCCACCCCGGGAAAAGCATTGACCACCTTCGAAATGTCGCGATTGGCCCCCGGACTCTTCTCAATCTCCTGCACCCCGATGACCCGACGGGCAATGGGGCTCTCGACCGAGCTGCGGAACGGGGCCGCCACGACACTCACCTCGCCAAGCGACACCTGCGACTCGTCGAGAGCGATATCGAGCGTATAGTCATAGGAGGTAATACGAAACTCGGGCGACACGTAGGTCTTGTATCCTACCGACGAGACCTGCACCCGGTAGGCTCCCGGCGGCAAATTGCCCATGCGGTAATTGCCCAAAGAATCGGTAGTCGTTCCCCGCGAAGAGTTCCAGACAGCTACACTCACAAAGGGGATACCCTCGCCGGTAGCCTGCGAGACTACCCTACCCTTCACGGCATAAGTCTGTGCCCCCCAGGCACAAACCACCATACACACACAACACACAATCAGTAAATACAATCGCTTCATAGCTCGTCGATTCCCTATGAGGAGCTCACGACCAAACCGCAAGCCACCACAGGAAATATACA
Organism: Barnesiella sp. An55; assembly: GCF_002161555.1. Classification (GTDB taxonomy): domain Bacteria; phylum Bacteroidota; class Bacteroidia; order Bacteroidales; family Barnesiellaceae; genus Barnesiella; species Barnesiella merdipullorum. The sequence continues at coordinate 123,452 of NZ_NFHZ01000004.1, read as the reverse complement.
AACGGGCCACCCCTTTTGTTCATACACCAAGCGAACCTCATGGGCCGAAACGGGAATAGGGAAAGAGGAGAGGAAGGAGATGAGACCTACGACCTCACCAGTCGATGGGCGTCATGCCCCGGCTTTGCAAAAAAGCGTTGGCCCGACTGAAGTGGCGACAGCCGAAAAAACCATGGTCGGCCGAGCGGGGCGACGGATGTGCCGCCGTAAGCACCAGATGTTTGCGGGTATCGATAAGCGACGCTTTTGCCCGGGCATAGCTCCCCCACAACATAAAGACGAGATTTTCGCGCTCGGCACTCAACTTGCCGATAACGGCATCGGTAAAGGTCTCCCACCCCCTGTTGCGATGCGAACCGGTCTCGTGGGCCCGCACGGTGAGTACCGAGTTCATGGGGAATACTCCCTGCCGCACCCAGCGGTCGAGATTGCCCGACGACGGAACAGGCTTGCCCAAATCACTCTCAATCTCCCGAAAAATATTATACAGCGAACCGGGAATGGCTACCCCCTCGGGCACCGAAAAACAGACTCCGTAATATTGCCCCGGATTGGGATAGGGGTCCTGCCCCAGAATGACCACCTTCACCGCCTCGAACGGACAGGTATTGAACACCTGGAAAATCTCATGCCCCGGCGGCAATACCTGAGCCCGGGCGTACTCGCTCCGCACGAAGGCAACCAAACGCTCGAAATAGGGTTTGTCAAACTCATCCTGCAACCGTCGGCGCCAACTCTCCTCGATTTTTACTCTCATCGCTTCAACTATGTAACAGCAAAGATAGCACATCGATTATAAAAATATCCCTCCCCACTTCGCATATAAACCGGCCAAAATTTGTTTTCTCCTTAAAAATAGCAGTCCATTCGTTTCATACCACAATCTTTCTATGTATTTTTGGACGTTCAACAAACGGGACAGCCAGTATGCTCCACTCACGGTTAGTCGTTCTGGCAATTCCACCCTTTTATTACGACCATGAAACACAACCTCAAACGCACTGCCCTTCTGCTGCTTTTGGCCGCATTTTTCTCGATTCTACCCTCCTGGGGAAACGACAACTACCAACCCTCCTTCTCGACAGCCGGGTTCTTGACCTAACCTACAAAATTTATGTTCAATCTAACGAATCCCTCAGTTTTTTACGTTGAGCCGATTTTTACATTGAGCCCCTCCCCCCACACACGTATAAAAAAAGAGATAGCCACTCGATTGAGTGGCTATCTCTTTTGGTGACTCCGACAGGATTCAAACCTGTAACCTTCTGATCCGTAGTCAGATGCTCTATTCAGTTAAGCTACGGAGCCAATCCATATTTTGTTTTTTCATATCGGCCGTCCTCGCCTGGACGACTGTGCATTGAGTGACTCCGACAGGATTCAAACCTGTAACCTTCTGATCCGTAGTCAGATGCTCTATTCAGTTAAGCTACGGAGCCGTTTGCGGATGCAAAGATAGGAATTATTTTATTCGTGTGTATCTTTTTTGTGAGTTTTTTTATCGTCTTTTTTTACAGAAATGGCTATCGCTCCTATTTTCAAATGCATAGACTCAGATTTTTTTTACTCGAGGAACCTGGGACTGAATACCAACAAACCTATGTTTATGCCAAAATTCCAGTTGCGGGCGGGGTAATCGTAGTAATTGGCATACAGACTTATCGAAGCAAACGAGAGGTTGAGCACCACCGAACTCTCGCCCATGAAGTGATATTTGGTAAAGGCCTTTCCATAATAGGGCTCATAGTTGGGTCCTTCGTAAATCTGCCTGAAGGGGGCGAAGAGGTAGAACTCGTTTCGGAATTGCAGGTTGTTCAGGATTTTCCAGATAGGAATCACCCCGGCAGCCAGATATTGCGTGGAGCGGAAGGCCGGGTTGAAGATGGTTTGGCTATGAGGCGTGGGGGTAAATGCCGGAGCCTGTGCCAGGGTGGAGGTGTAGTTGCTGAGTAACCCTTTGCTCGAGACGACAGCCTTGCCGCGGAGGCCCAACACGAACTTGTTGCCAAAGGGAATATAGGTGTGGATGTTCCCCTCAAGTTGCAGCCACGAGAGAGTCTGTGTCCGACCCGTTTGCAAAGAGGTATCGTAGGGAGAGAAACGCTCCTTGCCGTAGGCGAGCAGCCCCAATACCGAACAATCGGTACCGGCGGTGGGGTACATATAGCTGTTGAGGTTGTTGCGGTCGAACTTCATCGAGGCCATAAACAGGTTGTAGCGGCTGCGATCCTGCTCATTGGACGAGAAATCGACCGTGTTGGACTGATAATACTTGTCGGTCATCGACCCGTAGCCAACCGACACGACGGCTTTCGAACTGGTGAGGAACGGCAACCCCAGCCTGAACTTGACATACTGCTCGGACTGGGTGATGAACGAGGGCATGCGGTCGGAGTAGAAGAGAGTCTCGTTTTGATAAAATTTCTGTTTCGAAGCGACTGCCTGCATCTTGAGATACATGGGAATAGCGGTCTTCAGGTCGAACCGCGCCGAAAATATGCCCGAGGTGTAGGACTGTCCTATTTGCCCGGTGAGGTCGAGGTCGAGCGAGTTGAGGCTCACGGTGCGGTAGTGTGCCCCTATGCATATCTGGTTTGAACTGGTCGATGAGATAAAGCCACCCATACCCACAGCCAGCTGGTCGTGCACCTTGGCTTTGATGTCGAGGTTGAACATGCCGGTAGCCTTGTCGTAGCGGGCATGGGGAATGAGGTCGGATATCTTCCCGTCGGAGATGGTCTTGTAGTAGGCCGCCTTGGCATCCTCGTCGGTAAAGGTCTCGTCGGAATCGAATTGCCGCTTGATATACTCCTGCTGCTGATGGTTTCCCCCCTCGACCGAAACGCTGTTAAAAACCAGATCGGGAGTCTGGCTCTTGAACACCATGCGCTGCAACTGGCGGGTCTCTTGCGACAGCTCCCTGGGAATGCGGCTCTTGATCGAGTCCATCAGCTCCATGGCATAGTCATAGCCTATCTTGGCAATCTGCCGGGCCTTGGGGAAGTCGAGCAGCCCCACGTCACTCAGGTTGAAGCGCATCAAGATTCCATCCTCTGGATCGAGGGTATAGTCGCTCTTTTGCATGACCATGTTCTCAATCTGGTTGATGAGGTCGTCTTCCTTGGGCTTATCGATTTTGGCGGCTACGATACTCCCGATGATAATGTCGGGGTTGAAGTCCGATTTCATCACATCGACCGGGAAATTGTTGTAGATGCCCCCGTCGTAAACCAGCACGCTGTCGATTTCGATAGGCTTGAACACGAAGGGGAAACTCATCGACGCCCGCACGGCATCGCCCAAATCGCCGTCGCGCAACACCACCTCGCGCTTGTGATAGACATCGGAGGCCACGGCTCTGAAGGGGATGAACAGTTTGTCAAAATCGCCCTCGCACTGGGCCGAATAGGGTGCAAACAGACTCATGAACGCATAGTTCATGGGGAAGGGATTGATGAGGCTGTTGGGCAGAAAGTGGGGCTCGAACTTGGAAGAGTCTTGCAGGGCCACGTTGAACGAAACAATCTCGGGCGAGGGATCGGGTTTCTTGAAGTAATAGACATACCGCTCGTCGAAGATGCCCCGTGACCACAGGCTGAAGTCGTCGGAGAGAATCAAATCAAGCATTTCGTCGGGGGTATATCCCATGGCATACCAGGCCCCCACGATAGCGCCCATCGAAGTGCCGGCCACATAATCTATGGGCACATTGTTCTCCTCAAGTGCCTTGATGATGCCAATATGCGCTATACCTTTGGCCCCGCCACCGCTCAATACCAAGCCCACGGTCTGGGCCGGCAAATGCGTCCAGACACACAACGAGACCAACAGCAGCATCCAAATTCGTTTCATAACAATCGCAACAAGTTCAGAGGGATGCGACAATACTATAAGTTATTTTGTTTCAGAGATAAACGAATCTTTGAATCCGATAAAGTAGAGCACACCGTCGAGTCCGATGGTCGAGATCGACTGGCTGGCATTCTCTTTCACCTTGGGTTTGGCGTGATAGGCTATGCCCAACCCGGCGGCACTGAGCATGGGCAGGTCGTTGGCGCCGTCGCCCACGGCAATGGTCTGGGCTATATCCACATTCTCGACCTGGGCGATGAGTTTCAGCAACTCGGCCTTGCGCCGACCATCGACAATATCGCCCACATAGCGACCGGTAAGTTTTCCATCGACAATCTCCAGTTCGTTGGCATAGACATAATCGATGCCGTAACGCTGTTTCAGATAGTTGCCGAAATAGGTAAATCCACCCGAGAGGATGGCAATCTTGAAACCGGCCCGCTTGAGCACCTGCATGAGGCGATCGACCCCCTCGGTCACCGGCAGCGACTCGGCAATCTCTTTCATCACCGACTCGTCCAGCCCCTTCAGCAGGCTCACCCGACGGGCAAAGCTCTCGCAGAAGTCAATCTCACCCCGCATGGCCGACTCGGTAATGGCTTTCACCTCGTCGCCTACACCGGCCCGCATGGCCAGCTCGTCGATTACCTCGGTCTCGATGAGGGTCGAATCCATATCGAAACAGATCAGGCGGCGACAACGGCGGTAGATGCTATCTTCCTGCAACGAAATATCGATACCCAACTGGGAAGAGAGTTGCATGAACGACGACTGCATGGCCACCTTGTCCTTGGGAGTACCCCGCACCGAAAGCTCGATACACGACTTGGGCGGCCGCACATTCTCGTCGAGCGGGATACGCCCCGTGAGCCGTTGTATGGCATCGATATTAAGCCCCTGCTCGGCCACGATACGGGTCACCTCGCCTATCTGACGGGCCGTAATGCAACGCCCCAAAATTGTAATGATGTAACGGTTCTTACCCTGCAGTCCTACCCAACTGTTGTATTCCTCTTCGCTAATGGGCGAGAAACGGATATTCACATCGAGCTCATAGGCCTTGAACAAAAGGTCTTTGAGAATCTCGCCCGACTTGGTTTCATCGGTCTTGAAGAGAATACCCAGCGAGAGTGTGTGGTGAATGTCGGCCTGGCCGATATCCAGGATAAAGGCATCGTAACGCGCCAATACCTCGGTCAACGCCGTGGTTACACCTGGTTTATCGGCACCCGATATGTTGATAAGAATAATTTCGGTCTTCGGTTTCATGTTGTTATTGAATCTATCGAATCTCGCAAACCAGCCCCGCCCGGCAAGAGTCATACACCCTGCACGGGCTGCGCCGTCTGCCATCAATCAGAGCCACAAAGATAATGCAATCGGTGGCAGAAACAAAGCATTTGCCTTCTTACTTTGCAACCAAGAGCCATCTTTGCCCCTCCTCGAAACCGAGACGACAGCCTCCACTGGCCGGCCCCGTTCACAAGCAAAAACTTCCACGAACCCATTTCTCAAAAACAGGCACCTACAAGACTCGGGCAAAAGCGAGAGATTCTGGCATTAACATTTAAAGATTATCCTGTATATCAATCGATTATAAATTACACAATGTTAAATACAGAAATATATTTGGTTAATTCCCTAAAAACACTCAACTTTGCCGTCGAATTTATGGGTTCCCGGTAGCAAAGGAAGCGTCCCGCGCAAGAGGAACTAACCGCTGAAAATCAGCGGGGTCTGCCGTTTCGGTGTGACGCCCCAACGTCAGATTTAGTATGAACCATAACACTTCAGTATGAAGAAAACAAAGTCAGTTATTGGTATGCTGGCACTGATTTTATTGTTTTCGTCGGCCTTCAACCCGGTAAAAAAAGGTTTGAAAGAGGGAGAGCAAGCACCGCAATTGAGCGTGCAAAATGCTGTAGATAGCGTTTCGCTCGAGTCGCTGAAAGGCCGCTACGTACTGTTGAACTTCTGGGCTGGCTACGATGCCCCCTCGCGTATGGAGAACATACGATATGCCCGGGAGATCGACAAGAACGAACTCGAAAACATCAGTCTCGTATCGGTATCGTTCGATACCAACCGCAAAGTCTTTGAAGAGACTATCAAACGAGACGGACTGGATGCCGCTACCCAATTCTATGACAAGGACGGCTCACGGTCCGAGATATTCGCCGATTACCGTCTGAACAAAGGATTCGCCAGTTATCTGATTTCGCCCGAGGGTGTTATCATCGCCAAGAACCCGAATCCAGAACATTTGACAAAACTTATTCGTCAATAATCAAAAACCGCCGCTGTCCATTTTTGTTCAACGGCGGTTTTCTTTTTTTCGCCGGTCCCGCAACGGCTCTGCCCCGGCAACCGGGCAGCTGTTATTTTTGCCGGGTAACATTGCGACAGCGAACGATTTGTATTAACTTTGCGGTCGATTTCGGGGACGGCATCTCCCGGCTATGTTCTGCGAGCCGACGCTCCCGAAGGGTCAACCGTCAAGGAAAGGAAGCAACAACATGATTATCGCCAGCCAAAAGAAAAAAGAGAATATCGCCGAATACCTGCTTTACATGTGGCAAATCGAGGACCTCATACGGGCCTACGGGCTGGACATAGACCGCATACAGCAACAGATTATCGACCCCTACGATATCTCGCCTGAGCAGAAGAAGGCAATGCGCGAGTGGTACGAGTCGCTCATCGACATGATGCATGCCGAGGGGGTGGAACAGAAGGGTCACCTGCAACTGAACAAAAACGTGCTCATCGACCTCACCGACCTGCACCTGCGGCTGCTCAAATCGACCCGCGAGCCGTTCTACGGCGCGGCATTTTTCAAGACCCTGCCCTATATCGTGGAGCTGCGGGCCAAGGCGGGCGACGAAAAGGCGGGCGAACTGGAGACCTGCTTCAATGCCCTCTACGGCGTACTGTTGTTGCGCCTGCAAAAAAAGGAGATCAAGCCCGATACCCTGAAGGCCATCCAGCAAATATCGTCGTTCCTCTCGCTCCTGGCCGAGAAGTACAAGCAGGACAAGGCGGGCGAACTGAAACTCGAAAACGAATAAAAAACATATAGAACCATGTCTAAGAAAATACTTATCACCGGCGCAAACGGCCAACTGGGCCACGAGATGCGTAACATTCTGGAGGGCGACAGCCGCTTTGAATGTATCTTTACCGACGTTGCCGAACTCGACATCTGCGATGCCGACGCAGTGAATCGTGCCGTGGCCGAGAACCGGGTGGACTATATCGTGAACTGTGCCGCCTATACCCAGGTGGACAAAGCCGAAGACAACGTGGAGCTGTGCCGCAAGATCAACGCCGGGGCCGTTGAGAATCTGGCCCGGGCAGCCGCCTCGTGCGGAGCCCGCATGATACACGTCTCGACCGACTATGTGTTCAACGGACGGGGATACCGCCCCTATACCGAGGATATGACTCCCGAGCCCCAGTCGGTTTACGGATCGACCAAGCTCGAGGGCGAACAGGCCCTGCAAAGCCTCTGCCCGCAAAGTGTCATCATCCGCACCGCCTGGCTCTACTCGCCCTACGGCAACAACTTCGTGAAGACCATGATGCGGCTGGGCACCGAGCGCGACGAGCTGTCGGTCGTTGCCGACCAGATAGGTACCCCCACCTGCGCCGCCGACCTGGCCCGCGCCATCCTCGCCGTGCTCACGGCCGAGACCTTCGTGCCGGGCATCTATCACTTCTCCGACGAAGGGGCCTGCAGCTGGTACGACTTCACGGTTGCCATCCATCGACTGGCCCGCATCTCCTGCCGAGTGAACCCCATCCGCAGCGACGAATATCCCAGCCGGGCACACCGTCCCTTCTACAGCGTGCTCGACAAGAGCAAAATAAAACAGACCTACGGCATCACCATTCCCCACTGGTACGAAAGCCTGTCGCATTGCATCGAAATTTTACAAGAAACCCATTGACATCGTGAGTACACTTACAGACGAAATCAGTAAACGCAGAACATTTGCCATCATCAGCCACCCCGATGCCGGTAAGACCACTCTTACCGAGAAGCTGCTTCTCTTCGGAGGCGCCATACACATTGCCGGGGCGGTGAAATCGAATAAAATCAAAAAGACAGCCACATCCGACTGGATGGAGATTGAGAAACAACGCGGTATCTCGGTAGCCACCTCGGTCATGGGCTTCAACTACGGCGACTACAAAATCAATATTCTCGACACCCCGGGTCACCAGGATTTTGCCGAGGATACCTACCGCACCCTTACGGCGGTCGATAGCGTCATCATCGTAGTCGATGTGGCCAAAGGTGTAGAGACCCAGACCCGCAAGCTCATGGAGGTGTGCCGCATGCGCAACACGCCGGTGATTGTCTTTGTCAACAAGCTCGACCGCGAGGGGCGCGACCCCTTCGACATCCTCGACGAGTTGGAGTCGGAGCTGAAAATCAACGTGCGCCCGCTCAGTTGGCCCATCAACATAGGCCAGAAGTTCAAAGGGGTTTACAACATCTATGAGCAAAACCTCAACCTCTTCACCCCCAACAAGCAGGTGGTGACGGAGCGCATCGAGCTCGACGACGTGAACAGCCCCGAACTCGAAGCCTACATCGGCGAACAGGATGCCGAGAAACTGCGCGCCGACCTCGAGCTCATCGAGGGGGTCTATCCCGAGTTCAACGTCGAGGACTATCTGGCCGCCCGCACGGCCCCCGTATTCTTCGGGTCGGCCCTCAACATGTTTGGTGTGAAAGAGCTGCTCGACTGTTTCGTCAAGATAGCCCCCTCGCCCCGCCCCGTCCAGGCCGTGGAGCGACTAGTGCGTCCCGAGGAGGAGAACTTCACCGGTTTCGTATTCAAGATTCACGCCAACATGGACCCCAACCACCGCAGCTGCATCGCCTTCGTCAAGGTATGCTCGGGCAAGTTTGAGCGTAATGCCAACTACAAGCACGTGCGCAACAACAAAATGATGCGCTTCTCGAGCCCCACCGCCTTCATGGCCCAAAAGAAATCGGTGGTCGATGAGGCCTACCCCGGCGATATCGTGGGTCTGCCCGATACCGGCAACTTCAAGATTGGCGACACGCTCACCTGCGGCGAAGAGCTCCACTTCAAGGGGCTGCCCAGCTTCTCGCCCGAGATGTTCAAGTATATCGAAAACGACGACCCCATGAAGTCGAAACAGCTCAACAAGGGCATCGACCAACTCATGGACGAGGGCGTGGCCCAGCTCTTCATCAGCCAGTTCAACGGCCGCAAGATCATCGGCACCGTGGGCCAGCTGCAATTCGAGGTCATCCAGTACCGACTGCTGCACGAGTATGGCGCCCAATGCCGCTGGGAACCCATCAGCCTCTACAAGGCCTGCTGGATCGAGAGCGACGACCCCGAGGCCCTCGAGGCCTTCAAAAAGCGCAAGCACCAGTTCATGAGTGTCGATCGAGAGGGCCGCGATGTCTTTATGGCCGACTCGAGCTATGTGCTGCAAATGGCGCAGAACGACTTCCCCAAGATCAAATTCCACTTCACCTCCGAGTTCTGATCCCACTCCAGGAGGTAGGGCGAAACAATACCCCATTTACACACCGGGGGGTTGTGCACAAGCACACCCCCCGATTCTTTTATACCCGGGTCCAGTGCGTGAGTCACCCCGCACCCCGATGCGGGGTCCAGTGTGGGGCCTCTTATGGATAGGGCCTTTACCCGATATTCCTGGATTCCGCATCAAGTGCGGAATGACCGGGAAGCACCGCGTCGGAGCGCGGTATGACGAGGAAGCGCGGAATGACGGGACGGCGGGGCCCAGTGGCGCGGAATGACGGAACAGCGGTATGCCGTGAGACAGAACACCCCAGGCGAAGGGCTTTCCCTTCGCCTGGGGTGTTTTTGAGCCGGCCTGTCGCTCGGGTGGCCGGAAGGAGCCGTTTCACTCGGCCACTACCACCACCCGGCTGTTGGGCAAGTCGGGGATATAGATGTGACCGTCGGCCACGGAGATATCGGCAGGGCCGACCAGCGGTTGTTCCAACTCGACCGATACCGGGGTAACCGTTCCGGTATTCAGGTCGATACGGCTCAACCCGGCCGGAGCCCAATTGGTGATGTAGAGGGCGGTGCTGTCGGCCGAGAAGGCGATGCCGTCGTATTGTCCCGGGGCATCGATGACCTTCTCCAGGGCGGGAGCAGCGACATTGGCCACGCGATAGATGGTGTGCTCGGGGCGGGTATTGCCGTCGGCGGGATAGGAGGCGATGTAGAGCGACTCTCCGTCGGCGAGCAATCCGTTGGGACCGGGCACGGTGAGCCACTCGACGGGAGCGCCGATATTGGCCATGTCGCTGATATCGATCTTGAAAATCTTGTCGGCATTGGTTACCGAGGCGTAGAGGGTGTCGCCTACGGCGGCCAGGTCGTTGACAAAGAGGCATCCCTCGGGCAACGAGAGGATGCGGGGCTGGGCCTCGCGCCGGGCCAGATCATAGACTACGACTTTGTTTACATCGCACACGAAGAGATGGCCCTTGCCGACATACATGCCCTTGGGGGCCGAGAGGTTGCCGTCGGCGGGGATGAAGGTCGAGGTCTTCCCATCCTTGTAGTGGAGGATGTAGCCTTTGCCCTCGGTATTGAGGGGATTGAGCTGTTCAGTACCGAAGTTGGCGATGAGCAGGCCGCCGTCGTAGGGATAGGTGCTTTCGCAGAAACGGATTCCTTCTTGAACGACTACGGGTGCCTGCGACACCGCTTTCTTTTGCGTGCAGGCCGATACCAGTAACGACAGTCCCAGGCAGGCCATAAAAAAGATTTTTTTCATGAGTGATGATGTTTTTAATTTAAATTGTATAACCAATGTGTGTATGAGCGGCTGGCTGTCGATGTCCCGGTATGGAGAGGTGGTTGCTCTGCCCCCCCGATTTCTGCGCAGCCGGGAAAGGGCCGTGCCGCCCCTCCCCTACTTTATCCGCCCTATAAATTTGGAACAAATCTAATGCAACGAAAAATATTTGTCTATATTTGCAAAACAGATTTTTTCAATAACATCTATCGATAAAACCGATTAAGGAGATGGAACTGCGTCAACTGAACTACTTTAAGGCGGCTTGCGAACTGCGCAACTTCTCGGAGGCGGCGCGGGTGCTGAATATCTCGCAGAGTACGCTGTCGCAACAAATCAAGCAGCTGGAGGAGGAGCTGGGGGTGCTTCTCTTTGACCGCATAGGCAAACGCATCATCCCCACCGAGGCGGGTATGGCGTTTCTGCCCTATGCTCAAAAGACGATACAGGATGCGACCGACGGCAAGCAGATGATACGCGATCTGAAGGGCATACGCACCGGGCAGTTGCACGTGGGGGTAACCTACAGCATGATCTCGCTCATGATCCCGGCACTGGAACAGTTTACTCAAAGCTATCCCGAGATAAGGATACACGTTACTCAAGGCACTTCGGAGGAGTTGCTGCAACTGCTCGACAGCCATGAGCTGGACTTGCTGCTCTCGTTCAAACCCCAGGCCATGAGCAACGACCTGGAGACGGTGCCGCTCTTCCTGTCGGAGCTCTACTTTGTGGTGCACCACTCGCACCGACTGGCCTCGCTCTCGTCGATCACGCTGAAACGCCTCGCCGAAACGCCGCTCATCCTTCCCGAGCGGGGCTTTGCCACCCGCAAGAAGATCGAGGAGCTGCGCCGCAAATACCGGCTGTCGCTGGCCGTGGGCATAGAGATGAACGACGTGCACACCATTCTGCATCTGCTGCGGGGCGGCTACTGGGGCACCATACTCACCCAGGCAGCGGTGGCCAACGAGCCCGACCTGGTGCAGATTCCCATCCTTTGTGCCGAACCGCTCACCTCGCCGGGCTACCTCTTCTGGCCGCAAGGGAGCTACCGGAAGCGGGCGGCCTCGGCCTTTGCCGACTGTCTGCTGCGGGTGATACGGGAGGGGAGCTTCCGCCCGATTCCCCACGAATGAGGCCATACCCCCCCCAAAAAAAGACACCCCCACGAAACGTCGTTTCGCGGGGGTGCTATCTTTTCAAGCCGCAGCGTCATGCGCGGCTTCGTGGCGTGGAGAATCAAATGCCCAGCTCTTTCTTGATGGTCTCGATTTTGGCATCGGCAGCAGCGTTGGCGGCATCGTAGTCGGCATAGCTGTCCATCTTGATGCCACGCACCTCGATGTAGAACTTGATCTTGGGCTCGGTACCCGAGGGACGAATCGACACCTTGGAACCGTCGGCGGTGAAGTATTGCAGCACGTTGGAGGTGACGGGCATATCGAGTTTGCTCTTCTCGCCGGTGACGGGGTTGACAGACTCGAGCGAATCGTAGTCTTTGACCAGTACCACGGGCGAACCACCCAACTCTTTCATGGGGTTGGCACGGAAGCTCTTCATCATGGCCAGAATCTCTTCGGCTCCCGATTTGCCCTTGCGAACGACCGAGATGCCTTTCTCCTTGGAGTAGCCATATTTGATATAGATGTCTTGCAACATCTGGTACATGGTCATGCCCTTGTCCTTGGCCCAGGCGGCAATCTCGGCCATGAGCGAGATGGACGAAACGGAGTCTTTGTCGCGCACGAAGTCCTCGGGGAGGAATCCGTAGCTCTCCTCACCGCCACCGATGTAGCGGGCTTTGCCCTCGTTCTCGCGGATAACCGAGGCAATCCACTTGAAGCCGGTGTAGCAGTCGTACATCTTGAAGCCGTTGCGCTCGGCAATGGTCTTGATGGTCTCGGTCGTAACGATGGTCTTGACGATGTACTCGTTACCCTTGAGCAGCCCCAGCTCCTTGTTGCGGGTCATGAGGTAGTTGAGGAATATCATCACGATTTGGTTACCGTTCACGAGGATGAACTCGCCCTTGTCGTTGCGCACGGCCATACCGATACGGTCGGCATCGGGGTCGGAGGCTACGACGAGCTCGGCATCGGTCTCGATGGCTTTCTTGATAGCCATGTCGAGGGCTGCGGGCTCCTCGGGGTTGGGCGAAACGACGGTGGGGAAATCGCCGCTGACAACGTCTTGCTCGGGCACGTGGATGATGTTGGTGAAGCCGAAGTTCTTCAACGAGGCGGGAACAAGGCGCACACCGGTACCGTGGATAGGCGTATAGACGATTTTCATGTCGTGGTGGTGAGCGATGGCCTCGGGGCTGAGCGAGAGGGTCTTGATGCGGTCGAGGTAACGACGGTCGATCTCCTCGCCGATAATCTCGATGAGTGCGGGGTTGCCCTGGAACTTCACATCCTTGACCGAGGTAATCTTGTTCACCTCGTCGATGGTGTTCTTGTCGTGGGGGGCAATCATCTGGGCACCGTCGCTCCAGTAGGCCTTATAGCCGTTGTACTCCTTGGGGTTGTGCGAGGCGGTGAGGATGACACCACTCTGGCAACCCAGCTCGCGGATGGCGAACGAAACCTCGGGGGTAGGACGCAGGGCGTCGAACAGATAGACCTTGATGCCGTTGGCCGAGAAGACGTCGGCAGCCACCTCGGCAAAGCGGCGGCTGTTGTTGCGGCAGTCGTGACCGATGGCTACCTTGATCTGGGGCAGGTCGGCAAAGGCCTTCTTCAAATAGTTGGAGAGACCTTGTGTGGCGGCACCCACGGTGTAGATGTTCATGCGGTTGGTGCCTGCACCCATGATACCGCGCAGACCACCCGTGCCAAACTCGAGGTCTTTGTAGAAGGCCTCGATGAGGTCGGTCTTATCTTCGTTGTCGAGCATGGCTCGCACAGCGGCTTTCGTCTCTTCGTCATAGCCTTCGCCCAACCATACCTGGGCTTTGGCCTCTACTTGTTTCAATAATTCTTCGTTTTCCATATATTCAGAATTCAACAGTTAATTATTTTCTTCTGTGACAAATTTAGTTATTTCCCCGAGACTGGTGCAAAAATTGAGAAAAAGTTTCTCATCATTTTCGCGCTTCGGGGGAAAAACAGGGTTAGAACTGCGGGGCTTTCTCGAGGAAACGGTCGCCGGTCTGACGCACAATCTCTTCGTAGTACTCCTTGGAGTAGCCGGGGAAGAGCGGCGAATCGGGCAAGCCGTAGCCGTTGTCCTTGAAGTGGCCGTTCTCCTCGCGCTTGACGTTACCGTCGAGGAATTTGACCATGAGGTACTCGCCCAGTTGCTTCCAGCGGGCGGTCGAAGCCTCGGCGGCCTCGCAGCTGTACTGGGTGAGGAAGTCGATGGCATCGGCAGGCGAAGTGGCATAGAGGTCGGCGGCAGCCTTGTCGATGGCGGCCTGGCGGGTATTGAGCGAGGTCTCGACGGCGGTCTGTACCTTGCGGATATCGCCAATCATGGGCTCGTAACGGGCATAGGCCATGTTGGCTACCCAGTTGTGAATCCAGAAGGCCGAGGTCCAGGAGAAGTCGTACATCGAGCCATTCTTGGGGCTGAAGCACTCGGGCACCCGGGTGATGCTGCAATACATGGGCACATAGATGCAGGTATTGGCATCATCGGCACCAAACCAGAGCACGCCGCCCACGGCATCGGGCAACCAGTTGCGCATCTGGCCCACAAGCGTGAAGCCGGTCTGCTGCGTGGCGATGGCCCGCTCCATACAGTAGGATTTACCCTCGACCTCGAACGACATGGGGCGGAAACGGTATGGCACCTTGAAGGGACCGGCCCCTACATCCTGCGTCATGTCGAAGGGGGTACCCTCGAAGTGGTCGCGCATGGCCTCTTTCATATCCTGCACCGAGAGTTTGCGCGAAGGCTTGATGTAGAGGGGGAAAGGATTATAGGTCTCGCCATTGATATAGGGCAGGTAGCTGTCCATCGTGGCGTCGTATTTGCGGAAGAAGGCCCACACCCGGGCATCGCAGGCCCGCAGGGCTCCGAAGTCGGCAGGATAGTAGGTCTGTGCAAAACTGAAATCCTTGTTCAGCCCGTCGAAGTAGCCCATCTCGCGGGCAAACGAAATGACATCGGGCGAGTAGAGGCAGTTCTCCTTGTCGTCGAGCGGTATCTGGTGGATGCGGGGATAGTTGGCATGGCCGGCAATGCAGTCGTCGGGGATGCGCACGGCTACCCACACGGCGCCACGGCGGCCCGGACCTTTACCAATGAGGTCCATAATCCAGACCTCGTTGGGGTCGGCAATGGTGAAGGACTCACCGCTGCTGCAATAGCCATACTTCTTGACCAGGCCGGTCATCACCTTGATGGCTTCGCGGGCAGTCTTGGCCCGCTCGAGACCCAGCTGAATGAGCGAACCATAATCGATAATGCCAGTCGTATCGACCAACTCGGGACGCCCGCCCCAGGTCGATTCGACAATCGTGAGCTGATGCTCGTTCATGTTGCCCACCACGGCATAGGTGTGCTCGACCTGTTCGATTTCGCCCAGCGGTTTGTTGGTGTCCCACTCGACAATCTTACGCATGGAACCTTTGGGCCAGTCGGTTGCCGGCGACGAGGTGAGCGCTCCATACAGCGTATGGGAATCGGCCGAATAGGTTACCAACACACTCCCGTCGGCCGTAGCCTGCTTACCGGCTATCAAACTCGTACAGGTCCAAGCCTGCGGCCAGGCGGCCACGGTCAAAAGAGATAAAATCGCAATTTTCTTCATATCTAATCTATTGTTGTTATTTACCATACAAATGAGCCGGAATACTCCTGCTCGTTACCGCACATATCGGTGGCGACTACCCGCAAGGTGTGCTTGCTGCCCTTTTTCACCCGGTTGCTCTCGAGGCGATAGGTGATGCGGGCGGTCTTGCCGTCCAGTTCGAAGAGGACAAACTTGCCGTCGATTTCGCCCCGGTAGCTCTTGAGCCCACTTGCGGCATCGGCAATCTTGAGGGTCACGGTTCCGCGCGACCAGCGTTCGGGGGTTACCGGCTGAATGGTGGGCGGTACCGAGTCGAAGGCTACTGCATAGGAGCCGAAGTTGCGAATCTTGGCCTTGTACCAGCCGTCGGCATACTCGCCGATCACGGGATAAAGCCGGCTGCCTTTGATTCGTACCAGATAATACTGGGCCTTGTTGGTGGCCACATCGCGGGTGAGCCGTATCGAGAGGTCGGCCGGACGGTGAAGCGAAATCTCTTCGAGGCCGATTACCTGAGTATCGGAGTAGTACCGGCGCGACTCGAGTTTGCGACGGGTGAAATCGATGTTTTCATACAAAGCCCCGGCGGGGACAAAGAGGCCGAAGTCGTCTTTCTTGTAAAGATTGTCCACGGCATAGGAGAAGTAGATGCCCGACTTGTGCGGCTCGACAGGCTCCTGTAACTTGCCGACGAGCGAAAAGTTCAAGACCGACTGGTTGCCGTCGTAATCGGTGAGCACATAGCGGCATCGGTAGGTGCGCTCCTCACCCACATGGAGGATACCGTGATTCTCGACCTGCTTATAGATCGAGCGCAGTCGGTTGCCGGGGGCCACATAGGTGCGCATGATTTTGCCGTTCTCGGTATAGCTGTTGATGTAACGGGTCTCGTCGAACGAATAGCGATAGATGCTGGTCGAGAAGAAGAGGCTGTCGTCGATATACAAATCGACCTGATGCACCCCATATTTGTTGGCCGTGCCGGTCATGCGGTCGTAGGCCTCGATGCCAAACGACACATCGCCCCACACCGGCACCGCATCGGCCACCGTGTAGGAGCTGGCTTTGCTGCGGGTCACATTGCGCTCGATCCGGCGCGACGAGTTCTCCATGACTCCGGCATGGGTATAGATGACCAGCCGACGCACCTCGGGAGCCACATCGTCGGTAATATACTGCGAAAGCCACTCTTGCGGGTCCATGGGATCTTGTGTGGCGGTATCGCGAATATCGAGATGCAGATGAGGCCCACCCGACGATCCGGCGTTGCCGCTGTAACCAATGATATCGCCCTGCCCCACGGGAATCTCGCCCTCGGCAAATTCGCAATCGATCGAGAAGTCTTCCTGTTCATACTGCATGCGGCGCACAATCTCGTCGATGAAGGGGGCAAAACTTTTCAGGTGACCATAGACAGTCGTCAGCCCCGAAGGGTGGTTGATATAAATTGCACGACCGAATCCCCACGGCGAAACGACCACCCGCGACACATAGCCGCCATCCATCGCATAGACAGGCAGGCCGGTGCGGCCCTGAGTTTTCAAATCGATTCCCGAGTGAAAATGGTTGGGACGTAACTCTCCGAAATTGGCACTCATCAACAAAGGTATCTTCAACGGCGCAATCATTTCGCCTCGGCACACGGGAGCAACGAGAGCCAAAGCCACTCCCAGCCATATACCATGTAAACGCATATTATCCTTTCTTTTTCGTGTAAAAGCGGGCAACCCCCTAACGTTTGGGCGAAAACCCGAGGCTCGACCCCTTTTACAACTCGTGCAAAGATAGTGAAAGGTAAGCGTAGTGGCAAACGAAAAACAGGTGATTTCAAGTTAGTCTGTGCCAAGCCCCGTTCTATCGGCCTACCAGGATGGAGAATCAATGCAGGACCAGGGAATCGGGATAAAAAAGGGCTGTACCCAAATTTCACATTCCGGTACAGCCCCTATAATCAATCCTATTTCCTATCTGAGAAACACTTCAAGATTTAAAACATCATTTTTTGAACTTTCTTGCTCACACCGTCGGTAAGTACGAGGATAGCGCAGCGAGCACCCAGCTCCTGACCGTCAACCGTGAGTTGGCCGGCAGCCTGTGCCGTATAAACCGTGCGGCCCAACATATCGACTACGGTGAGGGTGAAGTCGCGATCGGCGGTATTGACAACCGTAACCTGGTCGCCATTGCGAGTGATTACGAAATCGGTAGCCTCGGCCTCCAACGAAGATACGCCCAACAAATTGGCATATTCATAAGCACCTATATCGCGGGTGCCGACAGCGAGTGCACCCCGGATATCGGTTGTGGGGATGAGGTCGGCATATACGCCCGTAGAATAACCGGCATTTACGGCGTCGCTGTTTTCGGCCGTCAAAGCCAGGTAAGGTACATAGTTATCGGTCGAGAGCTCGGTAGCCAAAGCAACCATCGAGAGAGGATACGAAGCCAACGTCTCCACGCGGTTGCTGTACTGGTCTTTCTTGTCGTTGAAGCACTCGTCGTCGATATACTCGTTGACACCACGCTCGGCACCTACGATGATGTTGTTGTAACCGATGATGGGCGAACGCAGGTCGGCTACCGAATAACCCTCGGCACCGAAGATACCCGATGCATTGGCATACACGAGGTTGTTGATGAAGATAACTTCGCCACCTTTTTCACCATAGATATCACCTACACGCAGAGCACCGTCGTTGTCGTAGAAGGTGTTGTTGATAATCTTGATGGGGATTTCGCTGTTATCCGATACATCGATGGCAGCCTGGTTGGCCAGATCGGAGGTATTGGCGATGAAGGTACAGTTGACAATCTTCACATCTTTCACGTTGGTATAACTGGCACCGGCATCTTTGGTCGAAATAGCCGTACCTACACCATTCAGGTCGTTGCGATAGAACGTACAGTTCTCTACTACCAGCGAGCCAGCTTCGCCATCTTTCACACCGGCTTGTACAAGGGCGGCACCCGTGCCATAACCACTGTTCACATAGTTACCGTCGAAATAAGAGTTGCGCACCGTCACACTCACACCACGAGAAGCGATGCCCGAGCCCCCCGAACCCGACTCGTTGTCGATGAAGGTACAGCTATCGACTACCAGCGTGTTACCGGCGAAGAAGAGTCCACCACCCGGGTTATACTCGATTTGACGGCCATTGAGGAACACGATACCTTTTACCGTGAGGTTGCAACCGCCGGCTGCACGCAGGATACGAGCGCCCTCGCCGCCTTCCTTACCCGGTTTCTCGGCAGCACGCAAGGTCGTGTTGTTACCGATAAGGGTTACATTCTTGTTGTTACCCAGGTCCAATTGGCCGCCCGTATCAAACACGGTATTGGGTTCGAGGTAGATGATAGTCTCTTCGTTTTCGGCTACGCTACCAATAGCTTTACTTACCGTTTTGAAAGCGGTATTCCACGAAGCACCGTTGTAACTGTCGTTACCCGTGCTGGCCTTTACATAATATTCTGTGGCAGCAAAGGAGTTTACTCCGCAACAACCTGCCAACAGAGCCACTAATAAGAAATTCTTTTTCATAAGATATTGATATTAAATTATAAGATTACTTTTTTTACGATTTGTTCTGTTCCGTTATTGGCGACTACCAGCAGCACGCCTCGGGGGAGTGTTCCACCATTGACTACTGCCGTTTGCCGCACGGGCATCGAGGCGAAGCAGCGACCGTCGATTTGGAAGAGGGTTACTTGGAACTCGGTATCGGTGTGGTTTTCGATAACCAGGTCGCCGGCCTGTACATAGACTCTGAGGTTGGGGGCGACATCGGTACCGGCGATAGCCGTGGGCAGATCTTCGGGCACATACTCATAGGCTCCAATATCCACGCCGTTGTCGTCGCGGCTGTTGCCCATGACATCGACCAGCGGAACGATATTCTCTTCGCCAATCAGATACTCGAGAGTACCGGCATCGATAAGAGGGCTCTCCTCGGTCGTGGCCAAATAGGGCACGAAGTTGTCGGTCGAAAGGGTATCGGCCAAGCCTACCTCGCCTATCAACGTCGTGAGGCTGTCGATATCGGCAATGAAGGGGTCGCCTACGTTCGACTCGCGAGCGGTGAGCAACACGTTGCCATTCTCGTCGTTGGCCAACTCGGGTACATACCCGTGAGGCTCGAGCACGGCGGCGTAGTTGTTTTGGCACACGATGGTGCGGCCGGTGGTGGCAGCCGAAATGACTGCGCTGCGCAGACCAACCACAGCGTTGTTGATAAAGTAGATGGTGTTGTCACCGGTCTCGCTCACGTTAACGGCCGAGGTCCTTTTATAGACTTTTTTCATCAGGGTCTGGTCGCCCTCCTCACCCTCGGCATCGTCTCTCAAATCGAAGTAGAAGGTGTTGTTGACGATCTCGGCCGTATTGCTCGAACCTTTTACCAAGACATTGGGTACCGACCCTACGGGAACTCCCAACGTGGTGTTGTTGTAGAAGGTATTGTTGGCCATGCGAACCTGCATGTTCGAACCATTCACGATGCCCACGGCAATGGCTCCCGAATTGGAGTTGATCACATTGCCCTGGAACGTAGTGTTTTCGATTGTAAGCACACCGTCTTTCCCCTGGAAGTGAATAGAGGTACCGCTCATGGCGTCTCTATACCCTTCGGTCTCGTTGTTCTTGAACACGCTGTTGGTTATCGTCACATTCATGACGTTCGAGCCGGTGGCAATGGCGGCACCGCCGTCGGCACCAGATGTCAAGGAGCAGTTTTCAAAGGCACAACTGTCAATCACCAGTTCCGACCCGTCATTGGCATTACCGGCAAAGTAGAGTACACCGCCCATGCTGGTATAGTCATTGACACCGGTAAAGGTGATACCTTTCAACACCAGGCGGGCAGCCTCGGTGCGCAGGATACGCTGTGCGGCCCCGGCATTGATCGTGGAGCTGTCGCCGATGATTGTCAAATCGACCCGGTTCGCGCCCGTTGTCATGTTGCTCTCCTTGAATTCGTGTCCCGGTTTCAGATAGATGGTTACCGGCTCGTCGGTCGTCACACTGTTGATGGCCGATGCAACCTTGGTATAAACGGCATCGACCGTCATATTCTCGGGTGCATTTCCGTCGGGATCGACATAATAGGTTTTGTCGGCCCTCCCGGGAAAGCTACATACTGCCGCCATCAAAGCGGTACAAACAAGTGTAGTTGTTTTTTTCATGATTTAGTCTTATTGGTTTTATCTGTTTCGATTTGTTTATTGATATACTCTCACATAGTCTATCACATATTCACGCGGCAGAGCCTCTACATCAATTCCCTCGCGGCCACCCCATCCGCCACCGAATGCGAAGTTGAGCAGCAGATAGAAGTCTTTGTTGAAGGGCCAGTTGCTGTCGGAGTAAACCCGCGACCGTATAACGGTAAACTTGAGCTCGCCGTCGATAAACCACATGAGACGGTCGGGGTGCCACTCGAAGGCATAGACGTGCCAGTCTTCGGGATTCTCGATGGGTGCGCTCGAGGCGTAGCGGTTGGGTTGGTTGTTACCGTTGATCTCGGACGAGTGAACCGTGAAATAGATATTGCCGGGATCGTAGCCTACATGCTCGATAATATCGATCTCGCCACAGGCAGGCCAGTCGCTGCGATCTTGGGGGAACATCCAGATAGCCGGCCAGGAACCCAGGCATACGGGCAGTTTGGCGCGCACCTCTACCCGGCCGTAGGTAAAGGCAAACTTGCCTTTGGTAACGACACTGGCCGAGGTGATGGGTATAATCGTATCGGCACGATAACCGTGCGAACCACTTGCGCTCCAGGGCTTCTCGTAAAGGGCATTCTCGATGAGGGCACTGTCGTTGCGGCAAACAATATGCAGACAACCGTCGGCCATGTAGCAGTTCTCTTCACGGGCAACGGTATAGTATTGCTCCTCGCCGTTGCGGGTGTAACCCTCTTCATATCCCCACTTGGTATCGTCGGGCAGACCGGTGCCCTCGAACTCGTCGGAGAAGACGAGCTTGGTATAACGCTGGGGAATCTTCACCGATTTCAAGTTACCCTCGTTGTCACACTCGAGGCTCCACTGGGTACCGTCGTCGGACTTGAGCAACAATACATTCTCGGCCGAAAGCGCATAGGGTACCGTGCCCAGCTCCTGAGTAGTGGTGAAGGTAGATTCACCCTCCATATCGATTTCGGTCTTGATGGAGATGTTTCCCCACCAATCGACTTGATCGAAGGAGCCTTCGAGCGGAGTTCCCTTGCCCACCTGCAACGAAACCAAACCATTGGCATCGCTCACGGTATTGTGGGTTTCGCTATACAGTAACTTGGGGTCGGCATCGGTCCGGGTTGACAAAGTGCGCAGAATATAGAAACGTACCGTTAACTCCTGATTGGGAACCGGGTTGCCTTGTGCGTTGCGTACGACCGCTTGATAGGGTATTCCCTTTACGGTTTGAGCGCACAAATCGACTACCGAAAACAGGGCTACGGCTAATATGGCAAAAATTATTCTTTTCATCTGTTATCTATTTTTTTAGAATCAGGACCGAACGGGTTCCTTTTTCATTCTCGATTTTCAATACATACTCTCCTACTTTCTTGTCGGAAAAACCAATCACAGTCTGCTGGGCATCGTTCAAACGACCCGAGTCGAGCATGCGGCCCTGCGTGTCGTAGAGTCGCCAGGTGCTGACCCCACTCTCCGAGATGGTGAGATACAACTCGTCGGCTACGGGATTGGGCCCCACGGTAAAGGTGAGTTTGTCGCCCTTTACATTCAGGATGCCCGAGGTCGATATGGTTATCGGCTGGTTGAATCCTTGCGAGAATCGCACCACATTGGAGCGCATAACCGACTCGGTGAATACCTCGCCCAGCGTCCAGGTAATTGTCTCGCTACTGCCGCCGGTGGTTGCCAGAACCGACTGAGCCGAGGCCTTGCCACTCAAGACCATCGCTATACTTAATAATAGTATCGTTTTCTTCATCACGACCTCACTCTCTTATTCTTCGGTTACGGCTTCGGCCGAGATGGTACCATCATTTGCTACCTTGATGCGCCACAGTCTCCCGTCGGGCGATTTTACATGTACGTTGTCGGCAACGACGGCACACTTGGCATAGGGTACGCTCAGCATCTGTTGAGTGCCCAGGCTTTCATAGCCGGTGCCTCTATCGACTTGCGTCTCAAAAAAGTAATTTCCGGCACTCCAGTCGATATCGTAGAAGGTATTGGTGCGCGATGTGTTGGTGCCGTCACCTACCTTGAGAGTGATGATACCCGAGGCGTTACTCGACGTGGTGTGTTCCTCTTCATATACCACCGTACCGTCGGCGGTGCCCTGGTGAATGCGTACCTTCACCTCGAGGGGCTCATTGGCAGCTATGCTGCCATCGTCGTTGCGCATCACCGCCTGATATTGAAATGAACCCGGTACCTGGGCTGCAGCTCCCAAGATTCCAAGGAACAGGGCAAAAATCGAAGTCATTCTCTTTTTCATAAATCTCTTTCTGTTTTATGTTGTACAAATAATTTACTTGTGCGAGGTCTCCTTTTCGAGACATACAAATGTAGGTTTTATATCTGCGAAGCCTTTACAAGGAGTATTTCATTGTTTGAAGTTTTGCGTTTGCAGTTGAATAATTGTAGCGAAAACTTAGATAAATGTTGCAACAGGGCCTTTACACGGCCTTGGCGAGGCTTCTGCCCCCATCTTTTTTACCTTTTCTGCATATTATGCAATGGAGCCTCTTTCATAAATCTCGACCACCTGGCTCCATCGCTTGCAGGTGGTGTGCGACAATCATCGAGGGCACAACCTCTCCGACCTCCCGGCAAAAAAAATCTCGATTCATTCAGTCCCAACGGGTCTCAACCGGGCGGCCGAAAGAGGATGGCTCGCGATGTATCTTTGATCAACGATATACTCTCACATAGTCGATGACGTACTCCTGCGGAAGGCCTTCGAGATTCACCCCCTGGCTTCCGCCCCAGCCTCCGCCAAAGGCAAAGTTGAGTATCAGATAGAAGGGCTGGTCGAAAGGCCAGGCCTCCCACCCCTCTTCGTCCTTGACTACCGAGTAGGTTTCGACCCCGTCGAGATACCAGGTGAGCTTGTCGGCCCGCCACTCCAATCCATATACATGGAAATCGGTAGCTACCGTAGCGCAATCGACGGTATGCCGTTTCTGGTTGTTCTTGGTGTGGTTATACTTCTCGGTGTGGATGGCATAGTGTACTTTGGGAAGCTCGTAACCAACATTCTCCATGATATCGATTTCGCCGCTACGGGGCCACTCGCCATAGGCGTCGCGGGCGGGCATCATCCAAATGGCTGGCCAGGAGCCCAGACAATCGGGCAACTTGGCACGCACCTCTACCCGACCGTATTTCCACTCGGCCAGGCCTTTGGTGGTAATGCTGGCCGAGGTTACGGGTGCTACACTGTCGCACCGTGTCGTATCGACCGGGGTGGCCCAGGCCTTGCCAAAGCGTCCGTTCTCGATGGTGGCACTGTCGTTTCGGGCCACGATATGGAGGTAACCGTCTTTCAAATAGCAGTTCTCGAGACGGGCCACGGTGTAATACTGCAACTCGCCGTTGCGCACATACCCCTCTTCATATCCCCACCGGGAGGAATCGGGGAGACCGGTCCCGTCGAAATTGTCTTCAAATACCAGGTGGGTTGTCGCACTGCACGCCGTCATCAGGCAGAGCGAAAAGCCGGCCATGAGCCATTGCATTTTTTCCATGACAAAAAAATTCTATTAGCGTTAAACACTACAAAGATAGGCATGGCCGGGGCTTCGGTATTTTCAAAAATGTCGCACAGATTTCTGTTTTTGTGGAAAGGGTTTCCCCCCGCAACTCAAGTTGCAAAATGCTCACCGCCCCCGAGGAAATGGCAGCGACGCCATAGGGCGACGGGAAGTTCACGACTGCCCGGGCTTCTCTTCACCGGGCTCGGCAGTTTCGGCGTCCCGGCCTGTCTGCTCGGCATTGGCATGGTTCAACTCGACATAGCGGCTGGGCGACATGCCGTAGAAGTCGCGGAAACTGTTGGAGAAGTGCGAGAGCGACGAGAATCCCGCTTCGTAGGTTACTTCGGAGATGGAGAGGTTCTTGGTCACCAGCAACGAGGCTGCATAACGCAGGCGGGCGGTCTTGAGGTAGTCGCTGGGATTCTGGTTGGTGAGCTGCTTGAGCTTGCGTTGCAACTGCGAGCGGCTCACTCCTATCTGGCGACTGATGGTCTCGACCGAGAGGTCGGGATCGGAGATTTGCTCCTTGACAATCTGTTCGAGTTTCTCGAGCAGTTTCTCGTCGCCCGACTTTATCTTGATATCTTCTTTGCGCAGTTCGTGTTTGCCCTCGTACTTCTCGCGGATGGTGCGGCGCAACTCGATGAGCTTGCGCACACGGGTTCGCAAGTGCTCCACGTTGAAGGGCTTGGGGATATACGAGTCGGCTCCTACCTCGATGCCCTCGATGCGCTGCTCGATGGCAGTTTTTGCCGTGAGCAGGATGACCGGTATCTGGCAGGTCTGTTCATTGGTCTTTATCTTCTTGCACAATTCGATACCGTCCATCTCGGGCATCATCACATCGGTGATCACGCAATCGGGCATCTCGCTGATTACGAGTTCCAGCCCCTTCACGCCATTCTCGGCCTCGATTACCCGATAGTCGCCAAGAATCTCCTTGAGGTATTTGCGTATATCCTTATCATCCTCGACCACAAGCAGTTTGTAACGGAAGGACGAGGTAGAGCCCTGCGTGTGATCTTCGTGGGTATCCTCCTCGATAAAGTCCTGCAAGGCCGGTTGCACGATGGTTGCCAGGCTGTTTTCGGCCCCCTCGGCCTGCATCTCCTCTTTCTTCAGATAGCTGTTGTCGATGGGCAGCGTGATGACAAATACGGCTCCACCCTCGGAGGAATCCTCGACATAGATGCGCCCGTGGTGTATCTCCATGAGGCTGCGCGACAGGTGCAGCCCGATACCGGTTCCCATCTTGTTGCGGTTGCCCATCGTGGGTACCTGGTAGAAGCGGTTGAATATCAGCTCGCGCTGTTCGGGCGGAATGCCCTCGCCCGAGTCGACAATGCGTATTTTCAGCTGGTCGCCGTCGCGACTTATCGAGATGTCGATATGGCCCCCTTCGGGCGTGTATTTGAAGGCGTTGGAGAGGACGTTGAATATTACCTTGTCCAGCTTTTCCTGGTCGATCCACACCTGGGGAAGCCCCGGCTCGACCTGTATCTCGAAACGTATCTTCTTCTCCTGGGCGATGTTGTCGAACGACGAGGATACCTCCCGGAAGAATCGTTCCACATCGGTGGGTACGGTGAGCAAACGCACCTGACCGCGGTCGAGTTTGCGCATCTCCATCACCTGGTTGATGAGGCGCAGGATGCGCTGCCCGTTCTGATTAATCAATTTATAGACATTGAGCAGCGGCCCCTCGGGGGTATCTTTCATCAACGATTGTATGGGCGAGAGGATGAGTGTCAACGGGGTGCGTATCTCGTGCGAAATGTCGGTGAGGAACTGGAGTTTCGACTGCATGATGAGGTTGTCGTTCTCTTTCTGTATATCCTCTTTCTTGCGGCGCACTCGACGCTCCATCATGTAGAAAAAGAGTACAAGCGCGGCAATGACACAGAGGAAATAGAAGGTCTTGGCCCACCAGGTGAGGTAGAAAGGCGGCGTGACAACGATGGAGAGACTGCGCTCGATAGGCTTCGTACCCGGCAGGAAAGCCCTCACCATGAAGGTGTAGGAACCGTGGTTCAGGTTGGTATAGGTGGCCAGGCGGCTACCCATGGGGAGTGTGCGCCACTCGGTATCGAAGTTTTCCATTTTTACCTGATAAACCACCTTCTCGGGCGAGTTGTATTCCAGGGCGGCAAACTCGATGGAGAAACTGCGGATATCGGGCCCGATTTCGATGCGGTCGGTAGCGTTGATGTCGCGCGTCAACACGGCATCGTCGCCATCGCTGACTTCGATTTTCTCGTTGTAGAAATAGAGGTTGGTAAATATCAGATTGATCAGTTCATGTTCGGCATGAGGTACAAAGGGATAGAAGGCCGTGAGCCCATCGATGCCGCCAAAAAACAGTTCGCCGCTCTTGGAGCCGAAGTGGGCTCCGCGCCTGAACTCGTTGTTCTGCAAGCCATCGGAGGTGTAGTAGTTGGAAAAAGTTTTGGTCTTCACATTATAGAACGAGAGGCCCAGCGAGGTGCTTATCCACAGGTTGCCGTTGCCATCGATCTCGATGCCAGCAATAGAGGAGTTGGCCAAGCCGTCGGCCTCGGTATATATGCGCGTTGTATCGTGCGCCAGGTCGAGGTAATGCAGCCCGCTTTTGGTTCCTACCCATATATTGCCGGCCTTGTCTTGTGCCACCGAATAGATGTTGTTGTTCTTGAGCTTGCCATTCTCGACATTGTAGTCGTGAAAGAGGCCGGTTTTCTGGTCGAACCGGGTGAGACCGGCACTACTGGTGCCAATCCATACCTGCCGATCGCGACCAAAGAAGATGGTATGCACCGAGTTGCTGGGTATTTGATTGCCACTGTACAGCATGTCGTAGGTATAGCTCTTGATCTTACCGGTGTCGTGGTTGTAGAGGCACAAGCCGTTTTCGTTGGTTCCAATCCAGAGGGTACCATCGGCCCCCTCCTCGATGGTATAGATATCTTTTACCGACTTGCCATCGACGTGTAACTTCACGTTGCGAAAGCAATCGGTCCCCTCGTCATAGAGAAAGAGTCCGTGCAGATAGGTACCCAGCCAGATGCGCTTCTTGCTGTCTTCGAAGATGGCCAGCACCACGTTGGCCGGCAACTTGCTGGTCGTGTAGTGACGATCGACCTTGCGGTCGGAGTTCAGCCGATAGATGCCGTCGCCGTCGGTTCCTATCCATACGCGCCGGGAACTGTCCTCGAGAATACTCAGCACGCACTCGGTACCGAT
Organism: Barnesiella sp. An55; assembly: GCF_002161555.1. Taxonomy (GTDB): domain Bacteria; phylum Bacteroidota; class Bacteroidia; order Bacteroidales; family Barnesiellaceae; genus Barnesiella; species Barnesiella merdipullorum. The sequence goes on along the minus strand of NZ_NFHZ01000004.1, from coordinate 96,080 downwards.
ATTCAGCTCGGGATGGAAGAAGTTGAGCCCCCAGTTGTGGAAAATGCGCTTCTGCTGGGGTATCATCATGATGCCTTTTTGATAGAGCACGAGCCACAGGTTGCCCTGTCGATCTTCGAGAATACCGTGGACCTTGGTATGGTGCATATCTATGTTGGTCAGATCGGAGTCATAGGTACTGATAGCCCCGGTAACGTAGTCGAAGGTCTTGAGACCATTGCCATCGGTACCAATCCAGATGGTATTGCCGGGCCCCTTTTTCAAGGTAAAGGCCCCCTCGACCGAGGGGATGTAATTGCGAATGAATTTCTTGGACGAGTAATCGAACAGATCGATACCCCCATCGATCATACCAATGAGCATATCGCCGTCGGGCAGCTCGACAAACGAGAATACTTTGTTGCTCGACAGGGAGTTGATATCGTTGGGGTCGTGGGCATAGTTGACAATCGTGTGGTTCTCCATATTCAGCACACTGATGCCGTTGTCCTGAGAGCCTATCCAGATGTTCCCGAAACGGTCTTCGTAGATGGTATTGATTTTGTCGGAACAGATGTTGCTGTTGGTAGGCAGGTAATAAATGGGGCGATGGTCGTCGCCCTTGAGACAGATGGCACCTGCCCGGCTGGTAGAGAGCCATATGTTTCCCCGGCTGTCCTCGATAATGCAACTGATGTAGCTGAAGTCGGTAATATAGGGATAGGAGAAGTGGATGGTCGTGAAGCGGTCGGTCTCCCGATCGAGCAGCTGCAACCCGCCGGTTGTTCCCACCCACAGGTTGCCTTTGGAGTCGTCGTAAACCGACAGCACCGAGTTGTTACCCAGCGAGGCCTCATTGTCCAATGCATGATAATAGGTTTTGAACTTCACGCCATCAAAACTGTTCAACCCGTTATCGGTACAGATCCATATGAGACCGGCTCTATCTTGGTATATGCTATTGACGTGGCTGTTGGACAAACCCTCTGTCAGGCCGTAGAATTTATCGGTATTGGCCCAGAGCGGATAAATTGTCAACCCGAATAGCAAGAGGAGCACTACTCGCAGTCCTTTTGTGTGTATCATTATTATTGTGATGATGCTAAATCTACTGTAAATGCGCTATGCATTTGCTCTACAAATGTAGTGCTTTTTCTTTAAATACAATGAGGCTCCATGGCTGGCGACAAATCTTTAACTCTTCGCTACATTTTTACAAACTATCCTGCGCATACGAAAAGAGTAATACTTATATATGCAACCACTCAAGAGAACTACCGACTAATTTTGACATACGAAATTCAACTAATATCACAGTGCAAGAAAACACAAAATAATTCATTACAATCTAATCATGGAAAAAGAAAACTTCACTACCAAACAAACAAGACAAAGAGCCAAGGGGTTTCTCATCTTCTTGTTGCTTTTTATGGCATGCGGCAGTTCCGTATTCGCGCAGTCGAAAAAGATTTCGGGTATTGTCGCTGCGGCCGGCGAACCGCTCATCGGCGCCAGTATAGCCGAGAAAGGGACAACCAACGGAACGATTTCGGACAAGGATGGCCGCTTTACGATGACCGTGTCGCCCAATGCGGCGTTGGTCGTATCGTATCTGGGGTATGAGACCTTGACCGTACATGTAAAAGACAAAACTTTCCTGAACATTGAACTGAGCCCGGCCTCGAACATGCTCGAGGAGTTTGTGGCCATCGGTTACGGCGTGCAACAGAAAAAACTGGTGACGGGTGCTACCGTGCAGGTGAAGGGCGACGACATTGCCAAACTGAACACGGTGAACACGCTGGGCGCCCTGCAAAGCCAAACCCCGGGTGTCAACATCATCAAACAGAGCGGTAAGCCAGGCGATGGCTTCAAAGTAACCATTCGTGGTCTCGGTACCATTGGCGACTCGGATCCTCTCTATATTATAGATGGTGTACCCAATGGCGATATCTCGATGCTGAGTCCCTCGGACATCGAGTCGGTCGATGTGCTCAAAGATGCTGCTTCGGCCGCCATCTATGGTGCCCGTGCAGCCAACGGTGTAATCCTGGTTACTACCAAGCAGGGTAAAAAAGGGAAGGCCAGTATCGAGTATGATGGCTATATCGGTTTCCAAAACCTGGCCAAGACGGCAACTCCCCTCAATGCCCAACAATATCTCGATATTCTCAATGAGGCCGGTTATGACCGCCAGTATTTTGCCGACCGTATTCCCGGCTATATTCTGGAAGGGGTTGACAACGGTACGTTCAAAGGTACCAACTGGTTGAAGGAGATGACTCTCGAAAATGCTCCGCAAATGGGACATGCAGTCAATGTAACCAGTGGTAACGATATCTCGACCTTCTCCTTTGGTTTCTCCTACACTTCACAGGAGCCGGTAATCGGCCTGGAGAATCCCGAGGTAAAATCGCTGTACGAGCGCTACACCCTGCGTTTGAACTCTGAACACCACGTCATTCGTAACGGCAATCGCAACATTCTTACCTTTGGCGAGAACATAACGGCCGGTTTCGTAAACAGCACGGGCCTGGGTATGGGTACCGGCAATATCTATTGGAACGATGTGCGCAGTGCCCTGGCCGGTAACCCGCTGCTCCCCGTTTACGACGAGAACGGCGATTATCACACGCCGCTCGAAGGGCTCGACTACCAGTCGGTGAACCCCATCGCCCAAATGGATTATCTGCGTTCGCGGGTGAACAGCCGCAACTACTCGGCTCGTGGTAGCCTCTACCTCATCTTCGAACCTATCAAAAACCTGAAATGGCGCTCGACCTTCGGCTTCGCCTACAACGGCGGTACGAGTCGTGAATACACACCGGTATATCGCTTGAACTCGGTTAATTTCTCGGACCAAGACAAGGTAACCCAAAGCTCGTGGAACGGCTTGCAATGGAGCTGGGACAACACGGTATCTTATGAGTTTACCCTGAACGACTTCCACAAATTCAACGTACTGGTAGGTAACTCGATGGAGCGTTGGGGATTCGGTGAGAATCTGGGTGGCTCGAACAAGGGTTCGGAATTCAACTCCTTTGAGTATGCCTACCTGAACAACGTAAAGACCGTGACCAGCGGAACGACTACCGTGAGCGGCTCGCCTTGGGACGACGGTGGTATTGTCTCGTTCTTCGGTCGTGTCAACTACGACTATGCCGGCAAATACATGGCCAGCGTAACGATGCGTGCCGATGGTTCTTCCAACTTTGCCCGCGGTCATCGCTGGGGATACTTCCCCTCGGTATCGGCCGGATGGAACATTCACGAAGAGAATTTCTTCAAAGAGAATGTCAACTTCATGGACCAATTGAAACTGCGTGCCAGCTGGGGTGAAAACGGTAACTGCAACATCGGCCGCCTCGCCTACCTCGAGACTATCGCCATTGGCAACGCTACCAACGCCGCCATCTACTACTTTGGCGAAGACAAAACAGCCTACACCATTGGTGCATACGCCGACAAGATTGCCAACCCCGACCTGACGTGGGAGACTTCGCGACAAACCGATATCGGTTTGGATACCCGATTCCTGAACAGCCGACTGGGATTCTCGTTTGACTGGTATGAAAAACTGACGTTGGGCTGGCTCGTGAAACCGCAAGGCTTGGGTATCTGGGGTACCGATGCGCCCTACATCAACGGTGGTGATATCAGAAACTCGGGTGTTGAGATTGCGCTTGACTGGAGCGACCAGGTGGGCGATTTCTCTTACAGCATCAAAGGAAACATGTCGTACAACGACAACGAGGTTCTCAGCATCGACAATGGCGAGGGCTTCATCAACGGTACATCGAACGTGCTCACTCACAACACGACCTATCTGGCTCGTGCCGAGGTGGGACAACCCCTGGGTTTCTTCCACGGCTACAAGACCAACGGTATCTTCCAGAATCAGGAGCAAATCGACTCTTATACCTGGGCCGACCCTGAGACCGGTGCTACTCAAAAGATTCTGCCCGATGCCAAACCTGGCGACGTAATCTTCATGGACTTGAACAACAACGGTACCATCGACGACGGCGACAAGACTTTCATTGGCGACCCGCATCCCGACGTTACCTACGGTGTGTCGGTAACCCTGGGCTACAAAGGGTTCGACTTCTCGCTCACCGGTTATGGCGTAGCCGGCAACCAAATTGCCAAATCGTACCGCAACAACACCAACACGACGTTTGACAACTACACGACCGAGATTCTGGGCCGCTGGCACGGCGAGGGCACCTCGAACCATCTGCCTTCGATCAACGGCAGCTCCATCAACTATGGATATGTATCGGATCTTTATATCGAGGATGGCGACTACTTCCGCATCAGCAACGTGACACTGGGCTACGACTTCAGCCGCCTGATCAAATCGAAATACATTTCGCAACTGCGTGTGTATGCCACGGTACAAAATCTCTTCACCTTTACCAAATACTCGGGCATGGATCCCGAAGTGGGCTATGGTGGCGGCGATGAGTGGACCTCGGGTATCGACCTGGGTTACTATCCCGGTTCACGCACCTACATGTTTGGTCTTAACCTCAAATTCTAATTCCTTATCAAAAACCGTTTAATCGCAAATAAAGAAATCACGATATGAAAAAGATATTGTATGTAATCCTCGGTATCCTCTTGTTCTCCAGTTGTGAGGATTTCCTCGACTCGAGCAACAAGACCAAGAAAGACTCGAGCAACTTCCCGCAGACCGAGGCCGACGTGTCGCAACTGCTCACGGGTGTATATTCTATTCTGGGACGTCCCGAACCTCTGGGTAGCCTCTTCTTCGTCTCGGAACTGATGTCGGACGATCGTCTGGGCGGTGGTGGCCCCGACGACAAGAGTTGCAAGGCCATCGACCAGTTCAAGAAAAGTAGCGAAGACATGTTCAACAACCCCTGGCGTGCCATGTACTTCGGAGTATTCCGCAGCAACTACCTGCTGTCCAACCTCGACCAGGTCGTATGGAACAGCGAGGAGTCGAAAAACAATATTTTGGGTCAGGCTCACTTCTTGCGCGCCTACTTCTATTTCGACCTGGTGCGCATGTTTGGACAGGTGCCCCTGGTACTCGATCCCGAACCGGTGAACATTCCCAAAGCATCGCCCGATGAGCTTTATGCCCAAATCGCTACCGACCTGAAAACCTCGATCGAACTGTTGCCCGACGTAAAATTCCAAGACATCGACCGAGCCAAAGACCTGGGCCGTGTAACCAAATGGGCTGCCGAAGCCTTGATGGCTCGTGTGTTCCTCTTCTATACCGGCTACTACCAGAAGGATGCTCTGCCCTTGAACGACGGTGGTCAGGTGACCAAAGACCAAATGGTAACCTGGATTGTCGATTGTGTCGAGAACAGCGGTCACGACCTGCTCCCCGACTTCCGCAACCTGTGGCCCTACTCCTATGTACAGGATTATAAATATACGGCCGACAACAACCTGTCATGGGCTGGCGACGGCTCGGAAGAGACGGTATTTGCCATCAAATACTCGGCTCTGGGCAACGACTGGAACTCGCCTCAACAGAAGAGCAACCAGATATGCCTCTACTCGGGATTCCGCGAACAGAACTACACCAAGACATTCCCCTTCGGTCAAGGTTGGGGCATGGGTACGGTAAATCCCAAAATCTACAACGACTGGGATCCCAACGACGTGCGTCGCGATGCCTCGGTGCTCGATGTCAGAAATACCGACGAGGTGGCCGATTTTGATTTCGGTGGCGGTAACCAACAGGACAACACCTGCTACTTCCAGAAGAAATATGTTCCCATCAACGTGTGGACCGACGAGACGAAGACCTCTGTTCACAACTTCAGCTACGACTTCTATGGCATGGAGGGTACCGACTACCAACGCGACAACATCCAAGACTTGATTATCATCCGCTTCTCCGACGTGTTGCTCATGGCCGCCGAACTGGGAGCCCCCAATGCCCAACAGTATCTCGACCGGGTAAGAAACCGTGCCGGACTGGCTTCGGTTCCCGCCACGCTCGAGAATATCAAGGCCGAGCGTCGTTTCGAACTGGCCTTCGAGGGTATTCGTTACTACGACTTGTTGCGCTGGCACGATGAAGACGAAATTACCACAAACCAAACCGGTATCGTCACCTACAACCGTCGTGGCCAAGCCAATGCCGAAACGAAAAACATTGTGTTCCGTCCCGAGACGGGTGGATTCCTGCCCATCCCGCAAACGCAAATCGACCTGTCGGGTGGTGTGCTCACACAGAATGCCGGTTGGGAAGGAAGCTCCAACTATTTGAACTAATCCCTCACGGACAAAAGCCTATTGTGTTATTCCGAAATCGAAGAAAATGGTAAATCGCATAATCCAAATCATATTGCTCCTGAACATCGCCTTGCTCATGGCTTGTGGCTCCAGCCCCAAGATGAGCAAGAGCGCTCAGGCGCTGGCCGACCCCAAAGCCTCGGCAGAAACGGTGCAGCTGTACCTGAAACTGCAAAAGAATCTGAACAAGGGTATCATGCTCGGCCACCAGGACGACCTGGCCTATGGGTACAACTGGTTTGAAGAACCCGGGCGGTCGGATGTAAAATCGGTCTGCGGCGATTATCCTGCCGTGTATGGCTGGGATATCGGGGGCATCGAGAGGGGCAACTCGACCAACTGCGATTCCATTTCGTTTGAAGCGCTCAAAGCCTATGTGCGCCAAGCCGACCAACAGGGAGGCATATCGGTCTTTACCTGGCGAGCCAGCAACCCCGTTACCGGCGGCGACGCCAGCGATTGCGGTCAACACGATGCCGTGAAACTGATCTTAGAGAACGACTCGGTTCAAAAAATATACCTCGCTTCGTTGGACAAGGTGGCCCGCTTTTTTGCCAGCTTGACCAACGAGGCGGGAGAACCGATCGCCGTTATCTTCCAACCCTTCCACGCACACAACGCCAATCGACCGCTGTGGTGGAACGAATCACAATGTACGTCCAACGATTTTAAAAAACTATGGGTGCTCACGGTCAACTACCTGCGCGACCAAAAACAGACTCACAACCTGCTGTATGCCTACTCGGTTTACTCGGGCCAGGCATCGAACGACCTGCAGACCTATTATCCCGGCAACCGCTATGTCGATATTATTGGCATCAGCTCGATCTTGTTACAAGACGAAGACTACAACGGACAAAAGTTCGTTCAGGGGCTGAAACGCGACATTGCCGTCGTTACCCAATTTGCCGAGAAGAACAAAAAGATACCGGCTATTACCAGCACGGGGCTCGAAGGGGTGAAGATATCGAGCTTCTTCTCGCAATACCTCTACCCCACCATTTCGCCCTACCAACTGTCGTTTGTACTGTTTGGCGAAAATGCCTGGAACGAAGAGAAACACTATTTCATTCCTGTGCCGGGACACCCCGCAAGCGAAGACTTCATGCTCTTTGCCTCCTACCCCGACATACTCACTTGCAGTGACTTGAAAAGATAATTATCAAACACACAAACCATATAACTCCTGGATACGTTATGAAACCCAACAAAATATCTCGAAGAGATTTTCTCCAAAAAAGCGGCATGCTGCTGGCCGCCACGGCCGTCCCCTCTATCTTGCAGGCCGGGGAGAAACAGCCTACCCTCTCGATGAAGAAACGCAAAATACAAATCGACAGCGACTGGGATGTGATTGTCGTTGGCGGTGGCCCCTCGGGGTGTACGGCCGCCATATCGGCCGCTCGCGAAGGTGCCAAGACACTGCTTATCGAGGCTACCGGTCAACTGGGCGGTATGGGTACCACGGGTATGATCCCGGCCTGGTGCCCTTTCTCAGACGGTGAGAAGATTATCTACCGGGGCCTGGCCGAGAAGGTTTTCCTCGCCGCCAAAAAGGGGGTACCCCACGAACCGGCCAACAAACTGGACTGGGTGGCTATCAACCCCGAGCAACTGATGACCGTCTATGACGACCTGGTTTGCGCCTCGGGGGCCAAGGTACTTTTCTTCTCCCGACTGGCCGATGTCGAAATGGCTTCGGACGATACAATCGAGGCTATCATCGTGGCCAACAAGAACGGGCTCTCGGCCTTCAAGGCCAAAGTGTTTGTCGATTGTACCGGCGACGGCGACCTGGCCGTATGGGCCGGGGCCAACTATTTCATGGGCAACCCCGACGAAAAGGTGCAACGAGCTACGCTGTGCTTCTCGATTGCCAATGTCGATACGTATGGCTACATGACCAACCCCAACCTCTATTGGGAAAACAAAGACAGTCCCATTCACGATGCCCTCAAGTCGGGCAAATACCCGCTTATCGACCAGCACAGCTGCAACAACCTCATCGGCCCCAGTGTCGTGCAATTCAACGCCGGCCACATCGACATGAAAAATGCGACCGACCCCTGGCAGGTATCGGAGGCGATGGTGAAAGGGCGCAAGGTAGCTGCCGAATACCTGCGCATGCTCAAGGACTACCAGCCGCAGGTATATGGCAACGGCTTTATTGTGAAGACCGCTTCGCTGCTGGGTATCCGCGAGAGCCGACGCATCGAGGGCGACTATATCTTCACCATTCACGACTGGCTCGAGCGCCGCAGTTTCGACGACGAGATTGGCCGCAACTGCTATTTCGTGGATATCCACATCCCCGGCTACGAGGCCAAGCACTACGGCAAGGGCGAATCGCACGGTATTCCCTACCGTATCCTCACACCCAAGGGGAAGAAAAACCTGCTCACTGCCGGTCGTTGTATCTCGGCCGACGAAGAGGCTCTGGGCAGCCTGCGGGTCATGCCGCCTGCCCTGGTTACCGGCGAAGCTGCCGGCATGGCTGCGGCTCTGGCGGCCAAGCAATCGCGTCCCGATGTGCATCAGGTAGATGTTGATTTCTTGCGTAAACGTCTGCGGGAAGAGGGACAGTATTTCAAATAAAAGACCGATGCGGCACGCCGGTCTCACCCCCTATGAAGAGTGTCGGTTGTGCCCGTCATAGTGACTTGTTTGTCACACTTCTATTTTTCACTAAAACGATTATGAAGCACTCACTATTCAGAATATGCAGTTTGCCGGTCATCCTGCTGACCCTGGCGACCCAACTGATGGCTCAAGAGACGGTTCCGCCCTACCTGGACGACAACCAGCCCATCGAGACCCGCATCGAGGATGCCTTGTCGCGCATGACCCTAAAAGAGAAAATCGCGTTGATACACGCTCAATCCAAATTCAGTACGCCGGGATGTCCCCGGCTGGGTATTCCCGAGCTGTGGCTCAGCGACGGCCCGCACGGGGTGCGCATGGAGTTTGTCTGGGACGACTGGAACCATGCCGACTGGACCAACGACTCGTGTACCGCCTACCCGGCTCTCACCTGCCTGGCCGCCACGTTCAATCCCAAACTGGCCTTTGAATATGGCAATGCCATAGGTCAAGAGGCCCGCTATCGTAAAAAGGATATTATCCTGGGCCCCGGTGTCAATATTTACCGCACGCCGTTGAGCGGGCGCAACTTCGAATACATGGGCGAGGATCCCTACCTCTCGTCGCAAATGGTTGTACCCTATATCAAAGGCATGCAGCAAAACGGGGTAGCCGCCTGCATGAAACACTTTGCCCTGAACAACCAGGAGAAGAACCGCGACCGCATCAACGTCGAGGTGAGCGACCGCGCTCTGTTTGAAATCTATCTGCCTGCCTTCAAAGCCGGTGTGCAAGAAGGTGGCGTGTGGGCCATCATGGGCTCATATAATAAATATCATGGCCAGTATTGCAGCCACAACGAGCGGCTTGTGAACCAAATCTTGAAGAAAGACTGGGGCTTCGACGGGGTGATGCTTACCGACTGGGGCTCGGCTCACGATACCGACGAAGCGGCCCGCTATGGTCTCGACCTGGAGATGGGTACCTGGACCAACGGTTTGACCTGGGGCATCAGCTCGGCCTACGACAACTACTATCTGGCCCAACCGTTCCTGAAGAAAATCGAGAGCGGCGAGCTGCCCGAGTCGCTCCTCGACGAGAAGGTGCGCCGGGTTCTGCGCCTGTGTTTCCGCACCAATATGAACCGCTACCGCCCCTATGGTTGCAAACTCACTCCCGAGCATGCCGATATTGCCCGCCGGGTGGCCGAAGAGGGTATCGTGCTGCTCAAGAACGAGAACCACTTCTTCCCCATCGAGAAGGGACGCTACCAGAAGATTGCCGTCATTGGCGAGAATGCCGTCAAGCAATTGAGCCAGGGTGGCGGCTCGTCGGAGCTGAAACCGCAAAGAGAGATTTCGCCCCTCGAGGGGATGATCGAAAAATACGGTCGGGAACATATCGTATTTACCCTGGGCTACGCCTCGGGTGAACCCAATTACAGCAACGAACTGCCCTCGGGGCTCGATGCCGACTCGCTCGTACAGGAGGCCGTGAAGGTGGCTCGCGAGGCCGATGTCGTGCTCTTCTTCGGCGGACTCAACAAGAATTTCCAACAAGATTGCGAGGGTGACGACCGCCGCAACATGGACCTTCCCTTCGGGCAGAACGAGCTTATCGAGAAGCTCATCGAAGCCAATCCCAACACGGGTATAATCCTCATCAGCGGCAACGCCGTGAGCATGCCCTGGATTTCGCAAATCGACGGTCTCATGCAATCGTGGTACCTGGGCTCCCAGGCCGGCACGGCTACAGCCAACGTCATCAGCGGCGAGGTGAGCCCCTCGGGCAAACTACCCTTCTCCATCCCGGTAAAACTGGAAGACAACAGCGCCCATTACTTCGGCGAGGAGTCGTATCCGGGTGTGAACAACACGCAATACTACAAAGATGATATTCTGGTAGGATATCGCTGGTACGACACGAAAAAAATCAAATCGCGTTTCCCCTTCGGGTATGGACTCTCCTACACCACGTTCCAATATGGCAAGGCCAGCACCGACAAGAAGAGCTACCAGCCCGACGAAACGGTGAAGCTCTCGTTTACCCTCAAGAACAGTGGCAAACGGGCCGGTGCCGAAACGGTACAAGTCTATATGAGCCAGAAGAAACCCAGCGTGCTGCGTCCGGTCAAAGAGCTTAAAGCCTTCAAGAAAGTCTGTCTGCAACCGGGCGAAGAGCAGGTGGTAGAGATCGAGGTCCCGGTGGCTTCGTTTGCCTTCTATGACGAGGGTATAGCCGATTGGAAACTCGAGAACGACAAATATATGCTGCATGTAGCTTCGTCGTCACGACAGATTCACTCGACGGCTACCATCGAAGTAAAAAACAAATAATCCCTTAAAACCATACCCATGAGCATAAATATAAAAATAACAGCCTTGGCCGGTATCCTGTCGCTTGCAGCCTTCACAACGCAGGCCCAGGAGCCTACCTACGACCACCACTTCCTGCTGGCGGGGGCTTCGTTTGCCGTCCCCGAAAACGGATGGTTCGAGCTGGTTTGCGAAGCGTTCAATGCCGAACCCCTGAACAAGGCAGTATCGGGCGACGCCATCAAGAACACGGCCTCCGACATGTACTACGACCGGTTTTACACGACCGAGGAGCTCGACCGCATCGATGCCTTCATCATCATGCATGTGCACAACCAGAATGTGGCCAGCACCAACGGCATCAAAGAGAACTACGAAGACTATACTCACAGCGAAATTCAAATGTACAACACGGCCTACGACTATGTCATCAAGCGCTACAAGGCCGACTGCTACAACCTCAAGTTCAATCCCGAGTCGCGTTACTACCAGACCGAAAACGGCAAGCCGGCCACGATTATCCTGTGTACCCACTGGCACGACTCGCGCATCGACTACAACCAAAGCATACGCACTCTGGCCGAACGGTGGCAACTTCCCCTCATCGAACTGGACGAAAACATAGGTTTTACCCGCAAGGTGCTCGATGCCGACGGCCGCCAGCCCAGCCTCAAGTATGCCGCCGATACCGAGAAGATCTACGACATCACCTTCGGCTGGCACCCGTTGCGCGGCAAGGAACAGTATATCCAGCAGAAGATTGCCTCGATTGCCATGAAGGAGCTCGAGAAACTCTTCACCCCCGTGCCTGCCTCGGTCGAAGTGAGCGAGAAGAGTATGGTAATTGCCCCCGAAGAGAAGGGCTACTTTGCCTGCCGGTTCACGGGCGTTCCCCCCTGGAATCTCACCTACACGGTCAACGGCGAGGAACATCAGCTCGACAGCATCACCACCAACCCGCTCATCGTCGAGGTTGACCCCGCGGGCGACGAGACCGTGGTGCGGCCGGTAGCTGTTACCAACGACTATACCGAAAACGGCAGCGTGACGGGCGAAGCCCACATCTACCAGGCACACCACACGGTGACTCCCACCTTCGACACCTATGTGCATCAGGCCAACAAAACAACCGCCTATGTCGATGCCGACCATCTGGAGGTGAAGGGAAATACCGATACCCACACCCGTGAATCGTACCTGTCGTTTGCCACCACCGGCATCGACCCCGAAGCCGCCCGTATAGCCCTGCGGGCCTATTACTACGACTGTGTCTATCCCAGCTGGCCCCGCAAAGAGACTCATCCGGTAGAGATTGCAGGCAATACCGAGTCGTACTCGACCATGACTTGGGATACGAAACCCGACCAATTTACCGTTATAGGAGAGAGCCCCGTACGGGCCGACGAGCTGGGTAGCTATATCGAATGGGATGTGACCGACTGGACTAAGGAGCAAATCGAGGCTGGAGCAAGCACGCTCACCTTCAGACTGCGTATTGGCGAAACCGATGCCACGGGACTGCTCTACTTCTACTCGTCGGAGGCCGACGACCCGCACAAACCGCAACTGCTCACCTCGGCCAATCCTACAACGGGTCTCGCCCAGGTTGATGCCAACGGGGTGAACGTATATACCCGCCCGGCTTGTGGCGAAGTGGTCGTCGAGGGTATCGACACTCCCACCCAGGTCACCTGCTACTCGCTGTGTGGACAAACGGTGTTCTCACAGGAAATCGACGGGAGCGCAACCTTCGCCCTGTCGCCGGGGCTCTACCTGCTCAACCTGCGCAACGAGACTTTGAACCATACTTGCAAGATAATTTTATAACCCACTTAATTCGACTTATACAATGAAAAAAGGATTGTTTGTCATCTGTGTCGCCGCCCTGCTCACCGCCGGGTGCAAGCAAACAGGCGCCACCGAGGAAGACCGCTTTATCGACAACCTGTTGAGCCAAATGACGCTCGAGGAGAAGATTGGCCAAATGAACCAACTCAGCTTCGACCAACCGCTCGACTCGATCAAAGCCAAGATTCGGGCTGGAGAGATAGGCTCCATGCTCAACATAGACCCCAAGCTCATCGACGAGATACAAAAGACGGCCGTCGAGGAGTCGCGACTGGGTATCCCCCTCATCATTGGCCGCGACATCATACACGGCTACAAAACCGTGTTGCCCATTCCACTGGGCATGGCCGCTTCGTTCGACCCTCAACTGGTCGAGGCCGGGACCCACATGGCTGCCACCGAGGCGCGTGAAGAGGGTATCACCTGGACCTTCGCTCCCATGCTCGACATCTCGCGCGACGCCCGCTGGGGCCGCATAGCCGAGAGCCTGGGCGAGGATCCCTATCTCGCAGGCGAACTGGGTGCTGCCATGGTGCGCGGCTTCCAGGGCGAACATCTGTCGGACAGCGACGCTATCGCCGCCTGTGTGAAACACTTCGTGGGCTACGGAGCTGCCGAGGGTGGCCGCGACTACAACTCGACCTATATCCCCGAAATTTTGCTGCGCAACGTATATCTGCCCCCCTTCCAGAAAGCAATCGAGGCCGGTGCCGCCACGCTCATGACCTCGTTCAACGACAACAACGGCATACCGGCCTCGGGCAACGACTTCTTGCTGCGCACCATATTGCGCGACGAGTGGAAGTTCGACGGATTCGTGGTATCGGACTGGTGCTCGATGAGCGAAATGATGTCGCACGGATTTGCCGCCGACCGCAAGGATGTAGCCCGCATCTCGGCTAACGCCGGGGTAGATATGGAGATGGTCAGCCAGACCTATATCGAACATCTGCCCCAGCTGGTTGCCGAGAAGAAGGTACCGATGGAGGTAATCGACAATGCCGTGCGCAACATCCTGCGCATCAAATACCGCCTGGGACTCTTTGAGAACCCCTACTCCAAACCGGGCAAGACGAGCACGATTTACTGCGACGACCACCTGAAGACGGCTCGCCGTGCCGCTGTCGAGTCGGCCGTGTTGCTGAAAAACGACGGCGTGCTGCCGCTCAAGGAGGGACAAACCGTAGCGATCATAGGCCCCATGGCCAATGCTCCCCACGATCAACTGGGCACCTGGTCGTTCGATGGCGACAAGAACCGCACCGTTACCCCGCTGAAGGCGCTGCAAAGCGACGAGTACAAGGGAATAAAATATATCTATGAGGCCGGCCTCGACTACTCGAGAGATACCGACACAAGCGATTTCGAACGGGTGAAGAGCGCCGTACGCCGGGCCGACGTGGCCATCGTCTTCGTGGGCGAAGAGGCTATCCTCTCGGGCGAAGCTCACTCGCTGTCGAACATCAACCTGATAGGGGCTCAATCGGAACTGTTGAAAGCCGTGAAGAGTACCGGCAAACCGGTAGTGATGGTGGTTATCGCCGGACGTCCGCTCACCATCGAGCGCGACCTGCCCTATGCCGACGCCGTGCTCTACAACTTCCACCCGGGCACGATGGGCGGCTTGGCCATCCTGGATCTGCTCTACGGACGGGAGAACCCCAGCGGCAAACTGCCTGTCACCTTCGTGCGTGAGGTGGGACAGATTCCGATGTACTACAGCCACAACAATACGGGACGTCCCGCCCAAGACCAAATCACCCCGCTCAAGGATATTCCTCTGGAGGCTCCGCAAACGTCGCTCGGCAACACCTCGTTCTACCTCGACTCGGGTAAAGACCCGCTGTATGTCTTTGGCTATGGACTCTCCTACAGTACCTTTGAATATGGCAATCTCAACCTCTCGAGCAACGAAGTGAGTGCTGCCGATACCCTAACGGTAACGGCCACCATCAAAAACAACAGCACAACCGACGGTACCGAAGTGGCCCAACTCTATGTGCGCGACCTGGTAGGCTCGATAGACCGCCCCGTCAAAGAGTTGAAAGGGTTCCAACGCATCTTTATCAAGGCCGGCGAAAGCCAGACGGTAACCTTCAAACTGCCCGTCTCGGAACTGGCATTCTATGGCAGAGATCTGAAGAAAAAGGTCGAGGCCGGTCAGTTTGACCTCTGGATTGGCCCCAACAGTGCCGAAGGGTTGAAGGCCTCATTCACCGTAACCGAATAGACATAGCTTGTAATTCATCACGTTTTTCATGTAAACATCTTCCCCGGGCAAACCACCTCCATACCATACTCAACCCGGTTTGTCCGGGGAGATTTCTCCACCAGGCAATCTCCTCGGCGCCCTACCCCTTAACCGAAGGTTGTCTCCCCACCTAACCGAAAACTTCTTCTTACATACATAAAAACAGAAAGGTCCGGCCAATCGCTCCATACAATCGGCCGGACCTTTTTTATCGTAAAGTTTTCCTATCGAAAAACTTCATAGTCGATGCCGGCCCGACGGGCCTGCGAGTACTGAAGGTCGCGGCGTATGCGATAGATGTGCCCCTCTTTGCGCAGCCGGGCACCCGTCTGGTGAAAATGGAAGGAGACCCCTTGCTCTATGCACTGACGGCGGATGTCGAGCACCCAGTCGTAGTCGCACACCCGGGCATCACTGCCCGACTCGCCACCCACCGAGACCTCGTCGATATCGCCGGTGAGCAGTCCGTGAAAATCGAGCGAGCCCAACAAGGGTTCACACAAAAGAAGTTTCTGGCAGATAGGCAAGGCTTTGAAGATGGGTAACCGCTTTTCGAGCTGCTCTTGATTTTCGATGGTGCAGGCTATGGTTACGTGGGCGTAACCGTTGCCCCAGTCGGCAGGAAGTGCTACCCCGAAACGGTCGATGCGCTTGGTAGGTATGACAAACGACAGGTCGCAGCGACGACGTATCATGGCCCAAGCTTCAGTTCGCCACTCGTCGGCCTCGGCGAGAAAGAAATCGGAGGTAAAGCAGGTATAGACTCGAGTTCCCGGCGGTATGCGGTATTCGCCATTGCGGCGACGGCGCAACGGCAGGTCGAAGGCGGCCGTGCGGGTAACCACCCGGCTGTCTTTGTCGTAGAGACTGTCGCGCCGATAGACATAACAGTGTCTGCACCCCTCGCTTATCTTGTGGCAGCCGTGCCACAAATTCCACATGACCGACATTTTGTTCTCTATTCTCCAGGCGAAAAAGGTCTGTCCTTTCCAAGACAAAGGTAATGCAACCCGATGGGAAATCAAAAAACAGAAGGGGGGGGAAGCCATAATAGGTATTATCCCTGCCCAGCTATAAAAACAGGGCGGTGCGCTCCAATAGGAACGCACCGCCCGAATTATCATAACTCTGCAAAGAGATTACGAGAGGAAGCCGAGCAGTACACCGGCAGCTACAGCCGAACCGATTACACCGGCTACGTTGGGACCCATGGCGTGCATCAACAGGTAGTTGGTCGAATCGTATTCGAGACCAATGTTGTTGGAGATACGGGCCGACATGGGTACGGCCGATACGCCGGCATTACCAATGAGCGGGTTGATTTTCTTGCTCTTGGGCAACACGAGGTTGAAGACTTTCACGAACAATACACCCGATGCCGAAGCAATGATGAATGCCATGAAACCGAGGGCAAAGATACCGAGCGTGCTGGGAGTGAGGAACTCGGATGCCTGCGTAGAGGCACCTACCGTTACACCCAACAGAATGGTGATGGTATCGCACAAGGGACCGCTTGCGGTCTTGGCCAGACGCGAAGTAACACCGCTCTCACGCAACAGGTTACCAAAGAAGAGCATACCCAGCAGGGGCAGACCCGACGGTACCAGGAAGCAAGTGAGCAGCAACCCGATGATGGGGAACATGATCTTCTCGTTCTGCGACACGGCACGAGCCGGTTTCATGCGGATAACGCGCTCTTTCTTGGTCGTGAACAACCGCATGATGGGCGGTTGAATTACCGGTACAAGGGCCATATACGAGTAGGCCGAGACGGCAATTGCTCCCATGAGGTTAGGCGCCAGTTTTGACGAGAGGAAGATGGCCGTAGGACCATCGGCACCACCGATGATGGCAATGGCACCGGCTTGGTCGGGGGTGAACCCGAGGGCCAAGGCAACCATATAGGCACCAAAGATACCGAACTGGGCGGCGGCACCTACCAGCATCAGTTTGGGGTTGGCAATGAGCGACGAGAAGTCGGTCATGGCACCAATGCCCAGAAATACCAACGGGGGATACCAGCCGGCACTTACACCTTGATAGAGGATGTTGAGCACCGAGCCCTCTTCATATATACCAACTTCGAGGCCTGCATCGATTTTGAAAGGGATATTCCCGATGAGGATACCGAAACCGATGGGCACGAGCAACATGGGTTCGAAGTTTTTCTTTATCGCCAAATAGATAAAGAACAAACCGACCACAATCATAGCCAAGTGCGGGAGGGTACAGTTGGCAAAGCCAGTGTATTCCCAAAACTGGACTAAATTATCACCTAAGAAATCTACAAATCCCATAGTCTTATTCAATTATGATAAGTTCGGTTCCTTCGAGTACCGAATCACCTTTGTTTACTTTGACGGCCGTCACTTTACCACTCTTGATGGCGTTGATGTTGTTTTCCATCTTCATGGCTTCGAGGATGAGCACCGTCTGACCAACGCTCACCGTATCGCCCACTTTTACCAGAATGTCGTTGACAACACCGGGCAGCGGCGACTTCACGGCGTCGGCACCCGAAGAAACGGTGGGTTTGGAGATAACGGGTTCGCCCGTAGCGGTACGCGGAGCCGACGAGGGTTTAGGGGTAGATACCTTAACGGGGGCAGCCTCTTCCATCTCGACATTGTAGGTAGTACCATTCACCTCGACATGGGCAATGTTTTTCTCTATATCGCCAACAGAAACCTTATAGAGGTTACCGTTGATTCTATACTTATACTCTTTCATAAGTTTTTTTAATTGTTATTTGGGAATTACTTTTTATGGGGAATTTCACGCAGCGAATAGATCTTCGAGTTCCACGGCGAGTAGGCTCTCTTCACCTTGTTGATGGTGAGGATGGTGTCTTCTACATCGTGAACTTCGAAGTGCTGATACAGAGCCATGGCGATTGCGGCATATACCTCGCCCGATTCACGGCCGAAGCCTTTCTCCTTGGCCTCTTCCTTGTCAGAGATACCGTGTACGCGCATCGCGTTGCGCTTCTTGATGAGTACCGAAATCTGGCCGATAAGACGGAACAACAGATAGAGCAGCAACAGCCCCAAGAAGACGATGGCCATGGCCATGATGGCCATACCTACGCCAAAGGGATCGTGCTCGGCAAACATCTCGATCTTCACGTTGGAGTCGAGCGTAATGTTGTTGGTGCTCGGTGTCACGTAGCCCGATTGCTCATCGCCGCCCTTGATTACCCATTTGCCTACTCCATCCTCGATGCGAGCATAGGAGTGATCGGCGGGTATTCCGGCGGGCACCGTAACCGAGTCGATGAGGTCGCGCCCGTTGGCATCGTAAAGGCCAATCCAGTTGTCTTTTGTCGGATCCAGCTTGAAATTCACATGGAACGTACCCCGGTTGGGCATATCGTCAGCCCAGAAGAGCAGGTGCTGACGGGGAGGCATCTCGGTGAGTACATCGCCCTTGGGGATGGGATATTTTTTGGGATTGTTCCTGTCGTTGGTCAAGTAGCAGCTGCGCACATCGACGGTACCAAAGGTGGTATTGAAGAGCTCGATCCAGGCCGACTGACAACCGTAGTCGTCCTGATAGTTGGTTTCGTTGGTGACCAAGACTTCATTGATACGCAAACCTTTTCGTCCCTGTGCCCATGCCGATGACACCATAAGGGAGGCAAACAGGAATATCCCTAAGATTTTTTTATTCATCGTTTTATACTTTAAATGTATTACAAAGGAATATTACCGTGCTTTTTAGCCGGGTTGGTTAACTTCTTGGTCTGCAACTGCTGCAAGGCGCGAATGATGCGGAAGCGCGTGTTGCGAGGCTCGATAACATCGTCGATATAACCATACTTGGCTGCGTTGTAGGGGTTGGCAAACAGTTTGGTATATTCGGCTTCTTTCTCGGCCATGAACTTGGCGGGATCGGGAGCCTCTTTGGCCTCTTTGGCATAGAGTACCTCTACGGCACCGGCACCACCCATTACGGCGATTTCGGCGGTAGGCCATGCATAGTTCATGTCGCCACGCAGTTGTTTACAACTCATCACAATGTGCGAACCGCCATAGGACTTACGCAGCGTGATGGTAACCTTGGGCACCGTGGCTTCGCCATAGGCGTAGAGCAGTTTGGCACCGTGCAGGATGACACCGTTGTACTCTTGTCCCGTACCCGGCAGGAATCCCGGTACATCGACCAGGCTGACGATGGGAATGTTGAAGGCATCGCAGAAGCGAACGAAACGGGCGGCTTTGCGCGAAGCGTTGCTGTCGAGCACACCGGCCAGGTATTTGGGCTGGTTGGCTACGATACCTACCGACTGACCGTTGAAGCGGGCGAAGCCGATGATGATGTTCTTGGCGTAGTCGCGTTGAACTTCGAGGAATTCGCCGTTGTCGATGATGGCACCGATTACCTCATACATGTCGTAGGGACGGTTGGGGCTATCGGGGATAATCTCGTTGAGAGAGTCTTCGAGACGGTCGATGGGGTCGTTGCAGGGAACGAGTGGAGCCTCCTCGAGGTTGTTTTGGGGAATGTAGCTGATGAGCTTGCGGATGATGGCCAGGGCCTCTTCACCGTTCTCGGCAGCAAAGTGGGCTACACCCGATTTAACCGAGTGAACTTCGGCACCACCGAGGGCCTCTTGTGTAACGTCTTCGCCGGTTACGGTCTTTACTACCTTCGGGCCGGTGAGGAACATATAGGAGATGCCTTTGGCCATGATTGTGAAGTCGGTCAAGGCAGGCGAATATACGGCACCACCGGCGCAGGGACCGAGGATGGCCGAAATTTGGGGAATCACACCCGATGCCATGATGTTACGCTGGAAAATCTCGGCATAACCGGCCAGGGCGTTGATACCTTCCTGGATACGGGCACCACCCGAGTCGTTCAGACCGATGCAGGGGGCTCCCATCTTCATGGCCATATCCATGACCTTGCAGATTTTCAAGGCCATCGTCTCGGACAGAGAGCCGCCAAATACGGTAAAGTCCTGAGCGAATACATAAACGAGGCGACCTTCGATCGTACCGTAACCGGTTACGACGCCGTCGCCCAAAAACGATTTCTTCTCTTGACCGAAGTTGGTACATCTGTGTCGCACAAACATATCCAACTCTTCGAAGCTGCCTTCGTCGAGGAGTTGCGCAATGCGCTCACGAGCTGTGTATTTACCTTTCTCGTGTTGTTTATCGATGGCTTTTTGGCCACCACCCAGGCGAGCCTGAGCGCGCAGCTCAATCAGCTCCTGTACTTTTTCAAGTTGATTGCTCATATTTATTATTTATTAGGGTCTTCACAAAGTTCGGTTAATACGCTGCAAGTGGATTTGGGGTGCAGGAAAGCGATGTTCAAACCTTCGGCACCTTTGCGGGGAGCCTTGTCGATAAGACGCACGCCCTTGGCTTCTACTTCGGCCAGAGCATTGGCCACACCATCTTCAATGGCGAAAGCCAGGTGGTGGATACCCTCGCCGCGTTTCTCTATGAACTTGGCAATAGTGCTGTCCTCGCTTGTGGGCTCGAGCAGCTCGAGTTTTGTCTGTCCAACTTTGAAGAAGGCCGTTCTAACTTTCTGATCGGCAACCTCTTCGATAGAATAACATTTAAGACCTAAAATGTTTTCGTAATAGGGAATAGCCTCGTCGAGACTCTTCACAGCGATTCCTAAATGTTCAATGTGGGAAATGTTCATAATAATTAGTATTTAGTTAACTTATACTTTTAGACTTCAGGTTCAATACCCATTATAAGACGGGCAAATTTACGTTATTTCGGTTTAATAACGAAATAAATCGGGGAAAATAAGCTGCCGGGCAATCAACCTTTTGCCTCTCACAGACGTTTTCTACACCGAGCCAAAGGGCTCCGCCAAACCGATATGACAAATCGACAGCAATACTGACACAGGCGACCGATGTCGTTTTTGAAAAGACTGACAAAAAAAACATTTTCGCAGGAGGCGTTTTTTGGCATGGCATTTGAATATTATGGAGTGTCGCTCGCAAGAGCGGCAGATAATTAACTCTATTGAATAACAAATAAAAAGTATATAACTATGGGAAAGATTATTGGTATTGACTTAGGAACAACCAACTCGTGTGTCGCCGTAATGGAAGGTACCGAGCCGGTAGTAATCGCCAACAGCGAAGGTCGTCGTACGACTCCTTCAATTGTGGCTTTTGTAGATGGTGGCGAACGTAAAGTGGGCGAGCCCGCCAAACGTCAGGCTATCACCAATCCTACGAGAACAGTGTTCTCGATCAAACGTTTCATGGGCGAGTCTTACGACCAGGTAACCAACGAAATCGCTCGTGTACCTTACAAAGTGGTACGCAGCGACAACAACATGCCTCGTGTCGATATCGACGGCCGTATGTACTCTCCTCAAGAGATCTCGGCCATGATTCTGCAAAAAATGAAAAAGACGGCCGAAGACTATCTGGGTCAAGAGGTAACCGATGCCGTGATCACGGTACCTGCCTACTTCAACGACTCACAACGTCAGGCTACGAAAGAGGCCGGTGAGATTGCCGGGTTGAACGTTCGCCGTATCGTCAACGAACCTACGGCTGCCGCTTTGGCCTACGGTCTCGACAAGGCTAACAAAGATATGAAGATCGCCGTATTCGACTTGGGTGGTGGTACGTTCGATATCTCTATCCTGGAGTTGGGCGACGGTGTATTTGAGGTTAAATCGACCAACGGTGATACTCACCTGGGCGGTGATGACTTCGACCATGTAATCATCGACTGGCTGGCCGACGAGTTCAAGAACGACGAGGGCGTGGACTTGAGACAAGATCCTATGGCTCTACAACGTTTGAAAGAGGCTGCCGAAAAGGCTAAAATCGAATTGTCGAGCTCGACTTCGACCGAGATCAACTTGCCTTACATCATGCCTGTGAACGGTGTGCCCAAACACTTGGTTAAGACGTTGACCCGTGCCAAATTCGAGCAATTGTGCGACCGCTTGATCCAGGCTACTATCGAGCCTTGCCGCAAAGCTTTGCAGGATGCCGGCTTGAGCGCTTCGGATATCGACGAGGTAATTCTCGTAGGTGGTTCGACCCGTATCCCTGCCATCCAGGCTATCGTAGAGAAATTCTTCGGTAGAACTCCTTCGAAGGGTGTTAACCCCGATGAGGTTGTTGCCGTGGGTGCTGCCATACAGGGTGCCGTATTGACCGGTGATGTGAAAGATGTATTGCTGCTCGATGTAACGCCTCTGTCGCTGGGTATTGAAACGCTGGGTGGTGTGATGACCAAACTGATCGATGCCAACACGACGATTCCTACCCGCAAATCGGAAATCTTCTCGACCGCTGTCGATAACCAGCCTTCGGTAGAAATCCACGTACTGCAAGGTGAACGTCCTATGGCCAAAGACAACAAGACCATCGGTAAGTTCCACCTCGACGGAATCCCCGCTGCCATGCGTGGTGTGCCTCAAATCGAGGTAACATTCGATATCGATGCCAACGGTATCTTGAATGTATCGGCCAAGGATAAAGGCACGGGCAAAGAGCAAAGTATTCGTATCGAGGCTTCGAGCGGCTTGACCGACGCCGAAATCAAACGGATGAAGGACGAGGCTGCTGCCAACGCCGAAAACGATGCCAAAGAGAAAGAACGTATCGACAAACTGAATCACGCCGATGCCCTCATCTTCCAAACCGAGAAACAGCTCAAAGAGATGGGCGACAAGATTCCGGCCGACAAGAGAAGTGCCATCGAATCGGCTCTGAACAAACTGAAAGAGGCTCACAAGGCTCAAGACATTGCCGGTATCGACTCGGCTTCGAGCGAACTGGAGAGTGTACTGCAAGCTGCTGCTCAAGACCTGTACAACGCTCAGGCTCAACAACAGGCTGCCGGTGCTCAACAGGCTCAACCGGGTGCTAACGCTCAACAGGGCGGTAACAACGACAAGGATGTGACCGACGTGGACTTCGAAGAGGTGAAATAAGCTAATAAATCTCTAATCCTCTATACCCAGCGAGGCGTATCGCAAAAGCGATGCGCCTCGCTTTTTTTTGTGTCTGCCCGAATACGAGAACGGATGGAGTGAATAAAGAAATTACTCTCTCAGACTCCTTCTTACGATTCTTATATTATACATATTTGAAACGATTTTAGAGAAAACCTTTTTATTACTAAACAAATACAACAGTTTGACGAAGCTAACTTATATGAATGGTATAATTTTCCCATATCTATAAGTTTTTTAATTTTTCTTTCACTTCTATCACTTCACTATAACTGATATCATCCTTATTGAGAATTGCGTATAGTTTATTAGCTAAAGAAACCTTTTCTGCATTATATGGATTTAAGAATCTCTTGGGATTAACCTTTTCTTTTAACTCTTTTATTTCATCTTTATCAATGAAATTGATACCAAGTTCCGATGAAGCCAATGATAAAATGCTCATCAGCGCATCTTTATCATCAGGACTGGTATCTAATAATCTCTTGTATATCAAATTTGCTCTTTCTACTTTATTTTTATCATAATTATCGATAAACTCTTTTGGATTACACAGTCTAACAAGGCGTTGATAAATTGTTTCTGATTTCTTTTTGTGTGATTTTATTTGCCGTATTGTAAACGGAGCAATTAATAGTAAAAATAAAAGAGACACTCCAACACACCACCAAAGTAAAAGCTGATTGCGATTAGCAGAAACAGCCCATTCTTGCTCTTTTATGCCAAATACCCGTTCCTGTGTAGCTGCAATATAAACACGATAATAGCCATTGTGCATCCATCCGTTTTCATATGGCATAACACGCTGAGCCTCATCGTAGCTTTTGTTCTTAGGTATATATATAGGTTTTCCTGCTGTCCACCCATTCCTCATGCTTTCTTCAATGGAAAAGAATTCATTTTCATTACTAAATTGATAGATTTTATTCCACAGTTCGTTAACGTTTCCTTGTCTAAATTTATTTGTATAACTAGATTTAGGATTAGTTGTATAAAAGTCATAAGCTTCACTAACAGCCTGTTCAACAGTATAGAAATTACCCCATTCTGTATTTTTTAATCCAACTTTATACGGAAAAATCGTATTGGTACGAATAAATTCCTCATTGAGGCCACCACAATACACGCGTATAATATTCCATCCCTCATCATTTTGATTAGGATAATCATCTCCCCAATTTAATTCATATAATAAAGCAATATCACCATAATCTTGATTCCATTCATCGATTATCCGCTCCTCAATTTCGGGGTCAATAGCTATTGACGTCTTATTTTTCTTTGGCCGTAAAGGTTTGGTCACTTTTTTATAATGACGTACAGGATAATCACAATATTTTGCATAAAAAAGACCATCCTCATTGTCGACAAAAGCATCTCCACTTGATTGTCCTTGAAACAAGGATTGTATATTTGTCCTTAATTCATATCGTAATCTAATTTTCTTTTGGTCAATATATTTATATACACCAAAAAAAATTACTATTATAGAAATAATCCACAGACAACAAAGAAGAATAATAATGTTTTTTCTTTTCATGATATTAAAAATTAGTCAAGTTTTGAATACAAAAATAGTGATAATGTTTTTGTAAATAGTCATATATAGAATCTATTTGATAACCCTACATAGTATCATCTCTCCCTTTCGAGGCGTATCGCAACAGCGATGCGCCTCGCTTTTTTTATGGCCATACCATTCCTATATGAGATACAGGGAAACGGGGAGAGGGAGATCGGCACAGAAACCGGAAGCTACTCCCCTGCCCTCCCCCGATTCATCGCGTGTCACCCGGCATCAATCAGCTGGGGATAAAACGGACGAAGGCCGGCACCTGACGGTACCGGCCTTTGTCGTTTATGACGGTTGCTGGATTACAGCAGGTATTGCGAACTGATGGATTTGTTTTCGTAAACCCGACGGATGGTATCGGCAAAGAGGTCGGCAATGCTGATGATGTGTACCTTGTCGCACTTCTTGGTGTAGGGAATACTGTCGGTGAAGATCATCTCGGTCATCGACGAGTTCTGTACACGCTCGGTGGCAGGGTCGCTCATCACGGCGTGCGAGGCAATGGCACGTACCGAGAGGGCTCCTTTGCTTATCATCAGGTCGGCAGCCTTGGTAATGGTACCGGCGGTATCGACCATATCGTCCACGAGAATTACGTTCTTGCCCTCTACATCGCCAATCACGGTCATGCTCTCGACTACATTGGCTTTTGCGCGTTGCTTGTGACAGAGTACCAGGGGCACACCCAGATACTTGGCATAGGTGCTGGCGCGTTTGGAACCTCCTACGTCGGGGGTAGCTACTACCATATCCTTGAGATTCAACGATTGGATATAGGGAATGAATACCGACGAAGCATACAGGTGATCCACGGGAACATCAAAGAAACCTTGAATCTGGTCGGCGTGCAGATCCATCGTGATGAGGCGGTTGATACCGGCTACACTCAGAATGTCGGCCAAGAGCTTGGCGGCGATGGAAACACGGGGTTTGTCCTTGCGGTCCTGACGAGCCCAACCGAAGTAGGGAACGACAGCTACGATAGATTTTGCCGAGGCGCGCTTAGCGGCGTCGATCATTAACAACAATTCCATGAGGTTGTCGGAATTGGGGAATGTCGATTGTACCAGATATACCTGGCAGCCACGAATCGACTCCTCGAAAGAGACGGCAAATTCACCATCGGCAAAGTGCTGAATGTTCATTTGGCCTAATTCGCAACCCAGACTATTACAGATTTTCTCAGCGAGATACCTTGAATTGGTTCCCGAAAATACCTTGAAGGGAGGTGTTTGACTCATGATTTTTGGTATGTAAAAACAGAGGTTATTATTTGTGGGACAAAGGTACAATTTCTATTTCGAAATTTTCTTGTCCTTTTTCATTTTTTCTATGTTTCGTTGGGAAAAATTTTTTAATTCCACTTTCCACACCACGGCACCACTGGCGGGAAGGGTGCAGACAAAGGGGGCATCGGGGGCAACGGTTTTGGAGGCTTTCTCGCCACCGATAAGCTCGGTTGCCTCATATTGTCCGGCTTCGATTTTCATCGTTTCGAAGGCGTGGTCGGGCAGATTGATGGCGACCTCGGCGGGACAGGAATCGAAGTTGACGGCGACAAGCAGCAGCTCGTGGCCATACTTGCGCAGGAAGGCGTAGTGACGGTGGGGATTGAACCGGGGATTCTCGCCGTTGACATACATGAGGTCGAAAAAGCTGCCCTGACCGATGGCTTTTTCGCGACGCCCTATGTTGAGTATCGTCTTGTAGAGGTTGCGCAACCGTTTCTGCGGGGTGGTGAGGCGGGCTACCGAGCATCGGCCTCCGTCGTACCACTGCCGCACGGTGGGTACACTCCAGTAGTCGAAGATGGTGGTGCGGCCGTCGTGCCCACTGAAGCCCTCGGCATCATCGCCCCGCTCGCCCAACTCTTGCCCGAAGTAGATCATCATGGGGCCGGTATTCATCATCGTGGCTACAACCAGGGCCGGGATGGCCTTGGCGGCATCGCCGGCGAAAAAGGGCGAAGCGAAACGCTGTTCGTCGTGATTCTCGAGGAAGTTGAGCATGTGCCCCCCTATCCCATCGACAGCCTGCCAGCAATAGGTGAGCTGTGCGGCCGATACCTGATGGCACAGCACACCCCGCAGTTTGTCATAGAGTCCTACCTTGTCGTAGAGGTAGTCGAACTTGCCTTTCTCGATGTAGAGCCTATACAGGGCCTGGTCATAAATCTCGGCAATAAACAGCACCTCGGGGTAACTCTCCTTGACCCGAGCGATGGCCCATCCCCAAAACTCGACGGGCACCATGTGGGCCATGTCGCAACGGAAGGCGTCGATGCCCTTGCCACACCAGAAGAGGAGGATATCGAGCATCTTGTGCCAGGTGTCGGGGATGGGGTCGAAACAGTGGCGATGGCCGCCCATGTAATCGACGCCATAGTTGAGTTTCACCGTCTCGTACCAGTCGTTCTCACTGGGGAAGGCCCCGAAGCAGTCGTTGCCGGTTGCCTTGGCCGGATACTCGAAGTAACGGTCGTTGCCCTCGCCGATATAGAACTGCGGGGTAAAGGCCTGCCGGGGTATGTAGTAGAAGTTGTTGGAGGGCGAGAAGTGCATCTCTTTATTGTCGTGGGCTCCCAAATCCTCGACTCCCTGAGGGGCGGCATCGGAGTGGTACTGACGGGCCACATGGTTGGGGACAAAGTCGAGCACCACCTTCAGGCCGGCCGCATGGGTGCGGGCCACAAGGGCCTCGAACTCCTGCATGCGCTCGAGGGGATTCTCGGCCAGGTCGGGGTCGATGTCGTAATAGTCCTTAATGGCATAGGGCGACCCGGCCTCGCCTTTGACCACATAGCGGTTATCGGGCCGGATGCCATAGCGGGAGTAATCGGTCTTGGTCGCATGCTCGATAACACCGGTGTACCAGATGTAGTTGGCCCCGAGTTTCTTGATTTCCTGCAAAACCTTGGGGGTGAAGTCGTTCAGTTTCCCCGAGCCGTTGCGCTCGCAGGTACCGTTGGGCACACAGTTGTCGCAAGTGTTTGAGAAGAGACGGGGAAGGACTTGGTAGATGATTATTTTTTCGTTGGTCATATCGTGTGAAATTCGTCTATTTGTTCAATTCGTTTATGCGAGAGGCCCGCTTGCCGGTGAAGAGTTTGAGGGTCTGCTGGTACCCCACGTTGGCAATGTCGCGCAGGGCGTGTATGTCGAAGACGGCATAGCGCGCCGCCTCTTTCATGGCAATGAAGAGGTCGCACATCTTCATATCCTCGGTCACGTTGCTCTTGGACATGAAGCTGTAGGAGCGGGCGGCAATATCGACAATCGACTGCTTGTAGCGCTTGTTGACCAGCGGACTCACATTGATGCCGATTACCGTGTCGCACTCGTTGCGTATGGGGAATACGGGCAGATTGCGCAGCACGCCGCCATCGACATAGTGGGTGCCGTCGATGAGTACCGGCGGGAATATGATGGGAATACTGCACGAGGCGGTGACCCGCTCGGCAATGGCTCCCGAACGCCACACCACACAGGTGCCGTGGTCGAGATCGGTAGCCGTGACCACTACCGGTATGGAAAGGTCTTCGATGTTTTGGGCCCGCAGCGACTTCAGCAGAAAGTGTTTGAAACGGTCTATCTTGAAGAAGCCGGCCCGGGGCAGTGTAATCTCGGCCAGATCGTTGAACGACAGGCCCGAGAAGAGGTCGAGAATCTCGTCGGGCGAATAGCCGTCGGCATAAAGCACGGCTATCACGGCTCCGGCACTGGTGCCCGAGATGATATCGGGTCGGATACCCAACTCTTCCAACGCCTTCAACACGCCCACGTGGGCAAACCCTTTGGCGCCTCCGCCACTCAGCGTGAGCCCCAGTCGATACGGGCGAATCGCTACCGGTAAATCTGCTTTTGTTGCTGCCATTTTATTCCGCTCTGTTTTCTCTGCGAAGATACGACTTTTCGGGGAGCGTACAAAATATCGTTGCCATCGTCCAACTCCCGAAGGCTCATTCGATTACCCCGGTAATACGGTTTGCGCCGGCGAGCTGCCAGGCCAGGCTTCCCGTCGGCGCAAATATTTTCGCTCTTACCAGTATATTACCGGACATCCTGCAGCGTGATAATCTCGACTTTCGTATTGCGCAAGTCGGGCATGGCCATGCCCACATCGGCCCCTACATAGGTGGGGTCGCACACGAAATACTTCTCGTTGCCCACGTTCACATGGGTGCCCTTAACCTGGTCATTATCAAAATGTACAGCCGTAGCCAAATGCACTCCCGGGTAATAGATGAGCACCACTTTCATCCCCAGCAGATTTTTTACCAGCTGAGCATACAATACGGCCCGGTCGTCGCAATCGCAGTAGTCCGAGACGATGGTCTCCTCGACAAAGTTCCATTTCTCATATCCATACTGGTCGGGATCGGTCTTGTAGCGAAACGAACTCTGCACCCAGTGCAACAGGAAATTGGCGGCCTCTTTCTGCGACTTCCCGGTAATCTGCGGCAAGAGCTCCTCCCGCAGGCAGTCGAAGGTGGGCTTGTCGATGGGAGCGTTGGCATAGACCGAGAAATCGACATAGGGATAGGTCTCACAATAGCGCACCCGGTTGCGGTTGCAGTCGATGGTATAGGTGCGATTCTCGAAGGTCAGCTCTGTGGACTCGATATCGTTGGCCAGCTCGGGGAGCGAAACCACCGCAAGGTTCATGGCCCGACCTCCGTCGCCATATTCGCCGGCACAAGTCTGCACCTGGGTGAGGTTGCGATGGTGCGGATTGATTACAAAGTATTGCGTGTGGCCACCCCGCTCGGTGATTGTGAAATAGGATGTGTTCTGCAAAGGCGATGTGGTGGCCAGCAGCACAAACAGTTCGGATTGCGAGCGGCCTATCTTGGCCTTGTAGCCCAACTGGTTGAGCATGAAGGTGCGGAAAACGACGAGCTCGTTTTCGGTTCCTCCCGGCAGATAGGCGTTGAAGAGCGTACCCATCAGCTGGAAGGTTCCCCAGTCGTCGAGGCGCAACTCCTGGGCGAGGCGCTGGGCATCGGCTATCCAGGTCGAGACGGGCATGGCCGACAGGGCTTTCCAATAGGCTGCCACCTCGGCTTCAGACACACCGGTCATCCGGCTGCAACGACCACCGGCCACAGCTACCTGCACCCGTGTACCGAAGAAGTCGGCCGACATTCTTTTTTTCACCTCCACGGGTACCGGCTCGATATTGGGTTTGGGGAGATCGGGTTCGACGATTACAGGCTCGGGCTTGCTCTGCGGCAGAGGTTGCAACTCGACAACCGGTATCGATACATCGTCGGCCGGCACACTGTCGCGCGGGTCATACACCGGCGGCTCGGGCATGGGGGTAAAACTGCGTCCCTGCTTGAGCAGCTTGAAGTTCTCCCATCTCTTTTTCAGGAAATCGACATACTGGGCATTGACCGAGTCACGATAGCTGACCATATCGGTCAAACGGTTTTTGGCAAACTTTCTCATATCGGCCAACTGTTGCTGACGGAATCGAGCCATATCCTCGGCCATACTTTGGGCAAATACACTTCCGCCCGACAAGGCAACCACACACAGGGCGGCTGCCACCACTTGTTTTTTCGTTTTCATCGTTTCTTGTTTTTCAGTACCCCTTTTACCGGCACAAAAATCTGTAAATTCATGCGCTCAAACCGCCCTCCCCCCGGCAACCGGATATCGTCACACAGGGTCGAACGGCATCTTCCTCATCGAGGAGGCCTCGACAAAGTTACGGAATTTATCAATCATAAACGCTATTTTATCCATGAATATTCCCCCACTCCCATACTTGTCACAGACTTGTCTCCTATGGAGAATATACCTACACAGTAACAGGCATTAACGAGATGGTTTTTTATAATTGTTCCGGAATTACCTCTGTCTCCATTCCTTCCAGCGTTACCAAAGTAGGTTGGGCCGCATTCTACGGTTGCTCGCATCTGGAAGAGCTTGTCTTGCCGTCGTCTCTTCAGACTATCGGCGACAACGGCTTCGCTGCCTGCTCCAATTTGAAACGCATCATCGTGAACGCTGCCATTCCTCCGACCATAGAGGCGAAAACTTTCTACGAGGTAGATCGCTCTATTCCCGTTTATGTTCCTGAAGGCAGCCTCGAAGCCTATAAGGCCGATGCCTACTGGAGCGAATTCCGATTGTATGACAACGACCCGTCTGGCATTATCTCGCCCCAAAAGGATAACTCAGGCTGCTACGCTGCCAACGGCTTGCTTTACAATCCGAGCGGTGCCGACCTTAACGTCTATAACATGCAGGGCGTTTTGATTTACACGGGCAATGCCACCGAGATCGAATTGCCGTCGCGAGGCATCTACATCCTCAAGACTCCGACCGCCACCCGCAAGGTTGTTCTTTAATCCCGAACAAGAGTGCCGCATCCCCGAAGCCGGGAATCGGACTCTCCTCCATAGTCTGAACGACATTCCGTCCTCACCGCCGGGATGTCGTTTTTTCTTGCCGTGGCATGCCGGCCGATGATTGGTTGCACCGTTTACGGTTTGGAGTCGGAGGGCACCCCCGACCTGCGGCGTGACACGCTCAAGAGAGGAGGCGGCTCGAAAAAAATTCGAGTAAACTTGTTTTTCTGCTCTCACCTTTTGCTATCTTTACGCCACGAAGATAGATATCGGCTTGGCCTTGTCAAACTTGAAAACTGCGTTTCCGGTTTCTCTCTGCGCTCTCCTTTTGCTATCTTTGTAGAAGATAGATAGCGGTTCGGCATAGATAAACTTCGAAAACTGTGTTTTCGGTTTCTCTCTGCGCTCACCTTTTACTATCTTTGTACAACTGCGAAAAGGCGAAGGGGGGCAGCAAGCGGCCTCAACGCCTATCCGACGTCATGATATATAACGTATTATCGTATTAATTAAGAGGATTTACAATGGGAATCAGCGAAGATATCAAGCAGGCTTGCGAGGTAATGGAACGCGGCGGTGTGATTTTGTACCCGACCGACACGATTTGGGGCATCGGCTGCGATGCGACTAATGCCGAGGCGGTGAAACGGGTGTATGAAATCAAGCAGCGGGCCGACAGCAAGGCGCTTATCGTGCTTACCGACAGCGAGCCGAAGGTGGAATACTATGTGAGCGAGGTGCCCGAGACGGCGTGGCAACTGCTCGACGTGGCGGTGAAACCGCTCACGATTATCTATCCGGGAGCCCGCAACCTGGCCCACAATCTGCTGGCCGAGGACGGGAGTATTGCCATACGCATCACTCACGAGACCTTTTCGCAAGAGTTGTGCCGCCGGTTCAAAAAAGCGATTGTATCGACATCGGCCAATATCAGCGGGCAGCCTTCGCCGCATAACTTTTCGGAGATTTCGGACGAGATTAAAAACGCGGTCGATTATATTGTGGAGGCTCGCCGCGACGAAGCAAAAGAGTCGGTACCCTCGAGCATCATCAAAATCGAGGCCGACGGTTCCATCAAGATTATACGTGAGTGATTAACAAGAAGCGACAGACAAGGCGATATGTGTTGGGCGATTACCTGGCCTCGAATGTGGCTTGGTTCTTGTTCAATATCGTGCGGTTTCATTTCCCCGGCATCCAGGCCGGCGGGTCGCTGAAGGTGTATCTGCTCTCGTCGCGAGTAATCGAAGGGCAGATTATCTTCCCGCTGCTGATGATGGGAGTTTTCTATCTGTCGGGCTACTACAACCAGCCGTTTTTCAAGTCGCGCATCCAGGAGCTGGTACAAACCATGGGGTCGGTGCTGGTGAATACGCTGCTCATCTTTTTTATTGCACTCATCAACGATGTGCTGCGCATCAGAATCGACAACTATGAGCTGCTGCTGTTGCTCTATGGGTTGCAGTTCGTATGTGTGTATAGCGTGAGGGCTACCATCACAGCCAACGCCACCACTCTTATCCACCGGGGCAAATGGCAATTCAACACCTTTATCATCGGGTGTGGTGCCAAAGCGGTGAAGCAGATGCACGAACTCGAGGAGCCCCGCCAGGCTCTGGGATACCACATTGTGGGGTTTATCAGGGTGAACCACGAGACACCGGCGTGTGAGGTGGCCGACCGCACATACCCCCTGGAGGAGTTGCCCCGCCTGTGCCGGGAGATGAAGGTCCAGGAACTGATCGTGGCTCCCGAAGAGGATAATCTGGTGGAATTGCACCGCCTCATCAACACGCTGTATCCGCTCAACCTGCCCATCAAGTTGGGGACCGACGAGTTCAGTATCATCTCGTCGCGGGTGAAGCTGACCAATATCTACGGGGCCCCTCTCGTCGATATGAGCAACTGCGCCATCTCTGAAGGGGGTAAAAACATGAAACGGGTATTCGACGTTCTGATTTCGTCGATTGCCCTGATTGTGCTCTCGCCACTGTTTGTCGTGCTGGCGATTCTTATCAAACGCGACTCGAGCGGGCCGGTATTCTACCAGCAGGAGCGCATCGGGTATCGGCATCGCCCGTTCAAGATTTACAAGTTCAGGACGATGAAGTCGGATGCCGAGTCGGGGACTCCGCTGCTCTCGGAGGAGAACGACCAGCGCGTTACCCACATCGGCCGGGTGTTGCGCAAATACCGGCTGGACGAGCTGCCTCAGTTCTGGAATGTGCTCAAGGGCGACATGTCGCTCGTGGGGCCGCGGCCCGAACGCGAATACTTTATCCGCCAGATCGTGGAACGGGTGCCCTATTATGTGCTGCTGCACCAGATACGCCCGGGTATCACATCGTGGGGTATGGTGAAATATGGTTATGCCCGCAACATCGACGAGATGATTGCCCGGCTGAAATATGATATTCTTTATTTGGAAAATATGTCCCTGCTGGTCGATCTCAAGATTATCATCTACACGATACGCACCGTGATCACCGGGAAAGGAGTATAATAGAAAAACGATATGATAGAAGACGAAGATATTGAAATAGACGATACCCCGCAAGAGAAACGCAACGACTGGTTGATGCGCCTGCTGCTGTGGCGGGAGAAGCATATCAACGAGCACAACTTCGTGCTGTTCCTGAGTTTCATCATCGGTATCTGCACGGCGGCGGCAGCCTTGATTCTGAAGTTTCTCATTCACCTCATCCAGAATCTGCTCACCTCGCACTTCGATGCCAACGGGGCCAACTACCTGTACCTCATCTACCCCATCATCGGTATTCTGCTGGCGGGGCTCTATGTGCGCTATATCGTCAAGGACGACATCAGCCACGGTGTTACCCGCATACTCTATGCCATCTCGCAGAAGAAGAGCCGACTGAAACCGCACAACATGTACACGTCGGTCATTGCCAGTTCAATTACCATCGGATTCGGCGGATCGGTAGGAGCCGAGGCCCCTATCGTGTACACGGGAGCAGCCATCGGGTCGAACATCGGGCGGCTCTTCCGGCTGGACCAGCGGCTGCTCATGCTGCTGGTGGGATGTGGCTCGGCGGCAGCCATAGCGGGCATATTCAAGGCACCCATTGCCGGTATCCTGTTTACGCTCGAGGTGCTGATGATCGATATGACCACGACCTCGGTATTGCCGCTGCTCATCTCGTCGATTACGGCCGTGACGGTGTCATATATCTTCACGGGCTACAGCGCCGAGTTTAGTTTCGTGCAGACCGAGACCTTCGAGGCGGCCCGTATCCCTTATGTGATATTCCTGGGTGTCTTCTGCGGCTTTGTCTCGCTCTACTTCACCCGGGTGATGACCCGCATGGAGGATATCTTCCGCAAGATAGGCACCCCGTGGAAAAAGTTCATCTTCGGCTCGGTTATCCTCAGTCTCTCCATCTTCCTGCTGCCGCCACTCTATGGCGAGGGCTACGGCTCCATTACCAGCCTGCTGAACGACAACCTGAAGCAACTGGCCGAAGGCAGTCTGTTCTATACCGAGAACGGCAACATGTGGGTGATGATGCTCTTCCTGGCCCTCATCATTCTGGTGAAGGTGCTGGCCACCAGCGCTACCAACGGAGGTGGCGGTGTGGGTGGTACGTTTGCCCCCAGTTTGTATGTGGGTTGTTTTGCCGGCTTTTTCTTTGCCTATATAATCAACCATATGGGTATATTCCCGTTGGAGCTGTCGGACAAGAACTTTGCCCTGATGGGTATGGCCGGTGTGATGTCGGCCGTGATGCACGCTCCCCTCATGGCCATCTTCCTCACCACCGAGCTGACCGGTGGTTATGAGCTGTTCTTGCCGCTGATGATTACTTCGACCGTAGCCTATGCCACCATACGGATATTCGAGCCTCACAGCATCTACACCATGCGTTTGGCCAAGAAGGGCGAACTGCTCACCCACCACAAGGACAAGGCGGTGCTCACGCTCCTGAAGATGGACAGTGTAATCGAGAAAGACTTTATCGAGGTTCACCCCGACATGTCGCTCGGCGATATGGTGAAGGTGATTTCGCAATCGCACCGCAACATATTCCCCGTAACCGACAACGAAGGGATGCTGCTGGGAATCGTCATTCTCGACGATATCCGCAACATCATGTTCCGTCCCGAGCTGTACAAGCGATTCTATGTGCGCAAGTTCATGACCATGCCTCCGGCCAAAATCGAGGTGGGCAGCAGCATGGACAACGTGATGAAAACGTTCGACCAGACCAACGCCTGGAACCTGCCGGTCGTAGAGAACGGGAAGTATGTGGGGTTTGTCTCGAAATCGAAAATTTTCAACTCGTACCGCCGAGTATTGGTTCACTTCTCACAAGACTAAAAAAGAATGGAAAAGAAAGATTTACGTATCGTCTATATGGGGACTCCCGACTTTGCCGTCGAGAGTCTGCGCCGCCTGGTCGAGGGCGGCTACAACGTGGTAGCTGTCATCACCATGCCCGACAAACCGGCCGGTCGGGGCCACAAGATTCAGTTCTCGCCGGTCAAGGAGTATGCTCTCTCGCAAGGTTTACCCATCTTGCAACCCGAACGGCTGAAGGACGAGGCCTTTATTGAACAGTTGAGAAGTCTGCATGCCGACTTGCAGATTGTCGTGGCCTTCAGAATGTTGCCCGAGGTGGTATGGAACATGCCCCCGATGGGGACCTTCAACCTGCACGCTTCGCTGCTGCCTCAATACCGGGGGGCCGCTCCGCTGAACTGGGCCATCATCAACGGCGATACCGAAACGGGTATCACCACCTTCTTTCTGAAACACGAAATCGACACGGGCGAAATCATCCAACAGAAGCGCATCCCCATTCTGCCCGAAGACAACGTGGGGACCATCCACGACAAGCTGATGGTACTGGGGGCCGACATGGTGGTCGAGACGGTCGATGCCATTCTTGCCGGTACGGTAAAACCTATCGACCAGGCTTCGATACAGACCGACGAGCCGTTGCGCCCGGCTCCCAAGATTTTCAAGGACACCTGCCACATCGACTGGTCGAAACCTTGCATACAGATTCACAACCTCGTGAGGGGACTCTCGCCCTACCCTGCCGCCTGGTGCGAGTGGGTATCGCCCGAGGGGAACCGACTGGGGGTAAAGATATTCCGCACAACGCCCGTGCCGGCATCGCACTCTTTTGAGCCTGGCTCGGTGCATACCGACGGGAAAAGCCGCATCGACATTGCCTGTGCCGATGGCTATGTGCGCATCGAAGAGCTGCAACTCGCCGGCAAGAAACGCATGGCTGCGGCCGACCTGTTGCGAGGATTCCACCTCGACGACCATTTCAAATGTGAATAACGACGCTCGTATGGCGTCAATGCTTGTGCAAAGGGACAGCCTGCAAGAGGTGCCCCAATTTGGTCATGGCCTTGTGAACCGGCAATGACTTGGAGGCGATGATGAGAAGCACGGCGGTGAGAATCATGACGATACCTATGCCCAGCCGTGGAGTAAAGGCTTCGCCAAAAAGAGTCACCCCGATGACCACGGCGGTGAGGGGCTCGAGGGCTCCCATAATAGCCGTGGGGGTGGAACCTATGGCATGAACGGCCAGTGTCATAGTTACCAGCGAAATGACGGTGGGTACCAGTCCCAGCATGAGGGAGAACAGCCACATGCGCGGCGTGGTAAGCGGCTGTAACTGTGTGCCGTTGCCCAGGCCCGATTGTAGTGCAATGGCAACCATACAGACGAGCAGGACATAAAAGGTGAGCTTGATCGACGACATGACAATGGCCGACTGGTTGACCACAACCATATAAAGTGCATAGGTAAGTGCCGAGACCAACACCAGCACAACCCCGGTAGTACTGATTCCGGCTCCGCTGCCACCCCGATAAAGCAGGGCTATGCCCGAGAGGGCCAAAGCGATTGAAAAGAGGGTGACCTTTGATATGCGCTCCTTGAAAAAGAGAGCCATAATCACAGCGACCATGATGGGATAGACAAAAAGCATGGTGGCGGCAATGCCGGCATCGATATAATGGAAACTCGTGTAGAAGGTGAGCGAAGAGACGGCAAAGAGGAGCCCCAGCGTGCAGAGGGTTTTCAGCTCCTTCCTTGTTAAGGCGAACGACTGGCGCTGCACCAGCATGATGCCGGCCAGAATGATAACGGCAAACAGAAACCGATAGAAGAGTACCGAACTCGAGTTCAGCCCCTCGCGATACAGATACAAGGCTCCCAGAGGATTGGTGCCATAACTTACTGCCGAAACGATGCCCAGTATCGTGCCTTTAACCTTTGTATTCATCTCTTTTTCCCTTTCGGGGTGCAAAGATACATACGATATCGTTACCGCCGATTAATTTCGTCCTGTTTTTTAACGGGATAAAAATGATGTAACCGGAGAAACGGAGAGTATCAGAAGGCGTTTTTCTCACCCTTGAAGGCGTTGACCACGGTGAGGAATATAATCTTGATATCGAGCCAGAAGTTCCAATGCTCGATGTACCACACGTCATACTCGACCCGGCGCTCCATCTGCCACAGTTCACGGGTCTCCCCCCGGTAGCCGTTCACCTGAGCCCAACCGGTAATGCCGGGTTTAATGAGGTGGCGGAGCATGTATTTATCGATAATCTTGGAGTAGTCGTGGGTGTGCTTGACCATGTGCGGGCGGGGCCCTACGACCGACATATCGCCCAGGAATACGTTGATAAACTGGGGCAGTTCGTCGAGACTGGTCTTGCGCAGGAACTCTCCCACCCGGGTCTTGCGGGGATCGTTGCGAGTAGCCTGCACTTCGTCACTGTCGGCATTGATTTTCATGGTGCGGAACTTGTAGCAGTTAAACTCTTTCCCCTTGAAGCCGGTACGCTTCTGCTTGAAGAAGACGGGCCCCGGCGACGAGAGCTTTACGGCTATGGCAATAGGGGTAAAGATGACCGGCGAGCAAACGAGCACGGTGGTCGAGAAAACGAGGTCGAAGGTTCGTTTCAACATGCGGGAGAAGATATTTTGCAACGGCTCGGGATGCAACGAGAGCACCGGCACATTGCCTACCAACTGAAACTCGAGTTGCCTGTGTATGTAGCGCCCTACGTCGGGCACCATGAAGAACGAAATGTTGTGCGACTCTGAAAACTTGAGCAACCGGGTGATTTTCTCCTCCTGGCTCATGGGCAAAGCACAATAGATTTCATCGACATTGTTGGCTGTGGCAAAGGCTTCGACGGCCGAACAGTCGCCCTGGAAATTGGGTAGCGACTTCTTCAAGGCCAGATTGTCGTCGAAAAATCCCATGAACTTGTAGCCATACCCGGCATCGGAGCGCAACTCGTCGAGCAGCTTTGTGCCCATCGTACCGGCTCCCACAATGACCACGCGCTTGAAGTTGTAGCCCTTGCGGCGAAAGTACTTGAGCAGCTTGCGCGACCCTACCCACCAAATGGCCAGCAAGAGCGAGAGGAGCAGATAGAACTTGAGCAATACCATCGAGCCTATATCTTCGATTTGCAGGAAGAAGATGAGCAGCAGGAAGGCGGCCAGATGGCTCAACACGGCTTGGGTAACCTTTATCAAGACTCTATCGACATGGAGGATACGCAGCTCGTGAATCTTGGAGAAGAAGAGATATACGGGAAAATAGGAGAGATTGAGCAACAGCCAGATGATTTTCTCGGCAAAGCCCTGTTCAAGGCCCCCACCCCATAGACAAACGACGGCATAGGCAATGTTCAAACAGAAGAAATCACCAATAACAATCAGCGATTTTATCATATGTCCATATCTACCTCGTGCCATTTCTTCTCTCTTGCTATCGTCTATCTTTATTCGGCAAAGTCGTTCTTCCCCGGCAGATTGCCAACTGTGGGGGAAATAACAGGGCAACCCGGTTTTATGGGGCCGCCCTGTCAAATCTTATACTTTTATATTCGCTACAAGCTCTTATCTATAAGTTGTACTTTTTGCTCGATAAGCTGCATCTCTTCGCGAATTTTTTGCATCTTCCGTTCCATCTCTTTCAAGAGTCCGCTCGACTTTTTCGACGAGATGTTCAGGAAGCCGATGTTGTTCTCGTAGGTTTGCAACTCGGCTTTCTTCTGATCATACATGCGCAGAAGTCTGTCGCGCTCGCGATAGAGTTTGTCGTGATTGCCGTCGGCCATCTGCTGTACCGAAGCCGAGAAGTTGCTCAGGCGATTGCGGGTCTCGGTCATGTTCAGGCGGGCAAAGAGGATATCGAGCTGTGCCTGATACTCTTTATAGATTTTGTCTTTCTCCTTGAAGGGCACATAGCCAATGGTGTTCCACTGAGCCATGAGCTCGCGCACGGTTTTTTCGGCTTCGGCCGGCTCGACCGATTCGTCGATGGCTTTGAGACGGGCTATGATGTCGCGCTTCTTTTCGAGGTTCTCCTGCTCGGCCTGGCGGGTGGATGCCAACTGGCTGTTCTTCTGGGCAAAGAAGTAGTCGCAGGCTGTTACGAAGCGTTTCCAAATAGCGTCGGAGTGTTTCTTGGCCACGGGACCAATGGTCTTCCACTCTTTCTGCAAGGCCACGAAAACATCGGTCGTGGCTTTCCAGTCGGTGCTGTCTTTGAGGGCTTCGGCCTTCTCGCAAAGGGCTTTCTTTTTCTCGAGATTGGCGGCCATCTTCTCTTTCACGCTTTTGAAATACTCGGCCTTGCGGGCAAAGAACTCGTCGCAGGTTTTGCGGAAACGCTCAAAGAGCAGGTTGTTCATCTTGCGCGAGGCGAATCCCAAGGTTCTCCAACGGCTTTGCAGGTCGAGCACATGTTTGGTAGCCTCGTCCCACTGTGCAAATGACGAGAGGGCGTTCATATCAATAGCTTCGATCTCTTCGCACAGGGCGGTTTTGGCCTCTTCGTTCTTGTGTTCTACCGCCTTGCGGGCTTCGAAGAAACTTTGATAGCGCTTGTTGACCTCGGTCGAGGCATCCTTGAAGCGGTTCCACAGATCCTCGCGCAACTCTTTGGCCACGGGACCTATACCGCGCCACTCGTCGTGGAGCAGTTGCAGTTGCTTGAAGGCAGCGACCACATCGTCGTTGGTGAGCAGGGCCTCGGCAGCTTCGCACAAGGCGGTTTTCTGCTCGAGGTTTTTCTTGAAGTCATAGTCGCGCAACTCTTTGTTGATTTTCAACAGGTCGTAGAAATTCTCGACACAGGCTTGAAAACTCTTCCACAATCCCGACACGGCGGCCGAAGGGAGCTCGCACGGCTCTTTGAAAGCCTGCTGCAACTCCTGGAAACGGGTATATTGCTTGTTGATGTTGTCGGAATCGGAGGTAATAGATTTCATCTCTTCCAAAATCTGCTGCTTGCGAGCCAGATTCTCCTCGCGCTGTTTCTCGAGCGTAGCCGTGTATTGGGCCTTCTTCTCGCGAAATACGGCCAACAGCGATTTGAGGGTCTCTTCCTGCTCGTCGGGGGTGGGCACAAAGTCGGCCTCGGGGTTCCCGGCAGCGACAAAAGCGTTGCGAGCCTC
Organism: Barnesiella sp. An55; assembly: GCF_002161555.1. Classification (GTDB taxonomy): domain Bacteria; phylum Bacteroidota; class Bacteroidia; order Bacteroidales; family Barnesiellaceae; genus Barnesiella; species Barnesiella merdipullorum. The sequence continues at coordinate 55,464 of NZ_NFHZ01000004.1, read as the reverse complement.
TTCTATTTCGATTTTTTTCTGTTTATAATAGGCTTGCTTCAATTCATCAACCTCTTCCTTAACCTCTTCAACCGGGCCCTCGACCAACTTTCTCAAGGTCTCGATAATCTCTTCTCTCGAAAGTTTCGATGCCGGTTGTGCCGAGTTTTGTTCCTCCTCGGCCGGAGTCATAGTTTGACCTGCATGGGGTTCTTCTCCATTCACATCAGGTCTTTCAAGCTCTGTTGTCATAGTATAATCAGTTTTATGAAGGATAAAATCTTTATTCTCTATACAAATTAAAAAAATTTTTTTGTCATTTCATACAAAAATGTCAGATTATTTTCATCGGCGTATCCTCTTTTTCGGACGAAGGGGCTGCTTTTCCTTCGTCTGTGGCTCCCCGGCGGAGTATTTCTACACAGCCGAAACCCAGATTTACTTTCTCGCCTATGCCGGTTTCGTACATAATCTGGTGTAACAGAGGGTCCATCGAGACTTTGAACTTATACATGTAGCCGATGACTTTCGACTCTTCGGGGGTGAAACGCATCATGAAAATGCCTTTTCGCTTGGGCTCGGACAAGAGGTTCCACGAGAAGTCGGCATTGCCTTCGAAGGGGCGTCCAAAGATCTTCTCATACTTGGCCAGTATCGAGCGATAGAAACAGTCGGCATAGGGGGGATAATCGGGGCCTATGTATTCCATGCTGCGGTTCGACCGGGCTACCATAAAGACGATGGGCGACAGGGCCAGATACTCGGCTTCGGTGCCAAACTCGGGTGTGGGGCAGTCGATAATCTCTTCTACCGCCAGCTCGACCCTACTGCGGCGATCGCCCAACACGAAAGTATCTCCCTCGAAGAGGGTATGTACAAACTCGCGAGTGCCCCGTACGGGCAGGAACGAAATCCACATCTGTACCTTCTTCACCAGGATATGCAACCGGTCGTTCTCGACCCGGATGCGCGGAATGTAGAGGTTGGAAAACGAGAAGAGCCGGTTGCGACAATCGTCAACCGGGGCAAATCCATTGCTGGAGAGCCAATGCAAATATGTCTCAAAGTTTTCTCGGATGCGCCGATAAACGGCGGCCGACAATTCATATTGATAGCTCACCGGCAACACATTGCCAAAACTTTCGGACTTAACTGCCAAAACTAATTTGAAACGCATAACAACTACTCTATATCATTCATTCATCAAAAAGATGCTCCGGAGGATACCGACTTGTACCACAGGGTCGAACTATTACCGGGCACGAACAGCTCTCTTGCAATGCGCTGTATATCGGCCGGTGTGAGCTTTCTGTAACGTTCTACCTCGCGATCGATATTGCCGGCATCGCCCAACAATTCATAGTAGGCCAGGTTGGTCGCCTTGTTTAGATAGTGCAGGTTGGAAAAGAGGTCGTTCGACTCGAACCGATTGACCACTTTGTCGAGCTCCCGTTGTTCGACAGGGGTGTCGCAGATGCGGCGCAACTCGGTTTCGATGGCCTCCTCGCCCTGCTCGAGTGTGACTCCCGGCGAGAGTTTGCCTTTCACCAGGAAGAGTCCCGGGTCTATTTCGCCGGTAATCGAGGCATCGATCTCGGTAAAGAGTTTTTGCTCCATGACCAATCGCCGATACAACCGGGAGGAGCGCCCCGAAGAGAGGAGATCGGAGAGTGCATCGCAGGCCTGGTAGTCGGGATGAAGACGCCCGACCATGTGATAGGCCTTGAAGATGGCATCCAAAGGGACTTCGCGCTCAACGCACTTGCGACGGACTTCGGTCTGAACCGGCTCTTGCGGCAAATGGCGCGGAGCAACCTCGCGACGGGGAATGGGTGAGAACCACTTCTCGCACAGCGCCATGGCCTGGTCGAACGGCAGGCTGCCCGAGATGCTAAGGATGGCATTGTTGGGGGCGTAGTGAGCAAAGAAAAACGACTTTACCTCGTCGAGGGTAGCCTCGGCAATATGCGACGTATCGCACCCGATCGTGGGCCACCGGTAGGGATGCACCCGATAGGCCATGGGCCGGAGCAACAGGTATGAATCGCCATAAGGCTGGTTGAGGTTACGCTGCTTGAACTCCTCGATGACTACCTGTTTCTGCACGGCCAGCGACTCGGGCGAGAAGGCCAGGCTGAGCATGCGGTCCGACTCCAGCCAAAAGGCGGTCTCGATATTGTGCGTGGGGGCTACCGTGTAGTAGTTGGTCACGTCGTTGCTGGTCCAGGCGTTATTCTCGCCCCCGGCTTTTTGCAGAGGGGTGTCGAAGTCGGGGATATGCAACGACCCACCGAACATGAGGTGCTCGAACAGATGGGCAAACCCTGTGCGGGAGGGCGACTCGTCTTTCGACCCGACATCGTACAACAGGTTCAACGCCGTCATGCGGGTTGAGCCGTCGTAGTGGTGGATGATGCGCAAGCCATTGGACAGTATGTGACGACGAAAAGGTATCACGCTTACTCCTCGACTTTCATTTTTATGATTTTGACATCGGCCACGGGACGGTCGGCGGCACCGGTCTCGACCTGCTGTATCTTATTGACTACGTCCATTCCCTCGATAACTTCGCCAAAAACGGTGTATTCACCGTCGAGATGGGGCGTGCCGCCTACGGTCGTGTAGGCTTCGCGCTGGGCCTGGGTAAAGGTGCGCTTGCCGTCGTGCTTGATTTGCTCCTGCATCTGGGCAATGAGTGTATCTTGCAAGGCTTGCAGCCCCTGCATGTCACGGGCTTTGCGCATCTTGATAATCTCGTCGCGATGATTGGCGGCCAGAGCCTGAAATACCGACTGCTGTTGTTGCATCTGCATCTGGTGCTCCATCTGGTCGAGTTGCTGGGGATTATAGACTTTACCGGTAACGATGTAGAATTGCGACCCCGACGAGGCTTTCTGGGGATTGACCTGGTCGCCTTGACGTGCGGCGGCTAAGGCTCCCCGTTTATGGAAATATTTGGGATAGACAAACTCGGCGGGCAGTGTGTAGCCCGGATCGCCCGTACCCAGCATCTTGCCGGCCGGAGCGTTCTTGGAGGTTCCGTCGCCGCCTTGTATCATAAACTCGTTGATTACACGGTGAAACAGGGTACCATCGTAATACCCTTCGTTGACCAGTTTTACGAAATTGTCGCGATGGGCGGGCGTATCGTCGTAAAGTTTCACTTTGATATTTCCCATAGTGGTTTCCATAAGAACGACTGTCTCCTTATGACTTTTCGAGGCACAACTCATGTTGATTATTATTAGCAGTAAAATGATAAAACAAATATTCTTATTCATAGATCCTTCCTTTTAGCCGCTCCGTAGCCATAGATATAGTGCGCAGACGAGCCTGGTCAAATGAAAAAAGTATGGGTTCAAATGGGACTATACCCAACTGCATCCTATATTCTCTCTAATCTAATTATGAAAGCAAGCAAATAAAAAAACATCGGCCGTATGGAGCGGGCCGAGCGGCTTCTATTCCTCTACTTCAAATATTTACAAAGATACAAAAATAAATGATTTCTTAACATAGAAAAGGAGAAATTTATATTTACGAAAAAGGGCGCTTCGTTTTTTTTATCTACGAAGCGCCCTTTTCAATTCATTTCAAAGCAATTAGCGCACCAGCACTTTTATCGTTCCGGGGCCATCTTGAGTGGTCACACGCACCAAATAGAAGCCGGCTTCGACCGGGATGCGGGTATTTCCCTCGACATGGGCTACCGAAGCGACGGGTTGTCCGGCGGCATTATAGACCGTAGCCGATACTTGTTCGCCCGATACCGACTCGATCCAGATAGCCCGATCGCGCGCGCAGACTTTCACAGCCGGGACAGCAACCGACTCGAGAGCACTGTACTGGATGGTAAAGAGATACTCGACCAGGTCGGACTCGCCCGACTCGTAAACAGCCTTGACACCGGCGGTATAGGTGCCGTCGGGGAGCGACTCGAAGGTGTAGAAGTTGTCGGTTATCGCCGTGGCTTTGGTCTCGCCATTGAGATATACGTTGTAGGTGGCATTGCCTACCTCGGGCGCGGGAGCATCGTCGGCAGGCCCTACGTAGAAGTTATCGACCTTGAGCATCCAGCCGTCGTTGGAGACATAGTTGATGGCCAGATAGATTTCGCGGTTGACATAATCGGGCAAATCGACGGTGACTTCGTACCAGCCGCCCTCTTCGAAGGTGCACTTATACAACTCGGTAAACGACGAATCGTCGGTCGAAGTCTCTGAGGCCAGTACTCTTATCGTCTCGGGGATACCGGTGGTTTCGCCGGGATTACCATAGACGTGAACGTAGAAGCGCACCACATAGCCCTCGTTGATTTTCTGTTTGGGGGCAATGAGCCAGTCGTTGGAGGTGGCCCGCTGCACGCCGAAGAACATGACGTATTTCTTTCCCCAAAGCGTATTGAGGTATCCATCGACATTGCACGGGGGCGTGGTGGCCTCGGGGTTGAAGATGAAGACGGGCGACTCACCGTCGTCGAATCCCGGGAAGGTAACATTCTGCCCGTTGACCGAGAGCATATAGTGTTGCAGACGGTCCAGGTCGTAGGTGACCCAATCGCCAAAGTGAGTAGCGAAATCGTCATACTCCTCGAAACTGTCGCTCCAACCCAGGTCTTGATTCCACCGGAAGGTAGCATCGGTTGTCTCGGTGTCGTCGTGATAGGTAAAATCGACCGAGAGGTTATAGGGGTTGGTAATTCTCTCGACCAGCGCCAAATCGACGGTCATGTCACGGTCGATATTGATGAGCGTATCCAGGGGCTGGTAGCGGTCGTCGTTGATGCCTATCACATACTCACCCTTGGGCAACGAGGCGAAGTGCGAGAGCCCCGACACAAGGGTGTCGGTCACCTGATAGCTGCCCGAGAGGTAGCTCACGGCAATGCCTTCGGACGAACCTCCATTGACCGAAACCTGCACCTTGACATCGGCATAGGCCGAGGCTTCGGGTACCTCGATTTGCGTGGTGGCCAGGGACGACTCGGATACCTTGTAAATCGCTTTCACACCCAGGGTATGGGTGCCGGCAGCGAGGTTTTCGAAGAAGAACGAGTTGGTCTGGACCGACCCTACCTCGCGGTCGTCGAGATAGACCGTATAGCTTTGAGGGTCGTCGTTTGCCGAGACACTGCGGTGGCGTATGGCTCGCGGCAACCGGGCTTTCACCAGCGAGGGGTTCAGTTTGGAGGGCCCCACGAAGAAATCATCGACCATCAGCATCCATCCGGCCTGGGTGATGTACTGAATGGCAATATAGACATCTTGCCCTTCATACTTCGAGAGGTCGTACTCGATGGTGCTCCATGTGCTCCACTCGACCGACTCGTAATTGCCTTGGGTGAGTGGCATGAAATTGCTCTCGTCCGTGCCTGTGGTCGATATCCACACCTTGAAGCGTTCGGTGGGAGCATCGGCCGCCTTGGCCTTGAAACGCACGACATTGTTCACCCCCACGTGTATCTGGGGCGTAATGGCCCAGTCGTTGTTGGTGGTACCGCTGGCCGTGCGGATAAAGCCCATGTATTTCTTACCGCTGTATGCCCGCAGTTGAGGAGCATAGAACCACCACGATAGGGGGTAAGGGTCGCCCCCGTCGGAGACGTTTACATAGGCCTCATCGGGAGAGACTATCGTAGCATACTGCTTGAGCCCGCTATTGGGATACCCTCCCTGCATGAGAACGGCAGCCGACTCCTGGTCTTTGTCGATGCCGGTCCACGGCGAGAGGTCGAGGGTAAACGAGGTGTAATCTTCGAAGTTGTCGAAGAAGTAATCGGTCTCTTCGTTCCACACCAGCGAGGCATCGTTGGTGCCGGTCTTGGGATCATGAGCGAGTGACGCCTGCAAATTGTAGGGGGTGCGCACCGGCTCCTCCATCACAATCTTGAGAACGGTATCGCTTTGTATGTCGAGCGCGGCATTGTCGTAGGTTTTCAATCCATCTTTCTCAATGACCAGGCGGTGGATACCGGGATATATATTCCGCTCGGTATAGGTGCCGTTTGCACTCAACACCCGTTCATAGACCAGCCCCGACTCGGTACGCTCGAGGTAGAAGGGGGTCCCGCCCATGTCTTCGCCGGTAACAGCGGTCACCTGCAAGGAGAGCGATACGGTCTGTTGAGCCATCACCGCCCCACCCCATGCGACAAGGAGCGCTACCAGCGCTAAAAATTTTTTCTTCATTTGCTTTTCGATAAAAGTTGTGTTTGGTGTATCTCTGTAAAATTACGTTCCCCGGGAGGGACACAGAGGGCTCTCGTAAACGGAGCCCTCTGCGATATTACTCCCCACCCTGCGGGGAATGTGTATTAACGTTTCATGACACGTGTCGTAACAACGGTGTCGCCTTGTACAACGGTTACCAAATATATACCGGTACTCAAATCGCGCATCGATATCGACTCGACATCGGCCGCCTCTTTCACACAGTTACCCGCAAGGTCATAGACCCGTACGTTGGCGGTTCCACCTGTCCAATAGAGATTATCGGTCGTGGGATTGGGATATACCGACAGTCCCGACAGAGCGACCTCTTCGACTGCCAAGGTAGGCATCTCGGCAATGTCGCCAACGTAGATTTCGTCGAGCGAACCGCCTGTCGAAGAACCGGCATTCTTGGTAGCCACGAAACGCCAGCGCAGATTTACGCTCTTGCCGGCATAGGCGGCCAACGATACATATTTGTGACGCCATTTGGTGCGATCCTGGGTATAGGCCAGCGGAGTCCATTCGTCGGCATCGGTGGCACGAATCTCGAAATAGAGAGTACCATCGGTATCATCGACCTGATCGAAGGGAACCTCGGTGACAGCCTCGTTTTCATATCCGTATTCGAGACGATTACACAAAGCGCCACCCCATGCAAACGAGGCTACCATGTCGCCACTCTCGGGGAGTGCGATTTCCGGTGAAACAAGGGTCGATTCTTCGCCGGCTCCATTGTGCCATACCGAGGCTGAATATTCCCCGGCAAAGGGACCTATCTCGTTGATTTTCCACTGTTGGATACCATCGCCCTGATGATTGGATTGCCAACCCATAGGCGGCATGACTCCGGCTTCAAAATCCTGGGTATAGGGGAAGTTGCGAATCGACTGGTCGGCCATGGTGGTAAACGACCAGGTGTCGCCCTCCTCGTTCTTGCCTACCGAGTTGTAGGGAACGACGCGCCAGTAATAGGTGGTGGCGGGTGTCAACTCGGGAATCGTATAGGAGACTGAGGTATTCCCCTCGAGGCGTACCTGATTGAGGAGCGAGGTGGGATTCTCCCGATCGGTTCCTACCGAAAGTTCATAGCCCTCGGCAAAGAGTTCGGGTTCCCACGAAAGGGTGAGGCGTGAATAATCGACATCGGTCTCGCCATTGACGGGAGAGGGAACGGTTATCTCCATGGGGACACCACCCTCGCCATAGAGTTTGGGCAGCACCACGTTGTCGAAGTAGATATCGGTCACAACCATGTTGTCGAGACCTCCGTCACCGATTTCAAACTCGTAGGTCCAACGCAGATAGACATCGTCGCTCACCACAAAGTTGCCGTTCTTGTCTTTAATCTCTATCTCTTTCTGTACCCATTCGTTGTAACGGCTGTCGTCGAGCGAGCACCAAAGTTCGGTCCAATCGGTATCGCTACCTTTCTTGTAGTAGCAGATAAAGTAGGTGGTGGGCAGGAACGAGTCGTCGATATACTCTTCGCCGGTAGCTTCGAGGTAATCGAATTTTACTTTAGCGTTACCGGCCGAAAGGTCGAGACGGGGCGAAACAATGTCGCAGGTGGTCATACCGCCCACGGTTACCGACTTCACCCCCGACGTGGCTATACCATCGATAGTGCGCCAGCCTTCATTGCGCGACCAACCGGCAGGCGGGAAAATCTCGCCCTCGAAGCTCTCGAGCGTATATCCCTCTTCGAGTACGACTTTGGTTCCCGAAAGATCGACCGAGAGAGTGCCGCCATTGGTATTTATCTTCATCACCGTGCTGCGGGCTCCCGTCACGGTGGGGTTGTAGTTTACCCGATAGGTGAGCTCTTCGCCCCGTGCCAAAGCCACCGATGCGGGATCGATGGTAGTGGAGAAGTCGGTACCATCGAGTCCCTCGATGCTCGAGATGGTCAAGGTACCATACCCTACATTGCGAAGGGTCATCGGCTCGGACTGTGCCAGATAACCTATATAGGAGTTGGAGAAAGCATAGGAGGTAGAACCTTCGACCTGAGGCAGTTTCTCCATCTCCTGTACACCTACTTTTACATCGTCAACCGCCAAAGTAGCCGAAGTATAGTTATTGACCAACACGGCCTGGAAGTAGAAGGCAAACTTGACCGATTGACCTTCATAGGCATCCAGATTGATGCTGGGAGTAAGCTTTTGCCAATTCGATTCGGCACCCGTGGCAGTCTTGTTCCAAGGCCAGGGTAACCCCGAGGCCTCGATATCTTCTTGCGAAGCCACATTCCACAGGTCGCTCCACGAGGCACCATCGTCGGTCGATACCTTTACCAGGAAACGGCCATAGGTTTTCTCGGAAGGGAGAAAGGCCGAAGCATTACACCAGAAGGTAAACGCCAGCGTAGCACCCTGGCTCACCTCTACCGCGGGGGTAATGAGCCACTCTTGCTTGGCAATGTTGGCGGCTCCTTCATCGTAGAAACTCATCACCTCGGCACAACCCGAACCGGCAATGGCAGAACCTGAAATCTCATTCCAATCGAGAGACCAATGGGCATATGCCTTCGAATCCAGATTATCGGGGAGTTCGGTACCCTCTACAGTCCACCCTTGCGGCGGAAAGGTTTGGCTCTCAAAGTTCTCGTTCAACACGAGATTCTGGCCCGATATGGCCCCCGCGCCGCAAAGGAGCAGCGCCAGGGGGAATATAAGTTTCTTCATAGTCATCATAGTTTTGTGATTATTGTTTAACGATTTGGGTTGTATAGTGCTCGCCGGCAGTTTGTACCGTTACCAGATATACACCGGGGGCAAGAGCCGACATGTCGAGAGTCTCGACTTGCTGCGCTGCCAATACCTGTTTGCCCGTGATATCGGTAACGATAATGCGGTCGCAGGTCTCGTTCAGATAGAGTGTAGAAACCACAGGATTGGGATAAACCTTGAGTGCAGAGCCATCGACCTCGTCGATACCCGAACCGTCGGTAATGTTGAGCACAATCTCCTGTACGGTAGTCTTGGAACCATCGGTAACCGAGAGTTTCATGATGATCTCTTCGACCTGTCCGGGGATACCCGACAATGAACCGCCGTTGGTACCCGTGGTGTGGATAATCCAGAAGGGTTTACCTTGCAGAGTAACCGTCAAGGGATCACCATCGGGATCGGCTACGGCATAGTTGTAGGTCCACTTCTTACCCACGGTAGCGTTGGTATCGGGCACGGTGGTAAAGTAGGGCGCGTTGTTGTCGCTGTTTACATACTCAAAGTCCTCGAAATAGAAATCGTCGAAGAAGGTTACAAAGCCATCGGCCGGAGTGTTGTTGCGCACGGCTATATAGATGGGCTGTCCGGCATACTGACTCAAATCGACATCAAACTCGGTCCAAGAAGTCTGGCTGTCGCTGTTGTTCTTATAGGGAACCTGTACCGAATTGAATCCCGAAATAGGTGTGAAGCTCGACACGGCATTGTCGGTTGTACTTACCAGTACGGTAAGAGCGGCAAAGGGGTGATAGGTGTTATCGCCATCATACGACTTGGCATAGAAACGGAAGTGAGCGTTGTCGCGTGCCGTCATCTGGTCGCTGATGAGCCAATCGACAGCTTCGGTTTCATTGGCCGATGCCATGGTTGCCAAGAGCTGGTCGCCCGAACGGGGATAGATGTTGCGCCAATCGGCACCATTGGGTGCGGGCAATTGGTTGATAACGATGTAGGCATAGGCGTTGCCAATATTGGGATAGTCGATCATTACCGGCGAAACAGTTGCTGTGTGATCGGCATCGACCGTGGTAAAGCCCTTGGGTGCGATGGATCCGAACTCATCGTCTTCGAAACTGAAATAGCGGGTATATTTGCCCAGAGCCGTACCCGACACGGGCAATGTAACGGTAGAGGCGTTGTCGAAGGTGATTACCAACTCGTCTTCTACGGGAGCCGAAGTCTCACCGGCGGCGAAGGTGATGTTGAAATCGACGCTTTCGCGGCTATCCAGTACCATATCTTTATGCAGCGAGGTGCTGAAGTTGCTATTGGTGAAAGATACGCCCGTGATAGTCATGGTTTGTTCGCCATCGTTCAAAAGGTTGAGCATGGGCGAGGTAACGGCTTTGTTGTAGTTGACATCGCCTGCTGCCCACGAAGAGACGTTGATAACGGCCTTACCGGCAGTGGGAGCCTCTTCGATGAGAATCTTGTCGAGTGACGCACCCGAACCCATATAATCGACTGCACTGTAACGCCAACGGAAGCTGACGGTCTTTCCACGATAGTCGGAGAGGACGATACGCTGACGTTCCCACGATTGACCCTCGGCCTGTGCCGAAGAGATATGGGCCAGTTCTTGCCAAACGTTATCGGCTTTGATTTCGAAGTAAAGGGTGTCTTTGTTGATCGTGGTCGTGCCTTGAACCGACTTGGTCAAGCTTACCGGTACGGCATTGCCCCAGTAGAAGCTGACCTGCATGTCTTTATCGGCAGGCAATACAAAGGATGGAGTTTGCAAGATACCTTGCTCGTTGGAACCTCCGGCCGAGATGTAGGCCGAACCTTTACCATCGAAGGTCGTGTAGTCGGTGCGATCCCACTCGGTATAACCTTCGCCCATGCTGCGCCAGCCCAGCGGGGGGAATACTTCGTCGTCGAAACCTTCGGACCAGGGATAGGTGCTTACCGTTTGGTCGGCGAGCGTGGTGAAGCTCCATACTTCGGGCGAAGCGGTTTCGCCCATGTCGTTGTAGGCTACGACTTTCCAGTAGTAGGTGGTGCCATAGTCGAGCGTGGGGATGGTGTAGCTGCACTCGGTCACCTCGGCGCCATTGACAACCGAGAAGTCGGATGCCGATTTACCTACATATACCTTGTAGCCTTGAGCAAACTGTACACCGCTCCAGGTGAGCGTGAGCTCTTCATTAAATACATCGGTTGCTCCATTTTCGGGCGAGGGTGTGGTTGCGGCTCCGGGGGCAGAATTGCTGCCATAGTAGGGAGGCAATATCACATCGTCGAGGAATGTCGTGGAGTACTCGGGCAGATCGTCCCAACCGCTGCTGGACAAATCGACATCGAGAACGTATTTGAACATGACATAGCAGTTATCCGAAGCGGGAGTGCCCAAGTCGATGGCAAGGTGTTCCCACCGGTTGATCGAATCGCAAGAGGCAATCTTGTTCCAGGTTGCTTTTCCGTCTTTGGAGAAATAGACTTCGAATTCACTTTCGGGAGCTACGGCATCGTCGGCCGAAGGTTCCCACACATTGGCATAGTTGAACTGTAATTCATAGGTGCCCTCCGAACAATCGAGACGGGGTGTTACCAACGTGGGGTTATTCTCGGCGAAGCTGCAGGCAGCCGCATAATTACCCGAAGTAGCATAGGCGCTGCCCTGGGTCCAACCTTCGTCGGCAGTCCATCCCAACGGCGGGAATGTGCCGCTCTCGAAGCTCTCGAGGTTGTACTCGCCAGGGAGAATAATTTTTGTGCCCTCCAAAGCGATGGAGACGTCGCCACCGTTGGTATGGATAGTCATTGTGGCCGTATTGGGGCTCAAGGCCGAAGAGGGGGTATAGCATACATAGAACTCATATTCGGCTCCCGGTTTTATCGATACCGCAGCAGGATCCAGATTGGTCGTGAAATCGGTACCCTCAAGGCCCGAGATACCAGTCACGGTGAGTTCGCCTACACCTTTGTTGCTAAGGGCAAACTTCTCGGACCACTTGCCTACACCGATGTAGGAGCCCGGGAAGATATAAGAGGAGGGAGTAACCTCGGCTATGGGAGCATCGATGGCTGCGCCCGATTCAACTACCACATCGTCGAGTCTCACGCAGTTGCCTTTACCTTCGCCACTTACCAGAAGGCAGTGTACAAAGGCAATCTTTATCGTTTTGCCTGCATAGGCTTTCAGGCTGAGCAACGACGAGTTTGCGGTCCAACCGGTCCAGGGATACACGACGCCACTGTTCTCGACCTGCTCCTGATTGAGGAACGAGAAGATGGTGGTCCACGTCTCACCGTCGTTATCGGTCACACGCACCTGAAAATCATACTCGTTTTTGAAGGCTGCGGCCGAGGCGCCTTCCCACAGGAATTTAAGATTGTAATTGGTATTACCCAAGGTGAGAGCCGGCGTGATTACCCACTCTTCCTTGACAGGCTCCACGGTTACATATGAGCCCGCATTACAAAAAAGATTCACCGAACCGGAGAGAACCGAATTTCCTGTCTCTACAGTCCAGTGATTGACCGTACCCTCTTGGGTATCATTTACAACTGTCCAGCCATTCGCCGGGAAATTAGCCGCTGTCCAGGTTTCAAAACCTTCATTTAACAACGACTCTGCTCGCAATCCTACTACCATAAATAGGAAGAATGCACAAATAAGCGTAATTTTCTTTGCCATCGTAAATATATTATTAGGTTTATTATGAAAAATCACATTACATGTACCTACATCAAAAATATCACGACCATTAATTCATCATTGGCAAATATAATAATTTGTTATTAATATCCATACATTTTAGCGAAATATTACCATAAAGAGATTGATTTTTTACAAATTTCGAATATATATACAAAAATCAACAATAGTCATTTTTGTATAACATTAACATATAACAACCCTGTGCGGAGACTTTATTGAGCAAGGATTCATACACTATAGTGTCTCCACTCAATCGGCATAAGATGGGCAAAAGGTTTTCTACGATTCACTTCCCCGTTTTCTATTTCATTGATATACAACCATGTCGGTTCATTATCCCATTCAAAACAAACAGCACGCCGCCCCTCCCCTACTTCAGGGAAGAGGCGGCGTGCCATTATCTTATTTTTATCGGGAATACCTATTAAATAATGTCGTTGGCATAAACCCGCTTGTAAATGCGCCTGAAATTGTCGCTCTGCCGATTCAACTCTTCGACGTGCGATTTATAGTCTTCGCCCCATATGCCCGACAGCAAATCGCCAATATACTTGCGCTCGCGGTCTTTCTGCAAAGAGGCGGCAATAAGCTTGTCGATTACCTCTCGATATTTATCGGGCCCGGTAGCATGCAGGTAGAGGGCTGCACTCACCGTAATCTGGCCGGTGAGATCGACCCGGATGATATTGTCGGCAAGAGCTGGCATATCGTCGTCGCAGGCACCCATGTGATTGGCTATGTATTCATAGGTAAGTAACCCGTCGGTGTCGCTGCTCAATATTTTTTTCAACTCGTTATTCATAGTTTGCCTATTTTGAATGATACAAATTAAATAAAAACTTTTGTCGCCACAAAATATTTCTTAAAAACAGTTTGTAGAAGCGGCTAAAAAGCGTACAGAAGGGTAAAAAAACGAAGAGGAATATAGGATTTCCTATTTTTTTAATGTATGTTTGTTGAATAATCGAATAGAGAAAGGCACCATGAACAATAACCTCATCATCACGATAGGCCGGCAGTTTGGCAGCGGTGGCCGGGAAATAGGCCGTCGCCTGGCCGATTTGTTCGGCATATCTTACTACGACAAAGAATTGATTAACGAAGCTTCGAAATCGAGCGGACTCAGTACCGAGTATTTCGAAAAGGCCGACGAGCGGGCCCCGAGTGCGCTGCTCAATTCGTTTTCGATCAACTGGCTCACGGGTGCCGGCGGGCTGTGGGGCGACGGTGGATTGTCAAATGAGTATATCTTCAAGTTTCAGTCCGATGTCATCAGGCAACTGGCCGAGACTCAATCGTGTGTAATCGTGGGCCGTTGTGCCGACTATATTCTGCGTCAATACCCGCGATGCTACAATGTGTTTATACATGCTCCGCTCGAGGACCGCATTGCCCGCATTTTGAGCCGTTCGCAGAATTTGACCCGCAAAGAGGCTATCGAGCTGGCCGAAAAGAAGAACAAGCTGCGTGCCTCTTACTACAATTTTTATACCGATAAGGGTTGGGGGGTGGCCTCGTCGTATGACCTGTCGATCGACTCCTCGATTCTGGGCAGCGAAGAGACGGCCCTCTTCATTCGCGACTTTATCTTGAAGAAAGACCAACAGCCCAAGTGGGACAAGGCTGCCCGATAACAGGGCGGCTACTTGTAATGTTCCTTCAGATAGTCGGCACAGAGTGAGTAGATGATACCATCGACAATGCCGATAGTGGGTACCCATATCTCTTGTGCCCCTATGTGAGTGGCAATCTGCAAATAGATATCGGCAGCAGGCACAATGACGTCGGCACGGTCGGGCTTCAACCCGAAGCGTTCGATGCGATCGACAATGGGATAGCTGTTCAGTTCGTTTCTCAACTCGAGCAACCGTTCGACGGTCAAAGGATCGTGCGAAGGAATCTTGGCCAGATGGTGCAACTTGTTGATGTTGCCTCCCGAACCGATGATGGAGATTTGGGGATATGCCTCTTTGACCCGTTTCAAATCGCGATACATGCGGAAGAGTTCGCTACGGCTCAACTTCTTGTTGAGAATACGCACCGTGCCTATGTTGTAAGACTGTGACTGCAAGAGCGCCCGGTTGCTGATGATGCTTACCTCGGTACTGCCGCCGCCTACATCGACATAGACAAAGTTGCCGTCTTGCTCAAACTCATCCACAATATGACTGTCATATACGATGCGAGCCTCTTCGAGGCCGTTGATAATCTCGATATGGATACCGCTTTTCTCGGAGATGTAGCGCACAATCTCGGCTCCGTTTGACGAGTCGCGCATGGCCGAGGTGGCACAGGCCCGATAGGCGACGACGTTATATACCTGCATCAGCTGCGAAAAGGCGTGCATGAGTCGCAACAGTTTCTCGGTCTTCTCGGTCGAGATGCGACCTTTGGTAAAGGTGTCTTGCCCCAACCGCAGGGGTACCCTCACGATGAAAACTTTGGCCAAGTCGGTGACTTTCTCGCCTTTGGAAATTCCCTTGATGAGTAACCGCACGGCATTGGATCCAATATCGATTGCAGCAAAATTGAGTTTGTCCATAGCGCCTATCTTTCTTTCCAAGCGAAGATACGCAAATATCGCGTATTTTTTTCGCTATCGGGCGAGAATATCGATACCAGAAATCTATTTTTTCTTTTTCAGTCTTTCGCGGGCGAACCTTTGTGCCTGGCCGTATGTTGTATTTGTGGCGCAAAAATAAAGTGATTGGTTATGCTTGGGCAAATGCGCCTTTCCCCTCATTCACAAGGGGAACGGGAGACTCTCCCCCGCTTTTTATTATCAGGGATTTAATCAATCAACCGGGTGGAGTCTCCCTCTTGCAAAGAGTATCATCATGCCAAAACAGGATTGAGCTTCGGTACTACTTTTACCGAAAATTTTCTGTCCTATGAAATCGAGTATAATCTTTAACGGGATGAACCGACAGGCTTCGCCCGAGATAGCCAAGCCGGGCGATTGCTCGGCCATTATCAATTTGCGCAACCAATCGGGGCACCTGGTTCCCGTGGGAAAACCCGAACTGCTGTACACCCTCTCTCAAAAAGGCAGCCGCCTGCTCTATGTGCACACCTGCTACGACGGAGAGCACCATATCACGACCGACGACCTGGCCATTTACTACGAAGCTCTTGTCTATAAGGAGACAGAAAAGATAGCGCCTCAATCCAAAGAGTTGTTTGCGCTTAACGGCCAAAAGGTTATCGGGGTGCAGTCGATAGGCAATACGCTCATTGTCATCTGTGCCGAGAATACCTATTACCTGCTATATAAAGAGAGTAGATATATTTTCCTGGGCGAGAGGCCCGAGATTCCCGAGATTTCGTTTTCGATCCACCCCATGAAAACCGACGCCTACCACCTGGAAGAACATAACTTTCACGACGTATATGTCAACCCCAAGCGTCTCGAGCTGGTCGATGCCGACTATTACAGTCTGGAATACTACAATGCATTTTTTGAGTTGCAGGACCGGGCCTGGGAACGGCACTATTTCATACAACCTATTCTCGTACGCTACGCGATTACCCTCTACGATGGCAGTCGCATATATTCGTCGGTACCCGTCATGCTCTCGCAGCCCGACCCCATACAACCCTACAAGGTAGAACTACGAATCAACAACTCCAATGGCAATAACGTCTGTATAGGTACCCATGCGGGCGACATCGTCGTCAACAACTACTGTATTCGGTATTTTATCCACAAAATGAATTTAGAGAACTGGAAAGATATCGTGCGCAGTATCGACATCTTCGTTACCCCCGAAGCCACCATATTTGAACCCGACGCCAAGCGAGAGGGATTCGTGTTTGACATCGAGCGCACCGAGGCGAACGAAACGGTTACGTTTTCGCTCAAAGGCGAAATTACGTTCCTGGACCGGGAAGAGGTCAAGAAACGCTACCTGCAAAGTCCTCTTTTTTATAAAATCACGTCAATCGAAAATTGGGACGAATTGAAAGACGGGCAGTGGTATGACATCGAGAACAAGGTGCGAACCGACTTGCTGGTGCATGAAGAGCCCCTCTCGCCCGACAATACCACCTTGTTATCGACCGGAGCCCAAATCAGTTATGTACACAACCAGCGGCTGCACCTGGCCAACTTGAACAAGAAACTGTTTACCGGATTTCCGCTAAGCCTGTTTGATACGGGCGAAAAGGGTACGGAATCTGTCCTGGCCTATATCTCGACCTATCTCAAAACCGAGCGCGGCGAAAGCATGGTCGTATGGTACGGCGAACTGGAGAACTTCTCGAACCAGCTGTCGCCCTTTCTCTCCTACCCCGACAGCAATGCCTATAAGATGGAGATTGTCGTGAAGAGCCCGACGGCCCGATACAAGGGCTCGTTCCTGCTCACCCCCTCGGAGTATGAAAACCGGTCGGACTATCTCGACGTGTCGCTATCGTCCATCACCCTACCCAACGACTCGGTTGATGCCTCTACGCCGCTACAGGTTCCCAAGCCCGTCAACGATGTCTATACTCAGGAAAATATCCTGCGGGTATCGAAAGTAGATAATCCTTTCATATTCCCGGCCGAACAGACCTACTCGGTCTCGAACGGAGCCATCACCGGGATAGCGAGCATCACAACAGCTTTGTCGGAGGGACAGTTTGGCGAGTTTCCCCTCTACCTGTTTACCGAAGAGGGCATATGGGCCCTGCAAAACGGGACTGAGTCGGTTTGTTACAGTGCCCAGCACCAGTTGAGCCGCGAGCCTATTGCCAAGGGATACCCCATCATTCCACTGGAAGATACCATTGCATTTGCCACCCCCAAGGGGCTGTCGATTCTGCAAGGAGCAACAGTACAACAAATCTTGTCGTTCGACGAAATGCCTTACGAAAACAACAAGTATGTGCTGAATCAGATCTCTGCATCCAATGTGCTGAAGGCCGCCTACGACCTTACCCCTCTCTCGGAGTTCATTCCTCAAAGTATGGTTGCTTACAATCCTATCGAGAAAGAGTTAATTTTCGGACATTCCAAATTTCCCTATACCATTGTACTTCATCTGCCTACTCTCTACATGTATCGCACGACACAAGTCTATACCTCTTTTTTGTATGACTCTACGCACCTGCTGGGGCAAGATATTCAGAACGGCATTTATAACCTGCAAAAAGAGAATCACGACACCCCCACTCAAGTGGCATTGCTCACCCGCCCCATCTCGCTCCAAAGCGGGAGTTACCAGCGGTGGAAAGAGCTGACCCTGCGAGTGGCGGCTCAAGGGCAAATTCTCTACCTGTCTCTTTGGGGAGGTAACGAGGCCGAGAATCTGTTTAATCTTGTGGGACTATTGTCAAGTGCGGGGAATGTACCGGGCCGACTCACTTTGCAGGCCATCGGACCGGCCTACAAGTTCTACCGCATCGTATTCTCGGGAGAGGCGTCAACCGACCTCCACTTGTGGGCTGCCGACGTGCTTGTCGAGTTTATCAACTACAACAACCGACTGCGCTGACCCTCACCCGCGCTCTTCGATGGGGGCATATACCGGTGGTGAAGAGCAAGCATCAAGCCTGCTTATTTCACCAGCGACAAGCGCACCGAGATACCGTAGTTACTGTTGGTTATCGGATAGGATGACGAGGAGACGAGCGGGGTGTTGATTTGGTGGTCGAAGTAGGCCCCTACCGTGATGCGCTTGCTCAACACATAGTTGGCCGTGAACTCAAACATGGTCGAGCGGGTTCCGCTGGTGGCCTGGGTAAAGTTCTGTTCGATGCGGCGAATGAGCGACTGGTTCTTGCGGAAAGAGAAGTCGGCATTGAGCGTCAAATCGTTGCTGACACCGGTTTGCGATCCCCGCAACTTGAGTATGGTATTGAAGTTGGCAATCTTGTAGCCGGCTCCGATGGTAAAGTCGGTCGTTGTGGCTTCGACAATCTGGCCGGCGGCCGAGTTGAGGGTAAGAGTGCGAGTATCGTTGTACTTGATATTGGCCGTCACGTTGTTTTTCAGCGTAACCGACAGGCCAATGAGGGGTGCAAACCGCTCGGTAATCATGACCGACGAGATGTCAAAGGGCGACGAGGGAATAGGATTGCCCGAAAGTTCGTCGCGAATAAAACCGAAGTCGCCATCGGACTCAACCCAGTTGAGGTAGGACGAGAACGAACCTACCGAATAGGTACACTGGTAGGTGTGCGATAAGGTGAATGCCTTGAAGTGTTTCTTGATCAGAGGCACCTGCATGAGGCCGTCGTAGGTAATGCGCCAGTTGGGCAGAATCGAAGCCAGACTGGGGAAAGGCGACAGCCCCACTTTGCGGGCATCGATGCCCGAATAGGCTGCCAGGAAGGCCGGTATCATCACGTCGGCCGAGCTGCGATTTACCCCACCGTTGGCCGCGTCGTAGGGCTGCCCGGCCAAACCGGTCGAGGCGATGAATCCCTTGTTGGGATAGTTGCCCGAGGCATACCGAGCCTCGAGCCGCGAAGCGATTATCTCGCGGTTGCGCAGGAAGTCGTTGAAGGCCTGCGAGGCATAGCCGTCTTTCGACGAACTGCTCTTGAAGGCGGTTTTCAAAGCGATGTGAGTCTTGGTATAGCTTCCGCCTCGCGTGGTAGGCATATCGTCATACATGAACTGCATCTGCGAACTGCGGGTATCGGTGCGGTTGCCCGTGAGGTTTATCTTCAGACCCCGTATGGGCTCGAGGGCTATCTCGAAACTGAACTCCTCGGTGTGCCCGATGACGGCCGGACTTATCTGCGTCGAGTCGCACAACAGCCAGCCCCGGTCTTTGGCCCGATAGACATAGTTCTCATCGGTAAATCCAAAGGCAAAGTCGAGGCCGGGCGACATGGGGCCATAGGAGGTCGATTGCCCAAAGATATCGCCTACATTGGGCGAGAAGAGGGGCAACGAAGTGGTATTGGTCTTGCGGTAGCGCACGCTGGCATTACGCACCATCATGAGCCCGCGCAACGAGTATTCGGCCGCCTCTTTCCAGAAGTTGGGTTTCTCCTTTCCGGGAGTAATCACCACATTGAGCCGCTGGGTTCCTTTGTCGAGAATCATCACGTTGTTGGCATCGATGACTTTGGTGCGCAAAGCTACCCGCTTGCCCTGGTCGTCGCGAGCCACTACCTTCACCTTCTTGTTGTTGAGGTTGTGGCGCAGGGTCACGGTGGTATCCTCGCGCAACAGGATGGTGCGCTCGAACTTGCGTTCTTTCTTCTTCATATTATTCGACCGGTTACTCGACGAGAAACGGCGGTTTATCTTTTGCAGATATTTCGACTTGTTATAGAGTTGCTCGAAGTTGAAGCGCCCGTCGAAGTTGAGTTGCCCCTGGTTGCTGATGGTATTGCCCAACTCGATATCGCTCGAGATTTGCGCACCACGGTCCCAGGTATAGGTGGCGTTGTATTTGGCAGTAAAGGCCAAATAGTCGAGCACCGGTATCTTGCTGAAGGGGGCCGTGTAAGAGGCATTAAACGTCTGGTTATAGTTCCAGGGAGTACCCAGGTTCTTGATGCTGGACATCACGGTATCTTTCCAGGCCTGGTATTCATCGGGGAAGAGCTCCCGATTGACGACACCGGCGGGCTCCTCGATGTGGGCGTTGGTCATCGTCTGCAACGAGAAGTTGAGCGACTTGGTGAGGTTCCAGGTGAGGGAGAGCTGGCGGTCCCACAGGAAATTTTTGCTCACGCTGGTGGGCAAGGCCATACCGCCCGAACCGCTCACGTCGCGTATCTGCTGCTCGTAGTAGTAGCGCGACATGTTGGTGTTGAAGGCTATGTTGCTGGGCAGGTAATTGAGCTCCCACTCTTTGAGAAACTTGAGATGTTTCGAATTACTCTTCAACCCCTTGAAGGGAACCCACGGTTTCACAAAGGGGGTATAGGAGTAGGTGAAGCTGCCTCGGTAGTCGTAGGTATTCTCAAACTCGGTCGTGGGGTCCTGGTTGGACTGCCGGTTGTAGGAGTAGCTTAGCGAGAAGTTACCCGGGTCGTATGGCATGGGATTCTTGCTGCGAATGTCGAACATCACTCCCGAGAGGCTGAGACTCTCGACCGTCGATCGTTCGATCGAGGCATTGTTGATTGAATCGCGCTCGGCTTTGCTGCCCGCATTGCTCAACGCATCCTTGAGGAGAATATCCTGGTCGAGAGGGTTGTACTTGGGCGAGGTGCGCTGCTCGGTGAGCGAGTAGAACAGGGGTGCCTTGAGTTTGATCTTCTCGGGCAGGAACCGACCCAGCTCGACCATGGTGGCAATGTTGTACTGGTAGTAGTCGTCGAGACGGCGCTCGGTGAGGCTCTGATCGATACCACCGAAGCCTACGGTCTCGACATGACCGGCCACGTTGAGCGTGGCGATATCCGACAGGCCCAGGTTCACATTGGCCTTGGCCGCCCAACCGCCCGACTGGTCGAAGTCGGTGAGTCGCATCTCGTTCACCCAGATGGTTATCGACTTGGTGGCATTGGAGTTGTTTCGCACACCAATCATCATGGTGCGCACGTCGCTCAACGAGGGGTTACCCACGATGGTCACCTTGTTCTGGGCCTTGTCGGGGTCATAAATCGAGTAACGGGTCTGATAGGTGACGCCCGAGTTGTCTTGCCGTTTCTTGGCATTGCGCTCCAACTTGAGGTCGGTGAAGACCGACAGCGGGAAGTCGAACATGTTGGACGAGGGCCAAACGGCCTCCTGGTCCTGGGTGTTGTAGGTGCTGTAATTGCCCGGCTCGGTCAACGACAGCGGAATTTCATATTCGTAATAGTTCGACTTGCTGTCCGACCCCAACCGCAGGAATACCGACACATCGCCGTCGCGCAGGTTGGTGACATCGTCGATGAGTTTCTCGGCATGGACAAACATCTGCAACCGCTTGTAGGTGCGCATGTCCATACCGCTGTTTTTATAGACGGCACGCCCCTCGCCCGTAGGCAGGTCGGTCACCTTGAGCGACATGGCCTGCTCGTTGAGCTGGGTAATTTGCGATTGCCCCGGGTCGATGATACGGGTTACCCCCGGGGGCAACACATAGTTCACGGGCACCTGCCCGGCATTCTCCTCAATATTGACTACCGATACGTCCAGATTGCCCTGAGCCGGTGCATTGGCCGTTTGATTGAGTGCGTAGTCGTAGGTACGCCATTCGCCCCGCACCAGTTCGAGAGTGGCAAAGCGCAAATGGGTCTCGACCTCGAAACCGGTCAGGAACATGCGGATGAAGCGGATGGTCTTGAAGTCCTGGATAGAACCCACCTTCTTTTGTGGTTGCGAGAGGGGCACCTTGAACTGGTACCACACGGCCCGACCCTCCTGCCCGTTGCGCAGGGGTACGGTCGTCTCGCGCTTGTCGGTAATGTAGTTTTTACCCACGACCAGACTGTCGGGGTTGAGCGATATGCGGTATTGGTAGTAACGCTCATACTCGTTGAGGGTATTGTCTTGGTTGATATCCTCGACATCGGGCACGCTCTTGGACGACTGGTAATAGGAATCCTCTACCTCCTCGGTCGAACGCGAGTTGCCCTCGATACCGTTGTAGTGCTTGTATCGGGCAAGAATCGAAGTTTGTGCATCGTCGTAGTCGTGACCGCGATAAAAATGGTAATTGTCGCCAGCGGGATCGTTGAAGGGCGAGAACTGGTCTTGCCGCATGGCCTCGACCACGGCCGGCGAGAGTTTGGCCTCGAGTTTGGCCAGATAATCTTTGTAAGAAGAGAAGCCATACTCCTCGTCGTTGGAGAGACCGTCGAGACCTACATCCTGCATGGCCCGAGCCCCGGTCGTGTTGTCGAAGGCATAGGTGAGTGACTGACGTTTGGAGACTTTACCCCAAGCCGTCGTGGCAATTTGAGTAGTATCACCATCGATGGGCAAACCGTTTTCGAATGATTTCATACCATCCTTGAGAATATCCTCAGAGACCTCACCCAAGTTGAAATAGAGGTCCCCCCCCTTGTGGTTGGTCTGGGTCTCGTCGAGGAAGGGATCCATGAGCCAGAACTGAATATACTCGATATTGGACGATTCGAAGTCGGTATAGTCCATCTTGCGCATGATACCGCCCCAACGTTTCGAGGGGTTGAGCAACTGGCCCTGCTCGTCGAGGTTGTCGGCATCGAGGTTGTAGGGGCCACGCTCCTGCGGATAATACGACAGGTTGAGGGTTTGCAGTGTGGTGGATTCGCCATAGTTAATCTCCTTATTGGGGAAAATCTCGCGCACGCTCACCTCACGCACGTAGGGGTTGGAGAGCTGGTCCAAATCGTTTTTCAGGTGCGAGGGTATGAGGGTGGAGTTCTTCTGCGTGAACATGCGGTCGATATAATACCACGAGAGTAAAGCCCGGTTTTGCCCGTAGCGCACGTCGTTGGAGTAGCGCGACTCGGGGAACAGGGCATCGGACGAAGTATCGTAAGGGGTCGAAGCCAGAGTCCAGGAATAGGGAGACTTGAGGTCGAGACCTGTTTGAGTCGATTCGAAATCGTCGATATAGGAGGTTCCTTGCGAACTACCGGTCTTGGATTGATGGGGAACGAGTTGGGCAAACTCGGCCGTAAGGGCCAGGGTCGAGGGGGCCGTGGCATTGACGGTGGGTATTTTGTTCAACCAATTGGTGAGCCACTGGAAACTGGTGTTGTAGGAGAGGTTCACACCCCACAGAGTATTGTTGAGCACCTCGTCGCCCATGCTCACCTTCTCGGTCAAGGGCTTCTCGGAGAGGTGCATGATGGTGGCCCCTATGTTGAAGTCTTTGGAGAAGGCGTAATTCAGATCTAGCCCTAGCATGGTCTTGCGCTGCATGTTGAACATCGACTGGTTCTCGAGCGAAACGCTGATGGGGGTACCAGACTCGATGATACTCTGGTTCAAGATGGTAACGACACCCATTGCATAATCGACGATATAGTCGGAGTTCTCGACCAGGGTCATACCGCCGGCGGTCACGACTACCGACCCCCGCGGCACATTCATGGCGTTGAGGCTGATCTCGGCTCCCGACGAGGCCTTGTATTCGCCGGTCATGATGAATTTGTTCTTCTCGGATACCTGCTGGGCCACCGTGAGGGTCGAGTCGTACAACTCTTGATAGACATACCTCTCGGCAATAGCCGCATTGCCTATCTGCTCGGCCAGGTGACTGCCGAAGGGCTCGATGACCGGGAAGATGATGCGACCGTTTGACGACTGGATGGTATAGCCCTCGATGTAGTCGAAGATACCATCGGAATACTCGGTATCGTTGGCATCCAAGCGGTCGAGATTCATCACCTGTAACAGGGTCTTATCGGCGATATTCCCCTCGGGGATATTGTTGACGGCCACACCGGTAGAGTCGCTCTGATATTTGATATAGAGCCGGAACTTATCTTTCTGTACCTGGTAGGCTCCGAGCGAATAGACGTTTTTCATCATGAGGTCCCAGATAGGGAGCGAGGTCGATATGGTCGAGCTTTTCAGCATCTTCAGGTAGAGGCACTGGTCGGTATCGGTCACATCGCCCGAAAACTCACCCACTTGATAAACCTGCCCGTTGTAGGTGTATTCATAGGCTACGGCCAGCATCTCGTCGGCGTTGAGTTTGCTCTTGAGCGAGATATAGCCCAGCTGCTCGTTCAGGGTATATTCCGACGAGGAGAGTTTGCGGGCGCTCTCAATCTTTACATAGTCCTGCCCACCCTCGATACCGTAGGCCGAGAGGGGCTCCAGCGCCTGGGTCACCAAATTGATGTTGCGGGCATCGGGGTAACCGTTTTTAATTTCGGAGTAGAGCGAGTTGGAGTTGTTCATGGGATTGGGCTGCGCCGTAGTCGATATCCAGTGCTGGTTACCAATGTGGGTATTCTCGGCCAGGTCCATGAATCCCACGATATTACGGGACTCCTCATAGGTGCCTTGCTTGTTGGTAATCCACACCTCGATGCGGTTGATGCTTACACCCGACGAAACATAGGGCAACTTGGAGGCAAACTTGTCGTAATTGTCGCGGAAGAAGTGAGCCAAAAAGAAGTGACGGTTCTCGTCATAGGCATCGGCACGGATTTCGAAAGGGGTGGTTTGAGCACCACCGCTGGCATTGACGGTCTTTGACTCGGACTGTTGTTGCGAAATAAGGGCCGTGGCCGTGAGTTTGCCAAACTGCATGGTCGTCTTGATACCAAAGAGAGCCGTGCTGCCTCGTATCAGCGACGATCCGGTGGTCATACTCACGTTACCGGCCTCGATGTTCTTGATAATCTCGTCCTCCTTGCCCTGGTATTGCAACTTGAGGTTCTTGGAGTCGAAGTCGAAGGTAGCATCGGTGTTGTAGTTCATGTTGAACGACATCTTGTCGCCTACCTTGGCTGTGACCGAAGCCTGTATCTTTTCGTCAAAATCGAAATAGGTCTTTTTACGGGAGCTCATCGGCAGAGCCGGGTTGTCGAGCTTGTTGTATTTCAATCCCATATTCAACTCGATAGAACCTTGCGTGGTCAACTGCACGCCACCCGGACCAAAGACTTTTTCGAGAGGTCCGAGCGAAAAATTCATATCAAGGAAGTTGAACTCCGACTTGCTGTTCTCGGCAAAATTCTGAGCGTTACGCTCCCGGTAGTATTGCTGCATCGACTTGCGCAGGGTGTAGTCGTTGTACTCGTCGGCCGAGAGCATGAAAGGAGTAGTTACATCGACTCCCGCTACCCGGGTGTGGATTACGTAGCAATTGGTCTCGGGGTCATACTCGACCTCGGTTTTCAGGTTCGAGGGTTTTTTCAAATCGACCGGAGCTTTCTGATCGATTTCGTCATACGACTCGGGAACTGTCTTGGCTACGGGGAAACGCATCTCAATGGAATCGGATGCCGGCTGCCCGGACTGGCTATTCTGTGTTGCCTGTACGGTATTGCGGGGGGGATTCTGCGGATCGGCCACCTGCAAAGCGGCAAAAGCGGAATAGGCACCTAATCCGCTTACAGCCAATGCAATTATCGTTCCAATCCTTATCCGTTTTCTCATTCGATACTCCTGCACATAATCCCACACACCACTCGGACAAAAGGGTGCCGCGTCGGTATCAGAGCATTTTCAGAGCCTGTTTGATGACCTCTTCGACCCGCATCGAAGGGGTTTCACGCAGCAGTTTCTGAACTGCCTTTTGCGACTGAGGCTGTGAAAATCCAAGCATCACCAACGCAGCCACGGCTTCCTCGTAAACCTCGGAGGCTGCGGGCGTACTTATTACTAACGGATTGTCGGTAGGTTTTATTTTATCTTTCAAGTCAACAATTACACGCTGGGCCGTTTTCGCTCCAATCCCCTTGACCGATTTCAACAGATTAAGGTTTTCGGAGGCAATGGCTTGCTCCAGTTCGGCAGGATTGAGCGACGACAAAATCATACGTGCCGTATTGGGCCCTACCCCCGAAACCGAGATGAGCGCTATAAACAACTCTCGCTCGTGACGGTCGCCAAATCCATAGAGTTGATAGGCATCCTCGCGAATGGCCTCATAGACATAGAGCCGGGCCGACTTGCCCTTGCCCAGGCTTGAATAGGTATTGAGCGAGATATTGAGCAAATAACCTATGCCCATGCACTCGATTACTGCGGTGGCTGGGGTGAGTTCGACTACCTCGCCGGTAATATATTCGATCATAATTTCCTCTTTTTGCAACTTGTTTTTCGGTGCGAGACAACCTCCAGGGTTCCACAATCGAGATTTATTATCTCTGACTCGACATGCGCCACCCTACTCTCACGCCT
Source organism: Barnesiella sp. An55 (assembly GCF_002161555.1). GTDB lineage: Bacteria > Bacteroidota > Bacteroidia > Bacteroidales > Barnesiellaceae > Barnesiella > Barnesiella merdipullorum. The sequence continues at coordinate 29,151 of NZ_NFHZ01000004.1, read as the reverse complement.
TATACGATGCAAACTTAGCAATTTATCGGGAATCGGGGAAATCTGATTGCAGCAAATCTTTTACCCCGGAATTCACTACCTTCCCTACCTCCTACAAAAAAGGGAACAAAAAGCCGTGTAGTGAAACAAATAGGAGATGAAATTTGTTAATCTTTATAGATATACTTTTCTTTATTGTATTTTTTCTACTTTTGTAATGGAAAAAGACAGACTGCCCTCGACCGCCCCAAAAGGCTGAAAGAGGAGAAGATGTTGAAAACTGAATCATGAATTTATCACCTTTCGCACAATGAAAAAAATAACCTTTACCCTCTTGTGTGCCATCGCACTGTTTGTGCTTCCGGCCAATGCTTTTACGTTGGAAGATATCACATCAGAAAAATTCCGTCCTCAAGATGTAGCCGAGACTTACCCTTCGACCGACGGAGTCCACTACTATGCTGCCACAAACGGCAATACCCGCATCGTCAAATGTGAGTATCGCACCGGGCATGAAGTCGATACGCTATTCGACGTGAAGACGGCCCGGGAATGTGACCTGAAAAGTTTCGACGGATTCTCGCTTAGCCCCGATGAAAAGCATCTGCTTATCTATGCCGACTCGGAACCGATTTACCGCCGTTCGTTCAAAGCTACCTATTACACCTTTGAAATACGTCGTAATCTGCTGAAACCTCTCTCGGAGGGGGGAAAACAACAGGTGGCTGTATATTCGCCAAACGGCCGCATGGTTGCCTTTGTAAGAGACAACAACATCTATGTCAAGAAACTCGACTACGGGACAGAAGTGGCGGTAACTCGCGACGGAGAACGGAACAAGATTATCAACGGTGTTCCCGATTGGGTATATGAGGAGGAGTTTGCCACGACCTCGACCCTGCAGTGGTCGCCCAATGACGAGACTCTGGCTTTTGTAAAATTCGATGAGAGCCAGGTGCCCATGTACTCTTTCCAACTTTATGAAGGCTATTGCCCGAGCTATCCCGAATACAGATTCTACCCGGGTAGCTTCTCGTATAAATATCCGGTAGCCGGTGAGACTAACGCACGAGTATCGGTCTATACCTATACCGTCGATACCCGTGCCTTGAAAGAGATGAAACTACCAGTCTCGGCCGACAGCTATATACCAAGAATCCAATTCACACCCGCCCCCAATCGATTGGCAGTCGTCACTCTCAACCGCACTCAAAACGTGATGGATATCTATGCCGTCAACCCGAAATCGGGCATATCGAAACTGCTGTTGCGCGAAACCGATAAAGCCTGGATCGATGAACCCATACTCGACAACCTCGCTTTCTACAACGACTTCTTCGTCATGGCCAGTTGCCGCAGTGGCTACCAGCACCTTTATCGCTACAACTATAATGGTACACTGGCTCGGCAAATCACCCGAGGGGAATGGAATGTGTCGAAATTCCTAGGCTACGATGCCAACAGCGGATCTTATTTCTACGAGTCAAATCAAGAGGGGCCTCTTTACAAGGCCATCTATAAAATCAATGCGAAAGGTGTCGAAACCAAGCTGTCGGCTCAAACCGGTACCAATAGTGCCGAGTTCAACCCCTCGTGCACTTACTTCATCAACCGATACAGCAGCAGTAACGAACCCCTCGTCGTAACCGTGTGCGATGCCCGAGGCAAAACCTTGCGCACACTCGAAGACAATGCGGCTCTCAAAACTTTTGCCGCACAGAGCAATCTACCTAAAAAAGAGTTCTTTACTTGCCCCAATAACGCTGGAGAGCAGATGAACGGATATATTCTGAAACCGGCCAACTTCGACCCGTCGAAACGCTACCCGGTAGTGATGTCGCAATACAGCGGCCCCGGATCGCAATCGGTCTTGGACGACTGGAAAGTAGATTGGGAGTACTACCTGGCCAACCAGGGATTTATCGTAGCTTGTGTCGATGGCCGTGGTACCGGCGGACGTAGTCGGGCTTATGAAACGGCCGTGTATATGCAATTGGGCAAATTTGAAACCGAAGACCAGGTAGCCGGCGCCGAATATATGCGCACCCTTCCCTATGTGGATGGGAACCGCATAGGTATATATGGATGGAGCTACGGCGGCTACGAGACTCTGATGGCCATGTCCACCGGCAACGGTATTTATCGCGCAGGTGTCGCCATTGCCCCGGTAACCGATTGGCGCTACTATGACACCATTTACGCTGAGCGATTCATGCGTACGCCCCAAGAAAACGGAGACGGCTACCGCCTGTCAGCCCCCATCACCCATGCAGCCAAACTAAAAGGCAGCTTGCTCATTGTCTCGGGAACAGCCGACGACAATGTACACTACCTCAATACATTGCAATATTCATCTGCTCTGGTTGAAGCCGGTATCCAGTTCGATTCCCAAATTTACACCAACAAAGATCACCACATACGAGGTTGCAATACTCGTCTTCACCTCTATACTCGAGTATGCAACTTCTTTACCGACAAACTGAAATAACAAGTCTGTAAAGCACCTTTCCATGAAAAAGAAAAGAAGACATAAACTGAGTTGGACCAATATCTACTCACTGGGACTGTTACCCGCTATTATTATGTGGGGACTCTCACCAGTCCTCAATGAGCGAACAATTATCATTGTCTCGATAATTATCGGTATTATCTGGATCTTCTACTCCTTCTTTTCTACACGCTTGTTCAGAGGTTGCGGAACCATCGGGTGGATTACAGGATGGGCTTTGTTGTTGAGTGGTCTATTATGCGGGTTGTTACTCTTGTGGAATGTCTCCATTCCCATGATTCTTTTTGAAGCCCCTTGCATCGCTCTTCTAGCCTATCTATTCAGACATCGCAACATACAACCTCCATTCTGCCATCAGTGCATACTCCAAAGAGGAGGAATACGGGAGCGACATATTTTAGGAGATTTTAGCCGCTATGAGGCTTATTATACAATACGAATAATTCTGATTGGGGCCATATTGGTTGCTATACTCTCATGGATCCTATTTTTCAAAGGTATAGATATATATAATCGAACCGGCACCTATTTTTATTTCTACTTCCCTCTAGGACTAAGCATTGCAATTGTTATATTTGAGGTATCACGCCGATGGCTTATCCAAAATATTATAGACAGCCACGAAAAGAAAAGTAAACATTTTCTTAATCAAGAAAATGACAACTCAAAAAACGTTTTTTTCTCTGTAATTCGTATCATGATTATAGCCCAAGAGAAAATATTCCTTATTGAAAATTATGGCGATAAAAATGAACTAGATAGCGGGACAGGACTTGATGTCCCCATACACCGTTATTTCTACCAATTCTTGACTCGAGAGAGTGAATTCAAAAAGGCTCTACAAATCGTACAAGAAGAGTTACAAATCGACAAACCAGAGTTGCGGTGTCTAAGCACAGCGATATCCTATGAATCAAACAGAAGAGTCGGTCATTACATTCTATTTCTCGACGACAAAAATCTACTAAAAATCAATCGATACCCTGGACGTTGGTACACGACCAAAGAGATTGTCCGGCTCTTTCGCATCGGTCGGTTATACCCTCTCTTCAAAGAAAATTACGCCCGATTCCACACAATCGTGCGCACAGCTCTCACCTATTATCCCAATGGAAGAAGGAGGTATTCCATACCCGGTTACAAGCCAGCGTTCACTCTGCGACATATCGATTTAATGAATATCGAGTTCGACGATCCTATATGGCTCTATGTAAGTCGTCACAACGAAGATCGCCTATCATATCGCATAGACCGGTGGCTTCAAAAAATATTCAGTAAACATCATTCTTCAAACTGTTGCGATGCTTGACCTAATTACCATATTGGGCCCGACCGCCTCGGGAAAAACCTCCTTGGCTGTAGCTTTAGCCCATCACCTTGACACCGAAATCATCAGTGCCGACTCTCGCCAAATATACCGATCGATGGATATCGGTACCGGGAAAGATCTCTCGGAATACACCATTGCCGGTAAAACGATACCTTATCACCTCATCGACATCTGCCCCCCCGGATATAAATATAACCTATTTGAATACATCAGGGACTATCATAAAGCCTATGACGAGATTGTCGCCCGTGGAAAAACACCAATTCTCTGCGGAGGAACCGGTCTATACATCGAAGCCGTACTCAAGGGATACTCCCTGCCGCCTGTTCCCGAAAACAAGCCTCTACGCGAATCTCTGGCCAACAAGTCATTACCCGAATTAGAGGCAATTCTCAAAACCTACAAAACCCTGCATAACCAAACCGATACCGATACCTGCAAACGAGCCATACGAGCTATCGAGATTGCCGAATATTACTCTCGGCAGGAACCATCCATATTGATTCCCCACCCGGTAGAAAACGCTCTTATCATTGGAGTAAACATCGATCGGGAAAGCCGTCGTGCCCGCATCACGCAACGATTGCACGACCGACTCGACCAAGGCATGGTGGCCGAAGTACAAGGCTTGCTCGACCAAGGTATCGACCCCGAGGCTCTCATTTATTATGGGCTGGAATACAAATACATTACCGAATACCTCATCGGTCGCACCACATACGACCAAATGGTCTCGCTTCTCAAGATAGCCATTCACCAGTTTGCCAAACGGCAAATGACCTGGTTCCGAGGCATGGAACGCCGAGGGTTCTCAATCTTCTGGCTCGATGCCTTCCTACCCCTGTCCGAAAAGTTAGCACGTATCGACGAAGAGATAGCCAAACGATAATCGGCACCTGACAAACAAAAAGGAGGAAGAACCTTATGCTCTTCCTCCTTTTTGTTATATATTTTAGACCCTTAAAAATCAAACTTATATCCCAGTGAGAGCATAAACATGGTATTCTTGCCATCTTCATTCTCATAGATATTGGTTAAGCCAAAGTTATAGCGGGCATCTATCGTCATTCCAAAATCGAACTCATAGCCCAAACCCAAGGCAATAGCAAAATCAAAGACGTTGGCTTTGCTGTCATAACCATACTGTTTAAGGTCGTTAGACGAAATCTCCTCATCGCCTACCTTCAATTTATATTCATCGTCAACACAGAATCCAAATTGGGGCCCCACCTGCACATTCAAGCCTCGCCATGGATAGACTTTCAACAATACCGGAATATTGAGATAGTGGGAAGTATAGCTCGATTTCAATGTTTTCCGGGCAATAGTCACATCATCAAATGCAGTACCCTGCATCGAATAGAGAAACTCGGGCTGAATCGCAAACAGATTATTGATGCGATAATTACCAAAGATACCCACGTTTACACCGGCTCGATAGTTGGTACCGTCACCGGTTACCGAACTTACATTGAGCCCCACTTTCGGACCCATAGACAACTGGGCAAAAGCTCCGCCTACACACATCACGACGGCAAAAGCCGCCAACAAAATCTTTTTCATAGCTTTCAATCATTTGTTATACCCGGTTCTCCAAAGGGTATTTTTATTTTTCTCTGCGGGGGAGAACTACGGCCAACCCCCCAAAAAGAGTCCACCGCCTCGCATACGAAACAGGAACAAATATAATGATTAAAAAATCGATTCCCGAAACATTTCATCATATTTTTTATTCCTTTTTTTAAAAAGCGATCCAGACGGTCCTCGTACCCAAGCCGACAAAATTCCCCATACACACATTGTATCATCACGCCAAAAAAAGACGACTCTTCTCTGTTTTCTTTGCATCAAACTAAAAAACAAGACCAACTATGGCAAATCATTCGTACAAAGTCCCAACGATGGGGAAAAAGAGTCGCTCCAAGGCCAATGCCGAAATCAAACGGGACGACTATCCCATCCTGCTGCAAGCGCAAAAGGCTTGGGAAGAGATAGAGCATTTCAGACTCAAACGAAAACGAAACCGCGACTACACCTACGGGAAACAGTGGAACGACCTGATAAAACTTCCCGATGGCCGGGTAATGAGTGAAGAGGAGTATATCCGACAGCAAGGCAAAGTGCCGTTGAAAAACAATCTCATCCGTCAAATGGTCAAGGCTGTGCTGGGTCAATTCCGAAGTAATCAGACTCAACCCGTGTGCGTGGCCCGCGACCGGCAAGAGCAGAATCTGGGCGAACTCATGAGTGCGGCTGTGCAATATGCCTACCAGCACAACCGGCTGCAAGAGCTCGACAGCCGCACCCTCGAAGAGTTTCTCATCTCGGGCATCTGCTTCCAGAAGATAGGCTACGGCTATCGTCGGGGAAAGACCGATGTATGGATCGACGAGATTAATCCCAACCGCATATTCTTCAATGCCATGGAGGATAGTCGCCATTGGGACTGCACCCTCATTGGCGAACTGCACGACATGACCATCGCCGAGGTTATATCGCGATTCTCGTTCGGGTCGCGACAACGAGCCGTCCAGCTACGCAATATCTACTCCGAAGCCAGCAACGAATCGGTGCGTCACAACTTCGAAAACCTCACAGCCCGAGCTATCGACCGACTCGACTTCTTCATGCCATCGGTCCCCGACATGTGCCGCGTGATCGAAGTGTGGAAACTCGAGAGCCGCGAGGTAATCAACTGTCACGACTTCGCCTCGGGCGAATACTACAGTCTGCCCACCTCCGAAGCCTCATCCATCGAAAAAGAAAATAAAGCCCGCAAGGAATCGGCCCGACAAATGGGTAGGACAGAAGAATCGGTACCTCTTATCGAAACCGAGTGGGGCGTAACCCAAACCTGGCGTTACCGATTCTTCTCGCCGCTGGGCGATCTGCTCGACGAAGGCGAAACTCCCTACTGGCACGGCGAACACCCCTATGTGTTCAAACTCTATCCCCTCATCGACGGCGAAGTACATGCCTTTGTCGAGGATGTCATCGACCAGCAGCGCTATATCAACCGCCTCATCACCATGATCGACTTTATCATGGGGTCGAGCGCCAAGGGCGTTCTGCTCTTCCCCGAAGACCAAATCCCCGACGGCATGACGATCGAGGAGATTGCCGACGAATGGACCAAATACAACGGCATCATCCTCTTCAGGCCACGCCCCGGCTCACCCATGCCCCAGCAGATTGCCGTCAATGCCACCCAGGTGGGAGCCTATGAAATGCTCTCGCTGCAAATGCGACTGTTCGAAGATATCTCGGGAGTCCACGGCGCCATGCAAGGGAAAGCAGCCCCAAGCGGCACCCCCTCGTCGCTCTACACCCAACAGATACAATACTCCTCGGCCAATCTGCTCGACCTCTTCGAGTCGTTCAAGACATTCCGCGAAGATCGCGATATCAAAATCATGAAAACGATCCAGCAGTTCTACACCGATGCCCGCTACCAAACCATCGTAGGGAATAGCCTGGGCAAAGATGCCTCGACCTACACCCCCGAAGAGGTGCGCAATACCGAGTTCGACCTCTCCATTGCCGAAGCCCTCTCGACCCCGGCCCTGCGCATGGCCTCAAACGAGTTTCTCATGGAGCTGTTCCGCAGCGGAAAAATTTCGCTCGAAATGTTGCTGGAAAACGGAGCCTTCCCCTTTGCCGACAAACTGTTGCAATCGATTCGGCAAAGCCAGCTCGAACAGATGCAGGCAGCCGCCGAGGCCAACAATATGGCCAACACCACGGCTCCGAGCGGCAGCAACCTGCCTCCCATACAAGAATACACGCAAGGATAGTCGAAACGAAACAAATTCTACACAACACAAAGGCAGAGTCCCCAATCCGGGGATTCTGCCTTTGTTCTTCTAACCTTAAAAATAAACCAAAAATCTATTTCTCAGACACATACAACTTCATATGTGCAATATCGTCGAGATAGTCCTGCAAATCCTGTTCGTGATCTTCCTCCTCGGCCAGGATATGCTTGGCCATATCACACGTCGTGAAATCCTTACCATCGGTCAAGGTCGCAATCGTTTGGTAGCGCAATATGGCGCAACGCTCGGCTGCCACATTCTGTTTCAACACCTTGACAACATCGGTATCGGTAGGCGCAGTATAGGGACACTTGGCCAACTCGAACCACTGCTTGGGGTCGAGCACCGGCATCCCCTCGAGTTCGACAATGCGGTCAGCCAACAACTTGGCATGTTCAAACTCCTCCAAAGCGTGTTCCTGAAACTCGCGTTGCACATCGCCCCGCATCGCTCCCTTCACCACCAAGGCACCAACCCAGTATTGATAAAATGCCAACCACTCCTCCGACAGAGCCGCGTTCAACTCAGCGAGGACCTCTACCACATCAATCTTTCCTTTCAAAATAGCGACACTTTCTTTTGCCATAGTTCTTCTTTTTTTAGATTAAACTCCACCTATAACAATCGACTGTCGCCATTAGTTCACGGCCACTATCTCAATAGAAAGGTCTAAAATCTAAAGAATCGCAGCGACCTCACGAACCTGGGCCAACCTCTTCATAAACGATTTATCTTTTTTGGTCGCCTGCATATTATATTTTAGCTGCAACTGCATCAATGGCTCGGCATCCACCCCCAATGCGGCCTCAAACAATAAAGCAGTTTTCTCTGTCAGCGGACGATGGGCATTGAGAATCTCGTTCAAGACCGAATACTGCATCCCCATTTGTGAAGCCAATTTACGTTGTGAAATCCCTCTGTACTCAATCTCTTCCTTTAATATTTCACCCGGATGAGTAGGATAGGCAGGAATCAATTTATTCGCACACATTTCAATATTATTCTTTTCAGTATTCATAATCATCCTATTCATAGTGGTTCGACAAATCAGTTATACAACATATGGTTGCAATAGTTTCTCCATCTTTGGTAAATTCTTCAAATTCTATTCGATATTGGTCATTAACCCGCACCGATGAAAGACCCGCTTTATCTCCTTTCAATCGTTCATATCTCAACGAATTATACGTCGATAGAGACAGTACATCGGGCAACTCTATCATCAAGGCAATTACACGTATATACTTACGAATAACATGAGGTTGATAGCGATGCTTCTTATCCGATTTCCCTTCGGTATATAATCGTTTCAAATACTCTTCCTTAAAATTAACTTCCATCATCATCATTTTACAACAACAAAGATACAATAGTTTTCGGAAAATTCGCAAAAAAAGCGAATATATATTATATAAAGGATCTCTAACGGGAGCTCCCCACTATTCTCTTACTTTTTAGTTTCGACACAAGAACAGAAGAACAAACCTATGTTAAAAACTTCATTTCTCATTTGTCTCTACACTCTTCTTTTCGTATCTTTGAAAAAGATAGGATAAAGTTTGTCCATGATGAACTTATCCTTTGTAAAGAATTCACACACATACGCAATTTTATCGTGCCATGAAAAAGATACGCACTGTCGTTATCGGTGCCGGTTATCGAGGACGGTACCTGATATCTCTACTGCAACATATCGCAGTATTCGAAATCGTAGGCGTGAGCGACCTGTCGCCCCGTCTGCCCGCGACCCTCGCCACGCTTTTTACCGAACAACCTATTCCTCCGGTTTACAATACGGGAGCCGACGACTATCGTCGCATGCTCGACGAGCAGCACCCCGATCTCACGATTGTCGCTTCGCCCTGGCATCTGCACAAAGCACAGGCGCTCTATGCACTACAAGCGGGCAGCCATGTGGCCCTGGAGGTCAAAGGGGCTCTCACGGCCGATGAATACCCCGAACTCATCCGACAAAGCCAACAATGCGGCCGACAGGTATTTCCTCTCGAAAATACCCTGTTCATGGACGACATACTGGCCATCTACAACATGGTGCAGGCGGGACTGTTCGGTCAACTGGTATTCCTGCAAGGCGGCTACCGGCACGACCTCACCCACATACTCATCGACGAAGAGGGAAACTTCGGGGCTCACAACGGCACCGAGGCCGAGTGGCGATCGCACTACTACGAGACCCAAAACGGCGATCTCTACCCCACCCACGGACTGGCCCCCCTCTGTCTTTTCCTCGGCATAAACCGCACCGACCACATCAAAAGCATCACCTCATTTGCCACTACCCCGGGACTGGGGCTACGCTCCTGCATCGCCCGGCGAAAAGGCATCAACCCCGACCAGATAAATCGCACCTTCGAGATGGGCGACGTAGTCACCTCGATTCTACAAGCCGAGTCGGGAGCACAAATCACTCTGCTGCACGACACCACCCTGCCCCGCCCCCGCTCACTCAACTACGAAGTGGAGGGAACCGGCGGAGTCTGGAATGCCGACAAGCACTCTGTTTACATCGAAGGGAAGAGCCCGGCCGAAGAGTGGGAGCCCGAGAACGGCTACATAGCCCGGTACAAACACCGGTACTGGCAGCAATGGGAATCCGAAGCCCTTCGATATGATGCCCATCACCAAGGCATGGACTACATCATGCTACGGGTGTTGGGCGAAGCGCTGCTCGGTCGCGAAACCTACCCGGCTACTCTCATCGACATGGCTATCTGGGCAGCTGTATCGCCCTACTCCAAAGAGTCGATACGACAACAGCGCACCCTGCCCTTCCCCCGGTATGACCAGTAGAACGACCGCCTCCAGTCCGAGGCGATCGTTCCCATCCCTATTTATCGAGTAGTCGCTATCTCTTTAGCGACTACATTCCCGTGAGTATCCAACAAATGCTTGTCGTGGCGAGCGTCTTCCACCTCAAACAGGGTGGGCGACAACATGGCGACATTCAGATAAATAGCCGGGGTAATAGGCTGCCCTGTGATACTGTTCATGATGCCATACATCAAGGAGACCTCATAAATCAAGTAATTGGAATGGGCATAAAGCACCTCACCACTCTCGGAGTAACCAACCGGATAATCCAGTAAAATGGACTCGTCATACATAAAAGGTTGCACAACATGGCCATCGAAATCGACTTGCCACTTCTTCCCGTCTTTGGCCAAGATGATGCCCGTGCCCTCGTCGGCAAGATCGATATGATCATATTCGGCTGGATAAACGAGGCGACCCGAGGGATCAAGCAAGCCATATTTACAATCGTTGATGACAATGCGGTACCCAGTGCAATGCGGAGTCCAAACCTGGTCATACGCCGGTGTCACTACCCAACGGCCCGTTGTATCGATAAGGCCACAACGTCCTTTCGAGTCGGTCATGGTACAATAGCCGTTGCGGAAGAGGTAGTCTATGTCTTGGTCTCGTGATGCGACATAGTCATACTGAAAAGGTATAACCACCTCGTTACGGGCATTGATAAAGCCGATTTTTCCATTAGAGACAACCGCCCCCAATCCTTCGGAAAATACCCAGGCCTTTTGATACTGAGGCTCGATAATCATATCGCCGGTATTGATACTGATAAAGCCTCTCTTTCCTGCACGGGCAATAACGGCCAACGTATCTCTTTCGGGAGGTACCGATACCCAGTTGAGCTTAGGGGTAGTGTATCGGCCTGTTAACTGGTTATATACCCGATAGGTGTCGTCCCGGAAGAGGTGAACAACCACGGCTTCCGATATCTGGTCGTCGCCCCAATGAGTTCGCCCGAAAGAATCGTCATACATGATATATCCGACAAGCGTTGCAAACCCTATACCGATCAAGAGAAAAGCAGTTGCTATCGAGAAGCGCACCCATCGAGAGCACCGTCTCCACCACCGTTTCAACACACTCCACGCCCAACGTCCCATAACGACAAGCGATGTACACAACAAGGCTACTACTCCCAGCAGAGCCTGAAAAATCCGAGTCAACCATTTCATAGTCGTTCTACAATTATTACTTGATACATTTGATTGTTTCACAATAAGAGTAAAGCCCATGGCACGTTCTATCATGGCGCAAAAAAAAATCTGCCTGTGATCACCCAACAGGCAGATTCATCAAAAAATTCGCATCATGCATTATCCGGTAGAGCTATCCCCCAGACTCTCCACCTATTTTCAGTATTCGGCCAAGGGCCCCCGAGAGTTACGGGAAAAACCGAATCGCTATTCTCTACGAAAAGCTATCGTCGCAACGCATCAGACGCCCAACGCAAATACATCGCCGCCCGATCATCGGCATCAGAGGCATACTTCAATTGAGTTTTATACCGGTCCATGGCATCCTCGGCATAACGCATGTATGTTCGGGACCGGTCGAGATCGCCCCGCTTGGAATAATAAGCCGCCTCGCGTTGGTAGCCCTCGGCTTTTTTCAGATAGTAGGCAGCTTCGCGGCGATAGCCTTCGGCTTTTTTCTGGTAATACTCAGCTTCGCGCTGGTAGCTCTCGGCCTTTTTCATGTAGTAATCGTCTTGAGCAAATGCCAAGGCCGACAATGTCAATAACAACAGCAACAGAATTTGTTTCATAACAGCCATAATTTCTTTTCTATTAAAGAATATGGCTCGATACGAAATCTATCATATCGGGGCTATCTTTTCACCAAAGACATCATAGATACCGTGCCTGAAATAGAGCTTATAATCCATCTCGACCCGATACGACCTATCTTTCTCCACGACAAACTCAAACGGGGTCGATATAAGTCCCGCCGGGGCATAGGCCGAAATCGTGTGCTTCCCGGGCGAGATGCGATGCTTGAGCGTATAACCTTTGAGGAAGTTTCCAGATCCTATTATCCTCCCGTCGAGCAAGATCTTATACTTGACATCGACCAACGGCAGCTTGTGCCGCCTCTTCGCCAGATGAATTTCCAGGGATACCGATGTAGCCAACAACTGATGCTGGGCATAGAGGGCAAAACCCTCGCGCAACCAATTGGCGAATTGCGCAGCCGAGCAAGTGCGCGAAGCCCCTTGATCCATTGGTTCACACCAAGCAACAGCCGATTGGCGAATGTCATCGGTGCCCACCTTTATCTCCTGTTCCAGCCGCCCCAGCCGCTCGACCCGCCTAAGCACCTCGGCCGACAGAAACTGCCGGGAGGGACGTGAATACCGTCCTACCAACCGAAGGGCCCGATAGATATCATCGACTCGTGTATCGTTCGATTTCAATTGCTGTGCCCCCCACATGACCACGTTGTAGTTGTATCGCACACAAGCGGCATGAATCAAGGCCCTTTGCAACAACGGGGCTCCCACATGCTTCACAGCCACATCATCGGCATCATACTCCATTTGCTTGGCCAACCGGGAATATGCACTGTTGATGCGATTGCATATCCATATGGCAAAATAGGTAAAAAACAGCAACTGGCTTTTCATTTGAGTCTCAATAGCGCCCAACTTCTTAAGTTCCTTGATGGCCACAAACGATTTGGAAAACTGCCCAATCGTATAGACCGAGATAGAGTTTTTCATCTCGTCCTGTACATAGTGGCCAAACTCGTGATAGAGTATCGCCCGTATCTCGTCATCGTCCATCTGGGTCAAAAAGCCAAGACCCATGACCAGGTCGCGTTTAGGTCCGCTCAAGAAATTGCGCATTTGCGGCTGGATGAATACAGCCGCTATGGCATCGGGCGATATATAGACGTCGCGAATGGGCGACAGACCCAAGTCTTGGGTTACTTCATTGATGAGCCTGAACAAGGCGGGTGCATCCTGCTCGGTTATCTTTTTGAATGTAGCGGGAATCGTCGCTTTGAAACGAAACGCCTTCACCATCTCCCCCAAAAGCCAAACTCCTCCCAACGAAAAAATAGTCAGTTGGGTAGGCCAGTCATGCTCTTCGTGATACCGAATCACATAATAGCCCAACCACAGAGAAGCCAGAGCCAGCAAGACAAAACCCAAGCTCCCGATTATGTAAATCATAACCGACCTGTTGATTTTTCGTTTCAGCGACTCTACCTCCTCGCTCATTGTTCGTTATCGTCGTTCGATTCCTCTTCCGGATTATCATCCACATTACTCTCTCCCAAAAAACCAGCCATAGCCAAAGGCTCATACAAGGGCCTCGTCGATGCAGCCTCGACATGATCCCAGGATGGAAGAGGCACGACATTGTCGGCAGGGAACTGCTCCAATGCCTTGCGCGACACACTCAACACCTCGAGTGTATCGATATCCATCGACTCATCTACCCGCGAAGCCTCCTGCTTCGAGAGCATTCCCTCGAGATAAGCTGCCAACTCCTCGTCTGATATTTTATTGAACTGTTTCATACACCTTGCCATTTTCGTTATATAACACCGATGCCTTGAGAGCCACCAGAATACACTCTTCAAAAACCGAATCGGTCAAGCCACGCAGCACAATCTTTCGGTCTCTGTCGGTTGCCCGTCCGTCAAGTACGCGTCCGAGCAGTTCAAAGTTACAAATTGTATTATTGCCCATATCCTATCGCGACCATTTGTTTTTGTAAATTTTTCTTTACCCGGTTGTATCTTGTATAGACATACCCGGCAAACTGAGCTTTGTTCTGAGCCTCGGTATTCAAGGTTTTATCCTTCTCCATAAAAGCCTTGGCCTCATCGAGTATATCGCCCGGCTTCTCTCCATCTATAAGAATACGCTGTATCAAGAATCTATCAAACGGCTGTAACCGGTTCATAATCTTATGCAAATCTTCCATCACGAAGGTGTCGCTGCGGCTGTCGTCCTGCAACCCCTTGACCACGGCAATATTGTCGTCCAGTGGCAACAACTCCTTCTCGCGTTTGTGCTGGAAATACCTCGATGCAATAATCGTAATATATGAATTCAACGAGCACGTGAATCTAAAGATACGCAACTTGCGCCAATCATCGGCAGCAAGAAACTCATAAAACTCACCGATAAGTTCCTCGGGAGTAAACCTGTCGTGGCAAAAATATTGGCCTATATAGCTCAAGGCCGGGCGACACCGCACAAAGAAAAACTCTTGAATCACCCGCGCATCCGAGGCAATCAAGCCTGCTACAATCTCCTCATCTGTCATCATCATTCTCGCTCTCCAGAGCCATTACAAGTTCCACATTTTATACGGCCATTGCCATCACAGCCCCAGCACTTGGTATAGAACATGCCATACCCCCAGCCGCCTTGGCCCATGCACTGCGGACACAACTGGGTGCCCGAGCCGTGGCAATCGTTGCACTTTCCGCCTTGTGACACATAAATCGAAGCCGTTACGCCATCCTCTTTGATACGCACATACCCCGACCGGTATTCACCCGTGTTGCGACCAGTTCTTATCGATATTTCACTATCGTCATCTTCCGAAACCGAAACAAAGTCAGGACGGTCAATTTGATAATCGCCCCCGTCGGTATCGATAGACACATCACGACTTCCTCCACCTTTGTCGAAATGGATTACCCTTTGTGACGGGCTGATATACGAAGCGACTCCTGCCTGAGTGATAATCACCTGAGCCAGACATTTCCCACTCTGTACCGTTATACTCCCCTCCCGAGGCACACCGGTCGTGTTCTTACGTACCTCTACACCTATTTTATCTTCATCCTCGACCACATCGACCCAATCGGGCACATGGTTGATATGCCAGATATACCCGTCATAATCGATATCGACCGTCGTGCTGCCACCAACCTTAGGAGCAATCAGATGGTCGGGCTCCATACGCAAGTAGGTCGCGACATTGTTCAGGTAATTCAACAAGATAAAAAAGCCTCCCACCAAAGCGGCCAAGACAATCAGTACCACCTTCCAAACAGGCCGGCGCTTCTTGACCCGACGAACGGGAGCGTTACCACCAGCCACGTTCACCGGCGGCACTTCGGCCTCCTTACGTTCCAACGCAGCCCCGCACTCTGTACAAAAGTTCATCGAGTCGGGGTAATCCTTTGCACAATGTTTACAATATTTCATATCAATACTTACTTTTATACTTGGCTATTTCAGACAACCCCATGTTTATGAGAATCAATACCACAATCCACACCAGCAAAGTCAATACGATTTGACCCAAATAAATCTCCGCCCCTATATTCGTCAACGGCGAGTCCCACAGCATGTGCAACAGAACGGGTATGATAAAAAGTCTGAGAAATTTTTTACTGGCAAGCATATTGACGCACACACGGCCATACTCCTTGGATGCAATAACCATGGCCGCACCGGTTATGGCCGACCAGGCAATGTGGCCACCGGGAGTAAGTACTCCTCTTACCTGAATGACATCCATCATCCCATCCCAGCCACCTATCAGCAAATATGACATCGCATACCCCGACGACTCGAACGCTGCAAAACCCGCACCCACGGCAGCACCTATCAGCAAACCCGGGAGTATGTTCATTTTGCCCAATTTCTTAATAAAATAATAAATAATGACAGCTTTGCCCGTCTCTTCTACAATACCCACAAGTAAGGCACCCCAATAGTCCAAATCGTCAATAACTACCAGCGAATACAGTGTGAGAGTAACCACCAGCGAGGCACACCCTCCCACCAAAAATATCAGGGCAATATCATAGAGACTGATGTTGCGAAACGCATTGAGCTCAAGGAACAGGATTACCCCTGTGAGTGGTACGGTAAACGACCCCACCACCATCAAACCGGGAAGTGCTTTTTCGTTATCAAAAGAGGTGCAACAGATATACAGCAATACAAATGCCAACATAAACAACAAAAACACCCGGCTATAAAGCCACGGATGTGGCCATCGCTGCGACACATCTTCGAGACTGGGAGTCGTGGTGCGAGTCCCGCAAATAAAAATCTCCTCGGCCTCATCCTTGGTATGCCTCTTGAACACATCGGTAAACAAGACTCGCCAATTCAAATCGGCCGGACGGTCGTTGCCCATATACTCGTTGATATGATCAACCCACGACGAAGAACTACCTGGCCTCTCCCCTGCATTGCCATGCGATGAAGTATTACTACTGTTATTCTCAACTTCAATTCGTGGAGGAGGCGTGCCGTTACTCTCCTCACCCCCGATACGAGTCGAAGTGCTGTTGCTGCTATCGGCATCAATCCCCGGCAAGAGATCACCTCCTACCTTCGGGACCGACCGCAAGGGACGACCACAACCACCGCAAAACTTGGCATCATCGTCGTTGCCATGACCACAAATACCACAATACTTCATTTTATTTATCCTTTGATTATAAAAACATCACTCTATCTCGATTCGTGCAACCAGCTCTCTCTGCCCGACAGTTTTCATTTCAAGATTATATACAACGGGCTCTTCGTTGCCCTTAAAAACAACCACCTGGCACGGGCCCTTCCGCACGACATTCTCCTTTGCCTTATAGTATTCCACCTCCACCATATATTCCCCAGCCGGTGGATTCTCCCAGTAAATATTCTCGGCCGAACCTCTACCTCCGTCCATGTTGTCCACGTCGAGATAGCCGCCGGTCTCAATATCTTTCTTATTACGGAAATAAATTTCTGTTCCATTGGGTTCTATCACATGCAAATCCAAGTCGGCGGAGAAATTCCAAAGCAAAGTTACCTTCAACGCACCTCGGCCGCCAATATCCTCAGCCCGATCGATGAGATCGTCTTCAGCAGGATCTTCAGCAGGATCTTCAGCAGGATCTTTAGTAGGATCTTCGACAAGTTCTTCAAACACACGCGCATGTTGGCTCCGTCCCCAATAATTATCCAGGCGGGGTAAAAGAACCAACAAAAGCAGTATGACATATACCGAGATCAATACAGCCTTTAAAAACTTCATACCCTTTATTCCATTAAAAGCCAAACAACTGCGTTCGATACAAGATCTCTATCGCAAGCTGTATGCACAGGAACAGAGGCACACATATCTTGAAAACCTTATGCTTCGTTTTGTGCCTGAAGAGAATCATGCCGCACAAGGCACCAAACGCTCCACCCAAGAAGGCAAACAGGAGCAGTATGAACTCGGGAATACGCCATCTGCCACATTCTGCCAGGCGTTTGTCAAGCCCATACAGAATAAAGGTTACTACGTTGGCTATAAATAAAATCTGTAAGTCTATATCTATGTTTATCATATTCTTCTACATTTATTCTAAACCTCCAATTTTTCTTGCTTCCTTCTTCACAGGCATCGGTTTGCCGTCCACCTCCGCCTTAAGGTCGCTCTTTATACTCTTTTTCAGTGCACTCCAATCGACAATGACCTTCACATCTTTCGAGCGTTCCTCTATGGGGATTTCGCACTTGACGACACGATTTTCCATATCGACAGTAACCCCCTCAACCTTAACTCCGTCCAATAGTCTCGACACACAAAAGGTAAGCGGTTCCGATTTGTAAATGGTTGTATCGATGCCCCAGTTGAGATCGATTGTTATCTCACGATCGAGATAATCCTTTATGGGCCAAGGCTTTGGTTCCCCATTGACAATCAATATCCAGTCTTTCGAATCCGTTGTCATACCGTCACAGTTCCAGAATCTTATTCAGCAGCTCAATATCCTTTTCCTTCAAGGCCTTATACGAAATATCCAGCATCTGATTCAAATAGGGACTCGTATTCTCCTGATTGCGATAGTATTTCTTCACATAATCGAGATCATCAAGACTCTTTTTATAATCATCGATGGCAATATCCCGGGTCAGTGACGATGTGGCCGAGGCTATTTTCTTTGTCTTCAACTCGTCTTGCGCCAACGACTTCACCTTCTGATAAGTCTCGGTATATAGAGCCAGAATATTGTCTATCTCCTTATAATCCCGCTTGAGAGTATCGTTGGCTATGCTCTGGAAGTTCTGACGCAGAGCAATCACCCGCGACTCTTTGCACTTGAGGTCGAGATAGGTAATCATCATCTGAATGGCAATCGTATCGGCCCTGGCCGATTTCAATTCGGCCTGATGCAGCTGTTCAGCTACTTCGGCTTCCCGCTTTTGGTATTGCTGGTGCAACCGCAGGCTATCCTCGACAAATGCAATCGAGTCGTTCACCCGCCTCGACTCCAACAACTGCAACTTGTCGATAACACGACTCATCGAATCGGCATCGGCACTCAATTGGGCCATCTTATCGGCATCGACCAACAGTTGTTGCCGGTAACTGGCAATCGTATCGTTCAACCGGGTTACCGAATCGAGCAAAGCCTCCTTTTCATTGCGCAGCCCATCCCACTTTTCAATAGGAACATTAACCGTAACTTTATCCTTTTTGGCCATCGTACGGGTTCCTGCACAAAGGACAATACACAAGCATATCACAAATATCTTCTTCATAACAATCTCTTTTTTTTAATAATACCGGTATCTTGCCGCATCAAAGTCCGACTGGTCCTTCAGAGCCTGTCTTTGAGTGCTTTTCAAGTTGTCTATCCGGCCATCGTTACCCACACATTTATCAAAATAGCTATATACCTTTTCATTTTGTGCCACATACTCATCCCACGAATCGAAGTGGAATACATTCATCACATACTCCGAATAGGTTTTCAGATAGCTATACTGCTTGTCGAGCAGAATCGATCTCACAGCAGCCGTTTCGGAAGTGGAGTTGTAATAGGTCTCATACTCCCTGATCTTGACATTGTAGAGATTGGATAACTTTTGACTAAAATTGTCGTAATACTCCAATCCCGCACAAGAGAGATTCCGGGCCGAGTAATCCAGATAGTGCAAATGACTGGTTTTGATTTGGACCGGCAGCTCATCAAGAGCCGACATCAAGGCACTACAATTCTTCAAATGCGAATCGCTCTTATATATATTGGCTTGACTGACAAGGTCCTTGGTGCGAGCGATCGAGTAGAACGAGGTTTGCCGGGCAACCGCCCAAGCTGCATCGTACTTGTCGAGAATCTTGAGCACACCATCCATCTGCGAGACAAACTTCGACGACGGTTCTATGATAGGACTGCCATCACTCTTTTTCATCTCCTTTATCGAAGCAATTCTCTGCCGCATGAAACGGTGGCTCCAATCGGGTTCATCCCACTCCGATCTCTCAAAAGCCTTACCGCATCGAAGCATAAACTTGGGCAGATAGGCATTGAGCAGATCTTCGGTTCTGCGAATACGCATATCGTCACTTATCAACGACTCTTGCTCATAACGCCTGAGCTTGTAGAGGCACTCGTTATACACCGACTCAAAATCGCTGGATTGCTCCATCTCTTCTATCGAAGATTGCAAGGCCTGGTCGTGAGCATTTTCAAACTCGAGTTCCCGGGGCGGATCTACCACCGTATGCTTCCAATGAAGCACCCCATATACGCACAAGGCCACCGAAAATATCAGAATAGCCGTCTTTATCAATGTCTTATTCATAATTGTCCTTTCGTTATTCAAGGCCACCTATTTCTTTCTTCTGCGGAGTCTCAGGTTTCACGGGCTTAGCAGGAGAATTCTTAGCTCCATCTTTCTTGGAAGAACTGCCACCAGTGGATGGCTTAGGCTTAGCTTTCAAAATATCTTTCAAAATATTATTATACTGAATTAGATCGATTGCCCCCGCATTTCCTATGGGATCACGAGTCACGTTAATGCCTTTAGCATTTATTTCTGTCATGTTCTCTATGATGCTACGCCAAGTCTTGCCCACAGAATCAGGGTCAACGCCCAAAGAATTGTATATCGCCAATACAATTGTAAAATCATATCCATTCAATGCATCATAGAGGTTTTCATAGCCAGCTTCCTTAAATTCAGATCTGCTCCATAGAGTATTTTTCAGCAACTCCTTAATCTTTTGTTTTGTATCTGCCTGCTCTTTTTCTGCATCAGAGGTGGAACTTCCCGACTTCTCGGCACGAGCAGGATCATTGGATTGAGTCTTTACAGCATAGGTTTCAACAGTCTCTCGTTGTTGGTATTTAGCTATCACTCCGCTGAGGCCCCAACCGGCCCAGCCGCCCAAAAGGAAGACTACTATCGATATCAGCAAGATTACATACAGTTGCGATTTGGTCAACCGCTGTTTTCTCCGCCTCAGATAAATCTTTTCGCTATTGAGAGTCGAGGGTTCTACCTCATAGTAAGCCAAAGGCGAACGCTTAATATCAAAACGGGCATCCTCTATGGCAAATGTTATCTTGCGCCCCTCTTCCAATCGGTTATCGACCACATAGGTATAGGTCTTGGGAGCCCGGGTAAGTTTTATCTTCCGTCCTCTTTGCTGGTTCTCTCTCAAGGTATTATAAAAGAACGTCCCGGTATTATATCCCTTACACTCGATTGTTACAGTGGGGTTATTCTGCAACACACTTTCGAGAACAGGAGTGCCCTCGGGCTTTATTTCAGTATCACCAATCCGAACCTGAATATCTTTTAATGGGGTACCTTTTTCCTGATCCAATACCTCAAACATAGATAATTTAATGATGGTTTTCCATTTAATCGCATTGAGTTGCGACGTGGGGTCTTCACTCTGCGAGTTGATGGTTACCGAAATCGATTGGGCTACAAAACTTTCCCGCGAGGCCGTTATCGTAACGGTATCGCCCAACTTTGCAGGATAATCGGCGGTGAACGCCTGCCCATTAATCGTCAACTTATAACGGTAGCCCACGGGGTATTTCAAGACAGCATACCGCCCCACCTGACTCTGTTGCAATTCTACAACACCTTCCACGGGAGTCATTACATCCAAACTGGCTTTGTCTATCAAGAACACAGCCTTATAGCCATTGTAGCAAGGATTGAACAGATTCTTGGAGAGAATCTCTTTCAACTGATAGTCGGTACCTCGACCATACAACTGGTAGGCATACTGCTGACGGCTAAACGAACTACTATTCACATAAGGAGGTGCAGTCAATAGCTTATATTCCGTATCGCACAATTGGTCAAACGCCTTAAAATCGAGTTGAGTCTTACCCAACTCTTCCTTGGTCTTGTCAATAATATAGGCCAACTCCTCCCCCGGAATAGCCACGTTACAAGGTATCGTTATCATGGCCATCACACAATCGCCTGCACGCCCGGCAATCACTCGGCAAATCACATACAGGGCCACCTTGTCGCCATAGCAGATAAAATCGACAAAATAGACGCCATCTTTTGCTGTAGCCTGAATCTCCTTAAGATCATTTCGCGGGTCCATAAAATAATTTTCCCACCGTTTGGCCGAAGGTGTAGCATGCAAGAGTTCGGCCCCTGCACTCACACGTCCTACCATCATACCTATTTTCCCAATCTGTTCCATCTCGATTATCCTTTAAATATTCTACTCAAAAAACCAATTTTCCCAGTTGCTTCTCCATGACTGCGCTTTAGAATTATATCGACTATCGATTCTGCATACCGGGCATCAAACTTGCACAGGTCCTGGAAACATACCGTTCCTACCGAAAAGGGCAAAACCCGTACGATACCGCCGTTAATACGATTGGTGATGCATATCTGCTCAAGACCACCATAAAACGCCGCATACTTTTCCTTAATATATTGGAGTAACAAGCGGTTACGCTCCTCGTCATTGCGAGCCTTTATCTTATCGACCTTCGTCACAATAAGAAAGATGGCGTCGGTATTGGTCTTGAATATACCCATCTGATCGATATATTGTAAGGTAGCATCCAAATAATTTCGCTGAGGCAGCCCCTCGTACATCCGGTTCTCGGCACCATACTCCACCACAAAGAAATGGATTTTGCGGTTTTTCGTGCGGTTTCCCATCGTATTCCCGTTCTCATCTTTACCTCCCAGTACATCCGTTAAATCCTGTAAAGCTTTTTGTTCCTGGATGGTCAGAGGTTTTCCACTTATTTTCTTGTACATACACCGAATCAACTCACCGGCAAAGTCGATGCAGGTAATCGGATGCCGTTTATGCTTGTCATCGATCAGATCAAATCCCATCTCGTATGACGAAGCAACCGGAGTTCCTCCCGGAAGAATCGCTACTCCATTAAAGGAATCGAAACACTGGGGAAGCCTGTTCATATAATCATACCCCTGACAGTTGGGATCCATCATCATCGTTCTGGCCACGGTACCACTACCGGCCACTCGCAGGATAGCACCCAAGGCACACGTCTTGCCCGACGACGGGATACCCCAAAAATACAGCTCGGTCGATACCCGATCGATATTCAACGGGCTATCCGATGCTTCAAACTTGGCTCCCTGGGTATTTTTTGCCAACTGCCGAACGAACTCTCGACTGATACCCAGATCCTCCAAATCCTCATAAGAGAAATAACTATCCTGTATCAGACGGCTTATAACCAACGAAGGGAGCCGATTATTGTCAAGTTCTATGATATCGAGTATATCGTCAACCTCAATCTTGCCCTTCTTATCGTCCAACGCCTTTTTAATCAGCTCATACATACGCAGCTGAGGATCTGAAATCGTCTTATCGGTCACCACTTGATCAATATCGTGCAACAGCTCCTCTACGGTATAATCGAAATAACTGCTATTGATGCTGTCGTTGATTAGCTCCTGAGCTTCCTTGCAATAGATATTTTGGGGATTGTTCTTCATGAACTTTCGCACCGCATCAATATCGTCTTTATCGACCGCATCCCAAACCCGTTTATCTTCGGCCGACGACGCAGCTTCTCTCAATTTCTCCTTTTTATCCCGGGCTTCATCCCGATGCTCCCCATCGGGATAGTCATCCAAATAACGCTGATAAGCCTCTATTGTATTGGTTGCTACAATCTTTTTCCAAACCTGATCCTCGTTATCTTGACGACAACGAAGAATAGCTTCCTCGGCTTCCTTTCTATGTGCCCCGGCAGGATAGGCTTCCAGATAACGCTGATAAGCCTCTACCGTACCCGCCTGTTGCGCTGCAGCCCAGTCATTAGGCTCTGCACTACGAAGCAGTACATCAACTTTATTCCTGACCTCGGCCGAATAGTATCCCCCGGTATTGTCAGGATTCTTCAACTCCTCTTGGGTCACAACTCCTTGTTTGATCAAACGGACAATATCCTCGGGAGAGTATTGCTCTATGTTGTCAAATATGTTCTGTTTATCCATGTGTGTATATAATATTTATCATTTACAAAGATTCATTCTCCTTATTTCTGGCAGCTCGTCTTTCTTCTCGGCGCCGACGCCGTTCCTCTTTGGTCAATGCCGACTCATCAACTTCATACGGGGTATCTTCCGAATGGGTCTCGCCTGATATGGGAGAAGACATATCTATTTCAATATGAGTAACCTCATGCTTCTTTTCTATCGGGTCAAAAGATTTGGGACCTTTTCCCCGGGAAGTATCGATGCCTATATCCATAAATCGACGGCCAAACAAGGTATAGGTACTCACGCCATTACGCTCCTGAATGAAATATGGGAACATCAACAACAGATAGAACACCACTGCCCATATAATGATATAGTAATTGATCGTGAACTCTCGATTCTCGGGCTTATAGATATTGCTCAAGCTGTCCAAATCGCCGATAATTGCACGGAGGTGTGTCTCATCGGCATCGAAGGGTCGCACCTCAGTCTCCTCCATCTTTTCGGTCGATAGGATTACACTCGAGAATTTGTTGAGGCTGGAGCTCCACTCCAAAATCGAAGCCTCGATCTCCTTGATGTTACCCACCAGGAAGACATTCCATACACTGGTCTTTTGATTGGCTCGGTCAATCCACTCTCGCGCTACCACATTCAGGCTGTCATAATTTGCCGTCAATTGCAAGGTGAGAGCTTCTACCTCCATCGCAACCTTTTTATTGTCGCTGGTCCCGTCGAAACCGATCTCTTGATACAGGGTAGGCTGTATATCTTTATTTTGTTTGACCCGCTTCAGAAAATCGGCATAATTGTCGATGCGCTGTTCGGCATAGGCATCATAATCATCAAACAATTTTGTAGAAGAATCAATGGCTCGCTTGAACGTCTCTTCTATCCGCTTGCTTTCGCTGGCCACATTCATGGCATGATTGAAGGGAATGAGGCAGGCCACAAGTATCAACGGTGAAGTGAATACCAAAAAACGTTCCCACCAAATGCATTTGCCGAAATCGAAATCATTATCAATACCTTTCAATTGTTGTGCCCCGATAAACCAAAGTATCAAGACAATCAAAATAGCCAATGTACCAAGCATCGGCTTGAGAAATCCATCGTCGATAGCATATGTTAGCCCAACAAAAGAGACATAGCCTATACCTATCAAGGCTAAAAAGGCCACAATGTGCGCCCACGAGAATTTTAAGTTTTTATACATAATCTCTGCTTTATATGATCCTATTTGTATTTTTCCTGTTCTTCGGGGGGTAGTTTCTTGATTAAATCGACAATTGCCCGTTGGTGTTCGGCTATTTGCCGGAAGATATCCGAGTAGTCTTTTGCTGTATCTCCGCCTCCGGAATGCCCGTCATCCCGATTAGCAGGGTCACTGCCCCAATCATTCTCATTTCCACTTCCTCTATCGCCTCCGCTTCTGTCATCACCTCCGCTTCTGTCATCGCCCCCGCTTCCGATACCACTATCGCTATCGCCGTCGCCAGGCAAAGAGCCAGACTGCAAGAGGGCCAACGCCCGATCGGCTTGCACCAAGGGACCTAACGAGGAATCGGACAATCGTCGGCCCGATCGCTTGAGTATATCGATAGCTTCACCTCCCGTAATATCGGGGTTTATACTCTTGAGCAACGCTACTACTCCTGTCACGATAGGTGCAGCCATCGAGGTGCCCTGCATCATGGCATAGTCATTGACGGGAACAGTGCTGTATATCTCGGACCCCGGAGCAGCCACTTTGGAGCCCAACCCGTAGTTGGAACCTGCGCCATCGTTGTTGAAGATCGACTTATTCAGATTTTTATCCACGGCTGTAACAATAATGAGGCTGTCATGTCGGTTCTGCGGATTCAGGTACGAGACTACGTTGTCGTTTCCGGCCGAGAAAACCAGTATGGTCTTTCTCTCTTGAGCCATTCTGAAAACGCGCTTCCAAAGAAGCTCCTCTACCTTGCCCTTTTGCTTGGCAATCTCGAGCTGCTCTTCGGCCGGGACATCGCGGTACCCGGCATAACTGCACCCCATCGAGATGTTCACTACATCGGCTCCATTGTGAATGGCATAAGCAATGCCACTTATCTCGGCCGAGAGGGAACTGGTCTCTCCATCGAACACCTGGACCGGCATCAACTTACAACCGGGAGCCAGGCCACCGGCCTTACCATCCTCACGCACCAGTCCCACGGCCAGTCCGGCAGTATGGGTACCATGTCCCGAACCATTGGTGAGTTCCCGTGATTTGGTATAAACGTTATACGGTGAGACAATCTTGTCTTTGAGTGCATCATGGGTAGTATCGAAACCATCATCGACCACGGCAACCGTAATCTCGGGATTCCCTATAGTGATGGTCCAGGCTTTGGGCGCATTTACAGCCAACAAATGCCAACCGGCATCAGCCTCAGAGGTGCGCTTCACTACCGCCGCATTTTGCTGTATCGCATACTCATCGACAATGAAAAATGAATACTTTTCTCCCAATCGCCGCTCAATCTCCCGCTTCATGGCCTCACGCTCCTCGACCGGCATCATGATGCTGACGCGTTTTACCAGGTCGTCATAATCGAGCTTGTACTTCTGCGTATCGGGATAGATGCTTCTGAAATCTTTGGCAAACGCATTCAAATTGGCATTATCGTCGGTAAAAAAGACATTGATTATATTGGGTATAATCTGCGGTCCCTGAGGATTGTCGGGATTGTCGATTGGCGGTATCGAAGGATCGGCAGGCAATATGCCCACATGATACTCGCTATCGCCATTACCGGGATCGACATCCTCACCCAAATCGGGCTCATCGATTGGCGTGGAGGGAACGTCGCCTATCTGCCCGTCATCGGCAAAACCGGGATTATCCCTGAACTGATCACTTGTAGAGTCGCCAATATCTACCAAGGCCGGACCATTCTCTACATCGCCAGGCGAAAGTACCGAACCATCGCATCCTCTCAACAACGACAAGAGGTATAAGAATAACAACAAGAGGAGCAGGAACAAGAGGAACTTCCACAAGCAGCCCCACGACAAGGGCCACAGCCCCTTCCACCAGGGACGTCGCTCTTTATAAACAGCTTGGAAAGTGATATCATTGTCCAAAGCCGATTCCAAAGGATTGATATCCCACCCTACAAACTTATATCCCGAATAGGGTTTCACTTGCGGGACTTGGGAGTTCAGGAGCTTTGAGCCTCGAGGCAACAAATAGGACGAGGTCCCCTCCATCGTGCCGTAGTCTCCAGCATCAAAATTGACATGAATATTATCCTCTTCCAACGCTTCGCACTTGGCATATATCTGCATATCGCCTGTAACCGCAGCAGTAATATCGGCCGACCATCCGGCAAATCGATAGCCGGGATTACATTGAATATCGGGAATCTGCTCACTGGATATAAACCCGCCTTGCGGAATATCGAAATCGAGCGGCCCCATAAGTTCGCAATTGCCATCCGATATAAACCGAATGTGGCATGTGTGCGATGTACTCTCTCGGCAAACGGCATGGAACGTAGTATCCTCGTCAATTGCCTCATGAGGATCCCGGTCCCACCCGGTAAACTCGAATCCTTCGCGAGCCGTAACCTGAGGTATTTGGTCTTCCGACAAGATAGTACCCCGCTCTACCTGTAAAGTATCAGTACCCGTTATGGTACAATTCTCGCCAGCTACAAAACATACGTTGCATTTGGGTTTTTCTATCTCGCGGTAACGGGCCACGAAAGTCAAATCCTCGTTTACCAACACACCTATGGGATCGGGGTTCCACCCTTCAAGTTCAAACCCTTCCTGAGCCTTGATTTTAGGCAAGTCTTTGGACGTCAACTTACCGCCCTTACGCCTTTTCACCTTGGCGTCGAACTTATTTATCAATGCTCCATGCTTACCGGGATCAAAAACGATAGTGTGATACTCGGTCAAATCCAGTTCATGCATGATAACACCCGTGGCATTGTGCCGATGAATATCGGGCTCCATACCCCATACGGCAAGTACCAACCTATCGCCAATGCAATATACGAAATCGACATTTACAAACTTGATGGCCGATTCGAGTATCCGTTTCGTTTCGCCCGAAAGCGAAGCTATCGCCTGTTTATAGTGATTGACAATGTTTGTCAACTTTCGTTCGGCCATTTGACGTGCCTCAGGATCCAGATCGGTTATCTTGATCGGTGCAAGATCATATCCCCACTCCTCGGTGTACCAATAGACTCGATCATCCTCGGCCGAATATTCAGGCTCGGCCAGGAACGAATGATAAGGCTCATCTATATGCTGCTTGACAATTGCATATACACTGTTGTATCTCTTATACATCGGATCATTTCCAACCCCTTGAATGTTGGTAAAGTCCGACACCTCGACATAACACAGTTTCTTTTTCCCTGCTATCATGACATTATGAATATAACAAATTTATTTTTTCTATCAATTCTTTCACGGCTTGATTCTCGGCAGGATCTTTGGTAGAGACTCCACTGGCCAGAAGCAGGCCTATCAACAAAAGGTTCTGCCAACGCTGGAAATTATCCCACAAAGGCAAACGCCGCAAGGTTTGCATATCGGACTCGTTAAAGCCCGGCTTGCGCATGATATCAAAAGACTCATCCAAAGCATTCAATGCATCTACAACCGGTTGTTTCTTACGCGTAGCTTCAATGCCTTGGGCTGTAAGATCAAGGTTTACATTGCATCTCAATGCCTTCTCTGAAATCTCTTTCAAATTTTCTTCCGACATATACCTGCGGCCAACAGTCGATATAAAATTGTTCAGTTCAAGTGAAGCATAGTCGGCAATTGCATTGAGTCGTTCTTTGGTTTCAAACATCTTATCATACCGGGCAATATTCTCCGATATCCGTTTCTTGACACCCAACTTTTGCAAAAGGGTTTGATACATAAGTACAATCTCTTCGGTAAACGGAAGGTATTTCCCAAGAGCCGAGATAGAAGAGTTCAAATAATCTATCCAGAACTCAATAATATGTTTTGTCAACACATCCGAGACCGTTGCACAAAACTCCTCTTCGCCCGATATGATGTCATCAACACTATAATCTTTATCGGCATACTCTTCGTCCAACTCTTCTTTCGTTGACATGGCATTATACGCCAAGAGTTTTTGCAGTCGAACCTCTTTGCTATCGTCGGGGGTTATACCCACGGTAAACCGAATAAGGTTAATGCCCGGGATATCCTTGGGGATATCTTTTTTGAGAACGATGATGTCTTTGGCTATCTTACGAATTTCACGAGGCGATATCATCAGGCAATCAAGAATCTTCCCAAATACTTGAGGGTCACTTGCCATATTGAGGAGCATCCTGGCCCGAACCCGGTTCATCACCAACTGTGTCCGTTTCAATTTATCCTCATCGGAGTCTGGCTCATAATACCCATTCAACGTGTCCTGTATCTCTTTTTTAATAGTTCTTAGTTCTTCCAGATACATCAAAACCCTAAGCTCGCTGAGATGGGT